>JAAVZL010000006.1 GCA_022791635.1 Lachnospiraceae bacterium
CTGGTGGCTGGGCTGGCAGGGTTCCGGGCGGCATATCAAGGCTCTTTCCCTCAAAAGTAGTAAATTGGTAGTAAATTCAGCTTGAAATCCTGCTTGTATGCCCGTAAATCAAGGCTTTTTTGAGATAATCAACCATTTTAATTAAATATTTTGATAAAAAGGTGATTATTCTCCTGGACGAATATGATACGCCTATGCAGGAGGCCTATGTGAATGGGTATTGGGAGGAACTGGTTTCTTTTACAAGGAGTTTGTTTAACGCAGCCTTTAAGACGAATCCTTATCTGGAACGGGCTATTATGACCGGTATTACGCGGGTGAGTAGAGAATCTATCTTTTCTGATTTAAATAATCTTAAAGTGGTGACGACTACTTCGGATGAGTATGCGGATTGTTTTGGTTTTACGGAGGCGGAGGTTTTTGCGGCATTGGATGAATTTGGGATGTCTGACAAAAAGCCGGAGGTAAAGAGGTGGTATGATGGCTTTACCTTTGGAACGCATACGGATATCTATAATCCCTGGTCGATTATAAATTATTTGGACACGGGGAAGCTTGGGACCTACTGGGCGAATTCCAGCTCTAACAGCCTGGTGGGAAGGCTGATTCGGGAGGGAAGCGTAGACATTAAGCAGGAATTTGAAGATTTGATTTCTGGTCAGTCAATTATAACGCCAATAGAGGAACAGATTGTTTATGGGGAGCTGGATGGAAATGAAGAGGAAATCTGGAGCCTTTTATTGGCCAGTGGATATCTGAGAGTGCTCCATTATGAAGAGGATCCGGAATCCATAGATGCGCCAGACTACGAGCTGACACTTACCAATCGTGAAGTGAGGAGGATGTTCTGTATTATGGTACGGGACTGGTTCCGTAAGAGCAGAAGAGAGTATAATGAATTTGTTAAGGCTCTGTTGGCGGATGATTTGAAGGTTATGAATTATTATATGAATAAAATAGCGCTTGCTACGTTTAGCAGTTTTGACACTGGAAATAAACCTTCGGAAGCTATGGAGCCGGAGCGTTTTTATCACGGCTTTGTGCTGGGATTATTGGTGGATTTGGCGGACCGCTATACGGTAACCTCTAACCGGGAAAGCGGTTTTGGACGGTATGATGTGATGTTGGAGCCAAAGAAGGATGATGACGGCATGATACTGGAATTTAAGGTGCAGGATATGGAGGATGAAAGGGAGCTTGCAGATACCGTGAAGGCTGCTTTGCAGCAGATAGAGGAGAAGAAGTATGAGGCCATCCTTGTGGAGAAGGGGGTTCCAAGGGAGCGGATACGCAGGTATGGCTTTGCCTTTTGTGGGAAAAAGGTTTTGATTGGTCAATCATAAAGGTTTATGTAGCCAGGAGGTGCCAGGTGCATCTCCTGATTTTTTTGAAGCAGGGAAAACTGCTGAAAAAGCTCTAAAACCGTTTCAGACAGTACTTTTCCATAAGATTGATTGCCTGGTATAAAAGCATTGCCATCAGGCAGAGAATGACAATGGACATAAGGACCATGTCGAGTTGGAATACCTGACTTCCATAAATGATCAAATATCCCAGCCCCTGGCGGCTTCCGATAAACTCTCCAATCACCACCCCGACCAGGCAAAGCCCGATGTTCACCTTCATGGTATTGATAAAAATGGGAATGGATCCGGGAAGAACCACCTTTCGAAGTACGTCTCTTCGATTTCCTCCCAGGGTATAAATCAGCTTGATTTTTTCCGGATCCACCTCGGAAAATCCCGTATAAATGGTCAGAATACTTCCAAACACGGCCACCGACATTCCGGCCACGATAATGGTCTTCATGTTCGCTCCCAGCCACACAATGAGAAGAGGCGCCAGGGCAGATTTTGGCAGACTGTTGAGAACCACCAGATAGGGCTCCAGAACCTTGGATAGGCTGCGAAAGAGCCACAGCAGGATGGCAGTCAGCAGGCTGAACAGAAAGACGAAGAGAAAGCTTAAGAGGGTTTCCGTCAGGGTAGCGCCCATGTGTATAAAAATCGAATGGTCGGCTGTCATGGAAGCAAACATCCGGCAGACCCGGGTGGGGCTGCTGAAAATAAAGGCATCAATCAGATGAAATCTCGCACTCATTTCCCAGACAAGCAGAAAGAGAAGGAAAATAAAAATGCGGGCAAAGGAAATGGCCCGAAGTCTTCGCCTTCTCTGCTCCAGAAAGCTTTGCTGGGCAAGGGATGGTTCAGCCACTTGTATTCAACTCCTTCCAGATAAGATTAAAATAATCCTTGAATTCCGGCGCGTTCCGACAGCGCATAGGCGTGCGGTTCTCCATGGCAAAGGAGATGGGAAGCAGCCTCTGTACCCGCCCGGGCCGCCTGGAAAGCACCAGTACCTGATCCGCCATGCTGATGGCCTCAGACAGATCGTGGGTAACCAGAATCGCTGTTTTTTCCTCTCTTTTGATGATTGCGGCAATGTCATCGCAGACGGAGAGCCTGGTCTGATAATCCAGGGCGGAAAATGGCTCATCCAAAAGCAGAAGATCCGGCTCCAGAGCCAGAGTGCGAATCAGAGCCGCCCGCTGACGCATACCGCCGGAGAGCTGAGAGGGCCTGGCATCCCGGAAGGAAGAAAGACCGTAGGTTTCCAGCATGGCATCCACGGAAGACAAGTGTTTGGGGGTTAATTTTTTCTGTATCTCCAAACCAAGGGTCACATTGCTGTAGACGGTGCGCCATTCAAACAAATGATCCTTTTGCAGCATATATCCAATGTTGGCGCCTGCCTCCTTTAAAGACTTTCCCAGGAAGGAAATGGTTCCCTCCTCCGCTTCAAGAAGGCCGCAGATCAGTGATAGAAGCGTGGATTTTCCACAACCGCTGGGCCCCACAATTGCGAGAAAGCTGCCGGACTCCAGGGAGAAGGAGATGTCGGACAGGGCAAGGGTTTCGCCGCCTACCTCATGGTAGGAGTAGCTGACATGTGAAAGCTCCAGTAATGGATTCATAAGCATGCCTCCTGTTGTAATATATAGCTATTTTATGAGAGCAGGAGGAAATGGTGCTTTTCTAAGAGTAAGAGTCTTAAGACAAAAATGAGAGGCATTTTTGATGCAACTATGATACACTAATGATGTAAATTCTTCCTTGACAGCATTGAGATTTGCTTAAACTGGCGTAAAATATGCCCGCAGCTGCTGTGTTGGTTTGCGTCGGCGAAAGGATGACAAAAAAGAGGAAAAGACATGATTGAAATTTTAGTAGTTGAGGATGAGAGGCCCATTTCCAATCTGATTGCCGTGAACTTAAGAAAGGCCGGCTATTCCTGTCACTGTGTTTTTGACGGCATGGCGGCTGCGGACGCCCTGGATAAAACCAGGTACGATCTCATACTTTTGGACGTGATGCTCCCTAAGGTGGACGGCTACGAGCTGATGAATTATATAGCTCCCTTAGAAATCCCCGTGATTTTCCTTACGGCCAAGGCCTCTGTGACGGATCGGGTTAAGGGGCTTAAGCTGGGCGCGGACGATTATCTGACCAAGCCCTTTGAGATCATTGAGCTTCTGGCCCGGGTGGAGACGGTGCTTCGGCGGTATCACAAGACGGAAAATATCCTCGCTGTTCACGATTTGATCATAGACACCTCCTCCCGGATTGTAAAGCGGGGGGACGAGACCATTAATCTCACCAAAAAGGAGTACGAGCTTTTGCTCCTGTTTGTCCGCAATAAGAATGTGGCTCTCTATCGGGAGACTATCTATGAGCGGATTTGGGGTGGAGAATATATGGGGGACAGCCGCACGGTGGATCTCCATGTACAGCGAATGCGCAAAAAAATCGGCTGGGAGGACAAAATTGTCACAGTCTACAAGGTTGGCTACCGTCTGGAGGGATAGATGAAATTTTCCTGGAAAATATGCTTTTCAACTGTTTGCTTAAGCCTTTTGATTTTCACCATTGGCGGATATGTTCTGATATCTGCTTTGTTTCAATCTACTTATGAGCGGGAGGCGGCCAATGCCGGGGAGGAAAATCGGATGCTGCAGTATTCCTTTGCGGCCTATTGGAGTGCCACCATTCAGGATAAGGAGCTTAGTCGGGAAAATGTACGGCGCACGGCAGAGGCTATGGTAGACGGAATGGCAGGAAGTGATCTTCGGATACGGATCACCGACGGTTCGGGCCAGGTGCTCTATGACAACGCAGAGACCAATCCGGACACGGGGCTCTTGGAAACCATCACAAGAACTACCCGGGGACATATGCTGCGAAGGACAGAGGGAGGCTATGAGCTTTTGACTGCAAGCATGGTCTGTCTGGGAGAGTCTCAGTTTTTGTACCTGGAGAGCATTCGGGACGTAACGGAGCTTTTTGAGGAGCGGGATTCTCAATATGGAATCTACCGGCAGTGGCTTGCGGGGCTTCTGGTGGTACAGAGCATTCTCTGCTATTTGATGGCTTCCTGGCTGTTGTGGCCGCTGCGGCGTCTCTCCAGGGCTACCCGAAGGATTGCGGAGGGGAACCTAAGTGTCCGGGCACGTATGGAAAGCAAGGATGAAATCGGAGATCTGGCTGCGGATTTTAATCACATGGCGGATAACCTGGAGCGGCAATTTCAGGAGCTTGAGGATGCGGCCAGGCGTCAGGAGGACTTTATCGGCAGCTTTGCCCATGAGCTGAAAACTCCTCTGACCTCCATGATCGGATATGCGGACATGCTTCGGACCACGGCAGTGACCCAGGAGGAGCAGTTCCAGGCGGCCAACTATATTTTTAAGGAAGGAAAGCGTCTGGAATCTCTCTCCTTTAAGCTGCTGAACCTGATGGTGGTGAAGAACCAGGAGCTGGAGCTTAAGCCGGTGAAGATCCGCTGGATGGCAGAGGATATCCGGGGGATGCTGCAGCCCTCCTTAAAAAAGGTGGGAATTGTGCTGAAGGTGATTGTGGAGGATGCAACCTTGTTCCTGGAACCGGATCTGATGAAAACCGTGCTCTTAAATCTTTTGGATAACGGACGGAAGGCCATAGAGGAGGAGGGAACCCTCTATCTATTGGGACGCCGGGAGGAGGAGGGCTATGCTATTTATGTCCGGGATACAGGAAAAGGCATTCCCAAGGAGGAGCTGTCCCGGATTACGGAGGCCTTCTATATGGTAGACAAGTCCCGCTCCAGGCAGCAGGGAGGGGCAGGCCTTGGTCTTGCTATCTGCCAGGAGATTGTAAAACAGCACAAGGGAACGATGACCTTTAAAAGTATTCTGGGCAAGGGGACTATGGTGCGTATTTTTTTGGCTGGAAATTGATTGAGACATAGGTGTATTGTAGCGGTGTTACGGAACTGGAAACAGTAACATCGCTACAATGCACAAATCGATTTACAGACACGTGTCTTTGTGGCTGGGAATCGATTTAGACGAGGGTGTATTGTAGCGGTGTTACGGAACTGGAATAGAGGCAGATTATGAAAAATTATGTGATTGCAGGTATGCTTTTTCTTCTTCTCACCGGGGCAAGTCTGTTTTTGCCTTCCCGGGTTTTGAGGTGGCAGGACGAGCAGCGGACAGGGAAGAGCGAGACGGAGGAGGTGCGGGAGGTTGTGCTCAAAGAGCAGATTTCCATGACGCTCTCGGAAAAGCTTAAGCTTAGGGGACAGGCAACCGTTAACACTCTGAGCCTGGTAAACGGAAAGAATTATAATAAAGATACCATAAAGGATCAGATAAAGAAGGAACTGGAGACCCTGGCAGAGGAGGAGATTCTGCTTGATTTTGATACAGAGCTTCTGGAGGTGATAGAGGCAAACGTCACTTTTTATGTGGACATGGAGGACAGCGAGAAGTCCATTATGCTCTGGGACGGATATGTGCAGACCCCCAGGTGGAGTTTGAGCTTCTGGATGGATGACGAAACGGGAAAAATCCTGGGCTTTACGCGGGCGGGGCGTGGGGAGCCCGGGAATTATGCGGAGGCAAGGGACTCGGAGACAGATGTTCAATATAGCGTTACGTCTGTGACAGTGTCAAAGTATTATCTGGATATCACTGCGGAGCAATTGGAGGAGATTTCCAGGCGCTTTAGTGGGTATCTGGGCTGTGAGGTGGCAGCCCTCAGTGCATATTGGAGTGATTTGCCGAGGAAGGAGGAAGAATTTTTCCAAAAGGAAGTGGAGGATTTGATTCGCAAAGGCTATACGGAGGAAGAGGCAGAACGCAAAACAGCCCTTGCATGGGGATTGGATCCGGAGGAAACGAAAGCACTCAGGGTAACTTTGGAGGATGAAGCCGGAACAGTGGACTATACCTTTGAGGCTTGGGAAGATGTGTTTGTGGTAGGGGCTTTTCTGTCTGATTAGAGTGACTTTTGGATCTTGAAAATTATTTTTTGTTTTGATGCTTTTTTGATGCAAGGCGCCTCTATGATAAACATACGAGGTGATGAAAATGCGTAGATACAGAGACTATGATTATGAACAGGAAAACAGGGTATCGAAAAAGAGAAGACGCAGGCAGGCTATGCATCGGAAAATATTGGGCTTCTGTGTATTTACCTTTTTATTGGGGGTACTATGCGGGAGGATTGTATTTGCAAAGGATGCTATGGAGGAGTTTGAGAGAGCCTTTATGGATGGTTCGGAAGATGCAAAAGCGGAGGTCGCAGCCGGGCAGTCTTTAGAGGAGCAGGAGCTTTCGGAGACGGAAGGAATGGGAGAAAGGATGCTGGCAGCAGGGGTAGAGGACAAAGTGGATGAGTCCTGGAAGCTGACCCTGGTGAATAAATGGAATCCCGTGGAGGATGGCTATGAGCCGGCTGTGGCGGAGATTGAGAATCACTATTATTTTGATGCCAGGGCTGTGGGATATCTGCAGGAGATGCTGGCGGATGGCCGAAGGGTGGGACTTGACTTTTGGGTCTGCTCGGCGTATCGTACCATTGAGAAGCAGACGGCGCTCTTTGAGGACAAGGTGCGGCGGGTGACGGCGGAGCTTGGTCTTACCGGGGAGGCAGCCAGGGAAAAGGCGGGCACGGAGGTGGCTTTTCCTGGTACCAGTGAGCATAATCTGGGGTTGGCTGTGGATATTGTGGCCAGGGATTATCAGATCCTGGATGAAAAGCAGGCCCAGACGGCAGAGGCGCAGTGGCTGAAGGAGAATTGCTGGAAATATGGTTTTATTCTGCGGTATCCTACGGATAAGACGGAGGAGACGGGGATTATTTTTGAGCCCTGGCATTACCGGTATGTGGGGGAGAAGGCGGCTAAGGAGATTATGGACCAGGGAATTTGCCTGGAGGAGTATCTGGACGCGGTGCAGGGTGGTTGAGACAATTGTGTTGAAATAAGGATGTGGGTATGGATGAATCAGAGGAATTATCAGAGGGAATTGGATCGCACTATAGCTGGGCTTCGGGAGGCGGGCAGGGTGCCGAGGCTTTTGCTGCATAGCTGTTGTGCGCCTTGCAGCAGCTATGTGCTGGAGTATCTTTCGGAGTATTTTTCGATTACGGTGTTTTATTATAATCCGAATATTTTTCCGGCAGAGGAGTATGAGAAGCGGGTGAGGGAGCAGGAGGCATTGATTGAACGTTTGCCGGCAAGGCATCGGATTTCTTTTCTGGAGGGGCCTTATGAGCAGGAGCGGTTTTATGAGATGGCGAAAGGGCTTGAGATGGAACCGGAAGGGGGGGAGAGATGCTTTCGGTGTTATCATTTGCGGATGCTGGAGGCGGTGCAGATGGCTAGGGCCGGGGGATTTGATTATTTTACGACGACGCTTTCGATTAGCCCTCTTAAGGATGCTCATAGACTGAATGAGATTGGGGAGAAGCTGTCTCGGGAGTATGGGGTGGCTTATTTGAATAGTGATTTTAAGAAGCGGGATGGGTATAAGAGGTCGATTGAGTTGTCTCGGGAGTATGGGCTTTATCGGCAGGATTATTGTGGGTGTGTGTATTCTTTGAGGGGGAGGGAAAACGGGGGGTTTTGAGCGCCTGAGAAAAGGCAGGCGTTGGTACGTTTTTGGAGTCTTGAACGTTGGGGGAAACTGTGTTATATTGAGGAAAGTTGAATTTGCAGGGAGCGCTTTTGAAAAGATAGAGATGGAAAGCGGTTTTTGGGAAAGGTGAGGGATTGTATATGGCGCAGCTTTGGGGAGGACGGTTTACGAAGGAGACGGATCGGCTGGTTTATGATTTTAATGCTTCGGTTTCTTTTGATAAGAGGTTTTATAGGCAGGATATCAGAGGGAGCATGGCTCATGTGCGGATGCTGGCGAAGCAGGGGATTCTGGCGGAGGGTGAGCGCGATGTGATCCTTTCGGGGCTGGAAGGGATTTTGGCGGACGTGGAAAATGGCCGGCTGGAGATTGGGGAGCAATTTGAGGATATCCACAGTTTTGTGGAGGCTACGTTGATTGACAGGATTGGGGATCCTGGGAAGATGCTTCATACGGGGCGGAGCCGGAATGATCAGGTGGCTTTGGATATGAAGCTTTATGCCAGGGATGAGGTGTGCGCTCTGGATGGTTTGGTGGAGAAGCTTCTTGTGGTCCTTGAGCGGTTGATGGAGGAGCATACGGAGACGGTTATGCCGGGCTTTACCCATTTGCAAAAGGCCCAGCCTATTACACTGGCCCATCATTTGGGGGCTTATTTTGAGATGTTTAAGCGGGACCGGCAGCGGTTTTTTGATATTTATGAAAGGATGAATTTCTGTCCTTTGGGGGCGGGGGCTTTGGCGGGGACGACGTATCCTTTGGATCGGGAATATACGGCAAAGCTTCTGGGGTTTGCGGGGCCTACGCTTAACAGTATGGATTCGGTGTCGGATCGGGATTATTTGATTGAGCTTTTGTCGGCTCTTTCTACGGTGATGATGCATTTGAGCCGGTTTTCGGAGGAGATCATTATTTGGAATACCAATGAGTACCAGTTTGTGGAGATTGATGATGCTTTTAGTACGGGGAGCAGTATTATGCCTCAGAAGAAGAATCCGGATATTGCGGAGCTGGTGCGGGGGAAGACGGGACGCGTCTATGGAGCGCTGATTTCTCTGCTTACTGCTATGAAGGGGTTGCCGCTTGCCTATAATAAGGATATGCAGGAGGATAAGGAGCTGACTTTTGACGCGATTGATACGGTGAAGGGGTGCCTGGCGCTTTTTACGGGGATGCTGGATACGATGAAGTTCCATAAGTCACGGATGGCGGAAAGTGCAAGGAAGGGGTTTACCAATGCTACGGATGCGGCGGATTATCTGGTGAATCATGGAGTGCCGTTTCGGGATGCTCATGGGATTATCGGGCGTCTGGTGCTTTTTTGCATGGAGCAGGGGAAGGCGATTGAGGAGTTGAGTCTTGAGGAGCTTAAGAGTGTCAGTCCGGTGTTTGAGGAGGATCTCTATGAGGCGGTGAGCATGGATACCTGTGTGAATAAGCGTTTGACCCTGGGGGCACCGGGGAAGAGGGTGATGGAGCAGGTTCTTGCGGCAAATAGGAAATGGCTTTCGGAGCATCCGGCTCTTACGGCAGCAGGAAAGGAATAGTGTTATAAAATGCTTGCATTTTGGCGGAAAATGCGATAGGATACATAGAAAAAAAGATGGTCTTGGGAAGGCCTTTAAGCCTTTTGAAAAAGGAATAAGAGGAGAATATGAAAATGAGTGAAAAGTTGAGAGTCGGCATCTTAGGCGGTACGGGAATGGTGGGGCAGCGGTTTATTTCTCTGCTGGAGAATCATCCCTGGTTTCAGGTGGCAGCCATTGCGGCCAGTGAGAGAAGTGCGGGAAAGACCTATGAGGAGGCAGTGGGGGGACGCTGGAAGATGATGACTCCTATGCCGGAGGCGGTAAAAAAGCTGGTGGTGCTGAATGTAAATGAGGTGGAGAAGGTTGCCGCGGAGGTGGACTTTGTGTTTAGCGCCGTGGACATGACCAAGGATGAGATTCGGGCCATTGAGGAGGCTTATGCAAAGACGGAGACGCCGGTTGTTTCTAATAACAGCGCTCATCGGTGGACGCCGGATGTGCCTATGATCATTCCGGAGATCAACCCGGACCATGTGAGGATTATTGAGGAGCAGAGGAAGCGTCTGGGAACCGGTTACGGATTTATTGCGGTGAAGCCCAACTGCTCGATTCAGTCTTATACGCCTGCCCTGAAGGCCTGGGAGGAGTTTGAGCCCTATGAGGTGGTGGCGACGACTTATCAGGCGATTTCCGGAGCAGGAAAGACCTTCCGGGACTGGCCGGAGATGGTGGAGAATGTGATTCCCTACATAGGCGGCGAGGAGGAGAAGAGCGAGAAGGAGCCCTTACGTGTGCTGGGGACCTGCGAGGATGGCGAGATCAAGCTTGCCAAGGAGCCGGTGATCACCTGTCAGTGTATCCGGGTTCCGGTGCTGAACGGGCATACGGCGGCGGTATTTGTGAAGTTCCGCAAAAAGGCTACGAAGGAGGAGCTGATTGAGAAGCTTCGGAATTATCGGGGACTGCCCCAAAAGCTTGAACTTCCCAGTGCGCCAAAGCAGTTTATTCAGTATATGGAGGAGGATAATCGTCCTCAGGTGAAGCTGGATGTGGATTATGAGAGAGGAATGGGGATTTCCATCGGAAGAATTCGAGAGGATTTTGTTTATGACTGGAAGTTTGTAGGTCTTTCTCACAATACGGTTCGGGGCGCGGCCGGAGGAGCCGTTCTCTGTGCGGAGCTTTTGAAGGCAAAGGGCTATATTGGGAAAAAGTCGGATAGATAGAGGAAGAGCAAAGATTTGAGGCAGCGCTTGGAAACAGGAGGCTGCAGGGCAGGAGAATACTTGTGAAACAGAGAAAGTGGAATTCTATGAAAATGGTCATTTCTATTGCAGGAATGGCCATTTGCCTGTTAGGTGGATGTGTGAAGGACAAAAGCGGGAAGAATAGCCTGGTGGAACAGGAACAGGCGGCAGGTGCGGAGCAGGCGGAATCAGGGGATACGGAATCAGAGAATAAGGGGCTTGAGGAGCTGGAGGCCCGGAGAACGGAAGTACAAGAACAGCAGGATTACCGCACCTGTATGTCCGGAACCGTTGTGGAGCAGGAGCTTACACAGGAGGAGATTTCGGCCCTTTTCTATGCCCAGGAGATCCCGGAGGAGGTATTTACCCGGATGGACGGTGTCTCCTATGTGGAAAATGAGGACATTGCCCTGGAGGATCTGCGCTATCTGCGTTTGTTGTACGTGGGCTTTGATGAAAAGACCCATGTGGGGGAGCTTGTGGTTCATGTGTCCATTGCGGATACGATTCTGGAGATTTTTAGGACTCTCTATGAAAATGGATATCAGATTGAAAAGATGCGCCTCATTGATGATTACGACGGAGATGACCATGCCTCTCTTCTGGACAATAATACTTCGGCTTTCAATTACCGGGTAGTGGAGGGCAGCAAAAAGCTTTCCCGCCATGCCTATGGGCTTGCCATTGACATCAATCCCTTTTACAATCCCTATGTGACTTACCCGGATGGGGTGGAGCATATTTCTCCGGAAGGCAGTGAGCCTTACGCGGATCGGGAGGCAGATTTTCCTCACAAGATTGGAAAGGACGGGGATCTGTGCTGGCAGCTGTTTTCGGAGCATGGCTTTACCTGGGGCGGGGATTGGAAGAGTCTGAAGGACTATCAGCATTTTCAGATTTCGGAATGAAAGGAGTATAAAGCTTAAATTTTTATAAACTCCTTGCAGGACTGCCCTGACGTGTGATAGGATAAACCTATCCGTTAGGGCAGTTCGCCATTTTTCCCTTTTTTACTTGACAGAAGAAGAAAAATAGAATAGTATAGTAACCAGAAAACGAACAAATATTCGAGAATAAATGTTTGGATTTGAGATAAGGAGAATGAGATGGTAAAGGAAGAGAAATTAAAAGCATTGGATGCGGCGCTGGGGCAGATTGAGAAGCAGTTCGGAAAGGGCTCCGTGATGAAGCTGGGAGATAAGGGAGCCCACATGCAGATAGAGACCACTCCCACAGGCTGTCTGAGCCTGGATATGGCCCTGGGGCTGGGAGGCGTTCCCAAGGGGAGAATCATTGAGGTCTACGGACCGGAATCCAGTGGTAAGACCACGGTAGCCCTGCATATGGTGGCGGAGGTTCAAAAGAGAGGCGGGATTGCCGGCTTTATTGATGCGGAGCATGCCCTGGACCCTGTGTATGCCAAGAATATCGGCGTGGACATTGACAATCTGTACATATCTCAGCCGGACAACGGAGAACAGGCTTTGGAGATTACGGAGACCATGGTGCGCTCGGGGGCAGTGGATATTATTATCGTGGACTCGGTGGCAGCCCTAGTGCCCAAGGCGGAGATTGAGGGAGATATGGGAGATTCCCATGTGGGCCTTCAGGCGAGGCTGATGTCCCAGGCTTTAAGGAAGCTTACGGCTGTGACCAGCAAGTCCAACTGTACGGTGATTTTTATCAATCAGCTCCGGGAAAAGATCGGCGTTATGTTCGGAAATCCCGAGACGACCACCGGAGGCCGGGCACTGAAGTTCTATTCTTCCATCCGTCTGGATGTGCGCCGGGTGGAGACCCTGAAGCAGGGCGGCGAGATGGTGGGCAACCGCACCAAGATTAAGGTGGTAAAGAATAAGATTGCCCCGCCTTTTAAGGAGGCAGAGTTTGACATTATGTTCGGAGAGGGAATTTCCCGGGAGGGAGATATCCTGGATCTGGCTGTGAATACGGGCGTGGTCAATAAGAGCGGAGCCTGGTATGCCTACAATGGGGAGAAGATCGGACAGGGCCGTGAGAATGCCAAGACCTATCTGCGGCAGAATCCGGCAGTCTGCCAGGAGATTGAGGAGCGGGTGCGGGAGGGTTTTGGCCTGGATTCCGCCGTGGTTTTGGAGGAGAAGCCCGCAGAGGAAGGAAAGGAAAAGAAGACAAAGGCGGCTTCTGAAAAATAATGGATGAGTGCAAGAGAGCAAAGCACCGGGCTTTGTACCTTCTGGAGCGGTGTGATCGGACGGAGCAGGAGCTTCGCACAAAGCTTAGCCGCAGCTATGAGCCGGAGATTGTGGAGGAGGCTATCCGCTATGTGAAGCAGTATGGATATATTGACGATAAGCGCTATGCCCTCAACTATTTAAAGAGCCGTGGTCAGATAAAGAGCCGCCGTCAGGTGGAGCAGGAGCTCCTCTATAAGAAAGGAATTTCCCGCGACATTCTGGAGGAGGCCAGTCAGGAGACAGAAGCCCAGGACGAGGGTTTGCTGATTCGAAGATGGATGGAAAAAAAGCATTTTTCCCCGGAGACTGCCACCTTGGAGGAGCAGAGAAGGCTCTATCTCTTCCTGATGCGCCGGGGATTTCGCAGTGAGGATATTTTGCGGGAGTTTAAAAGGGAAGATATGGAATCATAGTTTTGGTAGAAGTCGTTTTTTGAAAATTTCAAGGTAATGTTCGCTCAAAGCAGACAGCGTGTACGTGAACCGTCCGAACTGATACACACTTTCTACACAATTTTTACGGAAAAAAACCAAGTTTACTTGACACAATGCAAAAAACAGTATAGAATTTAAATGTTGTATTTGTACAATGAAAACTAAATAAGGAGGTGCTCCTGTGCCGTTATATCTTTCGATATTGGTAGCTGCAGTGTGCTGTGTGGTTACGGCCCTTGTAACGGTGTATGTGCGTAAGACCACCATAGAGAAAAAAGTGGGCAACGCAGAGGAAAAGGCAAGGGAAATCATAGATGATGCACTGAAGGTTGCGGAACGATCCAAGCGGGAGGCTTTGCTGGAGGCGAAGGAAGAGTCGCTGAAGACAAAGAACGAGCTGGAAAAGGAAACTAAGGAACGCAGGGCGGAGCTTCAGCGGTATGAGCGCAGAGTCTTATCCAAGGAGGAAGCGCTGGATAAGAAGTCGGAGGCGTTGGAAAGACGAGAGGCAAGCTATGCGCCAAAAGAGGAGAAGCTGGCGAAGAAAGCAGCAGAAGTGGATCAGCTTCACTCAAAGAGAGTACAGGAAATGGAATGAATCTCAGGTTTAACCTCCGAACAAGCATAAGTTTATCTATTAAAGACTGTTGAAGACGATGTAAAGCATGAAACAGCTGTGCTGGTCAAGGAACTTGAAAGCAGAGCAAAGGAAGAGGCCGATAAAAAGGCGAAGGAAAATGTCGTGACGGCCATTCAGAAGTGTGCTGCAGACCATGTGGCAGAGACAACCATATCGGTTGTTCAGCTTCCGAATGATGAGATGAAAGGAAGAATCATTGGCCGAGAGGGACGGAATATTCGGACCCTGGAGACGATGACCGGTATTGATTTGATCATTGATGATACACCGGAAGCAGTAATTTTGTCGGGCTTTGATCCAATCCGCCGGGAAGTGGCGAGGATTGCGCTGGAGAAGCTGATTGTAGATGGCCGGATTCATCCGGCTCGTATCGAGGAGATGGTAGAGAAAGCGCAGAAGGAAGTAGAAGTAATGATTCGCGAGGAAGGTGAAGCGGCTGCCCTTGAGGTAGGGGTTCACGGCATTCATCCGGAGCTGATTAAGCTTCTTGGAAGAATGAAATTCCGGACCAGCTATGGTCAAAATGCCTTAAAGCATTCCATTGAGGTGGCTCATCTGGCAGGCTTACTGGCAGGAGAGATTGGTGTGGATGTGCGCATGGCCAAGAGAGCTGGACTTTTACATGACATCGGAAAATCTATCGATCACGAAGTTGAGGGATCACATATTCAGATTGGCGCTGATTTGTGCAAGAAGTACAAGGAATCAGCCATTGTTATCAATGCAGTTGAGTCGCATCACGGGGATACGGAGGCAACTTCTTTGATTTCCTGTCTGGTACAGGCAGCCGACACCATTTCGGCGGCAAGGCCGGGCGCCAGAAGAGAGACGTTGGAGACGTATACCAATCGATTAAAACAGTTAGAGAATATCGCCAATGGATTTAAGGGCGTAGACAAGTCTTTTGCAATTCAGGCAGGTAGAGAGATTCGTATTATGGTAGTTCCAGAGCAGGTAGATGATGCCGCTATGGTATTGCTGGCAAGAGATATTTCCAAGCAGGTTGAGGCTGAGCTGGAATATCCGGGTCAGATCAAGGTAAATGTCATCCGCGAAAGCAGAGTGACAGATTACGCGAAGTAGAGCAGTCAGGAAGCTGCCGCAAAAAGTCAGAGAGTTGGACGACTTGTTTGTGGCAGCTTTTTTGCGTTTATGAAAAATATTTTTTTGTCGGACGGTACAGTCGCTACCCTTTAGTGCTGTCGCGCAGCGACTGTAAAACAGCAATGCCCCGACAGTGCCAGAAAGATTTACGGACACAAGCTTCTGTGGCTGGAAATCTTTCTATATGAGAGGTGCTGGAAGGGGCATTGTGGAACTTATAAAACAGCAATGCCCTGACAGTGC
>JAAVZL010000007.1 GCA_022791635.1 Lachnospiraceae bacterium
AAGATGTGTCGAGCGGGATATTGCGGGACTGGAAACAGCAATATCCCCGAGACGCATAGAAGGATTTACGGACGAATGCATTTTCGGCCGGAAATTCTTCTCGGCAAAGATGTGTCGAGCGGGATATTGCGGGACTGGAATAGGAGAGACGGAATGAATACTTATATAATTATGACAGACAACATGGCGGATCTACCGGAGGATTATATCCGAGAGCATGAGCTGGAGGTCTTGTCTCTGAGCTATGTCCTGGACGGGGAGACCTATGACCGGAATCATCCTCTGGAGGTGGGAGAATTCTACAGCCTCATGCGGGGCGGCTCCATGCCCACCACCTCTCAGGTAAATCCCGAGCAGGCAAAAGAAGCGTTTACAGCCTGTCTGGAGCAGGGAAAGGACGTGCTTTACATTGCGTTTTCCTCCGGCTTAAGCGGAACCTATAACAGCGGAAAGATCGCGGCACAGGAGATTTTGGAGGAAGGCAGATTCCCGGATCGGAAGCTCATCGTTCTGGATTCCCTAAGCGCCTCCCTGGGGGAAGGGCTTCTGGTACACAAGGCAGTACAGCTAAAAGAAGCCGGAAAATCTCTGGAGGAGGTGGCTTCCTGGGTGGAAGAGCACAAGCTGGAGCTCTGCCATAACTTTACCGTGGACGATCTGTTTCACCTTCACCGGGGCGGCCGCGTATCCAAGGCCACGGCCATTCTGGGCACCATGATCAATATCAAACCCATTCTCCATGTGGACAATGAGGGCCATCTCATAGCCATCGGCAAGGTGCGTGGAAGAAAGAAATCTCTCTCCACTCTGGTGGACCGGATGGGGGAGCAGATGCAGGGCTTCGACAATCCCGAGGTCTTTATCAGTCACGGCGATTGCCTGGAGGATGCAAAATACGTGGAACGGCTGGTGCGGGAGCGCTTCGGAGTGGAGCATTTTGTCATCAATCACGTAGGCCCCACCATCGGAGCTCACTCCGGCCCCGGAACCATCGCCCTCTTTTTCATGGGAAATCCAAGGTAGAGTTTGTAAGATATGGAGTCTGTGAGCTAAGAGGATGCCCCAAGGCGAGGCGGCAGACTTTTCTATATCCGATGTTCGGACGGTTCTCGTACATTCTGTCTGCTCTGTACGGACATTACCAAGGCAATATCCGTCCATATCAGACAGCCTGTACGCGAACAGCCGAACACAGGATATCGGAAAAGTCTGCCGTCTCGCCTTGGGGCATCCTCTTAGTTTGCAGGCTCTTCTTTCCGGTAAGCTAGGGGTGAGATCCCATATTTCTCCTTAAAAAGCTTCCCAAAATAGCTGGAGCTGCAAAAACCGCAGAAGCTTCCAATCTCGGAGATGGAGAGGCTGGTGTCTCTTAAGAGACCGGCAGCCTGGAGCAGGCGGTACTCATTGATATATTCCATGGGCTTTTTTCCCGTATAGCGCCGAAAGAAGCGGAAGCATTCACTGCGGCTTACATGGGCATAGTCCGTAAGATCCTGAATGGTAATATTGTCTGCAAAATGCTCCTGGATATAGGAAATCATCTGCTTCACCATGGTTCCGTGGTGATGGGGAGTCTCTTTAAGGACAAAAGGGTGATCCTTCTCGGAAAGATAAGCCAGGGTTTCCAGCCAGAGCCGGCTTAGAAGGCTTAAGGCCCTAAGCTCATAGCCGTAAGCCTCATCCGAAAGCCTGCAGATATCCTTGATGATCCCGGCAAGCCTTTGGCCGTGGGGATTGCCGGCCTCTATCCGGAAGCCCTGAAGAGGCATTTTCATCACAGGCTGAAAATATTTCTGAAAAATGCTTCCGTCCGGAAAGAGGGACGGGGGAAAGCCTACGCCGCTCATAACCGCGGGGCCGTGAGGATCGGTCTGCTTTGCCATGTGCAGTACGTTGGAATTCACAAAGATACAGTCATCCTTTTCCAGCTTTAAGCAGGCTTCACCTGTATAAAAATCTAGGCTCCCCTTAATTACAGTTCCGAACTCAAAGGCATTGTGCCAGTGACAGTTCAGGGTGTAATCGGGAAAGGAGCTGTAGGCATCGGCCCAGGTATCCAGAGGAAAGGAAACATCCTTATAGTCAATCAATTCTCTTAGATCCTTATCGGTCTTCACCGGATTCTTCTCCATAACTCCCCCTTGATTTGATACAATTATTATAAAAATTAGGATTATAATTATATACAAAATAGAATTTTGTCATTATTATTATATTTGCTCCTATACGAGATGTCAAGGAAAGAGGGGAATGAAGTATGCGGTTTTTACATATTGGAAAGAAAATTGCCGGCAGGGAAGCAGGCGGCAGAGTTACGGATATGACCCAGGGAAATCCCACGAAGCTGATTTTTTCGTTTGCACTTCCGCTGATTCTGGGAAATCTGGGTCAGCAGCTGTATATGATTACGGATACGATGATTGTAGGCCAGGGGGTAGGACTTAAGGCTTTGGCGGCCCTTGGGGCTACGGACTGGATCTATTGGCTGGTGCTTTGGCCCATTCAGTTTTTGACTCAGGGCTTTGCCGTTCTGATCACCCAGAATATCGGAGAGGGAAATGAGAAAAGCATCCGGAAATCCATTGCCATGTCTGCAGTTTTATGCCTGGCAATCGGAACCTTTGTTTCCGTCATTTTTCCCTTTTTTGCAAGTCCTCTGCTTCAGCTTTTGAAAACACCGGGGGACATCTTTGACGGCGCCCGCTCCTATGTGACCGTGATGTATGCAGGTACCGTGATTGTGATGGCTTACACCATGGCCGCCGCTGTGCTTCGGGCCTTTGGCGACGGAAAGACCCCCCTGATTGGAATGATCATTGCCGCCGTCCTGAATATTGGCCTGGATCTGCTGTTGGTGATGGGATTTCACTGGGGGATTGTGGGTGCGGCAGTGGCTACCATATTTTCCCAGCTTGTGGCATTCCTCTACTGCCTTCGGATGATTGGGAAAATTCCCGTGGTGAATATGAAGCAGGGAGACTGGAAGCCGGACAGAGCGGTGCTTAAGCACCTGTTGAAGCTTGGAACGCCTCTGGCCTTATCCCATGTTGCCATTGTAATTGGGGGGATTATTCTCCAATCGGTTATCAATGGCTTTGGATCTCTGTTTATAGCAGCCTTTACGGCTACCAATAAGCTGTACGGACTGCTGGAGAGCTCTGCCATTTCCTTCGGCTTTGCTACAGTCACCTATATAGGACAGAACTGGGGAGCCGGAAATATGGAGCGAATCCGGACGGGAATGAGAAGTGCGGTGAAGCTTGCGGCTGTTTGTTCCGTGACCATCTCTGCGGGAATGCTGCTGTTCGGCAAATCTCTGCTGCGGCTGTTTATTTCCACCTCCGATGCCAATGCTTCCAGGGTTCTGGAGCTGGCCTACCAGTATCTCACCATTATGAGCGTGCTCCTTGTGATTCTCTATGCGCTGCATGTATATCGGTCGGCCATTCAGGGTATGGGAAATACAATGGTGCCCATGCTTGCAGGATTCTTGGAATGTGTGGGCCGGGTATCGGTTGCCCTGTTTCTTCCTAAGGTTATGGGAGAGTACGGATTGTTCTTTGCAGAATCCACTGCCTGGCTTTGCAGCACGGTCTGTGTGGTTACCGCTTACTATGTCACCATAAGAAAAATGTCTTCCTCGGATGCCAGGGTAAAAGGAAAGGTCAATACCTGTACCTGCTCACGGTAAGGACGTTTCCTCCCTGTGCAAATCCTCCCATATGTGGTAGGGAATTTTTAAATTCCCCTTGCCGCTGCCCATCTGGAGCAGCGGCTTGTTTTTTCCATGATAATCGGAGCCGCCGGAGATTTTAAGTCCCATTTCCCGCGCCAGACGGCGAAGCCTTTGCTCGTCGTTTCCCATATTGGAGGAGTGGATGGCTTCCAATCCCTTAAGTCCCTGCTCCTTAAGAACCCTAAGGAGCGTCTGAAGCCCCTGCTCGGTCAGATGGTACAAAAGAGGGTGCGCCAGAATGGGAATCCCTCCTGCGGCCAGGATTCCTTTGATCGCCTCGTCCGGAGAGGTGAGCTTCTTGGGGACAAAGCAGGGACATCCCTCGCCGATATAGAGGGCAAAGGCCTGGGAGACGGATTCCACCTGATGGGTCTCAAAGAGCCACCGGCCGAAATGAGCCCGGGTGATCACTTGGCTTTTGTAGGTCTTTCGAAGCAGGGGAAGGGTGACATCAATCCCCTTAAGCCGCAGGCGCTCTGCGATCTCCTCATTCCGAGCCTCCCGGCTTTCCTGAAAGGATTTCAGAAGCCGGGCAAAGTCCGTCTGCTCCGGATGAATGCCAAGCCCCAGAATATGGATATCCTTTCCCTGATATTCGGCAGAGAGCTCAATGCCGGGAATCAGCTCCACGCCAAGCCCGGCAGCAGCTTTTTCTGCTTCCTCAATGCCTTCCGTGGTATCGTGATCCGTCAGGGCAAAGGCCGCCAGCTTTTTTTCTGCGGCGCAGACTGCAAGCTCTGCGGGGGTAAGCGTTCCGTCGGAAAAGGTAGAATGGACATGAAGATCAATATATTTCATAGAACAAAACCTTCCTTTCTGATGGAGGAGTCTCAAGGGCTGACACAAAATAAGATATCAGACTTTTCCGATATCCAGTGTCCGGCTGTTCGCGTACACGGTGTCTGATATTGGCGGACTTTGTGTCCGACAAGAGCAGACATCGTGTACGCGAACCGTCCGAACATAGGATATGGAAATGGCTGATATCTTATTTTGTGTCAGCCCCGTCCGTACTCTATCCATTATAATCCCAAATATTCCATTTGTCATGCAGCTTGACAAATAGCTTCTTCAAATGTAGAATAAAAGAAGAATTCTTCTACATTTATAGAAGAAGTTAGACGCTAAAGCAGGAGATTGCGGAACTGGAAACAGTCCTATCCTGACAGTACTGGAATGGAGAGCAATAAGATGAAACGATTACCGGATTCAGAGCTGGAACTGATGATGATTATATGGGATGCGGGCACAGCCGTCACCCGGGGAGAGATTGAGGCGCGTCTGCCTCACACCAGGTGCCTGTCCGCCACAACCATCCTGACCTTTCTGACGCGGCTTCAGGAAAAGGGCTTTGTAAAGGTGGAGAAAAGCGGCCGCAGCAACGTCTATGAGGCCCTGATTACCAGGGAGGAATACCTTCAGGCAGAGAGCAAAAGCATTTGGAAGCGCCTGTATCAGGGCTCCGTAAAGAACTTTATGACCGCCTTAAGCGCAGGGGAGGGACTGACGGATCAGGATCTCAGTGAACTTCAGGAATTTCTCGATCAGAAGAAGGGAGGGCGCTAGATATGCTTCAGGCAAAATACCGGAAGATACTTTGGATATTGCTGGCCGTTCATCTTATTCTGGCCCATTTCTGGGGACTGCACCTTCTGTGGTTCAGAATCCTGGCGCCCCTTAGCCGCTATTTTCCGTCTCTTTTTTTCATAAAGCTGCCTCCCATCTGGATAGGGGGCGCGGCTCTGGCAGGTCTTTGGCAGCTTTTTTCCTATGAGCGCTTTCGAAGAAAGGCCCTTCGGGGCATAGAGCCCATTGAGGAAAGCTGGATTCAGGGAATTCATCAGCAGGCGGCGAAAGAGGCAGACATAGGAGTCCCTCTTCCCATGTATCAGAGCTGCGGGGTGGACACGCCCATGGTCATCGGATTTTTAAGCCAAGTGGTCCTGCTTCCCAGAGAGTATTATTCCAGCGCTTCCCTGCGGATGATTCTCCTCCATGAATATATCCACGTGAAGCGGGGCGATATCTGGTATAAGCTGTTTTTTACTGCCGGAACCTGTATTCTGTGGTTTCAGCCCCTGATGTATCTTCTCAAATGGGCGGCCTTCCGGGACGTGGAGATAGCCTGCGACCAGAGAGCCGTTAAGGGAAAGGGGCCGGCAGAGCGCAGCGCCTACGGACAGCTTCTCATAGACAGTCTGAAGCGGCAGAACCGGGAGCTCCCTCACTCTGCCTATTTTTACAACAGTAAGGCCGTGATGAAGGCAAGACTTGGAGTGGTGATGGACGAGAGAGAGCATCCGTGGTATCTGGGAGCCCTCCTCTGTCTGGTTCTGATGGTGGAGACAGGGGCCCTTGTGCTGACCTCCGGCCTTTATACGGCAAGAGAGATTCACAGGAGTCAAAAGCCGCAGCCTCTTATTAATATTTACGACGGATACGACTTGCCAAAGAGCTTTACCGAGGAGGCTCTGGAAGGCATGGCAGAGGTGGCTGCCCGGGGCAGCTTCGGCTATGAGCAGCTGGCGGAACAGACGGCGGGCCGGAGCAGCTTCGGAAAAAGAGGCCGGGCAGAGGGCCCTTGGCAGATTGAAAATCCCTACGAATGCTGGAGAGCCATACCGGATTTCCTTTACCGATATCTGATGTACTATGAAAACCAAGAGCGGGGGAGCGCCTATGAACCGCAGCTTCCGGAGATGTTCGTAGGTCTTAGGGTGGATATTTTAAGCAGTACGCCTCTGGCGGGAGATGCGGAGGAATTTGTCTATGGAGTCCGCTTCCGGGAATTGGTGTCCATGGAGGAAGAGGCAGAGGAGCTTCGAAAGCTGCCCGGGGCACGGTCCGGCTATGATGAGGGGTATGAACAGCTCTATTTTGAGTGGGCCCTTCACATTCGAAAAACAGAGGGAAATGTCTATGAGCTGGTGGGGGTCGCCGAGCTTTCCGACGCGCTAAAGCTATATGAGGAGGAAGAACTGTCTCCCGATTTTGAAGCATTTACGGAATTGGATTTATGGCAAAGATCTTCATGCCGGGCGCGGACAACCATGGGGGTGCCAGAGGTTACCTGGGATAACGGGGAGACGTGGAAGGAGCTTCCCATTGCCCTGGAAAAGCTTACTGCCCGGGGCGATGAGATGGACGGGGCCTTAAGCGGCATTCAGGACAAGAGCTATGTGGTGTCGGAAGATCTCACGGCCTTTGCCTACGGAGGCTCCCCGGAGGTCCCCGTGACCGTAAGTTGGTCGCCGGATCAGGGAGTGACCTGGAATACCAGTGTGGTTACCCATTCCTATACCAGCGTGCGGAGACTCTTTCTGTCCTTTCCGGATGATGAGAACGGCTTCCTGGTTCTGACCTTTGATCGGACCGTATGGCAGGAGGGGACTATCCTGTTTCGCACCAAGGACGGAGGAAAGACCTGGGAAGAGGTGGGAGTTGCAGGACCGCGAATAGACGGCACTCATTCCCTGACCACGGGGGCGGAATTTATCACACCGGAGGTTGGCTTTTTGACCATTCGGGATTCCGACACGCCTGATTTAAACCGGACTGCAGACGGAGGGAAAACCTGGGAATGGATAGAGCTTCCGGATGTGCCTCAGTACTACAGCATGGCCTATCCGCCGGAATGGAAGGGAGAGAGGCTGTATCTGTACCTGTCTATGGAGGAATACTCGGAGCTTGGCGGGGAGAAGGCGCGCTACTACTCGGAGGATCTGGGAGAAACCTGGCACTTTGACGGCATTGTGCTGCGAAAATAAAATCGAAAATGGAGATTGCGATGAAACGATGGAAGAGAAAGCTTGGGAGGCTTTTGTTTGTCCGGCGTCTGTTAAGTCCCTGGTTTGCAGCAGTCTATGCCCTGGTCTGGTATCGCTTTGCCAAGCTTTGCCGCTACGGCGGCGTTCGAAGAAATGTGCCGGTCCTTCTGGCCTGCCTCCTGTTTTTTGCAGGGTATCTGCTTGCTTATTGGATAGAACTCTATTTATATAGAAAGAACAGCGCCGGACAGGTGATCGAGGAGCTTTGGCTGGCAGGCAATCGGGTAAGGCTTCCTGACGGTACAGAGTTTGACTATCAGGAGATTCGCTGGTACAGGAAGAAGAAACATCAAATCTGGCTTTTCCTTAAGGGGCATCGATTTCTGTGGCTGGATACGGAAAGCTTCCTTAAGAAAAACCGGGAGTACCTGGAGGTGATGCTGACCCAGAGCGGGGTATTTGCCACCCATTTCTGGCGGCTTCCCATGGCGGCGCTCCTTGGGATTGTTACCCTGTGGGGAGCTCTTCACGTAAATCAGAGTGCCCAGCCCTACAACGGCAAGCTCTCCTGGGTCCTGCAGGACTTTAAGCATACCCGCCGGGTAACCCTGGTTCATGACAATATTTATGAGGACGGTTTGGATGGAATTTTGACGGATATTCGCAGTGAGGTGGAGCTTCCCGAGAAGCTGTATCTCATCAACAGCTTTAATCTGCATTTTGCAGCGGACGGAACCGTGCTGACTCTGGATACCTTCGTAAAGGGCTATGACCGGGAGAAGGAGATTGGAGGCACCTACCTGATTTCCTATAACCGATCCCAATCCCGCAAAATAGAAATTTATGTGAATTCGTGGGAGGGCCCTCCTGCGGAGGATCCCGAGGAGAACAGGGTAAAGGATCTTACCCCTCTTTTGGCGGGAATGGGGGTGATCCCCCTTGAGGATACGGTGGCAGAGTGGGATCAGGAGGTGTACGGAATCCTCTATTACGGAGAGCGGAGCTGGTACAGTACCGAAGGGATCCGCTATATCGGCCCGGACGGGACGGTAACGCTTCCGGACAGGATGGGTACGGACGCGATAGAGGGGCCGAGCATTTCCGTCTTTTGTCCGGAAGACGAGAGCATCACTCCGGTCCGTTATCTTTATCACGGGACCCTGTGAACCTCTTGTATCACAGGGTGGAACATGGTATCATTATACGAGGAGTTTATCACAAAGGAGAGTGTGCATGAAACGTTTATGGACAGCAGCGATCCTGGCGCTTAGCGTTTCGCTTCTTGCCGGCTGTAAGGGAAAGAAGCCGGAGCCTGAGGAGCTGCTTGCGGAATATATTGCGTTGTTAAATGAAGAGAACTATGAGGAAATGTATGCTTATCTTACAGAGGAGGCAAAGGCCTCCATTGATGCGGCGGCCTATGTGGAGCGCTATGAGAATATTTACGGCGGAATTGAGGCCATGAACATTCAGGTGGATATTGAAGAGCGGGAGGAGGGCCACAAGGACAAAAAGGCGGTGACCCAGAGGGTCAAGTATGCCCTTACCATGGACACGCTGGCCGGAGAGCTTTCCTTTGACACGGTAGCTATTTTTACCAAGGATGAGGAAGGCTTCTACAAAATGAGCTGGGACAGCCAGGATATTCTGCCGGGCCTCTACGCGGGAGATAAGGTGCGGGTCAAGACGATTGCAGCCAAGCGGGGAAATATCTACGATCGGAATCAAACGGCTCTGGCCAGAGAGGGAACGGCTTCCTCTGTGGGCCTGGTGCCCGGCAAGCTTTCGGAGAATCCGGATCGGGAGGAGGCCATCGCCCGCTTTTCCGAACTGCTGGAAATCAGTGTGGAGCGGATTGAAAAGGAGCTCAATGCCAACTGGGTTCGGGATGACACCTTTGTTCCCATCCGCACCGTTTCCAAGGATGATTATGAGCTCAAAGAGCAGCTTCTTGAGATTCCGGGGGTGATGATTACCGACACGGTTGTGCGGTATTATCCCTTTCAGGAAAAGGCGGCTCAGCTGACCGGCTATGTGCAGAGCATTACGGCCGAGGAGCTTGAGGAGCGCAAGGGGCAGGGTTACAACCGGAACAGCCTAATCGGAAAGGCGGGAGCGGAGCGCATTTATGAGGATATTCTGCGTCCCAGGGACGGTTATTCCATTCAGATTATCAATGAACTGGGGGATGTAAAGAGCACGGTACTGGAGAAGCCGGCCCAGGATGGCAAGGATGTGGTTCTGACTATAGATATTGTGCTGCAGCAGCATCTGTACCAGGAGCTTGAGGGGGACGAGGGTTGTGCAGTGGCTCTGGATCCGAAAAGCGGCGCAGTGCTTGCCATGGCCAGTGCGCCGGCTTATAACCCCAATGATTTCGTCATGGGCTATACCGCCAGCGCCTGGGAGGCAGTGAATAACGATGAGTCTCAGCCCCTCTATAACCGGTTTCTGGCAGCCTGGGTGCCCGGCTCCGTCTTTAAGCCTATAACGGCGGCCATCGGACTCACAAGCGGGAGCCTTGATCCGGACGAGGACGTGAAGCAGGAGGGCTTAAGCTGGCAGAAGGATTCCGGCTGGGGCAGCTATGAGGTCACCACCCTTACGGATTATCCGGTGAAGAACCTTAGGAATGCCCTGATTTATTCAGACAATATTTACTTTGCCAAGGCGGCGGTAAATATGGGGGAGGAGGCCTTTGCCAAGGGGCTTGACGCTCTGGGCTTTCTTGAGCCATTGGAGTTTGATTTTGCCCTGAAGGCTTCTGTCTATGGAAATGAGGGGAAGTTTGCCTCGGACATGGAGCTTGCGGACAGCGGCTACGGACAGGGAAAGGTTCTGGTGAATCCCCTTCATCTGGCCTGCGTGTATTCGGCCTTTGTAAACGAGGGAAGCATGATTCGCCCCTATTTGACGGGAGATGAGACGGGAACCTTCCTTGAGGAGCATGCATTTTCTGTGGAGGCGGCCGCTACGGTTTTAGCGGATCTCTATGAGGTGGTGGAAAATCCGGAAGGAACGGCCCATGAGGCCTATCGCACGGAATACCGGCTTGCGGGAAAAACGGGAACAGCGGAGATTAAGGATTCCAAGGAGGATGATAACGGCACGGAGCTTGGCTGGTTTGTGGGAATCAGCGGGGCGGATACGGGCAAGCCCTTCCTGCTGGTCATGATGATTGAGGATGTGAAGGGACGGGGCGGCAGCCACTATGTCATTCCGAAGGCAATGACCGGCTTTGACGTGTACAACAAGGGGGAAGTAGAACATGAAGGATGATTCATTTCGGAAATATCTGTTTATCAGTTTGGCAGGAGCCGTGGGCATTATTCTGTGCATTGTATTCTTCTTCGCCCTGTTTCGGTTTCAGCAGGTCATAGAGGGAATACGGACCATAGAGGGAATTCTCATGCCCTTTATTTACGGGGCGGTGATTGCCTACCTTCTGACGCCTGTGTGCAATTTTGTGGAGCCTCGGCTTAACAGGCTGTTTACGGAAAGGCTGAAGATAAGGAAGGAGCGGGCAGGGCGGCTTTCTGCGGCTCTGGGGATTGGGCTGAGCCTATTGTTTGGCTTTTTCATTGTCTACCTGCTCCTGGCCATGGTACTGCCTCAGGTATTTACCAGCATCCGGGGGATTGTCCAGGTGCTTCCCGGGAATGTGGTGAAATGGAGCGATTGGGTTCAGCAAAAGCTGGCGGACGATGAGGTGCTGGCCAACTATGCGGAGCAGTTCATCAATACGGCTTACCAGAATATGCAGACCTGGCTCAATACCAAGCTTCTGCCCAATATGCAGGTGATCGTCAGCGGCGTGTCCGCAGGCCTTATCAGCGCCCTGGTTGCGGTGAAAAATATTTTGATCGGCATTTTTGCCGCAGCCTATATGATGGGGAACAGGAAGAAGTTTGCGGCCCAGGGGAAGAAGCTTATTTACAGCTTTTTTAAGGTTCCTGTGGCCAATGGCATTTTGGATGAAATTAACTATATTAATCGGGTGTTTGGCGGCTTTATTGACGGAAAGCTTCTGGATTCTCTGATTATCGGAATCCTCTGCTTTGTTATTATGAACCTGTTCCAGATGCCTTACAGTATGCTGATTAGCGTGATTGTGGGAGTGACCAATATTATTCCCTTCTTCGGGCCCTTTATCGGAGCCATTCCCAGTGCGCTGATTATTCTTACGGACAGCCCCTTAAAGTGTGTGTATTTTCTGATTCTGATTCTGGTGCTGCAGCAGTTTGACGGGAATTTTCTGGGGCCTAAGATTCTGGGAGATTCCACAGGGCTTACGAGCTTCTGGGTGCTGTTTTCCATCCTGCTTTTTGGGGGCTTGATGGGCTTTGTGGGCATGGTGATCGGCGTGCCCACCTTTGCGGTAATCTATGATTTGATTAAGAAATATTCCAACTGGATGCTGCGCAAAAAACAGCTTTCCACGGACACGGCGGCCTATGAGGAGCTTTTTGCGGTGCTAAAAGAGGAGGAGGGCTATCGATATGTGCGTAACGGGGAAGAAAAAAATCAGAGTGAGGAGCCTTAAGGTATGATTTTAGCAATTGATATCGGAAATACCAACATTGTGATCGGCTGTATTAAGGAGCATAAGATTCTCTTTGTGGAACGTCTGTACACGGATGTGAAGAAATCGGAGCTGGAATACGCCATCAGCGTGAAAAATGTGTTGGAGATCTACGGAGTGGATCGAAGGGAGCTAAAGGGCGGAATCATTTCCTCCGTGGTGCCTCCCGTAACGGGAACCATCCGCAATGCAGCGGCCAAGGTGATTGGAAAGGAGCTGCTGGTGGTGGGTCCCGGTGTGAAAACGGGTCTCGATATCCGCATTGACAACCCGGCCCAGCTGGGGCCGGATCTGGTGGTGGGAGCTGTGGCAGGCCTGGAGGAGTACGGCTGCCCGCTGGTGATCATCGATATGGGGACAGCCACCACCCTTACGGTGGTCAATGAAAAGCGCCAGGTGATTGGAGGGATGATCCTGCCAGGCGTGGGCGTAGCCCTGGATTCCCTCACAAGCCGCACCTCCCAGCTTCCCAAGATCAGCCTGGAGCCGCCGAAGAAGCTCATCGGAAGCAATACGGTTGACTGTATGAAGAGCGGCGTGCTCTATGGCAATGCCTGCTGTGTGGACGGGATGATTGGTAGGATCCGGGAGGAGCTTGGGGCTAAGCCCCGGGTGGTGGCTACCGGGGGAATGGCAAAGCATATCATTCCCTATTGCAGAGAACAGATTCACATGGACGATGCCCTTTTGCTAAGGGGGCTCAACCTCATTTACGAAAGGAATCAGTAGGGGTTGATTCTAAAAACCCGCCTCTTTTGACGGCGTCACTGCCGTATTTTTTGCGGATGCTGTCAAGGGCAAAATCCAGCTGCCTGAGCTTTTCGGGAGAGGGAGCGGCTGTGATGGGCTTTTTCTCTTCTTTGGTCATAGGAAGATCAAAGATAGAGAGCTGAACGGGTTCTCCTTCAGATATGAGACGGGAGCTGCGCACGCCCAGAAGACGGATGGGCCGTCCGTTCCAGAGCTTATCAAAAAGGGTGCAGGCCAAAGCGTAGAGTTCGTTTGCGGTGCTGCAGGGAGAGAGGGTTTGAGCCTGATGGGAGGCCTTGGTGAAATCGTGGTATTTGATCTCTACAATGAGGGTTCCCGCCAGCTGACCGGCCTTCCTCAGGCGGCCGGAGACGCTTTCGCAGAGAGCCAGAAGTACTTTTTTGGCGGCTTCCGGATCCGTAACATCTTTGCTTAAGGTGGTGGAGTTTCCGATGCCCTTGGCATCCTGCTTCTGGGAGAGCACGGGGGTGGGATCGATGCCGTTGGCATATTCCCACATCAGGCGGCCGTGGCTTTTGAAGTGGGCAGTGAGAAAGGCCGGATCTGTGTGCGCCAGATCTCCGATGGTCTGAATGCCGAAGCCCACAAGCTTTTCGGCGCTGCGACGTCCTACCATGAACAGCTCGGATACGGGAAGAGGCCACATTTTTGATGGGATCTCCTGAGGGTAAAGGGTGTGGACCTTTCCCGGTTTTTCAAAATCGCTTGCCATCTTGGCCAAAACCTTGGTGGGAGCGATTCCGATATTGACGGTAAAGTGAAGTTTCTTAAGGATCTCATCGCGGATCAGGGCCGCCGCCTCCTCCGGCGAGGAATACAGATGGGAGATGGGTGTAAAATCCAGATAGCACTCGTCAATGGATACCTGTTCCAAATCCGGGGAAAAGGAGAAGAGAAGCTTCATCATCTCCTGACTGTAGCGGCGGTAGAGCTTGTGATTGGGCGGCTCCATCACAAGGGTGGGGCATTTCCGAAGGGCGGAGGCTACAGGCTCTGCGGTGTGAATGCCGTATTTTTTGGCAGGGATGGATTTGGCCAATACAATCCCGTGGCGGCTTTTCTCGTCGCCGCCGATGATGGAGGGAATGGTGCGCAGATCCACGCTGCTTCCGTTTTTCAGTTTTTCCAGGGCGCTCCAGCTTAAGTAGGCGGAGTTTACGTCGATATGGAAAATGACAGAGGACATACAAGGCTCCTTGGTTTTTAAAACATTCGTATAAGCGGTCAGTATTAGTATAGCATAAAAGAACATTTGTTTGCAATGCTTTTGGATAGAAGGAAGGAATCAGTCATGTACAATTCGGCTTCAAGACAGGCAGAGGAATTTATCGATCACCAGGAAATCCTGGCATCCATGGAGTATGCCAGGGAGAACAAGAACAACCGTAAGCTTTTGGAGGCGCTGCTTAAGAAGGCGGAGGAGTTAAGGGGCCTTTCCCATCGGGAGGCGCTGGTGCTTTTGGAATGTGAGGAGCCGGATCTGGTTGAGCGGATGTTTCATCTGGCCCGGAAAATCAAGCAGAAGTTTTACGGGAACCGTATCGTGATGTTTGCACCCCTTTACCTGTCCAACTACTGTGTAAACGGGTGTACCTATTGTCCCTACCATTTTAAGAATAAACATATTGCCCGCAAGAAGCTGACCCAGGAGGAGATCCGTCGGGAGGTTATCGCTCTCCAGGATATGGGACATAAGCGGCTGGCTCTGGAGACCGGGGAGGATCCCGTGAACGCTTCTCTGGATTATGTGCTGGAAAGCATTGAGACCATTTACGGGATACGCCACAAAAACGGAGCCATTCGCCGGGTGAACGTGAATATTGCGGCAACCACGGTGGAGAACTATCGGAGGCTTAAGGAGGCGGGGATCGGAACGTATATTTTGTTTCAGGAAACCTACCATAAGGAGCATTATGAGGAGCTTCACCCCACCGGACCAAAGCACGATTATGCCTGGCACACAGAGGCTATGGATCGGGCCATGGAGGGCGGCATTGACGATGTGGGAATGGGAGTGCTCTTTGGACTCAGCCATTACCGCTATGATTTTACAGGGCTTTTGATGCACGCGGAGCATTTGGAGGCAGTCTTTGGGGTTGGACCTCACACCATTAGCGTGCCCCGGATTCGAAATGCCGACGACATTGACGCCTCCTCCTTTGAGGATGCCGTTTCCGATGAATTGTTCGCCCGGATTGTGGCGGTGATCCGCATTGCGGTTCCCTATACGGGGATGATTATTTCCACCCGGGAATCCAGGGCAACCCGGGAAAAGGTGCTGGAGCTTGGGGTATCCCAGATTAGCGGAGGCTCCCGAACCAGCGTGGGCGGCTATGCCCGGGAGGAGTCTTTGGAGGAGAATTCCGCACAGTTTGAGGTGAGCGATACCAGGACCCTGGAGCAGGTGGTAAGCTGGCTTTTGGATCTTGGCATGATCCCCAGCTTCTGTACGGCCTGCTACCGGGAGGGGCGCACGGGAGACCGGTTTATGAAGCTTGTGAAATCGGGACAGATTGCCAACTGCTGTCAGCCCAATGCGCTGATGACGCTCAAGGAATATCTGGTGGATTATGCCTCTTGGGATACCAGGAGAAAAGGGGAGGCCCTGATTCAGGAGGAGCTAAAGCGGGTAACCAGTGAGAAGATTCGACAGAGAGCAGAAGCATATTTGAAGGAGATAGAGGATGGAAAAAGAGACTTTCGATTTTAAGGAGGACCTTCATAAGTCCCGGAAATACCGCTGGAAGGAAGGCGGGGAAGGGGAGGAGCCGGAGGATCGGGCTTATACCCAGCAGTTTGCGACCATTTGTCCCATAGATTCCTCTAAGGTGGTGCACACGGTGCGGTTTCTCAAGAGCACCTGTACCCGGGTGGATGATATTGTGGATGATTTTCACTGTAACCGGAATGGAAGCTGTGTGAAGTGCACGGAAAATTATAGGTAGTAGGAAAGGACGTAAGAGATGGACAGAAAAAAAGTAGTGGCGGCTTTGGGTCACCGGGCGCTTGGAACCACCCTTCCGGAGCAGATGAGGGCGGTGAAGGAGGCGGCAAAGGCTATTGCTGATTTGGTGGAAGAGGGCTGTCAAGTGGTGATCTCTCACAGCAATGCGCCTCAGGTGGGGATGATTCACACAGCCTTAAATGAATTCGGAAAGGAGCATGAGGATTATACCTTTGCTCCCATGTCCGTATGCTCTGCTATGAGCCAGGGTTATATCGGATACGATTTGCAGAATGCGATACGGGAGGAGCTTTTGTCCAGGGGAATTCATAAGACTGTCAGCACCATTATCACACAGGTGGTGGTGGACCCTTACGATGAGGCGTTTGCGGAGCCTATCAAGGTGATTGGCCGGTATATGACGGAGGAGGAGGCAGCCGCGGAGGAGGAAAAGGGAAATTTTGTAATAAAGGAAGAGAAGGGTTATCGGCGTATTGTTGCGGCGCCAAAGCCTGTGGAGATTGTGGAGATTGATGCTATCCGTGTACTGTCGGATGCGGATCAGGTGGTGATCGCCTGCGGAGGCGGCGGAATTCCGGTGCTGCGGCAGCGCCATCATCTGAAGGGAGCCAGTGGGGTGATTGAGAAGGATTACGCCAGCGGAAAGCTTGCGGAGCTTTTGGATGCGGATGTTTTGATGATCCTTACGGGGCAGGAGAAGATGGCTATCAACTATGGAACGGACCGGATGAAGCGGCTTGATGTGGTGACGCCGGAGGAGGTGGAGGCCTATGCGGCTGCGGGACAGTTTCCGCGGGCGTCTATTCTGCCCAAGATGGCGGCTGGGGCTTCCTTTGTGTCTGGGAGAGAGGGACGGATTGCAGTGATTGCGGAGCTTACCAAGGCAAGAGAGGCCCTGTATGAGAGAGCGGGGACGGTGATTAAGGGGTAGTGTGGAGTGCGAAGAGGGATCTGCCGCAAAATAAGACAGCAGCCATTTCCATATCCCGTGTTCGGACGGTTCACGTACATTCTGTCTGCTCCGGACGGACATTGCCAAGGCAATATCCGTCCATATCAGATAGCCTGTACGTGAACAGCCGGACACCGGATATTGGAAATGTCTGCTGTCTTATTTTACGGCAGATCCCTTTGGACGCTTTTGAGAAAAGATGTTTCGATCAAATTTTCGGGCAAAGAGGTGGGGCAGGGAGCGTAGGAGCTCGACGTCGGATTCCTGGAAGGTGTAGGGGCTGTTTTCGTTGCCCCGATCCCAGTCAATATAGCGCAGATTTCCAAGGGAGCGCTTGTCCCCGAAGGGATCAAAGATGCGCTCCATGAAGGGGGAGCTGGCGGCCAGGGTCTGCAAAAGGAGTTCGTCGGCGCAGACGGAGTGCCGGAAATGCCTGCGGATCCAGTCCTCTTTGCTCAGGACATACGCTGCAAAAGCGTGGGTGATGCTGAACCAGTTGGCACCTTTTTGGAGGGTGACGGGTTCTCCTTTAAGCCGGTTTATGCCAAGAAGCCGCTGAAGCCTGGTAAGAAGCATGTCGGTGGGCTCTGCCAGGGGGCAGGAGCTTTCCCGAAAAAAGTGGTAGAGGGTAATGCGCTCTCTCACCTTTGGCGGAACCTGGGGGCTGTCAAAGTGGAGAAATTCCTGTCCGGCGTGCTCCTCGAAGAAGCGGTGAATCTCTTCCTGAGGCTTTATAGGAAAGTCGGAGCCGGAAAGAAGATGGTAGTAGGCGTATCGGCCGGGAAGGGCGGCCTTTAAGAGGGTCAGCTCACAGGCCGTCTGACTGTAGCCGCCCCAGTGAACCTTTAAGCGCTGGGTAAAATACAGGCCGGACTTTTGGACAGCCCGGGAAAAGGCCGGAAAGTCAAAATCCGAAACCTTCTGATCGATGTGGAGATAGATATCGTTGCGCTCATGATCCAGTGCTGCCAAAAGCTCCTTTAAAAAGTCGAACTGGTGATGAGCCATAATTAAATATGCATGTCGGTCCATAAAGCCTCTCCGTTTTGTTTTTACGGCAGTTGCCTTTGGATACAGTATAACACAGATGGAAGAAAAAGCGCCATCCTTTGTATGGGATTTTTGTCTGCTTAATTTTTCAGCGAATTTGGTTCGTCTTGGGAGAGAAAATTCAGATAGGATATCAGATGCTTTTTGGCAGAGGGAGACAGGCGCTCGTAGGATTCCAGCAGATACTCCTGGTCCTCTGTTAAATCCTTGGAGGAACGCTCAAAAAACTGGGCCACAGAGATACCGCAGGCAGAGCAGATTTTCTCAAGAGTTTGTACCCGGGGATCCGTATTTTTATCAAACATGGAAGTAAGCGTGGAAAGAGAAATACCGGCTTTGCTGGCAAGACGGTACGCATTGAAATGATTGTTTTCCATAAGCTCTTTGATACGCCTGATACAAAAATTTTCTTCGTACATGAAACATTGCTCCGTTACGGTTATTATGCGTTCTATATTAATATATTATGCGGAGCGTGCGAAAGAGTTAGAAGCCGATGAAAGAGATAGAATATACGTTGTAAATGTGATATAATAATGACACGTTCTGCCATCAAACGGTGACAAAGGAGTTGATAGAAAATCATTGAATAGAAGAATTCGTAAAAAGAAGGGTCTTTTAAAGGAGCCGCGCTACGAACAGATAAAAAAGGAATTGTTTCAGGCAGTGGAGGAAAAAGCGGCCGCATTGGATGAGCGGACAAAGCATAGTGTGATAAAACAGACTGCTGCCCTGGAAAAAGAAGGAGGAAACAGCGAAAGTCTGATTTCGAATACTTGCAAAAGGAGAGAAGATATTATACAATAGACAGCAGCGTTTGAGAGCAGGAAGAGGTTGAAAAACCATGGGAGCAGAGATGGTGCAGGCAGAAGGCCTGATATACGAGTATAAAAAATACGATGAGGAGGGCCGGGAGGCGGATGTGACCCGGGCAGTGGATCAGGTTACGCTTAAGGCGCAGAAGGGTGACTTTGTGGCAATTCTGGGACACAATGGCTCCGGAAAATCTACCTTGGCCAAGCATATCAATGCAATTTTGACGCCTACGGGAGGCACGATGTGGGTGGACGGGAAGGATACCCGAGAGGAGGAGCGCCTCCTTGAAATTCGTCAGAGTGCGGGGATGGTGTTCCAGAATCCGGATAACCAGATCATCGGAACCATCGTGGAAGAGGATGTGGGCTTTGGCCCGGAAAATATGGGAGTTCCCACAGAGGAAATCTGGGAACGTGTGGAGGAGAGCCTGAAAGCCGTCAATATGCTCAAATACCGCCACCATTCTCCCAATAAGCTGTCCGGGGGTCAGAAGCAGCGTGTGGCGATTGCAGGAGTCGTAGCCATGCATCCGAAATGCATTGTTCTGGACGAGCCCACGGCCATGCTGGATCCCAACGGGCGAAAGGAAGTCATTCGGGCCGTGCGGGCCTTAAACCAGGTGGAGGAGATCACGGTGATTCTCATTACCCATTATATGGAAGAGGTTATTTACGCGGATAAGGTGGTAGTGATGGATCAGGGAAGAGTGGTGATGGAGGGGACGCCGAGGGAGATCTTTTCTCAGGTGGAAAGACTGAAAACCTACCGTCTGAATGTGCCCCAGGCAACCCTGCTGGCCTATGAGCTTAAAAAGGCAGGGGTGGATCTGCCAGAGGGAATTCTCACAAAGGAAGAGCTGGTGGAGGCATTATGTCAATCAAATTAGATCATGTGAATTATGTGTACAGTCCGGGAACCGCATATGAGATTCATGCCCTGAAGGATATTTGCCTTGATATTCAGGACGGAGAATTTGTGGGGCTCATCGGCCATACAGGCTCTGGAAAATCAACTCTGGTGCAGCATTTAAACGGTCTGGTAAAGGCCACAGACGGCCATATTTACTTCCATGGGGAGGATATCTATGGGGCAGGCTATGATATGCGCCGCTTAAGAAGCAAGGTAGGGCTTGTGTTTCAATATCCGGAGCATCAGCTCTTTGAGGTGGATGTCTTAAGCGATGTGTGTTTTGGACCGAAGAATCAGGGGCTTTCTCAGGAGGAGGCGAAAGAGCGGGCAAAGGAGGCTCTTGCCATGGTGGGGCTCGGAGAGGCCTTTTATCATCAATCCCCCTTTGAGCTGTCCGGCGGTCAGAAGCGGCGGGCGGCCATTGCCGGCGTGCTGGCTATGGAGCCGGAGATTTTGGTGCTGGACGAGCCTACGGCTGGACTGGACCCCAAGGGCCGTGATGAGATTCTCGATCAGATTGAGAGGCTTCACAAGGAAAAGAAGATCAGCATTGTGTTGGTGTCTCACAGCATGGAGGACGTAGCCAGGTATGTGGAGCGGATTATTGTGATGAACCAGGGAGAGGTCCTCTTTGACAATGCGCCCAGAGAGGTGTTCCGTCATTATAAGGAGCTGGAGCAGGTCGGTCTGGCGGCGCCTCAGGTGACCTATATGATGCATGCCTTGAAGGAACGGGGCTTTTCCGTGGACGAGGACGCCACCACCATTGAGGAGGCCCGGGACACCATATTAAGGGCTTTGGGAAGATTGGGAGACAAATCATGATCAGAGACATTACGCTTGGGCAGTATTACCCGGCAGATTCTATCCTTCATAAATTGGATCCCAGGGTAAAGCTTTCGGCAACCCTGGCATTTATTGTGGCCCTGTTTCTGGCAAAGGGGTGGCCGGGCTATCTGGCGGCCACGCTGTTTCTGGCAGCGGTCATCAGGCTTTCCAAGGTTCCCTTTTCCTTTATGGTCCGGGGACTGAAGGCCATTGTCATGATCCTGATGATCACCGTAGTTTTCAATCTGTTTCTGACACCGGGGGAACGGGTTCTGGTGCAGGTCTGGAAGCTGAAAATTACGGATACAGGCCTTCGGACTGCCGTTTTCATGGCGATCCGTTTGATTTACCTGATTGTGGGCTCCTCGGTGATGACCCTGACCACCACGCCCAACGATCTGACAGACGGATTGGAGCAGCTGATGAGCCCCTTAAAGCGGCTGCGGGCTCCGGTGCATGAGGTGTCTATGATGATGTCCATTGCTCTGCGCTTTATCCCCATTCTTCTGGAGGAGACGGACAAGATCATGAAGGCGCAGATTGCCCGAGGTGCGGATTTTGAAAACGGGAACCTCATCCAGAAGGCAAAGAATCTGGTGCCTCTTTTGGTGCCGCTGTTTATCTCCGCCTTTCGCCGGGCCAATGACCTGGCTATGGCCATGGAGGCACGCTGCTATCACGGCGGCGAGGGCCGGACGAAAATGAAGCCCCTTGTGTATGCCAAAAGAGATTATGCCGCTTATGGGGTGGTGGTTCTCTTTCTGGCCTTGATTGTGACCTTGAGAGTTGTTTTATGAAGCGGATTTTGTTGGTGGTGGCCTATGACGGGACCCGCTACTGTGGGTGGCAGGTGCAAAGGAACGGTGAGACTATCGAGGGCGTTCTGAACCGGGAGCTTTCTGCATTTCTGGGAGAGGAGATACAGGTGATCGGAGCCAGCCGCACCGATTCCGGTGTCCATGCCCTTGGAAATGTGGCTGTTTTTGATACGGCTTCTCGAATGCCCGGAGAGAAGTTTTCCTATGCGCTCAACGCCCGTCTGCCGGAGGATATTCGCATCCAGAGCTCCCGGGAGGTGGAGGCGGATTTTCATCCAAGAAAGCGGGCCTGTACAAAATATTACGAGTATCGGATTTTAAACCGGGAGTTTGAACTGCCCAGTGAGCGGCTGAATACGCATTTTATCCGCCGAAGTCTGGATGTGGAGCGGATGAGGGCGGCCTGTCCTTATTTCCTGGGGGAGCATGATTTTAAAAGCTTCTGCAGCATTCACACCCAGGCGGAGACTACGGTTCGCACCATTTACCAGCTGGATGTGAAGCAGGAGGGAGAGCTGATTCGCATCCGGATATCGGGAAACGGCTTCCTTTATAATATGGTAAGGATTATTGCGGGAACTTTGATTCAGATAGGCAGCAGAATGAGGGAACCTGCCGAGATCCCGGCAATCCTCGCGGCGCAGGATCGGCAAGCCGCAGGCTCCACGGCTCCGGCCAGGGGGCTGACCCTGGTGGGGATGGAGTATGGTGAAAAATAGATGGTCGTTCCGGCGGGCTGCGGCGAAACTTCTGCAAAATATTTGTAGAAAACAGGTTGACACACGGGGATGAGTGTACTATAATATTTTGGTGCGACGAAGTGCAAAAATGTCCAGATCCAAGCCCCGGTAATGGCATTTTTCCATATATAATATAAATTTTCAGGAGGAAAACCAATGAAGAGTTTCATGGCCAGTCCGGCAACAATTGAGAGAAAATGGTATGTGGTTGACGCTGCAGGATATACATTAGGACGTTTAGCTTCTGAGGTGGCTAAGGTTTTGCGAGGAAAGAACAAAGCCATTTTTACCCCTCATATGGATACCGGTGATTATGTAATCATCGTAAATGCAGACAAAGTAAAGGTAACCGGCAGAAAGCTGGATCAAAAGATTTACTATCATCATTCCGAGTACGTAGGCGGTATGAAGGAGACTACCCTGCGTGAGATGATGGCAAAGAAGCCGGAGAAGGTTGTAGAGCTTGCAGTCAAGGGCATGCTGCCGAAGGGACCACTGGGAAGACAGATGTACACCAAGCTTCATGTATACGCTGGCCCGGAGCACAATCATCAGGCTCAGAAGCCGGAAGTATTAACATTTTAAGTGAGAGAGCGGAAGGAGGAAATCTACAGTGGCTAATTCAAGATTTTACGGAACAGGCAGAAGAAAGAAATCCATCGCCAGAGTATACCTGGTACCTGGCACTGGCAATATTACCATCAATAAGAGAAGCATCGACGAGTACCTTGGACTGGAGACTCTGAAGGTTATCGTTCGTCAGCCCCTGGCAGCGACAGAGACTACCGATAAGTTTGACGTGCTGGTGAACGTACACGGCGGTGGCTACACCGGACAGGCAGGCGCCATCCGCCATGGTATTGCAAGAGCTCTGCTTCAGGCAGACCCGGAGTATCGTCCGATTCTGAAGAAGGCCGGCTACCTGACACGTGACCCGAGACTGAAGGAGCGTAAGAAATACGGCCTCAAAGCGGCTCGTCGCGCTCCGCAGTTTAGCAAGCGATAAGGAATTATTTATATGCAATATGAAACCCTTGAAAATTTGTTCTTTTCAAGGGTTTTATAATATTTTTGTTGATTTTTATGATATAATTGCATATAATAAAAACAGATAGGAAACTATTTTTGGAGAGTTCCTGCCAGATAGTGGAAGATTTTAAACTCGTAGGGAGCAGTAATGCTCCCTCATTTTTTTAGAAAGGGATGGAATGGAAGAATTTAAACTGTATAGTGTGTCAGACGAATATATAGATTATTTGCGGGCTATATTTCCGAATGTATATTCAAACAAAGAAACAACGAGGGTTCATACCTGAAAGTACGTTGGTATAGTGTTGCGTTTGGAAAATTACCATTATTACATACCGATGTCTTCACCAAAAGAATCGGATTACCAAATTGCCGGTGAGAAAAAGGTTATTAAAAAGAGTATTATCCCGATTATACGGATCGTGGTAAAGAATTCAAGGGGACAAAGGGAATTAAAGGGGACTCTGCGAATCAGTCATATGATACCAGTCCCGCCATCAGAACTGCATCTTTATGATATTGAAAATGAGAAAGACGATACATATAAAGATTTGGTGCAGAATGAAATTATATTTATTCGTAAAAACCAAGATAACAATCTTGCTAATGCAAGATTGTTATATAAGCAAAAAGCAGAGAATGATCTATCGGCCGGGTATGTAAAATCTGCATTAGAGTATAAGGCTTTAGAAAAACTTTGCAGAGATTTTGTTAGTGAAAGGAAATAAGAAAGACAATGTACCCTTGTACACTGAGGGTAAGTGACAGGTAACTAACAAATGCCTCAAGAATGCCGGAAAATAAGGGCTTTAAACAATAGAAAATAGAATTGTGGAAGTTGGAAAAGAATGGTATCAGAATGACAACTGTGCTGCATATGACGTATGTCAAAAACAAAAATTGGGCTGTCTTCCTGGATAGGAGACAGCCCGTTTTCCTTGTAAAATCAAGGTTGAGAGCAGATAAGGGGAATCGAACCCCCCTCCCCAGCTTGGGAAGCTGGTGTTCTACCGATGAACTATATCTGCGTGTATTCTTATTATAACACAAGAAATACAGAAATCAAGATCAAAAATCAGAAATATACTTTTGCGAAAGTGAAATATAGATAGCAAGGACTAAAAGGAAAAAGACACCCGGAGACCGGACGCCTTTTCCTTTCTTATGAGGGGGGAGATAGTGATATTCAAATCAACTATCTGCATTTATTATAATATCCAAATGTGTTCAAAGTATGTCCATTTTCTAAAAGAACCATAAAAATATTGCACAAAAATGAAAATCTCCTTAAGACAAACGAAAATCCCATGGAAGGATTGGAAAATAGGGGAAGAGTGTGGTATACTGAAACACAGTGGGTACATGGCCGCCAATGGGGCGCCAGCAGCAGAATCAAATCAGAGGAGGATGAGACAATGTCCGGATTACGTGTCATGGAAAATGAGGAATTGAGAGTTTCTGTCAGCGATCACGGGGCAGAGCTTTGCAGCATTTATCATAAGAAGGCAGATCGCGAGGTGATCTGGACGGCAGATCCTGCCTTTTGGAATCGCCATGCACCTATTCTCTTTCCCTTTGTGGGAAAGGTGACGGGAGGCTTTTACACCTACGAGGGCCAGAAGTATCCTATGGGGCAGCATGGCTTTGCCAGAGACAGGGAATTCCTTTTTGTGGACGGGGGCGACGACTTTATTCGCCACCGCCTGGTCTCCGATGCCGAAAGCCGCAGTGTTTATCCCTTTGACTTTCTATTGGAAATTGTGCATAAACTGAATGGAAATTGTGTAACAGTAGAATGGAAGGTAAGCAATCCCGGAGAAAAGACTATGTATTTTTCCATCGGCGGCCATCCGGGCTTCTGTGTAAGCCGGAATGCGGGAAGCCGTCTGGTCTTTGAGGGCCAGGAGTCTTTAAAAAGGGTAGCCATTGACCCCAAAACGGCAGGAGTGGATGTGGAGCATCCAGAGATTCTGCCTTTGAACCAGGGAGTTTACCAGGTGGAGGAGCATACCTTTGACCAGGATGCCCTGATTTTTGACCACGGACAGGTGAAAAAGGTCAGCCTGGAGGAGGCGGACGGAACGCGCCTGGTGACACTGTGCTGCCCGGATGCCCTGAGTGTGGGGATCTGGTCTCCGGTAGGAAAGCAGGCGCCCTTTATCTGTCTGGAGCCTTGGATTGGCAGATGCGACAACAGCGGCTTTGCGGGAGAGCTGAAAGATAAATTTGATGTACAGAGCCTGGAGGCAGGAAAAAGCTTCCGGACGGCCTATGAGCTCCTGATAGGTGAGTGAGGAACCAGGGGAGAACTCAATTATAAATAGGAGGCAAAGATATGCGGGCAGCAAGGGAATTGCTGAAAGAATTAGAATATGAGGTTATGAGCGGAAGCATAGACGTCAATGTCAACGACTTGGTCTACAACACGGCAAAGGTTACCAAGGAGTGTATCTTTGTGTGTATCAAGGGTATGGCCTACGACAGTCATGAGGCGGCAGCCCAGGTAGCTTCGGCAGGGGCGGTTGTGATTGTGGCAGAGCATCCGGTGGAGGTGCCGGAGGGAATCACTTTAGTTCTGGTAAAGGATACCCGCTATGCACTGGCCCTGATTTCGGAGGCTTACTTTGACTATCCGGCAAAGAAGCTTAAGGTTATCGGAATCACGGGAACCAAGGGAAAGACCACCACAGCCTTTATGATACGCTCGATTCTGGAGCATGCAGGCATCCGCACGGGACTTATCGGCACCATAGAGACCATTATCGGAGAGCGTCATATTCCGGCGGACAATACCACGCCGGAGTCTTACGCCATCCAGGAGGACTTTGCCCAGATGGTGGCCGCGGGCTGTCAGGTGGTGGTGATGGAGGTGTCCTCCCAGGGCTTAAAGCTTCACCGCACGGCTGGAATCTTCTTTGATCTGGGGATATTTACCAATCTTGCCCCGGATCACATCGGTCCCGGAGAGCATGAGAGCTTTGAGGAATATCTGGAGTGCAAGAGCCGCCTTTTCCGTCAGTGTAAGGTGGGAATTGCCAATATAGACGATGCATACTGTATGCAGGTGCTACAGGGCCACACCTGTGAGCTTGAGACCTACGGCTTTTCCAAGGAGGCAGATCTTCGGGCCTCCAGGATGGAGCTCATCAGCCGTCCGGGATATCTGGGTGCGGCCTATGAGGTTTCCGGCCTGGAACATTTTCATGTGGAAATCGATCTTCCCGGAAAATTCAGTGTCTACAACTCTCTTGTGGCCATCGCAGTCTGCCGCCACTTTGCCATTCCCAGGGAAATCATGCTGGAGGCGCTGCGGGAGGCAAAGACCAAGGGAAGAATCGAAAAGGTAAAAGTATCCGATGATTTTACACTGATGATCGACTATGCCCACAATGCCATGAGCCTGGAAAGCCTTCTCACAACGTTACGGGAGTATGAGCCCAGGCGTCTGGTGTGCCTCTTTGGCTGCGGCGGAAATCGTTCCCGTCTGCGGCGCTTTGAGATGGGAGAGGTTTCGGGGCGGCTGGCGGATTTGACGGTGATCACCTCCGACAATCCCCGGTTTGAGGAGCCTCAGGCAATCATCGATGACATTAAGACGGGCATCCAAAAGACAAACGGGGCCTATGTAGAGATCCCGGATCGAAAGGAGGCCATCCGCTACGTGATTGCCAACGGCCAGCCGGGGGATGTGATCGTGCTGGCCGGAAAGGGGCATGAGGACTACCAGGAGATTCGGGGCGTGAAGCATCCCATGGATGAGCGCGTGCTGATTCAGGAGGTGCTTGCCGAGATGAAAGAGGGAAGGGACTAAGAGGAGGATGGGGGCCAAATATGCCAATGTCATTGTTGACATTTCCATGGAAAAACTGGATAAAGCCTTTCAATATCAGATTCCTCAGGAATTAAGAGACACCTTAGAGGTGGGAATGCAGGTGGTAGTCCCTTTTGGAAACGGCAGGCGCACCCTTACCGGCTATGTGGTGGAGCTTACGGATGTGTGTGAATTTGATCCCTCCCGCATGAAGCCGATTCTTGAGATTGCCGAAAAGGGAATCCCTCTGGAGGGACAGCTGATTTCCCTGGCACAGTGGATGCGCCGGACCTACGGAGCCACCATGAATCAGGCCCTGAAAACCGTGCTCCCGGTGCGAAAAAGGGTGCAGGAGAAGACGAGAAGGAAATTGGTGCGAGCCATTTCCCTGGAGGAAGCAAAAGCTTATTTGAAGCTTTTTGAACAGAAGCATCAGACGGCAAGGCTTCGTCTTATGGCAGCCCTTATGGATACCCCGGAGCTTGATTACCGACTGGCTGCGGAGCAGCTGCACCTTTCGACCGCCACGGTAAATAAGCTGGAGGAGATGGGGATTCTTCGGGTGGAGACGGCCATGGTGTTTCGCAATCCCGTCAAGGCTTCCCGGCTTGAGCCCCACCCCTTTGACCTGACGGCTTCCCAGCAGGCCATTGTGGAGGATATAGGGCGGCGCATGAAGGCGGGGGATGACCGGCCCTCCCTGATCTATGGGGTCACCGGCAGCGGAAAGACGGCTGTCTATCTGGAGCTGATTGCCGGTATTCTTCGCCAGGGGAAGGAAGCCATTGTGCTGATTCCCGAGATTGCCCTGACCTTTCAGACAGCCCTTCGCTTCTACAAGCGCTTTGGAGATGCGGTGTCTATCATTAATTCCAGGCTCTCCCAGGGAGAGCGGTACGATCAGTTTGAGCGGGCAAGAAGGGGAGAGGTCCGGGTGATGATTGGTCCCCGCTCCGCCTTGTTTACCCCGTTTCAAAATCTGGGAATGATTGTCATAGATGAGGAGCACGAGGCCAGCTATAAAAGCGAGACGGCGCCGCGGTATCATGCCCGGGAGACAGCCATTGAGCGGGCCCGGATGACAGATGCGTTTGTGGTTTTGGGCTCGGCCACACCCTCGGTGGAGGCTTATGAAAAAGCATGCAACGGTACATACTGTCTGTATCGGTTAGAACAGCGTATTTTTGGCCAGGCATTGCCCAAGGTGGAGGTTGTGGATCTGAGGGAGGAGTTAAAAAGCGGCAACCGTTCTATCTTAAGCGGCAGGCTCCGCGCCCTCATGGAAGAGCGCCTAAAGAAAGGGCAGCAGGTGATGCTGTTTTTAAATCGAAGAGGCTATGCAGGTTTTGTTTCTTGCAGAGCCTGCGGACATGTGTTAAAATGTCCCCATTGTGATGTGTCTCTCTCCCTTCACAAGGGAGGCCGGATGGTCTGCCACTACTGCGGGTATGAGGAGCAGACGAAAAGAGAATGTCCCTCCTGCGGTTCCCCTTATATCGGGGCCTTCCGTGCAGGAACCCAGCAGGTAGTGGAGATTGTAGAGAGGGAATTTCCAAAGGCAAGGGTTCTTCGGATGGATATGGACACGACCAGGAACAAGGACGGTCACGAGCGGATTTTGGAGGCTTTTGCAGAGGGCCGGGCCGACATTCTGGTGGGAACCCAGATGATCGTCAAGGGCCACGATTTCCCTTCGGTGACCTTGGTTGGGGTGCTGGCAGCGGATTTGTCCCTCTATACAAATGATTATCGGGCCTCGGAGCGGACCTTTCAGCTTTTGACCCAGGCAGCAGGCCGGGCCGGGCGGGGCAGGGAAGCGGGAATTGCCGTGATTCAGACCTACAGTCCAAAGCATTACAGCATCCGGGCGGCAGCGGCCCAGGACTATGAGCAGTTCTTTCAAAAGGAGCTGGGTTATCGGAGACTGATGGAGTATCCCCCTGCGGCTTCTCTTTTGGCTGTCTATCTTTCGGACAAGGAGAGGGAGCGTCTGGAGGAGGGGGCCGCTTACCTGAAAGAGAATCTAAAGAAGTATTCGGAGAGCAAACGGGTGCAGATGATCGGTCCCGCAGACGCCTCTGTGGCCAAGGTGAACGATGTCTACCGAAAGGTGATTTACTTGAAAGGAAGAGATCCCCAGGCTTTGACAGAGCTTAAGGAGCAGATGGAGCTTCTCTGGCAGAGAGAGAGCATATTGCAGCAGCTGACAATCCAATTTGACAGAAATCCCATGAATGGGTTTTAAATAGCAGGGTACTGCGGAACTGGAAACAGCAGGACCTCAGTCAATACCCAGATGGATTTACGGACACGTCTTTTGTGGCCGGAAATACATCTCTATATAACTGTGTATTGAATGAGGTACTGCGGAACTAAAAATGGAGGAACAAGTAGATGGCAATCAGAAAAATCAGACAGCTGGGGGACGAGATTCTCAGGAAGAAGTGCCGGGAGGTTCCGGAGCTTACGCCCAAGCTTAAGGAGCTTATTGAGGACATGTACGACACCATGTATGAGGCGGAGGGTGTAGGCCTTGCGGCGCCTCAGGTGGGAATTCTCAAGCGCATCGTGGTGATCGATGTGGACGGAACGCCCTACACCATGATAAATCCCAGAATTCTGGAGACGAGAGATACCCAGACGGCGGGCGAGGGCTGCTTAAGTGTACCGGGAAAGGCAGGGGATGTGACACGTCCGGCCTATGTGCGGGCAGAGGCCTGGGATGAGAATATGGAGCACTACGTGGTGGAGGCCGACGGTTACCTGGCAAGGGCCATCTGCCATGAGGTAGATCACCTGGAAGGCATTATGTATGTGGATAAGGTAGAGGGTGAGCTCTACGATGTAGTTCCGGAGGATGAGGAGTAGACAGAATGAAAATTATTTTTATGGGAACGCCGGATTTTGCAGTGGGGACTCTGGAGGCCCTCCTTGGGGCAGGTCATGAGATCACCCTGGTGGTCTCCCAGCCGGATAAGCCCAAGGGCAGAGGCCATGAGCTCATTCCCACGCCGGTGAAGGCGGCAGCCCTGGCTCACAATCTGCGGATTTATCAGCCAGCAAGGCTGCGGGATGAGACAGCAGAGGAAACGTTGCGCAATACGGAGGCGGATGTGATTGTGGTGGCAGCCTTCGGACAGCTGGTGCCGAAGTCTATTTTGGAGATGAAGCGTTACGGCTGTATCAATGTCCACGGCTCCCTGCTTCCCAAGTACCGGGGAGCGGCCCCTATCCAGTGGGCAGTCATAGACGGGGAAGAAAAAAGCGGCATTACCATCATGCAGATGGATGAGGGGCTGGATACGGGCGATATGCTGTTAAAGGCAGAGGTGCCTCTTTCCCCCAAGGAGACGGGAGGCAGCCTTTTTGAAAAGCTGAGCGCTCTGGGAGCGTCCCTCTGTGTGGAAGCTTTGGAAGGCTTGGAGGCAGGCGCCCTGATTCCCCAAAAGCAGGGAGAGTCTCCCACTGCCTATGCCCAAATGCTTACAAAGGAAATGGGGGAGCTTAACTGGTCCCGGCCGGCAAAGGAGCTGGAGTGTCTGATTCGGGGGTTAAATCCCTGGCCCAGCGCTTATACCCGGTTATCCGGCAAGACCTTAAAGATTTGGGATGCGGATGTATGTGAGGAGGGTCACGCAGGAAAAGCCTGTGGGGAGATTGTGAGAGTGGCAAAGGATGCTGTCTATGTGGCCTGCGGCCAAGGGCTGTTGAAGATCAACGAGCTCCAGCTCCAGGGAAAGAAGCGTATGGATACGGCGGCCTTTCTTCGGGGATACCGCCTTCAGGAGGGAACGATCCTCGGCTGAGCCTTTGGCCGTGAATTAAGGAAACACCCTATGGGTATACCTATATGCACAAAAACATGTGCAAGCTAAGGAAACACCCTATGGGTATACCTATATGCACAAGAAGCATGTGCAAATTAAGGAAAGGAGATTTAAAATGCCTTATTATGGTTATGGATACTATTTTGACCCCACATACCTCTTAGTGATCATCGGTGTGATAATTTCTCTCGTGGCATCTGCCAAGGTAAAGGGAACCTATGCAAAATACAGCAAGGTCCGCAGCCGTTCCGGCCTTACCGGAGCAGAGGCTGCGGAGCGGATCTTGAGATCCGCAGGCCTTTACGAGGTGCGGATTGAGCATATTGCAGGAAGCCTTACGGATCACTACGATCCCAGAACCAAGGTTTTGCGTCTGTCGGATTCCGTCTACGGCTCTGCTTCCGTGGCAGCCATCGGCGTGGCAGCTCATGAGTGTGGCCATGCCATCCAGGATGATCGGTCTTACGCGCCTTTGCGTATCCGCAACGGACTGGTGCCTGTTGCCAATATCGGCACCCAGGCGGCCTGGCCTATCATTCTTGTGGGACTGTTTCTGGGAAGCTCCTCTTTTCTCATTAACCTGGGGATTCTTCTCTTTTCTCTGGGGGTGCTTTTTCAGATTGTAACCCTGCCCGTGGAGTTTGACGCCTCCGGCCGGGCAATTCGTATTTTGGGAGATTCCGGAATCCTCTATGAGGAGGAGGTAAAGCAGACGAAGAAGGTATTAAGCGCGGCGGCCATGACCTATGTGGCGGCAGCGGCGGCTTCTATTTTGTCTCTTCTGCGTCTTTTGATCCTGTTTGGAGGAAGAGATCGTGACTGAGAAGCCAAACAGTCGCAAGCTGGCGCTGGAGATCCTGATGGAGGTTACCCGGCAGGAGGAGTACAGCCACATTGCCATTCGCAGGACTCTTGAGAAATACCAGTATATAGGAAAGCAGGAGCGGGCCTTTATAACCCGTCTTACAGAGGGAACTCTGGAATGGATGCTCCATCTTGACTATATCATCAACCAGTTTTCCAGTGTGAAGGTTCCTAAAATGAAGCCGGTGATCCGCAATATTCTGCGGATGTCCGTCTATCAATTAAAATTTATGGACAGTGTGCCCCCTTCCGCCGTCTGTGACGAGGCTGTCAAGCTGGCGGTGGGGAAGGGATTTCGGGGACTTAAGGGTTTTGTCAACGGAGTGCTGCGTAATATTGCGCGGAATTTAGATAAGGCCGCCTATCCCGAAAAATCAGATCCTGTGGCCTATTTATCTGTTATCTATTCCATGCCGGAATGGATCGTGGAGGATTGGCTGTCTGCCTATGGGAGAGAGACCACGGAAAGCATGCTGGGAGCCTTTTTGAAAAAGGAACCCCTGTCCATCCGTCCCAATTTAGAGAAAATAAGCGCTATGGAGCTTAAGAAGCGTCTGGAGGACCGGGGCATTGTCGTTTCGGAGGCAGCCTGGCCTTCCTATGCCCTTCGCATTGCAGGGTATGATTATCTGGGCGCCATTCCCGAATTCCGGGAGGGGCTGTTTCAGGTCCAGGATGTAAGCTCTATGTTGGTCGTGGAGGCGGCAGCTCCCACGGAGGGAGACCTCTGCATGGATGTGTGCGCGGCACCCGGTGGAAAAAGCCTCCATTTGGCGGAGAAGCTTCACGGCACAGGCTGGGTGGAGGCCCGGGACCTGACAGAATACAAAGCAGAGCTTATCCGGGAAAACGCCCGGCGTCTCGGCGCAGAGAACCTGTCCGTGTGCACTTGGGATGCTTGCATCTGTCATGAGGAATCGGTGGGGAAGGCGGATATTGTGCTGGCCGATCTGCCCTGCTCAGGCCTTGGGGTTCTGGGAAAGAAAACCGATCTGAAATACCGCATGACCCGGGAGCAGCAAAAGGAGCTTGCCAGTCTTCAGAGAAGGATTCTTACGGCGGTTCAGGCCTATGTAAAGCCAGGGGGGATTCTGATCTACAGCACCTGCACCATTTCCCCGGAGGAGAATGAGGAGAATGCAGCATGGTTCCTTAAGCAGTTCCCCTTCGAGAGCGTGCCCCTTACGGATTGCATCCCTGAGGGAGTAAAAGCAGAAACCCTTGACAAAGGCTATATTCAGCTTTTGCCGGGCGTTCACGGCTGTGACGGATTTTTTATAGCAAAATTCAGGAAAATCAAGGGGACAGATTCTTAACATGATTAGGTTAAGCCTGCAAAGACTACCGGCGCAGGGGAGGAGGGCCGCCCCGGTCAGGAGTTATTCTAAGGGGTACCAAGCAAGGCTTGGTGGATTCCTTAGGATCTAGGTGGCGGTTCTTGCCCGGAGCCCTTACAAGATTTTAAGGGCTTAACTTCATAACATGGACGTCTTCTTTGGTAAGGAACATAAAACTTATGGAACAGACAGACATCAAATCTCTGACCTTAGAGGAGCTTCGCGCGGAGCTCTTGAAAAGGGGAGAAAAAGCCTTTCGTGCAGATCAGCTGTTTCAGTGGATGCATGAGAAGCTGGCAGAGGATATTTCTCAGATGACCAATCTTCCCAAAGCATTTCGGGAATGGTTGGAAACAGAATATGAATATGTAACTTTGGAAATCGTAGAAGTACAGAGATCTAAGCTGGACGGAACCTGCAAGTACCTTTTTCGCCTGAGAGACGGCCATGTGATTGAGAGTGTGCTGATGCGGTATCATCACGGGAACTCTGTGTGCATTTCCTCCCAGGTGGGCTGCCGGATGGGCTGCCGGTTTTGTGCTTCCACTATCGGAGGGCTTAAGCGGAACTTACGTCCCTCAGAGATGCTGGAGCAGGTTTACCGGATTCAACGGGAGTCCGGGGAGCGGGTATCCAATGTGGTAGTCATGGGAACGGGAGAGCCTCTGGATAATTATGACAACCTGGTGCGCTTCCTTCGTCTTTTGTCCCATGAGAAAGGACTTCATGTGAGTCAGAGGAGCATCACCGTATCGACCTGCGGCATTGTTCCGAACATCTACAAGCTGGCGGAGGAGGATTTGGCTATTACGCTGGCTCTGTCTCTTCACGCCACCACCCAGGAGAAGCGGCGGGAGCTGATGCCGGTTGCCAACCGTTATGAGCTTTCGGAGGTTTTGGATGCCTGCGCCGCATATTTTCGCAAAACCGGCAGGCGGCTGACCCTGGAATACAGTCTTGTGTCCGGAGTCAATGACAGCAGAGAGGATGCTTCTGCCCTCGCCGCCCTTGCAGGCCCCCTCCACGCCCATGTAAATCTGATTCCCGTAAATCCGGTTACAGAGCGGGATTTTGTAGAGCCTGGGGAAAAAATTATCGACAATTTCAAAAAAAATCTTGAAAAATGCGGGATTAATGCTACACTTAGGAGAGAGATGGGCCGTGATATAGACGGCGCCTGCGGACAGCTTCGCAGAAAATATTTGAGTGATTGAGAGGAGAGAAATGGTAAGGGCATACGGAATGAAGGATGTCGGCCGATGTCGGGACATCAATCAGGATTACATTTTTATTTCAGAAAAACCGGTCGGTAATTTACCCAATCTCTTCCTGGTGGCGGACGGAATGGGCGGTCATAAAGCAGGCGATCTGGCCTCAGAGTATACAGTTTCCCGGGTTCGGGAGGCAGTCGAAAAAAGTATGCGGAAAATCCCCCTACAGATTTTTAAAAGCGCATTTCAGTATGCCAATCAAAAGCTGCTTGAGAAGGCCCGGGAGTCCAGGGCCTATGAGGGTATGGGCACCACTCTGGTTGCCGCCACGGTGGTGGAGAATACGGTTTACGTAGCCAATGTGGGGGACAGCCGTCTTTATAAAGTGGGAAGGACCATCGAACAGATTACCACAGATCACTCCCTGGTAGAGGAAATGGTGCGCATGGGCGAGATTTCCAGAGAGCAGGCCCGTAAGCATCCGGAAAAGAATATTATCACAAGGGCTATCGGCGTGTCGGGGCAGATTGATCCGGATTTTTTTGATACGTATCTGGAGCCGGGAGAGTGTCTGCTTCTGTGCTCCGACGGCCTGAGCAATATGATAGAGGACAGTCAGATTCTGGAAATTCTGAAGCGGAGAACCGATCTTCGCTCCGGGGTCCAGGAGCTGGTGGATACAGCCAACCGGAACGGCGGAAGAGACAACATTGCAGTCGTGTTAGTAGAACGGGATGAGGTGATGAAATGATTAGATTAGGGATGTTTTTGGGAGACCGCTATGAGATACTGGAAAAAATCGGCTCCGGCGGCATGGCCGAGGTCTTTAAGGGCAAGGATCATAAGCTGAATCGTTTTGTGGCAGTGAAGGTTCTCAAGGATGAATTTGTGGAGGATAAAAATTTTGTCCGCAAATTCAAGGAGGAGGCTCAGGCCGCAGCAGGACTGGCACATCCCAATATTGTCAATGTGTACGATGTAGGAGACGAGCAGAACATCAACTACATTGTGATGGAGCTGGTAGAGGGGATTACCCTGAAAACCTATATTGAGAAAAAGGGCAGGCTGACGGTAAAGGAAGCCACCAGTATTGCTATCCAGATGGGAGGCGGCCTGGAGCTTGCACATAACAACCAGATCGTACATCGGGACATTAAGCCCCAGAATATCATGATTTCCCGGGAAGGAAAGGTGAAGGTGACGGATTTCGGCATTGCCAAGTCGGTTTCTGCCAACACCAATACCTCCGACGCCATGGGTTCTGTTCACTATACATCTCCGGAGCAGGCCAGAGGAGGCTACAGCGATGCCAAGAGCGATATTTACTCCATGGGCATTGTGATGTATGAGATGGTTACCGGGCGGGTGCCCTTTGACGGGGAGACTACGGTTGTGGTTGCAGTCAAGCATTTGCAGGAGGACATTGTGTCGCCCAGAGTCTATGCTTCCGATATTCCCGTAAGCTTAGAGCATATTATTTTGAAATGTACGGAGAAGAGCCCGGATCGCCGGTATGCAAGCGTGGCGGAGCTGACGGCAGACTTAAAGCAGTCTCTCGTTACGCCGGATGTGAATTTTGTAAAGGAGATTCTGCCGGACGGCGCCAAGACCGTTGCCATTACCCGGGATGATCTCTCCCGTATCAAGCAGGAGACAGGGCGGATTCCCCTGCCCAGGAAGAGCCGTCACGGATATCCGGAGGATTTCGGGGAGGATGACGAGGAGCTCTTCGATGATGACTACGACGACGATGAAGGCTACGACGATTACGATGACGACGACTATGATGATGACTACGATGACGATGATTATGATGACGAGGAGGATGACGACGATGACGGCGGCATCCTGGATCCCAAGCTGGAAAAGATTATGACCATCGGCGGCATTGCGGCTGCGGTTATCATTGTCATTATTATATTCTTTATTATCGGAAAGATTTTTATTTTCGGAAAGACCGGGAAAAAGCCCAAGGAGGATAAGGAGCCTCAGATTGAGGATGTGCTGGACGGGGACGAGGAGGAAGAAGAGCAGGAGGTTCCCAATCTTCTGGGAAAGAGCTACTCTGAGGCCAAGGAGGCCTTGAATACCTTAAGCCTCGGAATTCGGCTGGGCGAGACACGCTCCTCCTCGGAGTATGAGCCGGGCCAGATTATTGCACAGAGTGTGGATGCAGGAACCAAGGTGGAGGCTAACACCACCATTATTGTGGATATCTGCGGGGACGGTGAGGAGATGGCGGTTCCCAATGTGGTTGGTCAGAGCCTGGATCAGGCGGTGAGAGATCTGGAGGAGAAGGGCTTTACCGTGGATGTGGCTGAGGCCTTTGATGACAATGTGTCCAAGGGAAATGTGATCTCCACAACGCCCAAGGGAGAGAGCAAGGCAAGCCGGGGCAGCCTGGTGCGCCTGGTAGTGAGCAAGGGGCCGGAGGAGGACGAGGAGGTTTCCGTTCCCAAGATTGAGGGCCTCACAGAGGCAGAGGCCAAGGACGCCCTTAAGAGCGCAGGTCTCAAGTCCGGCACAGCCAAGTCCGTATTCAGCGATAATGTGGAGGAAGGCCGCATTGTCAGTCAGAGTGTGAGGAACGGCACCAAGGTGCCTAAGGATACGGCCATCAGCTATGAGGTGAGCAAGGGAAAAGAGAATAAGGATGTCTATATCGGCAATGCGGAGAAGGATGGAAGCAGTGAGAGCGCGGTGACGAACTACTTCATCAACCGGGGGCTTAAGGTGTCCCGGTCAGAGGAGTACCATGACAGTGTGCCCAAGGGTAATGTGATTTCCTATTCCCCGGGTAACGGAAATACGGTTCCTCTGGGAAGCACCGTAACTATTGTGGTGAGCCTTGGGCCGGAGCCGGTGATTACCGTAAATGTTCCTGCTCTTTCCGGAATGACGGCGGAACAGGCGAAAAATGCAATATCCGGTATTGACGGCCTGTCCTGGGGCGGAGCGTCCAACGGGGATATCGCTCCGGACTATACCAAGAACGGCCAGGTTTACTGGCAAAGCCATTCGGGAACTCAGAATAAAGGAACTACTGTTTCTGTAAGAGTATATGCAGATGTGCCCAACTGCGGAGACGGAAATCATAACGCGCCTGCCGGCTCACAAGAGGGAGCTTCCGTAAAATGTACAAAATGCGGCGCGGATTTTACAATACCGGTGACGCCAAGACAGAATGAGACACAGGACAGCACGGCAGAGTAACCTATGCAGGGAAAAATCATAAAAGGAATTGCCGGATTCTATTACGTGCACACGGCAGAATCCGGCATCTATGAATGTAAAGCAAAGGGCATTTTCCGGAACCAGAAGGTAAAGCCCCTGGTGGGCGACAATGTCCGTTTGACGGTGTTAAATGAGGAAGAAAAAACCGGAAATATTGAGGAGCTGCTGCCCAGGAAAAACGCCCTGATTCGGCCGGCGGTGGCCAATATGGATCAGGCTCTGGTGATTTTTGCCGCAGCCAGGCCAAAACCCAATTTCAATCTTCTGGACCGATTCCTGATTCTCATGGAGCATCAGCAGGTGCCTGTGATCATCTGTTTTAATAAGCAGGATTTGGTAACGTTTAAGGAGCGGGAGCTCCTGCGGGAGATTTATGAGAGAGGCGGGTACCGGGTCCATTTTACCAGCGCCCAGGAGAAGACGGGGATAGAAGAGCTGCGGGCTCTTCTTCAGGGAAAGACCACCACGGTGGCCGGCCCCTCGGGGGTGGGAAAATCCTCCCTGATCAATCTTCTTCAGCCGGAAGCGGGCATGGAGACAGGGGATATCAGCAGAAAGATTGAGCGGGGAAAGCATACCACCCGTCATTCGGAGCTCTTTGCCTTGGATAAAGAGAGCTATATCTGTGATACGCCGGGCTTTAGCTCTATCTACCTGCCGGATGATTTGGAAAAGGAAGACCTGAAGAGCTATTTTCCGGAATTTTCGGACTATGAGCCCTATTGTAGATTTCAGGGCTGTGTACATGTGAAGGAGCCGGACTGCGGGGTAAAGGAGGCTCTTTTGGAGAACAAAATCAGCCGGGTGCGGTATGAGAACTATCAATGCCTGTACCAGGAGCTAAAGGATAAAAGGAGGTATTAGCTATGAACAAGCTGTCACCATCGATTCTCTCGGCGAATTTCGCCGCCTTGGGGGAAGATGTAAAGAAAGCAGAGAGGGGAGGCGCCCAGTACCTGCATATTGATGTGATGGACGGTGCCTTTGTGCCCAGTCTGTCCATTGGATTTCCGGTGATTCGGTCTCTTCGAAGGCTTACGGATATGGTGTTTGACGTGCACCTGATGATCTGTGATCCGGATCGGTATATTAAGGAGTTTGCGGAGGCAGGAGCCGATATCATTACCGTTCATGCAGAGGCGTGCACGCACCTGAACCGCACCATTGCTTCCATCAAGGAGCAGGGAGTGAAGGCAGGCGTGGTTTTGAATCCGGCTACTCCTCTGACGGCTCTTGATTATGTTCTGGAGGAGCTGGATATGGTTCTTCTCATGACGGTGAATCCGGGCTTTGGAGGGCAGAAATATATTGAGAGCAGCACTCGGAAGATTCAGGATTTGCGGAAAATGATTGCGGCTCGGGGACTGAACATGGACATTGAGGTGGACGGCGGAATTAAGCTGGACAATGTGAAAACAGTCCTGGATGCGGGGGCCAATGTGATCGTGGCCGGTTCTGCGGTCTTTGGCGGCGATGTGGAGAAGAATGTAAAGGACTTTTTAGAGGTAATGAATGCATGAGAGCTTTGATTGTAAGCGGGGGCAGGATCGATCCGGATTTTGCCCTTTCTTATTGTGAGCAGAAGGATTATGATTTTATCATCGGTGTGGATCGGGGGCTTCGATTTCTCTATGAGCATGAAATCCGGCCTACGCATATTGTGGGGGATTTTGATTCGGCCGGGGAGGGGCTGTGGGAGTATTACCGGGAGCAGGAGGGGATTGAGATTCGCCGCTTTGATCCGGTGAAGGATTCTACGGATACGCAGATTGCTATTGAGCTGGCTCTTGAGCTTCAAAGCACCTCCATTGAGATCTTGGGGGGGACCGGAAGCCGTTTGGATCATGTGCTTGGGAATGTTCAGAGCATGATGTTGGCGAAGCGTGCGGGGGTGGAGTGCTGTATGGTGGATCCGCATAATCGGATTCGGCTTATTGGGGGGGATACGGTCTTGAGAAGGGATCTGCAGTATGGGCGCTTTGTTTCTCTGATTCCACTGACCTCGGTGGTGGAGGGGGTGGATCTTGTCGGATTTCGGTATCCGCTTCATAATCATACCTTTACCAGCACGGGGAGCGCGGGGCTGGGGGTTAGCAATGAGATTGTGGAGGAGGAGGCTCTTATCCGTATGCGGTCGGGGATTTTTGTGCTGATTGAGGCTTTGGATTAGAAAAAACTCAGGGATTTTCAGGTAGAAAATAGAAGAGATGGAAATTCTGTTTTTTCAAATTTTTTCAACAGGGAGCGAAAGAGGAAGGGGAAGTCTTTTTGATTCTGGAAAAAGTATAGGTGGAATGTTCGGGGAAATTGTATATTTTTCATAAAATGGGGGAAACTAGGGGGAAGATGAGTATAAGACGGGCGGGATTGACAAATAATTCGCTTGCTGTCATAATACGTCCATTGAAACTTATTGTTAGATTTTGGCTGTGAGGAGTGATGAAATTATGAAGGAAAAGAAGATTCGATTGAATGCCACTGAGGATGTGAAGGAGTTCGTTTATGGAGCAAGCCAATGTGACTTTGATGTGGATGTGTCCTATAATCGGGTTCTGATTGATGCCAAATCGATACTGGGAGTTTTGAGTTTGGATTTGAGCAAGGTGTTGACGGTTCGGTGTCATGGAGATAGCGGGAACTTTAACCGGGTTTTGGAGAAGTTTGCTGCGGCTTAGGGCGTGGAGTGGATGTGGATATTGAAGAGGTTGCTTTTGGCAATCTCTTTTTGTTGTGTGAGGGGCAGTCGGAGAATCCACCCTCAGCCATTTCCATATCCGATGTTCGGACGGTTCGCGTACACCTGTCTGCTCTTGTCGTACTAACGTTTTGAAAGCTTTGACAGGCTTTGCCTGCCTGCGGTTTTGAACGTTAATACGCCAATATCAGACAGGTGTACGCGAACAGCCGGACACTGGATATCGGAAATGGCTGAGGGCGAATTCTCCGACTGCCCCTCCTGTAGGTTACGAGTTATGAGCGGGTGCCTGGGAGGCGGGGACGCATCAACAGAAATAGGAAGAGCAGGGCGGTTAGGAGTGAAATCAGGTCTCCGAGGTGGTAGAAGGGTGGGATCTCGAAGCGTATGGTGACGGTTCCTTCCGAAGACTCCGGCAGATGGACTCGGAGGCGGTTTAGCTGGCCGTGGCTGGTTTTCAGGGGGTGGCCGTCGGTGTCGTAGGCGTGGAACAGGGGGTAGTAGTTGAAGGGGACGTCTACATAGGCTTTAGCGGAAGCATGGGGCTTTTGGTAGGTGAAGGCGGCGGTGGTTCCTGTTCGGGAGCAGGCGGTGAGGGCGACGCTTTCCTCTGGGGTGAAGGTGACGGGCTGGGCCATCATTTGGCGGATGCTTAGGTATTCGCCGTGATCGCTGATGAGGTAGAGGCCGTCGGTGTCCATGGCGTGATCCATTTGGTTGCTCCAGTTGACAAAGTGTTCTGCCTGGGTGGAGAAGCTGTTTAAATAGCTTCCGCTGTTTAGGAGCGCTAGGATGGCCCAGAGTGCTAGGAGGAGCCTTTCTGCGTTTTGAGAGGTGAAGAAGCGGCAGATGCCTACAGTGGCGGTGAGGCATAGGAAGAGGGAGGCGAGGGGCAGGAAGCGAAAGGCGAACTGGATGTTGCCGGCCAGGCGGTTTAGGAGGCCGATGCGCTGGAGGGTGTTCCAGGGAAAGAGGCTTGAGGAGGCGTATAGGCATAAAAGGCCCAGGAGCAGGGAGACGGTTCCTAGCTTTAGGGGGGAATCGAGCTTTTTGAGCTTTTTTTCTCTTAGGAGGATGAGGAGGAAGAGTGCGCAGCCAAGGGTCAGGGGAAGGCCTATGGAATAGGGCATTTCTCCTGCCAGGGTGGTGGGGCCCAGGGCGTCTCCTGTGGGGTTTCCTCCTGTGGGGAGGAAGAGCTGGATGGGGTAGACGGAGTAGCCGTCGAGGCTTCGCACGTCTCCGAAGGCGGCTACGGAGTATCCCATGTGATGGAGCAGGGGGAGGATAAACCACAGGTTTAGAAGGAGGGTGAAGGCTGCGGCCTTTATAAGGTTTTGGAGGCGTTCGGGCTCTCTTAGGTGCCGGATGTTCCACAGGCCGAAGAGAAGGGAAAAACCGATGGCTAGTTCTGTGGAGATGAGGTGTGATTGTAACAGGGCGGTGAAGGCCAGTACGGCTGTGTGCCATTTTCGGGAGTCTCCCAGGAAGAGGCGGTACATACCGAGGAGGAGGAGGGGGAGGAAGAGGGTGGCCAGGACCTCTCCCACGGCGGCTCTTGTGTACAAGTTGATGATCCGGTACATGGACAGGGTATAGAGGAAGGCGGCTACAAGGCCGTAGCGGCGGGAGGAAAACAGGCGGGTAAAGGAGTAGTAGGCAAGGCCTGCAGTGGCGAGGTTTATGCATAGGATCAAAAGCTTATAGCAGCCGATGGGGGACAGGCCCATCCGGCCCAGGAGGGCAAAGGGGTAGAGGAAGAATTCCGGGTAAAAAACAGGGCACAGGTAGGAGAAGCCATGGTACATTTCTCCGTGAAGGCGCACGGGGAGGAGTCCTTTGGTGAGATCTGCCGACAGGTTGAAGAGCCGGCCGTAGTGGAAGAACATATCGTGTCCCTTCAGGAGGCCGGGAACGCACAGGGGCAGAGAGGACCAGAGGGCGGCTAGGATGAGAAGAGCCAGGGATTCCTTTTGGATCTTTCCGCGGATTCGCAGGATAAGCAGGATGGCGGAGGCAAGAAGCAGGAGACCTCCATAGATATACGGATCCCGATAGAGGCCCTTTTGGGAGCGCAGGGTGAAGCCGGAGCACTCTGCGGCGCCCTGGGTATGGATGCGAAGCTCGATGCATGTCATGTAGTCCTCTATGGAAAAGGACAGCTGAAGGGGCGTCTGTTCGCTGCTTTGAGGAAGCGTTTTTGAGGCAAGGATCTTGCCGGAGGTATTGTCTGGGTGGATGTAGAGGGCGTCGCAGACCTCCACTACGGCGTCCGCAGTTGGGGAGCTTAAGGAGAGGGAGAGCTCATAGCTGCCCTTTTTCAGATCGTAGCGGTCACTGGTCAGGGTTACGGAGCCCAAGCCTTCCGGGACGGTTAGGAGGCCATCCTGTGACTGAATGATGCCGAGATAATCCTCGGGATAATTGATTTCATTGGCGGAAAAGCTGCGCTCTATGTGATCCGAAAAGGGCAGAAGCAGGATGAGAAAAAAGAGAATCCCTGTGATTGCCAGCTGGCCCTTGTATGTTTTAAGAAGATGCATGAGATTGGCTCCTGTCTAAGATATTTAAAAAGATTCGTCATTATTTCCTAGATTATACCATGACGGACCTCATTCGTGCAATGAAATTGGCTGATGGCTTGTCTTGTGTTTGTTTTGCGCCCGCCTGAACCCTCCCCCCTCTTGCAGGGGAACTTAAGTTCTGTTACAATGATTTTATGGAAGAGACAAGGACCAAAATCAGAATATCCGTGCGCAGCCTGGTGGAGTTTATCCTGCGCAGCGGAGACTTGGACAATCGAAGAGGAAAGAGGGCGGAGCGGGAGGCCATGCAGGCGGGAAGCCGGCTTCACCGGAAGCTCCAGAGGCGCATGGGGGCCGGGTATCAGGCGGAGGTTTCCCTGAAATACCGGGTGTCCATGGAGGACTTTGATCTTGTGATTGAGGGGAGGGCCGACGGGATTTTTGAGGAAGAGGGTCTGGTGACGGTGGATGAGATCAAGGGGGTCTGCCGGGACATTGGCCTTCTTCAGGAGCCGGTGGGGGTCCACAAGGCCCAGGCCATGTGCTATGCCTATGTATACGCTGTGCAGCAGGAGCTTTCCCGGATTCAGGTGCGGATGACCTACTGCAATCTGGAGACGGAGGAGCTTAGGTATTTTTATTTTCCCTATGAGCGTCGGGAGCTGGAGCAGTGGTTTGAAGGGCTTGTGGGGGAATATGAAAAATGGGCCCGGTTTGAGGCTCTCTGGAGAAGGACCTTAAGAGAGAGCATCCGGCCCCTGGAGTTTCCCTTTCCTTACCGGGAGGGGCAGCAGGCTCTGGCCCACGGCGTCTATCGGACCATTGCCCGGAAGAAACGCCTTTTTATTCAGGCGCCCACCGGCGTGGGAAAAACCATGTCGGTTCTGTTTCCTGCCGTAAAGGCCATGGGGGAGGGACTGGGGGACAAGCTCTTTTACCTGACGGCAAAGACCATCACAAGAACGGTGGCGGAGGACGCCTTAAACCTTCTCCGGGAAAAGGGGCTCCGCTTAAAAAGCGTGACTCTCACTGCCAAGGAAAAGCTGTGCGTCTGTGAGGAGACGGACTGCAATCCTCAGAGCTGCCCCTATGCAAAGGGGCACTATGATCGGGTGAATGATGCCGTCTACGAGCTGCTTACGGAAGGGCCGGACGATCTGAACCGGGAGACCATGCTTGCACAGGCCCACAAGCACAGGGTGTGCCCCTTTGAGATGAGCCTGGATGTATCCACCTGGACGGATGGGGTGATCTGCGATTACAATTATGTCTTTGATCCCAATGTGCGACTGAAACGCTTTTTTTCTGAGGGGGTTCGGGGGGAGTACCTTTTTCTGATTGATGAGGCTCACAATCTGGTGGAGCGGGGACGGGAGATGTTCAGCGCCTCCCTCTGTAAGGAGGACTTTCTGGAGGTAAAGCGGATGGTGAAGGGGCGCTTCAAAAGGGCGGAGCGTTGTCTGGAGCGGTGCAACCGCTATCTTCTGGGGCTTAAGAGGGAGTGTGAGACCTATCAGCTGCATGAGGATGTGGGAAGCTTTGCCCTGATGGTGCTCTCTTTGATGGGAGAGCTGGAGGCCGTGCTTGAGGAGGGGCAGGAGCCGGGGCTTCAAAAGGCTGTGCAGGAATTCTGGTTTCAGCTTCGCAATTTTCTGGGTATTTATGACAGGCTGGACGAGAGCTATGTGATTTACAGTGAGCTTACGGAGGAGGGGCGCTTCCTGCTTAAGCTTTACTGTGTGGAGACGGCCAAGAATCTTCGGGAATGTCTGGATAAGGGAAACAGCGCCGTTTTCTTTTCGGCAACCTTACTTCCCATTTCCTATTATAAGCATTTGCTGGGGGATAAGGAGGACTATGCGGTCTATGCCCGCTCTCCTTTTGAGACTCATAAGCGGCTGCTGCTGATTGGGCGGGATGTAAGCAGCCGGTATACCAGGCGTTCTCCTCTGGAATATGAGCGCATAGCCGGGTACCTAAAGGCTCTGGCAGAGGAAAGGCAGGGCAATTACCTGTTGTTTTTTCCTTCCTACAAAATGCTTTTGGATGTGTACGAGGCCTTTTTGGATCAGCCCGGGGCGGAGGAAATCACATGCCTCATCCAGAATCCCCGGATGAACGAGGAGGAGCGGGAGGAATTTTTGCAAGCCTTTCGGGAGCCGGAGGGACAGGGGAGTATTCTCGGTTTTTGCGTTCTGGGGGGGATATTTTCGGAAGGAATTGATTTGAAGGGAGAGACTCTGATTGGAGCGGCCGTGATTGGGACGGGGCTGCCTCTTGTGTGCCACGAGCGGGAGATTCTGAAGAGCTTTTATGAGGAGAGAGGCATGGACGGTTTTGCCTATGCCTACCGCTATCCCGGCATGAATAAGGTGCTGCAGGCGGCCGGGCGGGTGATTCGGACTCCGGAGGATCGGGGGGTGATTCTCCTTTTGGATGAACGGTTTTTGAACAGTGAGTACAGGAAGCTGTTTCCCATAGAATGGGAGGACTGCCGGGCCTTAGGTCTTTCCGGAGTAAAGGAGGCTCTTGCGAACTTCTGGAAGGAGGATGCCTAGATATCCTTTTCCAAAGGTGTGTATCCAGGAGCTTCCATCTGCTGGTTCCAGTGAAGAAGCTCTGCTTCGTTGAAGAGGCGGTGATAATAGCTGCCGCTTGCGCAGACCATCACCACGGCGCCGAGAATCAGAAGAAGCTGTCTCCATTCCCGGGCTGATGCAAAGGAAAGGAGCCGCTCCTTGTAGAAGGGGCGGAGAAGGGGACGGCTTTTGGCAGGGGAGATACCGGAGAAAAGGAGCCGGCAGAGGCCTTCGATCAGCAGGGGAAGCAGGGCAAGGATCAGGACCTCTGTGAGGGCCGCCCGCCCGTAGAGAGCCGCAAGGCGGAGGGGAAAGAGGGTGTAGGCAAGGGCTGCCAAAAGGCCGAGGCTCTGAGAGCGGAACAGGCGGGAAAAGGCGGCATAGGAAAATACGGTGGTGGCCAAATTCAGGCAGAGCAGGAGAAGCTGATAAAGGCCTAAGGGAGACATGCCAACAGGCAGGATTTCCGACAGCTTCAGAAGCCTTGCATAGTAGAGAGGCAGACGCTCTCCCACGGGGAGCATGGGAAGAAAGAGGGGCAGGGAGGACCATAGAGCCGTAAAGCCTAAGATCACCAGCGTCTCCCTTTGGAGCTGCCGCCTGGTCCGAAAGAGAAGCAACAGGGCCGAAGCCAGGAGCAGAAGGCAGGCGTAAACATAGGGATCCGAGAACAGGCCCTTTTCGGACAGGAGATAGATGGAGGAGAAGTTGAGGGCTCCCTTGCTGTTGATCCGGAACTGAACGGATGCCCGGGGCTCCTCTATGGTGAGCTTAAGACGGATGCTTTCTTCTGTCACGGGAATATCGGCGGAGGAGAGAAGCCTTCCGGAGGAACCGTCCGGATTTGCAAAGAACGGGTCCCGGATCTCCACAGTGCCGCCCTCCTCATGGGCGAGGAGGTTGAAAACCACGAGATAGCTTCCCTTTTTAAGGCCGTAAGCGCCGCTTTCCAGGGTGAGGGAGCCGGCTGTCTCAGGGACGGTTAGGCTTTCCTCCGTGTATTCTATGAGTGAGCTGTCCCCATCAAGGCTGTGCAGGGCCTCCGGGGAGAGGGTTTGTTCGAGATAGTCCTGAAAGGGCATGGCCAAAACGACCAGGAAAAGAACCAGGGTGCAGAAGAGCTGACCCTTGTATTGGAGAAAAGGCTTCATAGTAAGTTACTCCTTTCTTGGACATTATAGCATGGGTTGGTAAAAAATTCTATATGGTCATGGAGCCAAGATTTATTTTATGGTATCGTTGTTCCCATAAGAAATATGTGGTATACTAGGAATACTTAAGCAAAGCAGGAAAATGAAGGGCTGTCCTTCACATCGGTGGAGGCAGTATCAAACAGGAGGACAGATATGGGCAGTGTTAGAAGAATCTTTGTAGAAAAGAAGGAAGCCTTTGCAGTGAAGGCAAGGGAGTTAGAGGAAGAGATCAAAAGCTATCTGGGAATCGAGGGTGTGACAGAAGTGCGCGTCCTGATCCGCTATGATGTAGAGAATATTTCCGACGAAGTGTTTTGTGCAGCCTGCCGGACCGTATTTTCCGAGCCTCCTGTGGATCTCCTCTATGAGGAGCAGTTTGAGACGGCAGCCGATTCCCGGATATTCAGCGTAGAGTATCTTCCCGGTCAGTTTGACCAGCGGGCGGACTCAGCCGTTCAGTGCGTTAAGTTTTTGAAGGAGGACGAGGAGCCGGAGATCCGCACGGCCACCACCTATGTGATTACGGGAGACATCACGGAGGAGGAGTTTGCCTCCATTAAGAGCTTTTGCATCAACCCTGTGGATTCCAGAGAGAGCGGTATGGAAAAGCCAAAGACGCTGGTGACGGAATTTCAGGAGCCGGAAGATGTAAAAATCATGGAGGGCTTCTGCAAGATGGAGGAGGAGGCTCTTAGGGAGCTCTATGGCTCTCTCAACCTTGCCATGACCTTCAAGGATTTTCTGCATATTCAGAACTATTTCCGGGAGGAGGAGAAGCGAGAGCCCTCCATGACGGAGATTCGGGTGCTGGATACCTACTGGTCGGATCACTGCCGCCATACTACCTTCTCCACAGAGCTTAAGGACGTGACCTTTGGGGAGGGCTATTACCGGAAGCCCCTGGAGGATACCTATCGTCAGTATCTTGCGGATCGGGAGGAGCTTTTTAAAGGGCGGAAGGACAAGTTTGTCTGCCTGATGGATCTGGCCCTGATGGCTATGCGGAAGCTGAAAGCAGAGGGAAAGCTTGCGGATCAGGAGGAATCGGAGGAGATCAATGCCTGCTCCATTGTGGTGCCTGTGGAGGTGGACGGGAAAACCGAGGAGTGGCTGGTGAATTTTAAGAATGAGACCCACAATCATCCTACGGAGATCGAGCCTTTCGGCGGCGCGGCCACCTGTCTGGGAGGCGCCATCCGGGATCCCCTGTCGGGGCGGACTTATGTGTATCAGGCTATGCGTGTGACGGGTGCGGCGGATCCCACTGTGTCCGTAAAGGAGACCTTAAAGGGCAAGCTGCCTCAGAAGAAGCTGGTGCGGGGAGCGGCCAGCGGCTACAGCTCCTACGGCAACCAGATTGGCCTGGCAACAGGCTATGTGAAGGAGATTTATCACCCTGACTATGTGGCAAAGCGCATGGAGATCGGGGCTGTCATGGGAGCGGCCCCCAGGAAGGACGTGATTCGGGAGACCTCGGATCCGGGCGATCTGATTGTGCTTTTGGGAGGCCGCACCGGGCGTGACGGCTGCGGCGGAGCCACCGGCTCCTCCAAGGTTCATACGGAGGCTTCCATCGAGACCTGCGGCGCAGAGGTGCAGAAGGGAAATGCGCCCACGGAGCGGAAGATTCAGAGGCTGTTCCGCCGGCCGGAGGTTACCCGTCTCATTAAGAAATGCAACGATTTCGGCGCAGGCGGCGTGTCGGTGGCCATCGGCGAGCTGGCGGACGGGCTTAAGGTGAATCTGGATCTGGTGCCCAAGAAGTATGCGGGCCTAGACGGAACGGAGATTGCCATCTCCGAGTCCCAGGAGCGGATGGCGGTTGTCATTGATCCCAAGGATGAGGCTGCGTTTCTGGCCTATGCAAAGGAGGAGAACCTGGAGGCGGTGACCGTAGCTCAGGTGACGGAGAGTCCCAGGCTTGTGCTTGTCTGGAGGGGAAAGGAGATCGTCAACATCTCCAGAGCCTTCCTCAACACCAACGGCGCGCACCAGGAGACCGGGGTTGCCGTGGATCTGCCGGATGAGAATCAGAAATATTTTGTGAGGGACGAGGTGGAGGATGTCCGGGCCAGGTGGCTTGACACCCTGAGGGATCTCAATGTCTGCTCCCAAAAAGGGCTGGTGGAGATGTTCGACGGCTCCATCGGAGCGGGAAGCGTGCTCATGCCCTATGGCGGCAAGTATCAGCTCACGGAGACACAGACCATGATCGCCAGGCTCCCGGTGCTTAGGGGAAAGACGGATACGGTGACCATGATGAGCTATGGCTTTGATCCCTACCTGTCCAGCTGGAGCCCCTACCACGGAGCCGTCTATGCGGTTCTGGAGTCTGTGGCCCGGATTGTGGCTTCCGGCGGCGATTACCGCAAGATCCGCTTTACCTTCCAGGAGTACTTCCGCCGCATGACGGAGGATCCGCAGCGCTGGAGCCAGCCCTTTGCGGCCCTTCTCGGCGCTTATCGGGCACAGCTTGCCTTCGGCCTGCCCTCTATCGGAGGAAAGGACAGCATGTCGGGAACCTTCAACGAGATTGATGTGCCCCCCACCTTGGTGTCCTTTGCCGTGGACATTGCCAGCCACAAGCATGTCCTTACGCCGGAGCTTAAGCGCGTGGGAAGCAAGCTGGTGCTGATTTCCGTAGATCGGGATTCCTACGATCTTCCGGATTTGGAGCAGGCCAAGGATCTGTACGGCCGTTTCTTCACGGATGTGAAGGAGGGAAGAATCATTTCCGCCTATGCGCTGGACGGCAAGGGCCTGGCGGTGGCTGTGAGCAAGATGGCCTTTGGAAATAAGCTGGGCGTGAAGCTGGAGCATTCTGTAGATAAGCGGGATCTCTTTACCCCGGGCTTCGGCTCCATTGTGGCCGAGGTTCCCGACGGCAAAGTGGGCGAGCTTGCCGTTACCTACACGGTGGTCGGCCAGGTGACAGAGAGCGGCTTTGCCTACTGCGATACGTTTATTGATATGGAGGAGGCGTTAAATACCTGGACGGCGCCTCTGGAAAAGGTATTCCCCACCATTGCGGTTCCCGGTAAGGAAAAGGTGGATACGCCGCTGTACCGGGGTGGCCAGGTGTATGTATGTAAGCATAAGGTGGCAAAGCCTACCGTATTTATTCCGGTGTTCCCGGGAACCAACTGTGAGTACGACAGCGCCAGAGCCTTTGAGCGGGCGGGGGCAGATGTGGTCACCCGAGTATTCCGTAATCTGACGGCGGAGGATATCCGGGAGTCAGTGGATATTTTTGAGCAGGCTATTTCTCAGGCCCAGATTATTATGTTCCCCGGCGGCTTTTCCGCAGGAGACGAGCCGGACGGATCGGCCAAATTCTTTGCCACGGCCTTCCAGAATGAGAAGATCAAGGAGGCGGTGAGAAGGCTTCTTGAGGAGCGCGACGGTCTGGCCCTTGGCATCTGCAACGGCTTCCAGGCTCTGATCAAGCTGGGGCTTGTGCCTCACGGCGAGATTGTGGGACAGAACGGGGATTCGCCAACCCTGACCTTTAATACCATCAACCGCCATGTGTCGAAGATGGTTTATACCCGGGTGGCAAGCAACAAGTCTCCCTGGCTTGCTTTGGCAGGGGTAGGAAAGACTTATGTAAACCCTGCTTCCCACGGAGAGGGACGCTTTGTAGCCAGTAAGGAGTGGATAGACAAGCTCTTTGCAGAGGGTCAGGTGGCTACCCAGTATGTAAATCTGGAGGGCCAGCCCACCATGGATGAGTACTGGAATGTGAACGGGTCCTATGGGGCCATTGAGGGAATCACAAGTCCGGACGGCCGGGTGCTGGGAAAGATGGCGCATTCCGAGCGGCGGGATGAGGCTGTGGCCCTGAATATTTACGGGGAGCAGGATATGAAGATCTTTGAGTCCGGAGTGGAATATTTTAAATAAGGGAATAAAAATATAAGTTTTTACGAAAGCGGGAGTGTATGGAAAAGAGCAGGCTGTTTGCAAATGCAGAGAATATGGCAGTGCGGTGGATTCGAGGAATCGGAATAGTGTTTTTTTCCCTTCTGTGTGTGGCCAGCCTTCTCTTTACCCGGTATTTTCCCGCAGATTACGCCCAGGAGATTCCCTATAACCGGATAGTCTTCTTTCCCCTGACCCTGCTTGGAGCCATGCTTTTGGCCGCCGGGGTCTGGTGGCTGGGAGAAAGGGTGATGAGGGATCCGGGAAAAGCGGAGAGGAACCTCAGGTTCCTGTTGTACGGGGTACTGGCCTGGATCCTCATAGGGGGAGTCTGGTGGGTCCGGATCTCCGGCTGTACGCCGGTGTCCGATCAGATGATGGTGCTCACCAGCGCCCAGCGCTTTTCCGAGGGCAATTACGGGCGGCTGGACTATGGAAAATATTTGTTTATGCATCCCCATCAGCTGGGGCTTACAGCTTATGAGGAGCTGGTATTTCGGATATTCGGCAGGGAAAACCTGACGGCCCTTTTGCTGCTTCAGGTGGCTGGAATTGCCGGGGCGGTCTATTTTGGTTACCGGATTACCCGGTATCTCTTTTCGGAGGCGCGGGTCGCGGCCAATTATCTGATTCTGGCAGGGCTCTGCTTTCCCTTTTTGCTGTACTGCACTTATTTTTACGGGGATGTGCCTGCGGTTGTTCTGTCCCTGCTTGCTGTCTGGCAGCTGCTCCGGTATGTGAAGGAGGGGAAGCGAAGCAGTCTTGTGCTGCTGGTCCTGGGGGTCAGTTTGGCGGTGCTGATTCGCAACAACAGTGTGATTGTGCTGATTGCGTGCGCCTGTGTATTGGCGGTGAAGGCCATCTCGGACCGGCGTGTGGAATATCTGCTCTGCATAGCGCTGCTGCTTGCGGGGATGTTTGCCGGCCGCCAGGGACTTCGGCTTTTCTATGAAAGGCGCTGCGGCCATGAGATCAATGAGGGAATGCCTATGGTTCTGTACATTGCCATGGGCATGCAGGAGGGAGATAAGGAGGCAGGCTGGTACAATGGCTACAATATGTACACCTATCAGGATGTCTGCCTGTATCACGGACCCACAGCGGCAGAGCTAGGGAAGGCAGAGATCCGGGCCAGGGCCAAGGAGCTTCTCCTTCATCCTGCCTATGGAGCGGATTTTTACTGGAGGAAATTTTCCAGTCAGTGGAGTGAGCCTACCTATGGTTGCTTTATTATGACCTATGCGGCGGAGAACGGACGGGGCGGCTTTGCCCGCAATGTCTACGAGGGAGGAGTCAACCGGGTGCTGACGTCTTTTATGGATTCCTACCAGCTTTTGATCTATGGGGCGGCCTTGCTGCTGCTGATTTCCCGGCGGAAAAAGCGGGAGCCCTTGGAGAATGAGATTCTTTTGATTGTGATTCTGGGGGGAATCCTGTTTCACATGCTCTGGGAGGCAAAATCCAGGTATGTGCTGCCTTATTTTGTGATGATGCTGCCTCTTGCGGCGGCCGGGATTTGTGAGGTTACACAGAAAATACAAAAGCGGGGGAAAGGCAAAGGATGAAGCTGCTGAAGCTGGCAGACAGAACGATTTCCATACTGGGGCTGCTTCTTTTTGGAGCGCTCACAGGCTACAGTTTATTTTTTACGGTATATTTCAGTACGCAATATGAGGAGATTCCCTATGAAAAGGGGGATCTTGTCTTTGCGGTTCTGGCGGTCTGCGGACTGGGGCTTTTCTGCATGTATCGGATTTCTTGCTGGATTTTAAAGGAGCCCTGGAGGGGACCGGCTTTGGAGGCAGGGGAGGAGCTTGCAAGCACCGACGGGGGGAGGCTTCAGGAGAGGCGGATCCGTGTTCTGCTGGGGGTGGTTCTTGTCTATACTCTGTGCTTCTGTGTTTTGTGGGTTATAGGGGCCGGCTGCATTCCGGTGGGAGACCAAGCGTCCGTTTGTCTGGCGGCAGAGGGTTTTCGAACGGGAGACTTCTCCATGCTGACTCAGGATTCCTATGAGAAGTATTTGTTTATTCACCCGCACCAGCTGGGGCTTACGGCTCTTATTGAGCTGATTTTTGCGATTTTCGGAAACGGGAATTTTAAGGCCTTTGAGTTTTTAAACTGCCTGGGAGCGGTGGTGTGCGTCTATGCGGGGTATCGGATTACCAGACTTCTTACGGAGGATAAGCGGGCCTGGGTTTATGCGATCCTGCTTTCTGCCTGCTGTTTTCCTTTGTTCTTTTATGTGACCTTTGTATACGGGGAGATTCCGGCTCTTACCTATTCTCTTTTGGCGGTGTGGTTCTTTCTGGAGTATCAGAAGGGGAGGAGGCCCTGGCAGCTTGTGCTCTGCTGTATTGCCTGCAGCCTGGCCTGTCTGGTTCGAAATAACAGTATGATTTTGTTGATTGCTTTTGTCTGCATACTGGTGGTGAACGGGATTGGAAAGCGTCAGTGGCGGTATCTTGGGACGGCGGCTCTTCTGATCGTCTCTCTGGTGGTTTCCCGGTGGGGGCTCAAGAGCTTTTATGAGGGGCGCTCGGGAGTGAAGCTCAATGACGGAGCGCCTATGATTCTCTATGTGGCTATGGGAATGCAGAAGGGGGAGGGAGCTCCCGGCTGGTCCAACGGATATATTCTTCATGCTTATTGGGGAGCATCGGAGTTTGACGGGGAGCTGGCTTCAGCTATGGCGGTGAATGATATTCGTGCTTCTTTGTCGGGCTTTCGCTCGGATCCTGTCTATGCGGCGGAATTTTATCGGGAGAAATTTACCAGTCAGTGGAACGATCCTACTTATGAGTGCTTTGCCATGACCCATATCAACGGCTGGGCCCGCTGTGGTGTGGTGAACAGCATGTATGTGGGGAAGCTGCATGCGCTTATGACCTGGTTTATGAATCAGTATCAGAGCTTGATTTTTATGGGCGTTTTTCTATGGCTGATTTTCCATTTCTGGAAAAAGAAGGAGCTTGAGCAGTATGTGCTTTTGATTACGATTTTCGGCGGGTGTTTGTTTCACATGCTTTGGGAGGCGAAGGGACGCTATATTCTTCCTTATTTTGTGATGATGCTGCCCATGGCAGCTGTGGGATTGGCACAGATGAGTGTGAGGCTTCGCAGCTTTTGGATGGGGTGGATGAGAAAAAAGGCATAACTTTTGGAAAATTACATATACTACTTCTACACTTTTTATGGAGGTAGATATGATGACAAGATTGGATTGTACTGTAACGAGCTGTATGTATAACAAGGAAAAGAGTTGTTGCAAGGATAATATCCAGGTGGAGGGGAATAATGCAAAGCATTCCAGAGACACCTGCTGCAGCAGCTTTAGGGAGCGGGGCGAGGGTAATTACCAGAGCTCTGTGGATTATCCTACGAAGGAGACGAAGGTATCCTGCAAGGCGGAGGAGTGTACCTTTAATGAGGATTGTGTGTGTCATGCAAAGCACATTGGAATCGCTGGCGGTTCTGCCTGTGAGTGCCAGGAGACGGAGTGTGCGACGTTTCGCTGTAAGTGTGAGTAGTACAGGGCAGTTGGCTTTGGATTGACAGGAACTTGGGAAAGGGCTGTTTTCTTTTCGGAAGGAAAGGGGACAGCCTTTTTTGATGCGCAGGGGGGCCGGAGCTGCCGCAAAATAGGACAGCAGACTTTTCCATATCCGTGTTCGGACGGTTCTCGTACATTCTGTCTGCTCTGTGCGGACATTGCCCAGGCAATATCCGCACATATCAGACAGCCTGTACGCGAACAGCCGGACACTGGATATTGGAAAAGTCTGCTGTCCTATTTTGCTAGTTTACGGCAACCTTGATGATTGGTTTGGAGCAGGGAATATTTTACGAAAAATGGGAAAATAGGGAAGAAAAGTTCCTTTGGGATTCGTAGAGCATGTTACTCTACGATGGCAGGAGAACAAATCTCCTGCTTTTTTTCTTAAACATCATAGCA
>JAAVZL010000008.1 GCA_022791635.1 Lachnospiraceae bacterium
ACCTGCTCAAAGGCATTGTTCACCTTTAAAAGAAAACGAAGATAGTGCTTGTCTTCCTCCGTGAATCCCTCATTCTGTCCTGCAAGCCTAAGAACTTTTGCCTTTGTTCTGGTCCACTGAGCCCGGATATCTCGCAGCGCATCAAATACAGCAAGATAAAAATACACGGAGGGAAGTCCCAGGCTCTCCCGAAGACCGCTTTTCGCCATCTCATTCTGGACGGTATAGCCGGGATACAGCTTTGCGAGGCTTGCAATACCGCCATAACGTGCGTACACATAATTTCTGACACGGCAGCAGTCCTCTGCAATTTCCAGAAGCTTTTGCATGTCCTCCTCCGGAATCGGACCCTTGCTGTATTGGTGTACGGTTTTACAGATGGTTGCAGATGACATGCGATATTCCTTCTCTTAGAGCTGCGCTTTGACAGGCCGATAAGTGCACTCTTTTAACGCTGATTCTCAAAAGGTGTACTTTTATAGAATGAAAAAACAGGGGAAAAATTTAGAAATATAGCACAAAAAAGGAAGAAAAAAACTTGCGGAATTGGCTAATGTTATGGTATAATCCTGACGATATCATATAAGATGAGGAATACAAAAAAGTACACTTTATGAAAATGAAACTTTTCATACAAGTGTACCTTTTTTATCCAGTGTTTTTATCAAGCTTCTCTACCCAATCAAGACCTTCTTCCCTTCAAAAGCAAATCCATACCTTCGAATCCGCTCCGGGGCTATCCCTTTGGCCCCCAGGGCGGCTGCATACTGCTTTTCTTCGATCTGCTTCAAAGCAGCCTGTACGGTATCCTGAAGCGTTTTCTCTTCGTCTGGCTCATGCACTTTAAATTCCAGTATCATTGCAGGATCCTCCTTCCGGCACGGCTCCAGCATTATGTCATACCGGCTAAAGCCGCTTTCACGATTGGAGGTTAAGATATAGCGTTCTCTAAGTTCCACCAGAAGTCCCAGAACAAAGCCATGATAGAAACGTTCCGGCTCCGCAGCTTCCGAGGACCTTTTTCCCGTATCGAAGTAGCTGAAAGTATCCAAAGCAACCCTGTTCATATAAAGATTCATAGCCTTCTTATCGTCACAGAGCAACGCCTTGATAAATGCATTATAGGCCGGCGTAAACTCCGAAAACCAATCCTCTATCATTTCTTCGAACATCACGTGGACCTCCCCATTCGTCAGGGCAAGCTCACATTGAGTCCTTCCTGCCTGAATCCTATAGCTTTTCAGCTTCAGATAGCCGCTGGCCAAAAGAAGACTCCAGACAGCGCTTTCTCTATAATCCAGCTGATTAAATACGACTTGTTCATCTAATCTTATAGAGAGACAGCCTCCGTGCAAAAGATCCTCCATAGCTATCTTGATATCCGGATTTCCCTCCCGCACCAGCTTCCCTATCAGGCTGTTGCTGCTGGTGTTGGCCCAGTAGGCGGAAAACTTCCTCTTATCCAGATAATTTAGTATAGACCACGGATTGTAGATGTCTCTCCTGTTTCCAAATGTAAATCCATCATACCAGTTCTTTACCTGTTCCTTTTGTTCGGATAACCCGTACTCTTCCAATGCACTCCATACCTCTTCCTGGGTAAATCCAAATGACGTTTCATATTTCTCCGAAGTCGTCGTTACAACCTCAAGGTTATTCAAATCCGAAAAAATGGATTCCTTGCTCACCCGGGTGATCCCTGTCATAATGGCACGCTCCAGGTAGGGATTTGTCTTAAAGGTTGAATTAAACAGGCTCCTGGTAAAATCTACCAGTTCTTCCCAATATCCATTTACATAGGACTCCTGCATAGGCGTATCATATTCATCCAAAAGAATAATTACCTTTTTATTGTAGTAGCGGAACAGAAAAGAAGATAAATAATGAAGGCACATTGTTGCATCTCCCTCATTCATCGTCTCTGATATCCGGTTAAAGTAATCCTTCTCCCCTGGAGTCAACACTTCTCCATCCAAAAGGAAATAATTCTGTACATATAAATCACGAAGTACTTGACAAATGCGATAGCGGACCTTTTCATAGCTGTTTTCCTTTACATTGGCAAAGGAAAGGCTTATCACAGGATAAGTTCCCTGCAATTCTCTGTACTTTTCATCCTCCCAGACAGAAAGCCCCTGAAACAGCTCTCCCCGTCCGGCATATTTTACGGAAAAGAACTGCTCCGTCATACTCATAGTCAGGGTCTTTCCAAAACGTCTGGGGCGGGTGATTAAGGTAACGAAATCTCCACTTTCCCACCATTCCTTAATAAATTTTGTTTTATCAATATAAAAATAATCATTCGTAATCAATTGCTCGAAATCCTGATGCCCGATTCCTACGGTTCTCGCCATATCTGCACCATCCTTTCATGGCCTCTTTTACAGCCCGCCGGCATTTCTAAAAAATATCAGAAAAACAGCCCTCTGCTGTTATTAGTATAACAACAAAGGGCCGGAGGTTCAATAACTATTGTAAGAGCATCCATGGTCTCTTTCAAAAACCGAAGCATATAAACACTGCTTTCTGAATCATTCCTTTCCACAAAACGCCCCTGTAAACCACTTTATCTTTTCTTCCTTCACACCCTGGGACAGCAAAAAATTCCTGATTGACATTGCTGTCCTATCCATGATGCTTGCTATCAGTATATAATCATATACAAAGCCCCTGTCTCTTAGACACTCAGGGCTGTCAACAGGGAAGCCCTGCTCCCGGTAGGCCTCGTAGCTCCTGTCCAGCCATCCCGCTATCTCTGTTCGTCCATCCCTCTTAAGATAAGCATAGATTCCCTGCCCCAGTGCACCAGCTCCATAGAGCACAATCCGCTCTCCCGCCCGAAGGCCTCCATAAGGTGCAAGAATGCTATCTTCGCCAGGTACATCAAATACTTCTATCTTCCGTAAGGAAAGCAGATAGTTTTCATAGGCTATAAGCTGACAGGATGTCTGTGAAGCCACCCCCGCCTCTCGGAAGGCCTTTTCCAGAAAAGCTGTCAGTGCCTTAATTCTCCCCTGCTCGTCCGGGAATCCGGTCTTCGTTATGGAACCCGGATGCTGGACATAATGGTAGCCTGACAGCTCTGACACGCACACACTTTTTGCCATCAGCAGGCTGGGATACACGACTGCGGCGTCATCCCCCGCAATAATATAAGAGTCAACCATAAGCTGTGTCTTTTTCAGAATCGAGGCTCGGAAAAGCTTTGTATACAGATGGGGATTGATCCCGTATTCAAAAAACCTTCCGGTACATAACATAACCGGCGCCAGCTGCTCCCGGTCATATATCCCCGGTTCCAGGCCATTCTTTATCAGGGTGCAGTCCTTCCCAATATCATAGAAATGGGCGGCAGCCACAATATCCGCCCCAGACTCTCTTTGCAGTTGCAGCAGATTTTCTATGTAGTCGGACTCCATCCAGTCGTCCGCATCCGCCCACCCAATAAAATTTCCCGCAGCTATTCTTACCCCTGCCTGCCGGGCCTTTACAATTCCCTGGTTCTTCTGGCTTTGAAGCACAATTCTCTCATCCCTTGCCGCGTATTTCTCGCATATTTCCAGGGAATGATCCGTGGAGCCGTCATTGATAAGGATAATTTCAAGGTTCTTATAGGTCTGCCTACAGATACTCTCAATACATTTATCCAAAAACTTGTCCGCGTTGTAAACAGGAACAATAATACTTATCCGCTCGCCCATTTACCAGCACCTCTCTATCTTGGAAAAAAACATTCGATAGTCTCTGCAGTGCTGAAGAAAATAAATGGTAGACACATGCTCCGACAGCCAGCACCTGCTTTGCTTCTTCCCAGGGCAGGCGGCCATTTCCTTTTCCACGGAAAAGACTATGTCAAATAAGAAGGAACAGTACTCCTCCAAAATCTCTCTCCTGGCAATACAGATATTATTGGGCAGAAATACGGGATGGGCGGCACACCAGCAGGCCGTATTGTAATAAGCGGGATATTTTTCCTCTATCATCCGAAGCATCGTCTCATAATAAGCAGCCTCTCCCCAATGCTGGTAATAATTCCGAAGATTCTGCCCCACTACAAAGGGAAGGGGCAGAATCACGTCTGCCTCCCCCCGCAGAAGCGGCAGCATCGCTGCCTCCGATTCAAATCTCCTTCTATAATGGCAGATCCCGGAAAATTCATGGTTTGTATTCTTCCACACCCAATAAAGTCCGGTCAGCTCATTATAGTAAGCATTCTGATCGGAAATATTTTCGCCCGTATCGTCCCCCATTGCGGCAATCCTTTTGTTCGCCTTGGAGGCTCCGCCCTGCAAATCGGATATCCACGGAACCGCTGAAAAATGTGCTGCTGTCTTCGCATCCCGCTCACACATCACGCTGTAGGTATGCAGCCGGTTGGCATACAGGCGCGGATCCACAGACTCCTTCTCCCCAAAGGGAAGAAATCCGAAAGGCAGCTGATACCTGGAAAGATAGGCCGACAAAAATTCTCTTGTAAGCAGCTGTTCCATAGCGTCTGTCAGATAATAAACATGAGAACAGGACATACGCGCCAGCCGTTCCTTGATCTCCTTATGATAAAAGCTCATAGCAACTACCAGGACAGCTGAATCCTCCGGAAATTCTTCTATCTCGTCAATGCCAAGAATCGGAATCCCGTCCAGCCGGCCGGGATCTACAGTGGCAGCATCTTTTTTGTCCGTTACCAGAAAGGCCTTTGGCCTGCGCCAGAAAGGGATGCCCTCCTTCTGCCTTTCCAGCATTTCCTCGCCCCGAAGACCCGCTCCGTAGAAATAGAGGGTTTTGTACTGCTGAAGGGATGTTCTTAATTGTTGTAGGTTCTTGTATTCCTGTTGGTAGAATGCGGCGTCCTGCATAAAGATCTCCAATCAAAATTTACTTGGGTGGATGTGAAAATAATTTTATTTAATATAATAAAATATACATATTATATTCATGACATCTTTTCTCCCTGCGTTATGCAAACAATTTCTCATCTCAGCTTTCCAAAGCTTCGCAGGATATATTCCACCGCACTTTTTACATCCTTTTCCACTACATCCGGGGAAACATGAAATTTCCCGTCCTGTCCTCCCTGCCCCGTCTCCAAAAGTATTGTTTTTAGACCGGCATTTACCCCTGTCTGAATATCTATTGTGCTGTCCCCAACCATATAGGATAAGCTGCAATCGATATTATATTTTTTGACCATGGCATCAATCATACCTGTAGCCGGTTTTCTGCAACTGCAAGACATCTTATACTTCGGATTTTCATCCGGATATCCTTTATCCGGATGATGAGGACAAAACGCGATATCATCCAGATAGGCGCCTTGAGCGCCAAGCATCACCTGCATTTTTCTATGTATTTGATTTACTTCCTCTATACTGCACAATCCTCTTGCCACTACCGGCTGATTCGTAATAACAATAGCGAGAACCCCTGCTTCGTTCAGTAATTTGATCGCATCTGCAGCATTTTTTTCAAGCTCCAATTCCTCCTCCTTATATAAGAGACCCTTGAATTGATTAAGCGTCCCATCTCTATCCAAGAATACACATTTTTGCTTTCTATTCAAACACTTGTCCTCCCAAACACCTGCAGTCTGTTCTTTTGCCACCTTGTAAAATCGCTCTGGCGTTCCGGCATCTTTAACATACTCTGGCGTTCGATATCCATATACCTGATTTTCTGTCATCATCGGACTCAAAATATCTTTCTCCAAATCCAATCTTTCAGGTACGCTCAGCTCACTTAAAATATCCTTTGACAAAATGTAAAGCCCTGCATTCACACAATTTTCATACCAATAAGTACGAAAATTAAGCTTGGAATCAATTCCTGTCACATGTTCCTCTTCATCCATGATAAGCAAATCTGAATCAAACGGATGGGCATTAGGATGAACAAGAAGTGTTGCTTTTCCCCTATGCCGCTCATGAAAGTCAATCATCCGATTCCAGTCTAAACAAAACATCACATCTGCATAGAGTAAAAAAAAGTCATTCTCTTGAATCATCCCTTTTAAATAATACAAAGAGCCAGCAGAGCCCAGTGGCTGGGATTCCTCAATATAGCGTATATTTACACCAAATCGATGTCCGTCTCCAAAATATTCTTTAATTTTTTCTCCAAGATAACCAATAATAAATATAAATTCATGTATCCCATATTGAACCATGTTCTCCATCTGCCATTGAATCATTGGTTTTCCGTTCAAAATAAGCATCGGCTTTGGTATCAAATCCTTAGTCAGTTCCCTCATTCGAGTTCCCCTTCCTCCTGCCTGAATCACTGCTACATAATTCTTACTCATGATCTTCCTTCCCTGATATATTTTCTCGTACAGTCTTTCGAACTGCTTCATCAGAAGAATAAACTGCCACCCAGCCAGCCTTATGTATTTTGTCCAGACAGTAATGGAATCTCGGCACATCGCCTTTCCAGCCGCCCTCTCCTCCTGTATAATGATACTGAACAGAGTCAAGTCCCATCTCCTCGCATATAATATCTGCAATACGGGTTACGCTGGTCTCTCCCTCTACTCCGACATTATACAGCTCCACACCCAAATGCCTCATATCCTGAAATTTCAAAATCGCGCCCACTAAATCCGACACATAAATGTATGGCTTTGTCTGATTTCCGTCGCCAAGAATCTGCAAACACTTTGGGTCCTTTTCCAGCTTATAAATAAAATCAAAAATTACTCCATGGGTTAATTTCGGTCCTATTACGTTCGGAAAGCGAAAAATCAGAGCCTGCATTTCATTCATATAGGAAAAAGCACTGATAAGCGCCTCACTCCCCAGCTTTGCCGCGCCATAATAGGAAACAGGAGCAAGATCCGGTGTATGTTCATCCAGCACGCTTTCCCTCTTATCCCCATATACAGCAGAGGTTGAAGCAAAAAACAATCTTGGAATATGAAATTTCCGCATGCAGCTTAAAATCTGAAAGGTTGTAGTATACGTATTCCTATACTCTATCTCCGGATTTGAGGCGCTGGCCTGAATGTCGGAATTGGCTGCCAAATGATATACATAGTCCGGCCTCTCCTTTTCAAAAATTACTTCCATAGCATCTACCTTTGCTGCATCCGCCTCATACAAAACAAAATTTTTGTCTGGCAGAAGCTCTCTGATATTACCTCTGCTCCCAAGGGAAAAATTATCTATGCAAACAACATACCACCCTTTTTTCAATAAAGCACAGCACAAATGACTTCCGATAAAGCCTGCCCCTCCAACTACCAATGCCCTTTTCATGTTCTTTTCTCCCTACCAGTATTTATTCCCAATATAAACGACAGAAGTTCCATCATGCTCAAACCGGAAATGAAAACGTTTTAATCCCAAAGCCTCTTCCAGGCGTTTCTGTTTATATTTTTCACAATAAAACAACAAAAACCCTCCTCCTCCCGCTCCCAGAAGCTTTCCGCCTGCCGCACCATGCTCCATCGCACATTCATACAACTCATCAATCCTGGGATTAGAAACGCCATGTGCCAACTCCCGCTTCTTTTTCCATCCCTCATTCATAATTTTTCCGAAATCTGATAATTCATTATTTTCCAGAGACACCTTCATGCATCTGGCAAGCTGGCACATCTCTATGAGGTTCTGCGTCTTATCCGCTTGTGAAATATTCTTTCTCTGCTCTGCCAGAATTGAATTTGCATCATGGGTAATTCCCGTATAAAACATCATCAGGTTCTCTTCCAGCGCCTCTTTTGTGTCGCTCTGCATAATAAGCGGAGACACCGTCACTGAATCATCCCTGTTAAACTCAATAAAATTCATTCCACCATAGGCAGCCGCGTACTGATCCTGTTTTCCAATAGGATTGCCTAGTTTCTCAATCTCCACTTGGCAGGCCTCATGTGCCAGCCGCCCCTTGGACATATATTTCCCTTGATAACAGTACAACGTATGGAGAAGCCCTACGGTAAAAGAGCTGGAGGAGCCTAGTCCCGTTCCGCTAGGCACATCCGCCGTACTGCTAATTTCCACACCACTAATTCCCATATCCCTCAGTACCTGATGAAAAATAGAATGTTGAATCTTATCAATATCATCCACAATCTCGATCTTGGAATACCGCAATGCAGACTTTGTTTCATCAAAGTAAGGATGAATCGTCAGATACATATACCGGTTAATTGTCGTGCTTAAAACACAACCTCCGTGCTGTCTATAAAACTCCGCAATATCGCTTCCCCCACCGCAAAAGCTAATACGAAAGGGGGTTTTGGTTATAATCATATCTTTTCCTCCACCAGTTTCTTACTCTCGCGTATAACCCGATCCATGTTCCAATATTCAAAGTTGCCAAAACGACCATTCAGAAGAATCCCTTGGGAAGCATAATAAGAACGTATAGCCTTCATATTTTTTCTGTGATTGATGTCATAAATCACATAGGCGTAAGGATGACGGGTGACATTAATAAATTCCACATCCGTTTCATCCTCCACAAAGGCAATCCGTTTCATTCCCTGGGCAATCTTTCTTTTCAACTCCTCTTCTGTCAGACTATCAATATAATCCTTTTCCCGATAAGTCACCTCTACCATATAGGTAGCGCCGCTTTCTGCCTGATAATTCTGTCCCAAAAAATCCATTTTAGAAATTCGATGGAAAATAATATCCTTCTCCGGGTTCATAAACGCAAAATGATCCCCGCACAAATCCTCCTTTGTTCTAACAAAAGCAATCAGAATCGAATTATATCTCAGATCGCTGACGTGTTGCTCAATCTCCTCCGGTACATCCATGACCCTGGTCAGCTCCTGAACCGGAATCGTAGATATCACCCGATCTGCCCTTATCTGCTCCCCATCTGCTATAATCTGAAAACCTCCCAGCATTTTCCCCACCGATGTAATCTGCCGTCCACAGCTTATTCTACACTTCATACCCAATTTTTTTATAAATCCCTGGACCACAGCCTCTATACCACCTGAAGAGGGATAGCTGAAATAAAGCTGATGGACATATCCATCTACCGTCTCTCCTGCAGCACTTCTCATAATCTCCTCATGGGTCGGCTTGGGAATCCTATCCACCATCTGAGTATCCATAAAGCCAGGATCATATTTCCAAATCTTTTCATTATAGGGCCTTAAGTAGGTATTGGTTATCCCCTCTCCGAAGGTTTTCAAAAAGAACTGAAGCATATTTTCAGCCTCATAATTTTCATAAGGATTGCTCGCAAAATGCGCCACACAATAATCCAAATCCTCCTTTGGAAGCTTGGACAAATCATTTTCAAAAGGATACTGAACATACCTGCCCTTATAGATGATCTGATTGGAACGCCTTAGAGTACTTTTTTCTTCCAGCACCTCAAGCATTAGGGACAGCATTTCTTTATCCTTGGAAAATAAAATATGAGGGCCAATATCATAAATGTATTTACCTTTTTTGATGCTTCTGCACAAGCCGCCAGGTACATCCTCTTTCTCCAGAATCAGGATTTCTTCCACATCATCTCTGTCCTGCAGAAAAAAAGCCGTACTGATCGCGGACAGTCCTCCACCTAAAATTACATATCTCATATTTCTGTCCTCTCTAGATCATATTTGGAAACAGCCTTTCCACTCTACATTTTCGTATTCTCTGTGCCGGAACATGGTTCTTCCGTAACAGCATTTCTATCTCATCACTGTAATTCTTATTCGCAATCAAATATACCACATCCGCAAATCTCTGTTCACATTGCTGCCAGGATAAAATCGTAAGCCCGTTTTGCTTTCGCCCCCATTTTGCTGAATCTCCGTCTGCATAGGCTGCAACATCGATGCCATTTGCAGCAAGCAGGAAATGGAGGTTGCATCCATAGCTTCCGGCCCCGTAAATTACTATGCGCCCGCTCCCAAAGATACCATCCTTTAACTCTTGCAGCTGCCTCTGACTATCCGCAAAAAACCGTGCTTTGGCATCATAAAATGCCTCCTCACTTTTTAAAAGTAAAGACAGATCCTCCCACTCAGTATCCGAGTACAACGTCCGATCCAACAGCCCCCGCCCGTCGGCTTCCAGCAAAAAACGTCTCATTTCCGCAAGCAAAGGGCGCCGCCATTCCTCAGAAAGCCTGCAATAAAGGATGCAGTTGTCATAAAAATACCCTCGATAATATGCAGGCTCTACCCGTTTCCAAAGCTCCTGCTCTGCTTCCAGCTTCTCTCTCATATACGCGTATTCTTTGCATATATTAAACACATTTCTCGGATTCTTAATAGAGGCATTGGGATTGTCGCAGCGATAACGATAAAAGGACTCCTTAAGGAGATACACACTTTTCGCATAAGCAAAGGTCAAAAACCAGAAGCCATGATCCTGATAAGCCGCTCCCGGCGATTCATTATGTCTGATCTGATAGCGATCCAAAAATGATTTCCTGTAAAGCCCCAGCCACTCATACATCAACCATCCAAAGCAATGATTATCTTTCCGGGGATCCAGGATTCTTCCATAGTCCTCCAAATTACTTGACGTAGATTTGAAGAAATCAAATCTGTCAACCCCTTCCCCCAAAAACGCATTGTAATCACACTTTACAAAATCAACACCTGTATCCTCTGCTACCTGATACAGCTTTTCCATCATATCCGGCTCAATATAATCATCTGGCTCAACCATTGCGATATATGGAGCAGAAGCCCTGTCAATTCCCAGATTTTTAGCATATCCGGTGCTTTTCTTTGTATCTTCAAGCAAAGACACCCGAGAGTCTCTTTTGGCATACTCCTTTACAATTTCTCTGGTTCCATCCGTAGAATCTGCATCTATCACAAAGACTTCTATCTCCTTCAGAGTCTGATTCAAAACACTGCCCAGAGACTGATGAATATAGTCCTTCATATTTAATGTAGGCAAAATCACTGTCACCTTTGGGTTCATATCTAACCTCCTGATTGATTCAAATTTGTATTACCTCTGCCTTTATTCCATACTCTCCCAATTGTGCACAGTACTCCAGCAGCTGTTGCCTGTCTACTCCCTTTGTCCTCCATACAGGGCGTTTTAAAGATTCATATTTCTTTTCTCCAAAACTATGAACTGTAAAAATCTGTACAGGGATTTCGGGATATTGCATCAAAAATTTTAAAAGCAATTCTCTGTTTTGCTCTGTAAATGTATATTCCGGACAGCAAGGGATACGAAATACCCCCAGCTTCCCGCTGCAATATACGTGCTGTACATTCCTTTTATAAAGCTCCAGATCTCCCCCCAGTACTTCCCGGCAAAACGAATCCTTTAAAATCTTAACATCAACAATAAAATAGTCTATATAAGGCAGCACCATCCGCACATACGTCTCCGGCACGAACAACGCTGTTTCTGCCACCGTATGTATCCATAATTCCTTTAGCTCCACCAAAAGCTCCTGTAAAGCGTCGGCCTGCAGCAACGGTTCCCCACCCGAAAAGGTAACACCCCCTTCCGGCTCCCAAAAATCTCTGTCTTTTAGCAAAATCTCAATTAACTGGGGACTGGTATATTTCTTCCCATAGATTCCTGCTTTTCCATCTTTTTCGTATGGTTCCAAAAACCCGCTGATATTTTCCGGATTGGAGCACCAAGGGCAATGCAAGCTGCAGCCCTTTGTAAACACAGTCGTTCGAATCCCCGGACCATCATGAAAGCACATCCTCTGAATATTTGTTACCGTTAATTCTTTTCGCATCGCTATCCTCGTCTAGGATGGCATCCCTTCATTTTTCAAAGCTCTTTTTATCAAAACATCCTGATATTCTCGTGGTAAGTCTTTGAAATACGCACTGAATCCCCATACACGCACAATCAGATTCGGAAAATCTTCCGGATGCTCTCGTGCTTCCAACAATGTTTTACTGCTGACAACATTCATCTGCATCTCAAAAAATCCTTTTCTGATGCAAATCATCAAAAAATCAACGAATTTCTCCCAGTTTTTGTAGATAAAATCCGGGCTTACCATCAGATCTACCACATTCCCGTTAAATCTAGCACTGCCATACTCCAGCTCCGAAACAAAATTGATAATCTCCGTAAAGCCATCATTATCCTCATTTGAAATATGCACCGTAAAGGGCTCTCCGGCCTTTCGGCCATTAAAGGAGGCTCCAAAGCTGCGGGCAGCATCCATATAAGCCGCTCCGCTTAAACCCACTTTCAGTCTCCCCCCCTGATAAGAAGAAAACCCATCAATCTCCTCCGCAACGCATGATGTAATCCGGTTAACCAAGGCCACCACGTCCTCATCATCTGTCCCATACCGGGAAGGCCTTTCCTTTAGCTCTTTACGCAGCTCCTCTTTCCCCTCAAAGTTTAAAATCAGCATTTGTTTCACATCATATAAAGTGCATTTCTTTTTTTCAAATACATATTCTCGAATATTAAAAAGAGCATCTACCGTATCGCCCATGGCTACAGATGTAACCCCGAAATGGCGGTAACGTGCCCCGCCCCAGGATGCATCCTTCTTCTGCTTATAGCAATCCTCCATAAATACGGACAGCAAGGGATCATACTGATACCGCAGGGAGCTTAACACCCGTTTCACCGCCCGGAGATTCCTTTTTAAATAAATCAGGTAAACAGATATAAATTCTTCAAAGGATGCTATGTTCTCAAGCCGCTCTCTTTTCAATAAATTATCTAGCGCCTTCAGATAATTTAATACGGTCATGTTGTTCTGACTGACGCTCTTCCCCCCAATCAAAGGTTCCCAGCATGCAGAGGTCATATATTCATATGCATCTTCCTCCTCTATTCCAAATTCCAGCAGCTGTGGAATCACTACATCATCATTGGCCAGCAACGGAGCTCCGATGCCTGTGGTTATAGACGCAAGCGCAAGTTCCAGTAATTCTCGGGGCGTCTTCCTATTGACTCTCAAAAGACACTTCGGTTCTGACTGCTGTACCTCCTTCATCGCCTCTATAAATAAATAAGTCAGCTCATTACAGACATACCCTCCTCCCGGCTCCGACTTTCCCAGCACAAAAATCTGCCCAGTGTCTCCCATCAGCACATTGCTCTTGTACTTGTAATTCTCATGCAGAATTCGGTACAAATCTTTCAAAATCTCAAGAGCCTTCTCCTTATTGAGATTTCCCTTTTGTATATCGCTCTCATAATAGGGGAACAAATAGGAATCCCAGGCTCCAAGGCCTGTAAGCCTGTGATCGGTCTGCCAAAACATCTGATTGACAAAAAGCAGCCGCTGGATAGCCTCCTCGAAGCTTTGCGCCGGACACTTTCGCATCCGTTTCAACCATATCTTCTGCTTTTCCCTATGGGAGTCGCACGGATCTAGTTTTTCTTCCACTCGTCTTATAAGTAAAATTAAGCTGTCCAACACAGCGTTGCAGCTCTTGCAAAAACTATTTGTAACCTCCTCTGCCGGATATTTCAATTGTTCCAGCCCTCTATCCAATATCTTCCAATATGCCGGGGTCAGGTTCTCATAGCGCGCCCCTTTTGTAGTATCCATTGCATAATTGGGATCAAGAAAATAAATAAACCTCCCCTGCCCTATCTGAATCTCCATATTTTCACAAATCAGTGCAAAGGAGTCATCATAGTTTCTATCAATTCCGTTTTCCTTAAATTTTTCAAACATATCCAATTTTGTCGCAGTCATTCTGTTGCACCTCTGGCTTAAAATTCAAATACCGCATCTTTAAATGACATGGTTCTAAGCGTAACTCCCTTCTCTGACAAAATCCTATTTACCGCCTCATAATTTACTATCGGACTTACCAGCAAGACATCCGCCTCTTCCACCTCGCTAATCTGAGAGAAAAAAATAACAGGGATTCCATCTATGCTTCCGATTCCTTCCGCATTTCTATCCACAAAAAACTTTACTGTAATATCCGAATCCTTCACTTCCTCATACAGCATCCGCCCCAAGTCTCCTGCATCATAGATCCCTATGGTTTTATAACCGTATTCATGAAAATACTCTACAAATGTCTTCCCTGCATTTCTATTTTCCATCCATTTTTTAAGTGTTGTAAAACCATCTTTGTGGAGATTTTCATTTTCAAGCTTCATATTTGAATCCTTTCCATTTCATTTACCTCATGATTTGTCGAAGTAGTTTATTCAAACTCCAGACATTTCCTTGCCAAACCTCTTTTATCATATTGACAATATTTTCATTGTCTTCCATGGGAGTTACAATGATATCTGTACATGTTATGTTCGCTTCCCTCAGACTGCCTGTCTCAATACCTGGGAACATCTTTATATGTTGATCTACTCCGTATAAAGTAATTTTTCCCGACTTTTTCAATTCTCTTATGACTATATTTCCATAATTTCCCAACCCGTAAATTGCAATATCTGAAATTCCATTTCCCTCAAAATAATCTCCCAGCTTGATCCCTTTCACATTCATTTCCACCAGCATGCATACATTGTCAAAAGAATTCGCCTGCAGTTTTGCAAAAACCCTTTTCTTATCTTTCCCAAACACCAGAGTCTGAATCTCATGCAAAAGTTCCAAAACCTCTTCATTCGCACCTTTTACAATGCCTTTGGCATACTCAAAACCAACCCTGCCAACTAATTTCTTTTCAAGTTCATAGAACTGATTTTCCTGGGCAATTTGAATATTATCACGTATCCCCTTCAAAGTATCTTCTATGTATGTTTCTTTTCGGGTAAGTGCCTCTTCTGGAAAACGATAGGCATAGAATTCTAACGGCAAGACCAGGTATTCTTTGATTGCTACCATAGCATTTAGAAAAAATGGCGCATCCTGATATCTTCGATACAAAGGGAATATAATTCCATTCTTCTTTAAGATCTCCAATGAAAAAATATAATTCTGATAGTAATATTCCTCCTGATAATCTTGATACCTTAACACTACACCTTCTTTATTTTTCCCACTTTCAAAATAATCCCTATACAAATAAAAATCCTTCAATAAATTATCCTGATATTCTCTGCGGAACCCCGCACAAGCTCCCAGATGATTCTTCTCGCAGGCCAAAACCATCTTTTCCAAGGCATTTGAATCCAGATAAAAATCGTCTGCATCCAAAAAAGCAATGTATTTTCCTCGTGCCTTTTGTATTCCCAAATTACGCGCCGCCCCCGCGCCTTGATTTTTCTGCTGAAACAACGCAATTCTTGTATCTTGTTCTTGAAACCTTTTGATAATCTGAACCGAATTATCTGTAGAACCATCGTCCACACAAATAAGCTCCAATTCTTTCAAAGTCTGCTTGAGAGCGCTTCTGATACATTGCTCCAGATATTTTTCACAATTATATATTGGCATTACGATTGAGATCATTATCATAGCGCTCTCCTAATAAGCTTTCTTTATTTATATAATAAATTATTTTGTAATTCCCTTTGATATTTACACGGATCATGCATTTTTTTAATTCTTTGCAAGGCCAACCATCCTTTTTCCTTAATTCCATTCGGATGCTCAAACACCTTCAAAAAGACACGCTCCAACTCTTTCTCTAGTATTTCCGACCACATTGGCGTCCCGCAACATCTTAACTCATTTATTGGCAATGAACATATCCACCCACACTCCTCATTATTTATCTCTGGAAATGCTCTAATATTTGTAGTAATTACAGGGCAGCCAGACGCTTGCATTTCGAGAACAGAATATCCATACGTATCCGCCACTGACGGCAGCAGGCCAATATTTGCCTGCTTACATTTTTCTAACACATCTATATTAGGAAGAGACTCATAATAATCAATCCATTCCTTCTTTTGTATTATTTCTTTCCACCTTATCATTTCTTCATAAGAAGTCCTCGTAAAATAGTCATTATAATCCAAGCTACTAATCAGTGTCAGTTTAAATTCATACTGGTTCTCAAACCGGGAAAGCGTTTTGATTATTTCTCTGCCACCTTTAAAGAAAAAACCTCTTCCTATAAATATAAAATGAAACTTTTGCTCCTTATATTTTCTAAAAAATTCTTCTTCAGTCACTAATACCTCTTGTGGAGGATGCAAAATTTTTGTCTTTTCCATAAGTGATTCCACATCTTCCCCTGAAAGATACTGCCTCAAACTGTGTTCTTGTATCTTGTATGCATTCTCGCAAAAAGCATATAATCTCCTACAATTTTCTTTCTTCATACATTCCACTAAAGATAAGTAATATGCTGTCTCCTCTTCTGTCTCTGGCCAAATCCTTGGTATTGTTGTTTCAAAAGAAGCACACCAAGGTCTATCGGTATCACAGACAGTATTAAATGTATGTATCAGCTTTACTTCTGGAATATATTCTTTCGGTAAATAGCAAGCCTCCACCAATTGCTTATATCTATCTAAATTATTCTCATAATCAGTTCCTATTAAGGTAATTTCTGCTGTTTCTTTTGGAAGAGCTTTATAAACGGCTTCATAAATTTTGTTTATAATCAAACGTTGTTCTGCGTAGTCAGTGTCAAGATATCCTGGTGACAGATATCCCACTGTATTTTCCAAAACATTTTTCGTTTTATTAACTTCCGCTTTTCTTGCCAAAAATTTTCTATCTTGTCTTATTAACTCATAGATCAAAGCCTGAGAAAGCTCTATATAAGAGGAAATTTTTCGTTTTTCCAGCTCTGTTTTCATAGAATTAAGATGCACATCTGTCACAGCCAAAATTATAGTAATATCTTTTGATAAATAATTACTTAGAATGTCATCCAAAGTTCGCACGGGAATGCCTTCCAGCTCTCGATCCTTAGCCTGCATTGTTACTGCTAACGCTGATATTACTCTTCCCTGATTTTTCAAAATCCTACATACCGCTTTTCCTATTGTCCCTGCGCCATAAATAATTAATTGCCTTTTACAGTCTATCTCTGCAATGAATTCTTCTGTTGTTTTAGCAATTTTCATTTAATGTTTTCCTTCATCTCGCTCATAAGCTTCCCTTTTAATCATGTAAAAACATCTGTTATGAAAGCCGTCTCAGCCTCTTTTTCAGCTCCCAGATATCTTTAGCTATATTTCAAACAAAATATCTTCCAAAGAAACAATAGGGCATTCCAATCTTTCCATTAATTTTTTTTCTATTTCATCAAAAAATGTGATTGCTGTAACCACAACTACATCTACAGCTTCTACTCTTTCTTCTAAAGTTACTATATCTACATCTAAATATATTTTATCTGCATTCTCATCAATTCCATAAGCCACTACCACATTTGTATCTTTTAATTCATCCAAAAGAGTTTCTCCAGCATAACTCATTCCATAGATTGCTATTTTTTTATATCCATTTTTTTCAAAATACTCTGTAAGATGTTTCCCTTCTTGTTTTACCTTTACCCATTGATTCATCATTAAAAATAACGCAAGATGCTTATCAGAAAGACGCTTACTTTTAGTAAGAGAATTTCCCATAATTTTTCCTACTGCACCCGCTCCAGCGACAATTCCTGTTAATAGTGAAACTACTACCAAAATCACTTTTTTCATCTTATTTCTTCCTCCTTGGTTTTATTATGTACTATTACGTCATAACTCAAAAATAGTATCAATTTAATATTCTTTAAATATTATAGATGTCAATCTTATATTTATCTAAATTTTCCTTTAAAAACTCTATTGTATTCATCAACCCTTCTTCTAAAGAATATTGTTGTTTCCAGTTTGTTAATTGCAATAATTTTTTATTACTCCCCAATAATCTATTTACTTCGCTCTTTTCAGGACGCATTCTTCCTTCGTCGCAGATAATTCTTGCGTGAGGGTTAATTAAATCAATAAGTTTTTGTGCCAGTTCTCCAATTGATATTTCTTTCTGTGTTGCAATATTTATCTCTTCACCAATCGTTCTATCTGATTCATATATTGAGATAAATCCATACACAGTATCCTTCACATAATTAAAATCCCGAGTAGGCGTTAACGCTCCAAGCTTAATTTCTGCTTTGCCTGCAAGCAATTGCGTAATAATAGTAGGGATAACGGCCCTCGCTGATTGCCTGGGACCATATGTATTAAATGGCCTTACTATTGTTACAGGTAATTGATATACTCTATAAAAGCTTTCTGCTAATCTATCTGCTCCTATTTTTGTTGCTGAATATGGTGATTGTCCTTGAAAAGAATGTTTTTCATCAATTGGAATATATTGTGCAGTACCATATACCTCTGAGGTAGAAGTGCTCAAAACTCTTCTTGTTCCTAGCTTTCTAGCCGCTTGAAGAACATTTAATGTCCCTTTTATATTTGTATCCACATAAGTATCCGGTGAATGATAGCTAAATGGAATTGCAATCAGTGCCGCTAAATGAAACACTGCCTCTACACCTTTCATAGATTCCTCTACGCCATTTGGATCACGTACATCGCCTTGAAATATTTCTACATTTTTCATTATTTTAGCAGGCAGGGTATCAAGCCATCCCCATGAATTAAAAGAATTATAATAGACAAATGCTTTTACCTGATATCCTCTCTTTACCAACTCTTCCACTAAATGACTACCAATAAACCCATCTGCACCTGTTACCATTACTTTCATAAATAGCCATCCTTCACAAAATATTTTATCAAGGCTGTAATCTCGCCATCAGCCTTAATGCCCAATACTGCTTATATCGAAACATCTTAAGAACTATAAAATTGAATTTTCCAAACTTATCTAATGATTCTGCTCTTTTTGACCTAATATATATTTTCGATTTATGTATATTCTGGCAATCCTCTTTTGATATACCCTTATTTTTAAATAACGTTACTAATCGTGGCCCTATCATTTTTAAATATGCCAAATTTATCATTCCATACATATCCGAATCTATTAATGAATATTGTTTTAATTTGCGAACAGTATATTCTGAAACCCACCCCGTATCAAAAATATGTTTTGCTTTACATGAATGGGAAATACTATTTTCATATATACGGTAATTATATAAAATATCATGAATTACATAACCTGTCTTTATATTGCACATAATGGGTATAATTTGAGCATAATCCAAATTGACACTCAATTTTTTTCTTAATCCAGAATAATCTGCCTCCCTCATTTTATCAGTCCGTATCGCTTTATTCCAAAGAGCATGATTCGTATTTGCTATAATTTCCTTTAATATTTCTTTTTGTAAATATACCTTTTCCGGCGCCAAAGTACATTTAACATGCCCTCTTTGGCTACCAACAAAACGATATCCAAAGAAAATCAAATCGCTCCCAGATGCATCTATTGCCTTCTTGATAGTCTCCAAACATTTTCTATCCAAATAATCATCCGCATCTAGTCCAAGCGCATATACTCCTTTCGCAACCGTAATTCCTTTTATTCTGCTTTGTAATGCACCTGCATTATTCTGATGAATTACTTTTATCCGGGTATCGTAACAAAAACCATCACAAATTTCCCCACTAAAATCCGTAGAGCCATCATCAATTAATATCAGCTCCCAAAATTCATAAGTTTGATCAATCACTGATTGTATACACTTTTTTAAAAACCTTCTGCAATTATATACTGGTGTTATAATGCTAAAAAAGGGGGGCATTTTCTTTTTTACTCCTTACAATATATTCTTACAAGATTATTCTTTTTAAAAGGTAATCTTTCCAGCATCTCTAAGATCCATATATTCTTTATATTTTTGATAAGATATATGGTTGGCTTATTCATTATCGGAATTTTTGCATATACACCATATTGTTTAACCAACCTAAATCCAGCCTTCAATGCATATCTATCCATTTCCTTTGCAGAAAATCCCCATTGTTCAGCGTTTTCCCGCTTTTCATCCCAATGAGTTTCTGCATTAAGTTCATACCATAAAAAAAATCCTTTTCTTTTTAATGAATTATATATGTTTTTCAAAGCACACATTATCTCCTTTTCCGTAGAAAAATGCATAAAGACCACAAATGCTGTAATTCCATCAAATTGAACGTCAAAGGGAAGCCCCCCCTGTTTAGTTAAATCTCCATATGCATAATGAATAGACGAATTCATATCTTTACAATGCTGCAATCTATTTTTTGAATATTCCACGCCATAAACCTGTCTTGGATCACCTAATAGCTCTGCCAAAAATCTTGTTTTAACCCCATCTCCACATCCACAATCACACAACATAATTTCATTCAAAGATTTTTTTACACTTATTCTTCTTATATAATCTAAAAGAATTTGAGCAGCTTTAAACTCTCCGTAAAATCCAACTGGATTAATCACTGCATACGGATTATTCTTTATTCCTTTTCCATTATATTTTTGTTTATCATAACGCTCTTTTATAACTTTCTTATAATCTTTCATATTATTTTTCTCTCGTCACATTAAATAATAAATTTTATTCCCTATAGCAATTCATCAAACTCTCACAAATATATTTGATTTGGTCTTTTTCTAATTTCGCATACATTGGTAATGTTATTTCATTGTCTGTTACATATTCTGTATTAGGCAGATTTCTCGAAAAACTTTTATACGCTGAAAATCTATGTATTGCCGGATAATGTATACTTGTCTGAATTCCTTTTTTTTGTAAATTGATTCGAAGTAAGTCTCTCTTTTCCGCGGTTGAATCCTTTAATACAATTGGAAAAATATAATTACTTGCAAACTCATCGTTATCCTTAAAAGGTATATAAACATAATCCAATTTTGCAAGATATTCTATATACCATTCTCTGATTCGCATTCTTTTTTTTAAATCATCCCTCAATTTATTTAACTGAGCTATGCCTATTGACGCCCGTATATCATCCATACGATAATTATATCCCAAATCTACAATATCATAATTTACTGCATGTCCTGACGCCCTCTGATATGACATTGTCGTCATGCCATGGGAGCGCATAAGCTTAACCTTATTATATATTTCTTCATTATTTGTTACGATCATTCCACCTTCACCAGTACTGATATTTTTATTAGAGAAAAAGCTAAAACATCCCACATCACCAATTGAACCAAGTTTACAACCATTATACTCTGAAAGCGGTCCATGGCAGGCGTCCTCTATAACATGCAAATTATGTATTTTAGCTATCTCCATAATCTTATCCATATCACAAGCAAATCCTGCATAATGCATTAGAATAATTGCTTTCGTGTGTTCTGTGATCAGAGACTCAATTTCTTTTGCGCTTATACATAAATTATCGTTTCCACAAATATCCGCAAAAACCGGAACAGCCCCTACATATCGAATACAATTCACTGTAGCCGCAAAAGTCAATGAGGGACAAATGACTTCTTCGCCCTCCCTTATTCCTAATGCACAGCATGCTAAATGTAATGCAGCAGTGCAATTAGTAACTGCACAGGCATATCGCACATTGAGCATCTCCGCAAATTTCTTCTCTAACTCCATGCACTTTGGCCCCATAGAAATCCACTTTGATTTTAATGTTTCTACTACCGCACATTCTTCTTCTTTCCCAAAATTCAAATCAAATAATGGAATATTGTACATGCCTAAAACATCCCCCATAAAACTTAATATTTAAACACACCTTTTTCTATATCTTCAATGGCCTGTGCATAATCATCTGGACGCCCTATATCCAACCAATATCCTTTATGTTCATGGATATTAACTTTGATATTTTTTTTCAAAAGCTTCTCCATTAACATATCAAATCCAAAATATTGTCCGGAGGGAATATATTCTACTACTTTTTTAGAAACGGCATAAATACCCATGCTCACTACAAATGGAATCTCTGGCTTTTCTTTAAAACCACACAAAACATCATTTTCGACCTCTAAAATACCATAATCATTTTTTTGTATTCTTGTATAACTCGCAATTGAAAATACTCTTCTCGCTTCGATATGCTCATCTAAAAAAGATGCATATTCTATGTCAGATAAAACATCACCATTCATCACCAAAAAATACTCAGGTAAATCTTTCAACATTTTCAGTGGGCCCATTGTCCCTAAAGGCTGATTTTCCAGAGAATACTCTATCTTTATTCCCCATTTATTTCCATCGCCAAAATACGCCATAATAATGTCTGCCTGGTGGTTAACTGTAATAATAATTCTTTCAAAGCCTTGCTTTACTAATTGTGTAACAATTATTTCTAATATTGGTTTATCACTAATGGGAACAAGTGGCTTTGGCAAAGCTATTGTATATGGATGAAGCCTTGTCCCTCTTCCTCCTGCCAAAATCACTGCTGTTTTACACATCCCTATTTCCTTTCCCGATATTTTTCACACATCTTTCCATATATTTCTTCCCATTTTGAGCTGCAATGCTCCCAAGATCTTAACTTCCAAACCAATTGCTTATTTCCAATAACATCTATTTTTTGATTAAAAGCTTTTTTTATTAAGAAGTTAATTTCATTAATATTTTCAAATTCTAAGTATTTGAAATTATACATTTCAAATTCCTTATATCTCAACCATCTGGCATTTATAAGTACTGTATCAGAAAACAAATTTTCACAAATGCTTCCTGAAAATGCATCTGTAACTTGTGCATTAATATATAGATCTGTTATTATTCGCAATTCGGCCACTTCCTCATTTGTTAGAAAATGTTGAATATCTATGCATTCAAAACCTACTTTTTTTGCCATGGCAATAACTGAATTTCGATATCCCCTTGTTCCTCCATATGACATTTGCAATAATAATATAATTTTTTCCTTGTAATTATCCTCTAACCTCCCTATAACTCCAAGAATTTTTTTATGCTGCTGCTCTGGAATACCATTATACCCGATTGCTATTACTTTTTTATCCTCTGGCACTCCCCATTTTCTTCGTAAATTTTCTTTCTCTTCTTTTTTACATTTTTCATTAATAATGTCCAATATAGGCAAACCAAAAAAGGCAATTTTCGCTGGAAGACTTTCCGTACATTTGTAAGTTTTTTTAAACACTATCTTCAAATCTTTATTATCAAATGTCACTAAATCTGCACACCTAACAAAGATGCTCATGCGAGATAATTTATTTTTTTCAACCCGTAACAAGTCACTCCCCCAATATGACAATATCAGTCTTGTTTTCATCACATACCTTAGTATTACTACATCCATTAAGTCAAAACACTCCACATATTGCATATTAATTAAATCGTAAGGGCCGGATTTTATAACTGCTTTTAACAATAAAAAATGGCTATACCAATCTGTAAAAAAATTTCCCTGTTCCTTCCTATCATATGCTTCAGAAACTATTTCAGGAACTTCAATCAAATGAATTCCTTTTTGTTTATAAAATTGAATGTACTTATCATATTCCTTTTTTTTCCCTCTATTAAGCATCCATACTTCATAATTATTTTTTAACAAAAAATTTTCAATAAAATTTATAGTCCATGGCGAATATACCCCCCACAACAATACTTTGATATTATTGTTCATCTCTTTCCCATACTCCCAATATTCTTTACTATCTGCTATATATCACTCAGTCAAAATCATTTATAAAATGTTATAATATCCACTTCTTTTTAGGTTCTGTAAAATTAATCTCTGATACTCCCTGCCAACCGCAACAATGATGCTACATTCATCGGAGCCACATGATAATTCTGATAAGAAATAAACCGGTAATTTGTTTTTTTCACTTGAAACCTTTTCCTGATCATCCGAAATCACAAATCCCTTAATATTAAACCCATTCAACATTCCCCATTGAAAATATATATCTCCATAATATCCTGCTCCATAAATGAAAACCTCTTTACTTTTCTCCCATTTCATCTTTAAGTATCTGGCATCTCTTCCATAATGCTCCGCAATCCTTTTTGATAAATATGTATGTCTTTGCAAAGTCTCTACCTGATCAAATAATTGCAAATACTCTTCACCGTAGTTAAACAAAATAGAATCTCTATATTTCTGCTTTTCGTCAACACCTAATAAATATCCCCATGAAACAGTTAAAATTGAAAACAGATCTTTTATATTCTTCCGCGTTTCTGTGCCCACTTTAAATGCGGCTATATTAGGCAAATCCACTCCATGAATTTCCTGTTCTTTCATCATATATTTATCATTTGCCGTAACCACATCGAATAAAAGCTTTGTCGCTATTTCTAAATCTACACCGGTCAAATGATTTTCAATGGTATCATGTATAACCACAATGCACCCATCTCTTAAATAGGGAAGACAAACAATAAAGTCTAATAATTCTCCTGGCAGACAATGAGTTGTATCCAAAATAAGGAAATCAATATCTTTTCCTATTTGCTCTAAATAAAATGGAATTGTTTGCCCTAATAAAAACTGATGTGTGCCCCCCCCCAAGTCTTTTCCAAGCTCTTTTACTGTAAACCCTGTTTCATAAGTCTCATTTCTATACCATCTCTCTGACAAGTCAACAGAATACATCTCTGCTTTTATATTTAACATTTCAAGACATTGGAGTATCACTCCTGTTGTCCCTCCGGCAGATACGCCAACTTCTACTATTTTGTTAGGTCTGTTTTCTTTAATTAACCCACACAAAAACGCATGTTGAAAAGAAGTCATTTCTGAATACTGTAAATTTGTTATTCCTTCCTCTGGCTTGCTATATAATTCTACTGATTGATACATCTTTTATTCCTCCCAATAAATTTACAGTCCGCCACACATACCACATCTATTGCAGATAATTATAAACTTTCATTCCTATCTTTTCTTTTTTTAATATATTTTCTCCATTTAACTCAATCAACTTTCTAAATAATGCTCGCTCTACATCTTTAGACTCTTGCAAAATCCAACTTTTGGGTATTATTGTCGAATCTCCAATATTGAGAGTAACAATACGAGTTTTCAACTTCATTGTATATGCATCTACTTCATAAACCACTTTATTTTTGAACGAATATAAACCTATATACCTATCATCATAAACATATTGCAGTAAATATTTACAATTCATTTCCCTATTTTTTATACTTTTTTCATCCTCTTCCTCTTCTTCTATCTCAAATGTGTTAATTTGATTTGTATCCTTATTTACATATAGAATTTGATTCGTTTGAAATGGTATAAACCATATGTAATTTCCAACATTTATACTTTCCAAAAAGGCTGCCGTATCATACTCTGTTGTCTTGCAATCTAAAAATTGTTCTTGTTTCCCGTCAAAATTGTAAATTCCAAAATTGCAAGGCAAGCTCAAGGTATTAATGTCATTTTCATCTTCATCCCATACATATATCTCCCTTTTGTACCCACTTAACCAAATTTTCCCCCCTTCCACTGATATTGTGCGTAATCCATTCTTTACTACCGGAAATTCTTTTACCTTTACTTTTTTTGTTTCTATATTAAATACATATATTCTCCCTTTGGATCCAGAGACACTATAAATATTTTTATCCCATTTTACGCTTCTTGCAATTGCCTCGTCTTCTTGATCTGTAATGTTATAATAATCAATTACTTCTTTCTTTTTTATATCAATCTCTATAATTTGTTTTAATCCCATGGACACAACCCACAATAAATTTTCACATTTCCAAAAATCTATCATCATTAGTCTTACATTGTCTGGATTTACAAGTACTATTTTCTGAAAATCAACAGTATTTAAATCATAACACCAAATACAATCCGCAGTATTAGGCATACAAAAAATAGTATTACCACATTTAATACAATTTGAGTTCTGCCGAAATTCGCTGTAAAAATAATTAGGAAGTGCTGTAATAATTGTATAACGATTTCTAAGCATGTCTACACAAAATAATATATTGTAATTTCCTGGCACAAGCCATGCCTTATTATCTTCAACACACCATTTATCGCTCCAAAGAAGTTCATTACTTTGATTTTGCATATCCTTACCTATTCCTTTTGTTTTGTTCAAACATGCTCTACTTTTACTAATCTATAAGCCACGCAATATAACCTCTGATGTATTCCTGCAAATTAATTGCAGTACCATATAGAGTTCCTCTACTTTTATAACGTCTAATATATTTTTGACAGAACTTCAATTTTAAAGCTCTTTTTACACATCCATAAATAAACATCTCTCCATCATCCAGAGCCTCTTCACCCCACCCCTCCCTTATTTTTTCATCCGTTTCTATATTAAGAATTTCTAAAATTTTATTCCCTTTTTCATATATCACAACATTTGTAGGATGACCTGGATCGTAAAATAATTGCTTTTTCTTATAATTTTTCTCTATATAATCCGATATGATAATATCGCAATAGTTCTCTCTCCGTTTCAATTTTTCCATTTCTTGTTGAAAATTTTGAATTATTATATCCGAATCATAAACATTTTCGTTTTCTATCATATTCCTAATTTCTTCTTCACTACTTCCTTTTTTTAGCATTCTCTCTATATTTTCATCTCTACATCCAATTACATATTCTGCTGCCACTTTATGATTTTTATCTTGAGGCAAATTTTTATTTTCATGTATATGGCGTTCCAAAGCTTCAGTGTCTAATGCTTTCTTATACCGTTCACCTACTTGTGGGAAGAAAAGATTACAACCGTATAAATTTGGTATCTTTATAATTTCACATCCCACAGAAGTTTTTTTCTGAACTTCTTCCCCACTTGGAACATTTAAATCATTATGCTGTTTAAGGTCCTGCAGCACTAACACTTTGCAATGTGATAACTCATTATCTGTTGGGTATCTTTTATTCTCATTTTCATCTGCAACATAAAAATATCTTATCAAAAACCGCCGTTCGAATTCCAAATGAGCTTGTAAATAATTTTTCAAAATCCTCATATGGCAGTTTCCATACAAAATCATAAGTTCTCTGTTAACCAATTCTGCAGGTTCATAATTCTCAAACTCTACCAACCCGCATTCTTTTAATAAACAAGAAATTTCATCATAAACAAATACTGTCTCTGTAGCAACAATAATGAAATAATCTTTAAGGTAATTTCTCTTTTCTTCTAAACTATAAACTGGTATTCCATGAAAATATTTATCGTTTTTTTGATCGATCGCATAGACTATTTCATATCTTTTTTTATAAGCACAGTAAAATTTTTCACCAGCAAATCCCGTTCCATATAAAACGATTTTTTTCATTTTATAAGTCTTCTCCACATCTATTCCATCTACATCTATATACCTATTTCAACAACAAATAATTTGTTATATTAATTTGTTAACAAATCATAAAAGTTAATCAACTTACTAATTTGATTATCAATACGTAGCTTCTCCCTAACAACAGAAACATTTTTTCGCAATTCATTTCTTCTGTTTTTTAATTCTTTAAAATCATAATCTTCCAATGCCCAATCAAGCAAAACACCTTGCTTTTTAAAGTATTGGCTAAGTTTTATTGGAACAGCAGATATGATTGGCAATCCCACACTAACATAATCGTAAAAATGATTACATGCAGCATAAATAAGCTTTTCTTTTGTATAATATCCATCAATTTTTTTACCTGCCAAAGCTCGGCAAAACAACAACCCTATTCCATAATCATATCGTGAAAGCTCTTCCATTAAATTTTCATATGGTACAGGTTTATGAAAATGAAAATATGGACTTTCTTTATCTAAAGCTATGTATTTTGCATATCCCTGCTCCGTCCATGTTGATGGATACACGTGTAAATGACATTTATTTTTTTCACAAACATCAGCATATTCTAAAAGCCTAAAATAAGAAGCATCCTTCCATTCATTTTCTGCGACAAGTCCTCCCGCGTAGCATAAGGACAACTCATCCTCATTTTTTTTAATCTCACTATCTATCTCTAAGTCATCACAATAATCAAAAAATTCAATCATCTGTGCAGATATTTTATATCCCATTTGATTCACTAAATATTCCAGCTCGAACCCTCTACAAACTAACCCTTCCACATTCTCCAAACAATACCGTTCTTCATCAAGTATTTCCTGACTTACAAAAGGGTACATTTCATTTGCAATATCATATTGATCCAGGGCAATCTTAGGAAACAATTCCTTACCATCTATTAATACACGTACCACATTACTAATAGACATATTGGAAAACACATGGGCTATTCTAGCTCCGGAATATATCAACTGATACATCATTTCTTCAAGCGTATTGCAAAATAAATAGATATCGCTATTCTCCTCAAGTTTCTTTAAAAATACTTTGTTTATCCACCCCTTTAAATAACACAATACCTCTACTGTATAACCTTTTTTTTGCAACGCTCCTGCTATTTTTATTACACGCGGGGAAAGATTGCCTACAATCAATAAAATTTTATTGGAATCACATTCTCTTTTAAGAGCGCCCTGCATGTGTTGAACTACAGACGAAATCTCATCCAATGGCAAATGATTCCTATCTACATACCATTCAGCCACTTCTTTTAGATATTCTTCCTGTGTCATATTTCTATACACAGAGCTCTCGTCCCCCATATAATCTGCGAGAAATATATAATTCCATATTGCTTTCTGCACTAAATTATCTTCGATTTCTTTCTGGTATAATTTTGTAACAGCTATGATAATAATTATATGATCCTTTTGTAATTCACTTACACACTCATTCAATGAAAACACACAGATACCATCTACTTTTTTTGCTGCACCTTTTTCAGAGACTATACAAAAAGCTGGAGCTATGCCTTCCTCTTTCAAGGCCTTTATTGTAAGCCGTGCAGCATTACCAGCTCCATAGAGAACAACACTTTCATATTTTTCTATACTTTTTTTTAATCTTGTAATTTTAATTCTCATACTTTTCCTTTATAACTTTATTTTTCAGCTATCCACTCTGAAATGTATTCATTGATCACTGTGCCTTTTACCCCGATATCTCTGCTCCTTTTCCAATAATTCTTTTGATCTTTCCCTAATACATTTTACCGGTATTCCTGCATATATCTTATAAGCCAACAATTCCTCCTTAACCAAGCTCATCGCCCCGACTGCTACACCTTCATTCAAAATAGCACCTGGAAGTAATACGCTACCCGTTCCAACAATTGCATGTTTCATTATCAATATCTTTTTTCCAATATCATGTATATATTGTTGCTCAACTAACGGTCCCGTCATAAATCTTCCCGAATAGTCATCACTAGTTGAATAAACACTAACTCGACTGCTGATATTAACATAGTCTCCTATCTCAATTCCAAATTTTCCATACAGCGCACTATATGCTGCAATATGAACATAACTCCCAATATATATTCCAGCTCCACCACTTACAAAACAAAAATCATCAATGCGAACATGGTTTCCAATTTCAATATTTTCCGGAGAATAAAACACTGCCCTTTTACTGATCTTTATGTCTTTTCCTACTCTTTTAAAATGTAAATTTTCTATCTCCATCCTTGTTAAATAACTATCCATTAAAAGCTCCTAATTTTCTAATTGTCTCACACAAATATAAAACCTCGTCTTCTGTCAGCTTTCCATATAAAGGTAAGTCCAGCACTCTCTGCTTTATTTTTTCTGCTTGGACTGAATTCCTCAAATACTTTTTGTCTTGATAGCAATGATAATCATAAATCAATTTATCATACAATTTCCTTGTACCAATCCCCTTACTCTTTAATTTTAACCAAAGCTCATCTCTGCTCATCCCATAATTTTCTGTTATCTGCACTGGAAAATACGCATAATTATAGTCTATCTGCGACTGGTAAGGATATGTTATAATACCCGGAATATCTTTCAACAGTTCACAATATTCTTGTGCCAGTTTCTTTCTTTTTTGAATTTCCTCATCTAATCCCGGCAAATTTACAATTCCCATTGCTGCCTGAAATTCATTCATTTTTGCATTCATGCCAAATACTTCTACATCACTGCTTAATTCCCCATAAGAAATTCCAAAATTCCTATATAATTCAAAACTTTTTTGCAAATCTTTATCCCGGTAAGCCAACATTCCGCCTTCAATAGAATTAAACACCTTAATGGCATGAAAGCTGAACATCGTGATATCACCAAAACATCCTATGGACTTCCCACTAATTTTTGTTCCAAATGCCTGTGCTCCGTCATAGATTACTTTCAAATGATATTTTTCTGCTAATTTTTCTATTTTCTCCACATCACAAGGAATACCAAAAATGTGTGGAGTAATAATAGCTGTTGTACGCTCTGTTATGAATTCTTCTATAGATACCGGAGACAGATTGTATGAATCATCTATATCTCCAAACACCGGAACTAAACCATTTTGTACAATAGCATTTGTAGTTGATGCAAATGTAAAAGGAGAAGTTATCACCTCACCTGTCAAGTTTAATGCTTGAATAGCTATCATTAAAGCTGAATGGCCATTTACAAACAAATCAAGATTGTCCCACTGCATATATGAAACAAGCATTTCTTTAAAACGCCGAACCTTTTCTCCATTATTTGTCATGGCTCCAGTATCCCAAATAGAGCTGATTTCCTGAATATACTTTTCTTTATCTGGCATCACTGGCTGTGTCGGCTTAATCATTCTGCCCATTTCTTCTCCTCTTTCCCTAAAACTTTCTAAATGAAATTCACATGCTCTCCCGGATGCTTTAATTCATTCAAATACTTATTCATCTCATCCAGCCTGCAGGCTTCCCGACAAACTTTGTTTATATCAAGCGCATTTAATTCTTCTATTATTTTTTGCCTCCTGGTTCCTTCCCATATATCTTCAAAGCTCTGCTCATATATATTTCCATAACAGAATTTTTCTGTCCCAATATGCGCTACACAAGGCCAAACATTGCCTTGCGCATCTATGTGCGTCATAAACGGCAGACCATAACAATATGAATAACACTTTTCATGATGTACTTTCCTCATGGCATTTGCTCTAAAATAAATGGCAAAATCTTCTGTTTCATATTGTTTGATATCTTGTTCTAATTCCAACATAGCACTGTAGTCAATCTGAAAACTATTTTCGCTGTGCAAATGCTGAGAATATGGTTTTATTGTTAAATAATCAACGCCTATCTCTTGTAATTGCTTTGCCATATTAGGAAGCTGCGCCATATTATCAGGGAGTAATAAACATTGTACTCCTAAAGTCACCTTTAATCCTTTACTATGTTTTACTCCAACTACATCCGCCAAATTCTTCTTAACTTTTTCTAAATCTCCACTCCCTCCTCTTTGTATTTTGTTATAAGATGTCTCTTCCATACTTGCCACACTAAACCGAATCCAAGAAAAAGCAGACAGACACTCTTCTGCTTTTTCTTTCGTAAACAATACTCCATTCGAACTCATTGCCACATCAACGCCGCAAGCTTTGATTCCATTAGCAATATCAGGCATGTTCTTATTTAATAACGGTTCTCCTTCACCTGAACAAATTACACTTTTCAGTCCTTTTTTACTCATTTGAGATATATTACGCAGTATAATCGCTTTATCCAGAAAATTCGGGTGATACCCTAAATAATCTACGGCACAAAATATACATCTATGGTTGCAGGTGCCGCTGGGAGATATCTCTATCTCAATAGGATAAATATTCTCTCCCTTCATCCACTTAGAAACCACATCTGGATGGTATATCAATTTATGTGAATCCATTCTAATATTATCTGCCATATCTTCGTTCCTCTTTGTCATTCAAATGTATAATTCCAATCTACACATTCATCAATGTACTCGCATATTTCAGTACATTCACCTTTTCCACGGCATCTTTATTTCCAACAATATTTGCTCCCAGCGCCCCGCCAATATTTCCGGCAAAGGTTCCTATCTCTGTCGGCGCACCTGCTGCCGTAAACATTCCGGCAACTGCCAAAAAAGCGTCACCCGCTCCGATGGTATCTTTCACGCTCAAAGTAAATGCCGGACATTCATGTATCTCCTGATCGCAAATGCCATATGCTCCTTTTGAACCTCTCGTCAACCATCCATTTCCGCCCAGATGAGCCGATAACTTTTTCAGGCTTATTTCTTCATCCGCCGTATATTCCGGAAATGCTAATTTCAGCTCCTGTTGATCCAGAGAAAACGCATCTGCTCTTGTATATTTTGTAATAATGTTCAATCCACGATTGCTGGAATTCGTCTGACAATTTAAAATAAGAAACTTTGCATTCTTTTGAATAATTTCCATGGCCTCTCTGTCAATCAGTCCATGCCCAAAATCGCATAAAAACACTACATCGTAATCCAGTATCTTCTCTCTTAGCTTTTCTTTAAAGCTTTCATACACCTCTTCTTCATACCGTACATTTGGGGGAATATTATTAATTGCAAAAATTTTTCTATACTCTTCCCTTTTCTCATTACGTGTGAGATATCGATGTTTCACGATACTTGGAATTATGGAACTATAAGTTAAACGCAGCTGTACTCGATCTGACAGCTCATCAAACAAGCGCAAACGAATATTCTCTTCCTTTCCAATCGCCGACAACAAGGTCACATCATCTGTAAAGGAAGACAAATGCCTGGCAATTGCTACTGCCCCTCCCAGATATTCCTCTGAATGTGAAAGTCTGGCTGAGTATCCCATATCTTTGGACATAATCCCTTGAACATTACAATATGTATACTTGTCAATAATAATGTCGCCAACTACTAATACTTTTAATTTTCCGGCTTTCTCTGCATACTCACGTACTTCTCTCATGGTATGCCGCACAGTAAAGTTCTCCATATACTCCCTGACCTCGTCAGAAAGCCCGGACATCGCTGTATTGATCAGCTTTGTTGAACTGAAGACCTGGCCTGTTGTAAATCCCAGCCTGCCGCCATGTCGCTCTACCAGCGCTTGTTCTTCTTCTATTTTTCCCGTAATGTCATCCGCCGCATTCGCATACTCTTCACCTTTGACATAAATATCCGGTTCTACACTCTCGATAATATCATCTGCTGTATAGCTCTCTGACAATATCACATAATCAACACATTCCAAAGCCTCTAAGACTTTCATGCGCATCTCATCGTCAAAGTACGGCCTGCCTGGGCCTTTCCTCACATATATTGCAGCTGTGATTGATACCACCAGTACATCTGCCATTTGCTTTGCCTGTTCCAAGTGAATAATATGACCTGGATGCACCAGATCAAAGACACCATGACATAAAGCAACTTTCTTATTCTCTTGTCTAAGCTTCGGTCGTATCTCCGATTGAAATATCTTTTTTAATACTATTTTGCTCATATATGCGGCCTTACTTTCCTAAATATCTAAACCAGTCCTCTGTAGCTTTTCCTATACTATCCGGCGTCCATACAGGCGCTTTTCTCCAATAGTCAATATTGTCAAGTACTTTACGAACACCTTCTTCAAAAGTAACTTTTGCTTTCCACCCAAGCACACTCTCAATCTTTGTAGTATCTGCAAAAGTACAATCCGGCTCACCCGGACGTTTCGGTATATGAGTGACCTCCCCGCCTAATAATTCACACAAATGATTTACCGAATATGTCCCTCCGCTTCCCACATTAAAGGTATCCTGGTTAACGTCCGACATTGCAGCTGTATAAAAAGCATCCGCAATATCTGTTACATAAGTAAAGTCTCTGGTTTGATTTCCATCTCCTACAACTGTAAAAGGGCGGCCTGCCAGTTTTTGTGCCAAAAACACACCAAATACTGCCCCATATGTTCCCGATGTCCTGGATCTTGTTCCATATACATTGAATAACCTTAACGTTATAACCGGTATTCCATAAACCTGTCCCCAGTGAAGGACTGTCTCTTCCCCCAGCCGCTTTGTCAACGCATAAGGATATTGGGGGCGAATCTCTGCCGTTTCTTTTGTGGGATACTCATCGGGTATCCCGTAGCAAGAAGACGATGCCGCATAAACTAATTTCTTAATTCCCGCATTTTTTGCACACTCTACCACATTGAAGGTCCCCAATACATTGGAAGAATAATAATCCCAGGGCCTTTGAATAGACGGAACAATATCTGCAAGCGCCGCAAAATGAAAAATATAATCCACATCCTCAAATATCGGCTCTATTTCTTCCCGATTTCTAATGTCCATATGATAAATTGTTAAATTGGGATTCTCCTTCTGATGCTCCAAATTCTCTGGCCTTCCTGTTGTCCAATTGTCAATCACCCGGACTTCATGGCCTTCCTGTAATAAACGATCCACCATATGAGACCCTATAAAACCACACCCGCCTGTCACTAATGAAACCATCTTTATTTCCTGCCTATCATAGTATTTTTATAAACTCTTTCAAATCTTGAAATATGTAATCCGGCTTTACTGTTTCCTCCAGTCGTGCAGTTCCATATCCTGATTCTAACAAAACAGTCTTAATTCCTGCATTCTGTCCTGTCCGAATATCACTTGCCCGATCCCCTACCATATAAGAATTTTTCAGATCAATTGAGAATGTCTCACACGCCATTTCCAGCAAGCCTATTCCCGGTTTTCTGCAATGACAAAACCGGGAATAGGCCTGCACCTTTCCCTTTGGATGATGTGGACAATAATAGATCCCGTCTATCCCCGTCTTTTCTATCAAATATGTATTCACTTCTTTCAATACTTGTTCCGAAAAAAATCCTCTGGCTATTCCGCTTTGGTTTGTAATTACAATCGCATAATAATTTCTTTCTTTCATTTTTCGAACGCATTCTTCCGCATAAGGAAAAATGTTTAATTCATTTACTGACAGAACATACCCTCTCTCCTCTACCAAAACTCCGTCTCTGTCAAGAAATACTGCCGGCCTTTTCTCTCTCAAATTCCTATACCATCTCTTTCCATAATCATATCTACAATTTGCTGTAAAATTAAATTATGAAGAGATTCTACAATTCCATATTTTCTACAAGGTACATACACATTGACATCGCCCAGTTGTTTTGCCGCATTATTCTCTTCGAATCCTGTAAAGGTAATAACCTTCGCATTCTTTCTCTTTGCCTCATCAACAGCATTCACTATATTTTTTGAATTTCCAGAACTGCTAATTGCTACGACCAAGTCATCTTCTTTTAGTAAAAATCCCATCGGTTTTGAAAAAATATATTCATAACCGTAATCATTTCCTATCATAGTTGTAACCGCACTGTCATATAAGCTATAGGTATTCATCCCTCCGTTTTTCATAAAATCCGCCGCCATATGAATAGCGATTGCCGCACTTCCACCATTTCCAACAAAAAAAACATTTGATTGTTTCCTTTTATGCCAAGTAAACATTTCAACTAATGTTTTAATTCCTTCCTCATAATTGCTGGTTTTTTCTATATCTTCTTTCCAAATCTCCGTTTGTTCCAATTTTTCTATTAATTCCGAAATATATTGGTTATTCATACCAAACCCTTTCTATCAACTACTTCAAAAACGATTTAAATAATAAAATATATTGATCATAAATAGCAAAAGCTATCCCATGATGCAGCCGGATCTTACCCCAGCCGCTTCGCTCCCTGCTACCTCACGCCTCCGCCTGTTCACAGGGTCCTGGCATACTCAATGCGCAGCCCTCAGATCTCTTCTAAAGCTCTGCCTTCTAATGCCGTCTCTTCTTTTATATCATGAACCCGCCCTCCAGTCCTTTCGGTGAAGCTTTGGTTCATCGCCAAAGCTTATCTGAATGGCTGTTCTTATGATCCTTTAAGCTTCCCGCCACCCTCTCCCCGTTTCTTAACATTCCGGGCGGTGTTGGTCTTCTCCTTATCACAGTAACCACAGGCGGAACAGAAGAAGTCCTCTTTCGTCTTTGTCCCTATGGCTCCGCAAAAGCTGCATTCCCTGCTGATGTCTTTTCCAAAAACCTCCGCCAGCTTTATGGACTGCTCCTCGCACTTCTGGGCCAGCCTTTTCCGGATATATCCTCTCTGCCACAGATTGACGGAATCGTTGATTTCCCTATTTATCCCTCTCTTCGATACCCACGGAAGCTTCGCCATATAAATGATCTGAGGCTTTTCTTCCCGAAGAAAACGATTGAGCTCCTGATTGATATAACCGTGCAGCTGCTCCCGAAGACGCTGTTTCTTCGCATCATACTTCTTTCGCCCCGGATTGCTCTCCTTGTTCTGGCTGTAGACCCGTGCCTGCTCCCGAAGCCATTTTGCATAAGCAATTTGGTAATCCCCAAGCTGCTCTCCATAGCACTTTCCCTCATGGGTCGTCAGCATGGTGTACATACCAAACGCCACCCCAATTTCCCGGGTATAATCCGTATTTTTACGAATCTTCATACGAAGGGGTACCCGGATCTCAAGCCGTCCCTCTTCTGGGTACAGCTGAATCGAAAGCTGGGAAGTATATTGGTTGTTATCTGTCAGCGGCACAAAGACACGCTTTCTTTTTTCCTTAACGGAAATGTAGATTCCATGATCTCCGTAGCGGTAGGCCCGCTCCGCAATGGAAAATCCCAGGGTACCCTCTGTGTGCAGCCTGGCATGATGCTTTCTCACCTGTCTGCGCAGATACCGGTGGAGCTTTTCGGTATCCACCTTTGCGCTGAGCCTGATACACTGCGCCTGTATGCTTCCGGGAAGCTCCAGGGGCTTGTTGTTTAACGCCTGTTCAAAGGCATTGCTGACTTTTAAGAGAAATCTCAGATAATGCTTATCCTCCTCCGTAAAGCCCTGATTCTGGCCAACCAGCTTGAGAATCCTGGATTTTGTTCTACCCCACTGAGCCCGGATATCACCCAGGGCGTCAAAGACAGCCAGATAAAAATACACTGACGGCAGTCCTAAGCTGTCTCTTAGGCCACTTTCTGTCATCTCATTCTGCACCGTGTAGCCCGGATAAAGCTTCGACAGACTGCCAATACTGCCAAAACGGGCATATACATAATTCTTTACCTTACTATAGTCCCCGGCAACCTCCAGAAGCTTCTGCATATGCTCTCCCGGAATGGGGCCGCTGCTGTATTGGCGTACGGTTTTACAGACAGTTGCAGATGGCATAATTAGTTCCTTTCCTGTCAGCTGTGCTTTGGAAAGTCTTTGCGGTACTGCTTTTAAGAAAGGTTCTTAAAAAGTGTACTTTTTTGTATTCCTCATCTTATATGATATCGTCAGGATTATACCATAACATTAGCTAATTCTGCAAGTTTTTTTCTTCCTTTTTTGTGCTATTTTTCTAAATTTTTCCTCAATTTTTTCATTCTATAAAAGTACACTTTATGATAATGAATCTTTTCATAAAGTGTACCTTTTTTTATCCGGTGCTTTTATCAAGCTTCTCTACCCAATCAAAACCTTCTTCCCTTCAAAAGCAAATCCGTACTTCCGAATCCGCTCCGGGGCTATCCCTTTGGCCTCCAGGGCAGCGGCGTACCTTTTTTCCTCTATCTGATCCAGGGCCGCTTTCACCGTATCCTCAAGGGTCCTCTCCTTTTCAGGGCGGAACACCTTGAACTCTATCAGGATCCCATCGTCTCCCTCATGTAAAGGCTCCAGCATCACATCATACCGCCCAAAGCCGCTCTCCCGGTTGGACGTCAGCATATAGCGTCCCCGAAGCTCCGCCAGAAGCCCCAGTACAAAGCCATGATAAAATCGCTCCGGCTCCGCCGCCCCGGAAGGTCTTTTTCCGGTGTCAAAGGAGCTAAAAGTCTGCTCTGTTACCTGATTCATATAGATGTTCATCTCCTCCAGGTCATCCCGCAGCAGAGCTTCCACAAATTCATTGTACCCGCAGCCGTCTCCTGTGAACCAATTCCGGAACATTTTCTGGAACATAAACCGTACCTCCCGGTTGGTCAACACCAGATCATATTCCTCCCGGAGCCACTCCTCATCAAAGAAGAAGCGCTCCACCCGCAGATAGCCACTGGCCAGCAAAAGGCTCCAGATGGCGCTTTCATTATGATCCAACTGATTGAACACAATCTGCTCATCAATCTCCGTATGGAGCGCCTTTCCCTCCAGAAGATCTTCCATTATCAGCTTTGTCCGCTTGCTTCCTTCGCGAACCAACTTTCCTATAAGGCTGTTACTGCTGGTGTTGGCCCAGTAGGTGGAAAACTTTCTTGTTTTCAAAAAATTCAGAATAGACCATGGATTATAAATATCTCTATGTGTTCCAAATGTAAATCCATCATACCACCCTTTTACCATCTCCTTTTTTTCGGAAAGCCCATATTCCTCCAGAGCCTTCCACACTTCTGGCTCTGTAAAGCCAAAACAATCCCCATAGGTATCGGACGTAGTTGTCACTACAGTGAGATTATTCAGATCTGAAAAAATGGATTCCTTGCTCACCCGGGTGATCCCTGTCATAATGGCACGTTCCAGATAGGGATTTGTCTTAAAAGTAGCATTAAACAGGCTTCTGGTAAAAGCAACAATCTCCTCCCAATAACCGTTTACATAGGCCTCCTGCATGGGCGTATCATACTCGTCCAGTAAAATAATGACTTTTTTTTCGTAATAACGGGACAAATACTCGGAAAGCTGATTAATCGCCAGTACTGCGTCCGCATCCTCCATGTCCTTTGTCTTGCTTTTAAATGCATCCTTCTCCTGCTCTGTCAGACAAGGGCTCTCCAGCAAAAATGCATTTCTGGCATATTCCCTGGCAATCAATTCGCACAGAATCCTCCGTGTATTATAAAAATCACTGCTTTTTACATCTGCAAAGCTTAGGAAAATGACCGGGTAGGTTCCCTGCAGCTTCCGGTACTTTTCTTCCCCCCAGATGGTAAGCCCTTCAAACAAATCACTGCGTCCGGCGTATTTTACGGAAAAAAACTGCTCTGTCATGCTCATAGTCAGGGTCTTTCCGAAACGCCTGGGGCGGGTGATTAAGGTAACCATATCCTGATTTTCCCACCACTCTTTGATGAATTTAGTTTTATCTATATAAAAATTATCATTGGTAATCACTTGTTCAAAATTTTGATGTCCGATTCCGATGGTCCGTGCCATACCTACATCCTCCTTTCCCTGCTCCCTTTTCTGCAAAGGGAATACTATTATCGCTACCTCAAAAAGCCGTCCTCTCTTACTCTCTAGTATAACAACTTTCAACCGCCCCTTCAACGGCTAACGAAAAAGTTATTCCTCCCCGTCTTCCTCAAGAAGCTCCTCCAAAAACCGCGACCGCTCCGCCTTCCGGTTGTAAAGCTTCTTCACGGAAAAAATATACAGAAGCTCCTTCGCCCTGGTCATGGCCACATAGAACAGCCGCCGCTCCTCCTCGATATCCTCGTCAAGGAACGCCCTCTTATGAGGCGTCACCTTCTCGTTGGCGTCCGGAATAAACACAATCCGGTACTCCAGCCCCTTACTGCTGTGCATGGTGGCAAGGGACACGCTGTTGCTCTCCCGCTCCTGGGCTTTCGCCTGCCGCTCAAGCTCCCTCTTATATTCCTTAATATGTACACTCCACTCCTCAAAGGTCCCAAAGCCCTTGGCCAGAGCCGAAAGCTCGTCCAGAACCTCCAAAAGCTCCTCCGGCTTCCGGTTCCGATACTCTGCGTACTCCCTCAGATACTCCTCATACCCCACCACATTGCGGATATAGTGAAGAGCTCCAAAGGGGCTTAACCGCCCAATCATCCGCAAATCTCCCTGTAGCTTCTCGATCCGCTCACACACCCAGGGTTTGTCCTCATAGCAGCACAGCAGAGCCTCAAAGGAAATCTCCTCTTCCTCCAGGCATTCCCGCCCCAGATACCGCTTGGGCCGGTTCATAACCTGCAGAAAATCACTGCGCTTCCTGCTTCCCTGTGCCATCCTCACGTAGGTAAATATATCCTTCACAATCCAGTGATCATAAAGATTTGGCAGCCGATCCCGCATGCGGAAGGGAATCCCCGCGGACATGAGCTCCTCCACCAAAAGCCGGGGCTGGGTATTGGTCCGAAAGAGCACCGCAATATCCGAGTAAGCCCCTCCCTTTTCCCGGTAGGCCCGGATTTTCTCCACAATACAGACGTTTTCCTCCTCCTGTCCCGGAAATTCATGGGTGATGATCCCAAAGCCAGGGCCCTTTGCCGCATAAATCTCCTTGGGGAACCGCTCTCTGTTATGTCCAATCACCTTCCCGGCTCCCTTCACAATCTCCGCCGTAGAGCGGAAATTCGCATCCAGCAGCACCCGGCGGGCCTTCGGATAATCCTTCTCAAAATGCAGCATAATCCGGGGCTTTGCTCCCCGAAACCGATAGATTGATTGATCATCGTCCCCCACAATGAACAGGTTGTCCTCCGGCGCCGCCAGAAGGCGCACAATGTCGTACTGGAGCTGATTGATATCCTGAAATTCGTCCACCAGAATATAGCGGTACTTCCTCTGCCAGGCTCCCAGGATGTCCGGCCGCTCCCGCAAAAGCTCATAACAGTATACCAGCATATCGTCAAAGTCAATCAAGTTGCTTCTGCGCAGCCGATTGTCATAATCCTCAAAAATCCTTCGAAAAATAGCACAATTGCAGACAGAGGCCTGATAGGAATTCAGATCACAGCGCTCATTCTTCACCCGGCTGATCTCTGCCGCCACGTCCGTAAGAAACTCCCCCTCGTCGTCGAGCTCCAGCTTGGCCTTCCTCACACAGTCCCGCAGAAACTGGTATTTCTGTTCCTCCCGAAGGATATTCTCCGCCCTATAGCCGTAGGCCAGCTTCAGGATCTGAAAAAAGACCGCATGAAAGGTCCCGAAAGACACCTTCGTCCCGTCACTTTTTATCTGGCGCAGGAAACGCTCCCGCATCTCCTTTGCCGCCGCTTTTGTAAAGGTAATCACCAGGATTTGTGAGGGCTCTATCTGACAGTCCTCAATGAGATACCGGGTTCTCTGGGTAATCACAGTGGTTTTCCCGCTCCCGGGCCCGGCCAGAACCAGCATGGGGCCGTCCACGTGAGTGGCGGCCCGCTGCTGTGCATTTGATAATTGATTCATAGATTGTCCTTTTTACGCGCTCTCCAGCATTTCAATGGCTTTGCGGATCCGACCTAGGGACTCTTCCTTCCCCACAATCTCCATCATCTCCGTAGCACCGCAGGGAGTCATCTGCTTTCCCGACACGGCCGTCCGCACCGGCCAGAGCACATAGCCGTTCTTATAGCCTTTCTCCTTCACATAATCCATAAGCAGGGCATACAGAGCATCGTTACCGTAGTCCTTTTGAGCCTCCAAAATCGGCAGCAGCTCCTTAAGCACGAAAAGCGAGCTCTCGGCTGTGGTCTTCATCTTCTTATGGGTATACATGGACACATCATACTTAGGAAGCTCCTCAAAGAAATCCACAAGGGCCGGGATATCGGGAAATACCTCAATCCGGGTCTTTACCATAGCCGCAATCTTCTTCAGATCATGATCCTTGGTAATGGCCTCCTTAAGATAGGGCAGCGCCATTTCATAAAAGGCGTCAAAATCCATCGCCTTGAGATACTCGCCGTTCATCCACTTGAGCTTGGTAAAATCAAACACCGAGGGCGCCTTGCTCATGTGATGATAGTCAAAGACCTCTATGAGCTCCTGAAGGCTGTAAATCTCCCGATCCTCCTCCGGGCTCCACCCCAGAAGGGCCACAAAGTTGATAATCGTCTCCGGCAGAAAGCCCTGCTCCAGAAGATCCTCAAAGGAGGAATGTCCGCAGCGCTTGGACAGCTTCTTATGCTCCTCGTCCGTAATGAGCGGACAGTGCACATAGGTAGGAACCTCCCATCCAAAGGCCTCATAAAGCCGGTTATACTTGGGTGAGGAGGACAGATATTCATTTCCCCGCACCACGTGGGTAATCCCCATCAGATGATCGTCCACCACATTGGCGAAATTGTAGGTGGGATAACCGTCGGACTTTATGAGAATCATATCATCAAGCTCTGCATTGTCCACAGAGATCGCGCCGTAAATGTCGTCGTGGAAGGTGGTTGTCCCCTCGGTGGGGTTATTCTGACGAATCACATAGGGAACCCCGGCCTTAAGCTTCTTCTCCACCTCTTCCGGGCTTAGGGACAGGCAGTGCTTGTCGTAAATCACAATTTCCTTGCCGGCCACCTCGGTCTTCAAAGACTCCAGCCTTTCCTTATCACAGAAGCAGTAGTAGGCCTCCCCCTTCTCAATAAGCTTTTTGGCATACTCCAAGTAAATCCCGGCTGCCTGCCGCTCACTCTGCACATAGGGTCCCACGCCGCCGTCCTTATCCGGTCCCTCGTCATGCTTAAGCCCCGCCTTCTCAAGGGTCCGGTAAATAATATCCACCGCCCCCTCCACGAGACGCTCCTGATCCGTATCCTCAATCCGCAGAAGGAAGTCCCCTCCCTCATGCTTTGCAATCAAATATGCATACAGCGCCGTCCGCAAATTCCCCACATGCATTCTCCCCGTGGGGCTTGGCGCAAACCTTGTCCGAACCTTTTTCATCACTCACACACCTCATTTTCTCTCATTTCATCCGCCTCTTTCAAACACAAAAGGCCGCTCAGCCCATTATAGTATAAAGCCCTGCACATTACAAGCCGTCTTTACTTTTCTTTCCTGCGAATAAACTCCCGATAGCAAAATCCCATAATATCCTTCCTGGTCACAATCCCGATAAAGATCCGCTTGTCGTCAATGACCGGAACAAAATTTTGATTCATGGCCTTGGAGAACAAATCCTCAATATTGGAATCAATGGAAATGGGCTCGAATTTCGCCCGCCGTCTCACTGTCTGAATCGACACATCCTCCGCGGTCCTCAGATCCAGGGAAAACTTATTCTTCAGGGTCCAGAGCATATCCCCCTCTGTGATCGTCCCTATGTACTCTCCGTTCCGATTGATCAGAGGAATGGCCGTAAATCCGCTCCGCTCCAGCTTCTCAAGCCCCTGACGCAGCGTACTGTCATCATAGAGATAGGCAAGCTCCCCCTTTGGCTTCAAAAAAAACAAGATATTCATACGTTCGTTCCTTCCTTCGTTTTGAACTTCTATATGCGGACCTGTGCATAAATCACCGGCAGCTTAAGCTGCTGCAAAAATATCCGAAAGGTTTTACATCAGCGGAGCCAAAAGGCGCAAAACCGCGCAGAACAGACTTCCGAAAAATCCCTGTCTTGTATCCTTTAACTGAATCTCCCGGCTCTCCGCAATCGTCTTAAGGCAATCCTCTTTCACATCCTTCACAATGGAATTTCGGTAAAACAAAGTCCCACACTCAAAATGCAGATACAGGCTGCGAAAATCCATATTGATGGTCCCCACCACAGCCGTCTCGTCGTCACAGACATAGGACTTGGCATGGAGGAATCCTGGCGTATACTCGTAAATGCGGGCCCCTGCTTTCAAAAGAGAGGGATAATAAGAGCGCGTCAGCTGAAAAACTACTTTTTTATCGGGAATTCCCGGCGTCACAATCCGCACATCCACCCCCCGCTTGGCTGCCAGACACAGGGCCGTCTCCATCTCATGATCCACAATCAGGTAGGGGGTAAAAATATATACGTAATCCCTGGCCTGATTCAAAATATTCAGATAGACATTCTCTGCCACAATCTCCTCGTCCAGAGGCGAATCTCCGTAGGGCTGCACAAAACCATCCGAAAGGAAAGGCTCCTGGTGATAGCATTCGGGGCGAAAGGCTTCATAGGCAGCGTCCGTTTTCCGAAAGGCGTTCCACATCTGCAGAAACATTACCGTATAATTCCATACGGCTTCCCCCTTCAGCATAAAGCCCGTATCCTTCCAACGGCCAAAGCGCTCCTTCTCATTGATATACTCATCCGCCAGATTCACGCCGCCGCTGAAAGCCGTATGTCCGTCAATCACCGTAATCTTTCGGTGATCCCGGTTATTCATCACCAAAGACCACAGAGGAACAAAGGGATTGAAGGCCATGCACCGGATCCCCCTGGCCTCCAGCTGCCGGTCATAGCCCGGAGGAAGCAGGGATACGCTGCCCAAATCATCATAGATAAACCGCACATCCAAGCCGGCTCTTGCCTTTTCCTCCAGAACCTCCAAAATGCTGTTCCACATCCGGCCTTCTTCCACAATGAAGTATTCCATAAATATGAAATGCTCTGCCTTTTTAAGCTCCTCCAAAAGTCTGGGAAACAGCTCATCTCCCAGCTTAAAGTAACAGGCCTTGGTATTCTGGTAAACGGGAAATCCGCAGGTATTGGACACATAGGCAAACTGTCCTTTGACTCTTGCGTCAAGTCTCTGTGCCTCCTTAAGAACCGCCTCCTCCTGTGCAAGCGCCTCCCTGGTGCGGCTCTGCTCCGTCTCCAGCCTTCTGCGCATATTTTTAGAGGGCTGCTTGTTCCCCACAAGCAGATAAAAGAGACCTCCCAAAAGCGGAAATACCAGGATAAAAATCACCCAGGCCATCTGATAGGCCGGATTTTCTCCCCGCCTGACAATCCAGAGAACCGCCAGCAGGCTCACCAGAGTAAAGAGCACCGAAATGGCCGTAGAGTAGGTGGTCAGCCTGGTCAAAAAGGTCAAAAGCCAAATCAGCTGAATCAGCAGCAGAAATCCAAAAAACACCAGTCTGCTGGTCAGCAGCTTAAATATCTTCCGTAACATTTTTTCTCCATATTCTAGCCTCAGTGTACCTCTTCATCCTACCACATTTTCTCTTTATTTCCAAGTTTAAGGCCCTATTTCACAAAATTTTAATATTTGCAGCTCCGCAAAAATCCCCACCGTAATGCACAGAGGCACCGGGTGGGGGATTGTCCTATAAAAACGAAATTTAGACCTGTTCTCCGGGAGCTTCCGGGACAGGCGCCGAATCTGCAGGCCCGGAGGGCTGAGACTCCGATTCTGCCGGTGCCTCCGGCTGAGGGTTCTCCGGCGGCGTCGATTCCGAGGGCGCCTCCGGCTGAACGGGAGGAGCCTCCGGCGGCGTCTCAGGCTGAGACGGCTCTACAGGCGTCACAGGCTCAGGAGGCTGTACCGGCTCGGATGGCTGAACGGGCTGGGACGGCTGTTCAGGCTGAGACGGCTGCTCAGACTGAGAGGGCTGGGACGGTGCAGGCGTCACCGGCTGCTGCTGAGGCGGCGCAGGCTCCACAGGCGCAGTGGTAACGGGTGTCTCCACCGGTTCAGAGGGCTGCTGCGTATCAGACGGAACCCACGTATCGTCACCGCCCGTCTCCTCTCCTGCGTCTTCCTCCGGCGCTTCCTCACCCTCCGGTACCGTATCCGGCACAGGTACCGCCGGCGATACAGGCTGCTTCTTTGTCTGCACCATGGAGCTGTCATACTCCACAGGCGTTCCCTTGGAAATGGGAATAGCCCCTAAGTACTCTTCCAGAGTCTGGCCCGTCTCCTTCATCTCCAGAGCGGCCTTCTTCCCCACATAGCGGAAATGCCAGGGCTCGTAGATAATGCCCGTAACCTCCGTCTTGCCGTTGGGATACCGCAGAATAAAGCCATAGTCATAACAGTTTTCCTTCAGCCACTGAAAACCCTTGGTCTTCTCCTGCTTCTCGTCAAGCCGCCGGTACTCCGACGAAACAAAGTCCAGGGCCAGGCCCGCCTGATGCTCACTGGTTCCGGGCACTGCCACAACCTCGGCTGCCCGCTCCTTGGCCTCCGAATAGGAGTAGTTCATCATCACGCCCTCCTCGATCTTTGTCTCGTGGAGTGCAATCTGCTTGTCCATAGTCCGATAGGAGGAGGTCACATAAATGTAAACCCCGTCCTTCCTGGCCGCCTGCATCATAGCCTGATAATCATCGTAAGCACGGATATCTATCTTATGACCGTTCCCAATGCTCTTTAATTCCACCTCAAAATCATCCGGAAGGGGATGGGTCCGGTTCACCAGAATCAAATTCCAGTCGTCGGGAAGATCCTCCTTTAAGACCTCCTCCGGCTCGGCCTCCTTCTCATCCTCCGGCTCCTTTACCATCCGAACGGTATCCTCTCCCAACAGCTTTCCCGAATCCGTCACTTCCTCCTCTGTATTGTTACGGTTCAGATTGCCTGCATACACCGTTCCTATCACCATCCCTAAGCAAAGGACGCCAATCACTCCGCCCAGGAAGCTAATCAGTCTTTTTTTCTGTCTTCTTTTCATTCGCTCTTTATCTCTTTTCCCAATATCTATGAAGAAAATCAGTTCCTTACTACAGTATATAGGAAATAGGGCCTACAGGCAAGTGGCTTTTCGAAAAAAATTCTTAATAATTTCTTACTCTACCATTCCCGTTTCCGAATAATCCGAACAGAAACAAAGTAGCTGGCCAGCAAATAGAGAACAGCAGCGACAGCAGCGCCCACTGCCAGAGCTATCATTCTTTCATCTGTTATGCTTCCCTCAAGTCCCGCCGCCACAAGCAGCTTAAACACCAGGAATACGGCCACAAAAACAGCTATATAGCAGATTGTCAGCAGCATACGCGCTCTCTCCACCCCCAGCTTAAACACCAGAGGCAGCATAGTAGCATAGACAATAAGGAACACGGAAACAACTGCACCGACCGAAACCATCTGCTCCGCGGCAGACATTCCTTCCCCCTTCATAAACAGATTAATCAATACATTTCCTGCCAGCCCTATCAGAGCCCCCGCTCCAAGCAGCAGTAAAAGCAGCAAATACTTCACTTTTACCAGATCCTCCCGCTCCACCGGCAGCGTCAGCGCATACTTATCAAAACCTGCCGCCTCATCATATCCCAGACTCGTGAGAATCATCATAGAAGTGCTCATAATTGCCATCATTGCAAAAAAGCTCGGATTTTTCAACAAAAAACAGTAGCAGACAAAAAACAGAAAAATCAACAGATACTGCTTTCCCACCTTTCTTAAATTATAAATATCCTTCAATAACAGCCCTCTCATCTTATTCGCTCCCTTCCTGCTCTCATCTGAAAAAGCCAATTACACGCTCTCCACATTACACTTCACCACATACAGCAAAATATCCTCAACAGACGCCTGATCAATTACAAACTCATGAGAATGCCCTTCTAACGCACGCCGGTTATTCACCAAAGCCTCCACCTCAAAGCGATTTTCCCGCACTCCAACTACAAGCTCAGGCGGAAGCTCTTTGTATTGCTCCTTCGTACAGCGAACAATCCCATAATCATACAAAAGCGCATCCTTATTTTCAAAAAAGAGAATCCTCCCCTTGTGAATCAGCAAAATATAATCACAGATCTTCTCAATATCGCTGGTAATATGAGAAGAAAGAAACACCGAATGATCCTCCTCCTGAATAAACTCCAGAAATATATCAAGAATCTCATTACGCACAATAGGGTCCAGGGAGCCGCAGGCATCATCCAAAATCATCAGCTTTGCCCGATGAGAAAGACCCACCGCAATAGACAGCTTCACCTTCATTCCTCTGGAAAACTCCTTCACCGCCTTCCTATCCGGAAGTTCGAATCTTCGGCAGTAATCGAAAAAGGTATCCGGCTCCCAGTGAGCATACACCTGATTCATCATCCGATTTACATCCGCCACCCGGAGGCCCTCCGGAAAATAACACTCATCGAAAACAACGCTTAACTGCTCCTTCACTTCCTTCCTGCGGCCCCCGTCTTTCTCTCCCAAAAGCTCCACAGTTCCCGCATCCTTTTGAATCAGATCCAGGATGGCTTTAATGGTCGTACTCTTCCCCGCCCCATTCTCTCCGATAAAGCCCACAATAGAGCCCGCCGGCACCTGAAAGCTTACCTGATCCAGAGTAAAATCCTTATAACGCTTCGTCAGTCCCTTCACTTCAATGGCATTCTTCATCGTCACATCTCCTCATACAGCATTTTCAAAACCTCAATCAGCTCATCCTCCGGCATACCATACTGTCTGGCCGCATCCACAGCCGCCTGCAGATGATGCTCCACCGCCTTTAGCTGCTCCTCCTTGACAAACTCCCGATCCGCCTCCCGGACAAAACTCCCCTTTCCCACAATCGTGGTAATAAAGCCGTCCCGCTCCAGATCCTCATAAGCTCGCTTGGTCGTAATCACACTAATACGCAGCTCCTTAGCCAAAAGCCGCATAGAAGGCAGCGGATCCCCGGGACTTAAAGTCCCATTCATCACCATAGCCTTGATCTGAGCCGTAATCTGTTCATAAATTGGCTTTCCACTGGAATTGCTAATAATGATATTCATTTATCCACCCCTTCATATAATATATATATCTCATATATTGTATATATCATATATATATATTATTGTCAATAGATTCAAAAAATTTTTTCAAAATACAAGCATTCTACATCTATCCACAGCCAAAAGGGGACTGGCGCAAAATAAGACAGCAGCCATTTCCGATATCCGGTGTCCGGCTGTTCGCGAACATGGTGTCTGATATGGACATACATTGTTCAAAAACCGTCAAACCTCGCAAAAAGTCCGAAAACAATGTATGTCCGGAGCAGACATCATGTACGTGAACCGTCCGAACACAGGATATGGAAATGGCTGCTGTCTTATTTTGCGCCAGTCCCCGCCCCCAATATTCTCTAATAACACCTCCGCACCGAAAGAATCGTCCGGTACTGTGCATTTCCTGTCTTAATCCCGGAGCTTGGCGTGCTTGCATGCACAATCCGACCTCCGCCTATGTAAATAGCCACATGCCCCTGATAGCAGATGAGATCTCCCGGCTGAGCCTCAGAATAACTCACCGACCGGCCTGCCCCGGCCTGCGCTCCGGAGGTCCTGGGCAGAGAAATCCCAAAATGCTTAAATACCGACTGGGTAAAGCCCGAGCAATCTGCTCCGTCCGTCAGACTTGTCCCGCCCGACACATAAGGACGTCCCACAAACTGGAGCGCAAAATTAGCAATAGACTGGCCCGTACCACCGCCGCCTCCACTGGATGTAGCTCCGCCTCCTGAGCTTCCGCCAGATCCTCCGCTTCCTCCGGAAGAGACTGCCCCACCGGTAATGGTTCCGGTACCACCACTATTATTGGCCGCAGCAGCGGCTGCCGCAGCGGCTGCCGCCTCCGCCTCTCTTCGTCTGCGTTCAGCCTCCAGCTTTTTAAGCTGCGCCGCCTGCTCCTTAAGCTTATTCTTATAATCCCTGGCCTTTGCCTGAGCATTGGCCAGCTGATTCTCATAATCGGCTTCCTCTGCCTTTTTCTGAGACAAGCGGGCCTCTACCTCAGCCTTCTCCTGCTCATACTCATCCTGAAGCCCCTCAAGCTCCGCCTTCTCAATCTCCAGCTGTTCCAAAAGCTCCGCAACCTCCTGCTTGATCTCCTGGTAAGCCGTCAGCATCTCCCGATCCTGCTTGTGAATCTCCTGAGAGTACTCCTGCCGGTTCAAGAAATCCGCAAAACTCTTAGCCTCCAAAAACATGGCGAGATAATCCGTCTCACCCTCCTCGTAGATATATTGAATCCGAAGCTTCATAGCCTCATACTGCTCTTCCTCCTGCTTCTTGGCCGCCTCATAGTCCAGCTCCGCCTGGTTAAGCTCCTCCTGCTTCAGCTCCAAATCCGCCTCCAGAATCTCCAGATTCATCACCAGATCCATAAGCTCCGAATCCAGAGAGCTAATCTCTGCCAGCACCGCGTCCCGCTGACCCTCAATGGACCTCATCTGACTGTTGATCTCATCCAGCTGGCGCTGAGTCTCCTTCTGCTGTTTTTTTAAATCCGCCTCCGTGGCAGAGGCCTGTATGGAAAAGCAGAGACATAAGGCAAGAAAAGCCGCCGTCGCTCTGGAAATTATCTTTTTTCTCTTCATAGTATCCTCACCTTGCATATGTACCCTGAGCTCATAACTGCTTTCATTATAAATGCTTCCTGCCCGGAATTCAAGACTTTCCAGAATTTATGTGAACCACCTACCCCTGGCTTTCCTCTGCCCTGGATTTCTGCACCTCTCTAAAGCCGTTAAACTCCTTTTCGGAAAATACCTTTCCTCCTGCGGTATCCAGATCCGGATTGCTTTCCCGAAGCAGGGCAATCAGATGCTCGGCGCTTTCCTGCTTTGCCCCCACAAAGGAACCGCATGTTCCATGCTTGGAAAGAATAGAAAGATCCAGACTGTAGACTGTTTTCATTTTATTTCCGACCATGATTTTATCTGCTCTCTCTACCAGGTAAGCCCCCCTAATCTCCGCCCGCTTTATCACAAGAGCGCCCAGGCAGCAAAGATAGTCCCTTGTCAGGATTCCGATGGTTCCGTCTGATTTCAACTGCACCACAAGGGTATCCGGATTCCCCACCTGCCGGTCAAAATCCCGGATAACGCTTTCCGGATATTGGCTGGCTTCCGCGCTTGACCGGATTTCCTCCTCCAGGCTGGAACCCTTCCGCCATCTCCCCGCCCAAAGGCAGAAAATGCCGATGGCAAGAAAAGCCCCGGGAAACAAAAGAAGCAGCAGCATACCGGGAATGTCGGAGGCCGTACCCCCTTCATGTAAAAACAGCCACAGGATCCCGCCTATACCGGCAATTCCAATCAAAAGACAGGGCACTGCCATAATCAGCAGTCCGATCCCGGCTTTCACATGGCTTTTTGTCAAAGCCGCAAAGTACCCTTCCGGATAATGCTTCCTCTTGTATTTTTCTGTCATTGGAATAAATTTACCCTTCATCCTCATACCCCTCTCTGCAACACAAATAAATGCTCTTTTTTTCTTTCTGATGTTTTGTTAAAAAATGCTTCTTATTTCAAGTCCTTTAGGAACTGCTTCCAGGCATCCTCATGCTCCACATAATACAACGGACAGAGCTTTCCTCCCGCGTCGTAGTGGCGCAGCACATCCCTCGGCCTCAAATCATATTCATACAGCAGCCAGTCCACCAGCTGCAGCAGAGACTGATAGGTTGCATCCGTGAATCTTCCATCCTCGGACAGGTAGCAGCATTCTATGGAAATGGAATCATAATTGCGTCCCTTCACCGCATAGGCAATCTCTTCTTGGGGAATACACTGTATAATCTCTCCGTCGTAGCCGATGATAAAATGAGAGCTGGCCGAAGTCTCCTGGGTATCCTTCAGATTCTCGAAATAGCTTCGGTTCTGCTCTGCGGAGGTTCCCGGGTTGGCCGTATAGTGGACAAAAATATTTTTCACCTTTTCCAGGGCCTCCCCCGGCCGGGAATAGGGATTCTCTGTGAGAAGCTCCTCCAGGATTTCCGGAGGATCCACCGGCTCCCTCTTGGCCTTACGGATGATTTCATGTATCCCAAAGCCCAGGCCGATTCCAAAAAGCAGTACCACAAGAAGAGCCAGGATCCGTATCAGAAGCGCCTTTCTTCTCTGCTGTCTTTTCCTTCTCTTCCACGCTCTTTCGCTCCTGCCTCTTGGCTGCCCCTGTCTCATTTTCTCTGTCCTTCTTTCGGATTCTTTTTGGAAGCCTCTTTCCCTTCTCTGTCACATTCTGTGCAGGATCTTATCAACATCCTTTTTCTTTCCAATCACCATCAAATGCTGATCCTTCTCAAAGATATGATCCGCCGGAGGAAGCAGACTTAACTCCTCCCCCATCTTGATTCCCAGAATGCTCACCTGATACCGGGCTCTGAAATCAAGCTCCCGGATGCTGTGCCCCGGCCACTCCCGAAGGAGCGGGATCTCATAGATTCCATAGTCATCGGTGAGCTCCAGATAATCAAAGACATGATCCGAGCTGAACTTCTTTGCCGCCCGCTCCGCCATATCCCGTTCCGGGTAAATCACCTCATCCGCTCCGTTCCGCAGCAAAAATTTGGCCTGGATATCACGCTCCGCCTTGCTGACCACATAGGAAGCCCCAAGCTCCTTTAAAAGGCTGGTAATCTCCAGACTGTTCTGAAAGTTTCCGCTGATGCACACAAAGCACACGTCGAAGTTCCGGATGCCCAGGCTTTTCAGCACCTCCACATTGGTGCAGTCTCCAATCTGAGCGCTGGTCACAATGGGCAGCAGATCCTCCAGGCGCTCCTCATCCTCATCCACAATCATAATTTCATTATTCAGCTTCACCATATTCATGCAAAGCAAATGGCCGAATTTTCCCATGCCAATCATCAATATTGATTTCATTATCTTTAACTCCTATTCCAGTCCAATGTCATAAAGTTAAACCCTGAAAAGCTTACGAAGGCTCCGGGCAGGAACCGCCACCCCTTAATCAGGGCGGCCCTCCTCCCCTGCGCCGATAGTTTTTGCAGGCTTAACTTCATGACATTGTACTCCAGTTCCGTCATATTCACCCCACCGGAATTCGCTCCGTGGGCTTCTGGGCCGGCGAGGTCTGCCGGTTTTCCGTGAAAATCAGGGCAAAAGTTAAGCTTCCCATCCTGCCGCAGTACATCAGAAGCATCAGAATCAGCTTGCTTACCGCCTTAAGGCCTCCTGTGATCCCCACGGAAATTCCTACGGTTCCCAGGGCCGAAACCACCTCAAAGAGCACATCCGCCAGGGGAAGCTGCTCTAAAGCCGTAAGTATCAGGGTTCCGAACAAATCCAGCATCAGGCTTAAGGTGAGAATGGCCGCCGCCCTCTTAACCACATCCTCCTCCAGCCGCCGGCCAAAGATTTCCGCCCCCTTGGTTCTTCGCAGGGTAGAGCGCAGATAAATCAGAAGCACGGCCAGGGTGGTGGTCTTGATGCCGCCTGCGGTGGATCCGGGATTGCCGCCTACAAACATCAGCATCGCCATCCACAGCTTGGTTCCGTCTCCCAATGCCGCCGTGTCTGCCGTGTTAAAGCCTGCCGTGCGGGTGGTGGCCGACTGAAACAGGCTCAGAAGAATCTGCTTTCCCACCGGCTCCCCTGCCAGGATTCCGTTTCGCTCCAGCACATAGAAGAGGGCGGCTCCGCCAAATAAGAGAAGGGCCGACATGGACAGCACCAGCTTGGTGTGAAGGCGAAAGCGGCGGAAATGCCACTTATTTTTCAGCAGATCATCCCACACCAGAAAGCCGATTCCCCCAATCAGAATGAGGGCAATCAAAGTGAGATTCACCAGCGGATCTCCTGCATAATAGGTCATGGAACTGCCTCTTTCCCGCACTCCCATCAGGTCAAAGCCTCCGTTGCAGAAGGCGGAAACGGAATGAAAGACGCCGTAATAGAGTCCCTTTCCGATTCCAAAGTCACCCACAAAGCGGATAGAAAGAAGCAGCGCTCCCACGCCCTCAAAAAGCAGAGTCCCCAAAAGCATCCGGCGCACCAGCTTGACAATGCCTCCTATCTGCAGGGTATTGACGCTCTCCTGGAGGATTCCCCGCTCCTTAAGGCCGATCCTGCGGCGTAGAAGCAAAGAAAAGGTGACGCTGAAAGCCATCAGCCCCAGGCCCCCAAGCTGAATCATCGCCAGAATCACCAGCTGTCCAAATAGCGTCCAGTGCAAAAAGGTATCATGGACAATGAGCCCCGTCACACAGGTGGCGCTTACCGCCGTAAACGCCGCGTCCAGAAGGCTGGTGCTCTCCCCCTGCCTGGTGGAAAAGGGCAGAAGCAACAAAAGCGTGCCCACCAAAATAATTCCTACAAAGCTTAATGCAATGATCTGTACCTTGGAAAATCGGGTCGGCCGCATCAGCCGCTTGATTTTCCGTTCTGTCTGTTCCAACTTTTCTCACCAACCATTTATGAAATACAATATTCCTGCTTCACGGCTCCGTGAAGATCCTTCCAGGTAAAGAGTCCGTCCTCAAGGGTCATATAACCACGCCAGCTTTCTTCCTTAGGGATGGATACGGAGCCGGGATTTACGTATAGATACCTGTCTGTCTCCCTGCATACCGGCACATGGGTATGGCCGTGAAGGAGGATATCTCCCTGTTTCAGCATGGGAAGATGCTTCTCATGAAACACATGGCCGTGGGTGGCGAAAATCATCCTTCCCCCCACATAGAGGATACAGTACTCCGCCAGAATGGGAAATTCCAGCACCATCTGATCCACCTCCGTGTCACAGTTTCCCCGGACACAGAGGATCTCCTCCTTCCTGGCATTTAACATGGCGAGAACCTCCTTGGGGGCATAGCCCTCAGGCAGATCATTGCGGGGACCGTGATAGAGAATATCTCCCAGCAACAATAGCTTCTCTGCCTGCTCCCGGTCATAAGCCGCAAGCATTTTCTCACAGAAGCCCGCCGCTCCGTGAATATCGGATGCAATCATGATTTTCATACGTTCTTTTCCTCCAGCATCTCCAGATACTCCTTGTACTCACTGGAAAATACGCTCTGGCTGGCTGCCTTTTTCATACTCAGCTTTACCTGGCCCTTGGAAGCTGTTGGGCTCTTTAGGGTACCGGCCCCGCCTACGCAGCCGCCGGGACAGGCCATTCCCTCCAAAAGGTAGCCGTCGTACTGGCCTTTTTTCGCCAGATCCAGCATTTCCCGGCAGGCACGCAGGCCCTCGGCACTCTGCACCTTCACCTCACGCTCCGGATCCAGCTCGTGGATGCAGTTCACCACTGCGGAGGCCACGCCGCCGGTTACCGCAAAGCCTCTTCCGTCTCCGCTGGCATCGTTAAGCTTCTCCGACTGGGTCAGGGCTTCGAAATCCACGCCCTTTGCCTCAAACATCCCCATAACCTCCTCAAAGGTGAGGACGAAATCCACATCGCTCCTGATGGTTCTGCGGCTTGCCTCCAGCTTTTTGGCTGCACAGGGTCCCACAAAGACCACCTTACAGCCCGGATGCTCCTTTTTCAGCAGACGTCCGGTAAGCACCATGGGGGTTAAGGCCATGGAGATACAGTGGGCATATTCCGGGTAGAGCTTCTTGGCCATTACGGACCAGGCGGGACAGCAGGAGGTTCCCATAAAGGGCTGCTTTTTCGGCACCTCCTCCATAAAATCTCTTGCCTCCTCAATGGTGCAGAGATCGGCTCCCACGGCCACCTCCATCACATCGGCAAAGCCAAGCTGCCGGAAGGCTTCTTTGACCTTTTCCGCAGGCAGCTCCTTTCCCCACTGACCCACGAAGGCGGGAGCAAGGGCCACATACACGGGCGTCTCGCTTTTGATGGCATGGATCACCTGGAAGATCTGACTCTTGTCGGCAATGGCGCCGAAGGGACAGTTTACAAGACACATGCCGCAGGATACGCATTTGTTATAATCAATGTCCGCCCGGCCGAATTCATCGGTGCCGATGGCGTCTACGCCGCAGGCCTTGGCACAGGGGCGCTCCATCTGGACGATGGCTCCATAGGGACAGTTTTTCATACATCTTCCGCACTTGATACATTTCTCCTGATCCACCACAGAGCGTCCGTCTACGATGGAAATGGCGTCCTTGGGACAGACCTCCTTACAGGGATGGGCCAGGCACCCCTGACAGGCGTCGGTGACTCTTACCTCATTGTCAGGGCAGGCGTGGCAGGCAAATTTGATGATGTTAACCAAAGGCGGATCGTAGTACTTCTCGGCAATGGCGCTCTCCTCAATGCCCTGGGATACGGGGGCGTGCTCGGTCATTTTCCTTAAAGGAAGACCGATAGCCAGACGCAGACGCTCTTCTACAATAGCCCGCTCCAAAAATACGCTCTCCCGGTAAGTTGCCACCTCGCCGGGGATGATTTTGTAGGGTAAGTCTATGATGCGGGAGTAATCTCCTCCCTCGTAGGCCATCCGGGCCACCTCGGTAAAGATTTTCTGGCGAATCTCTACAACGTTTGTATAGACACCTCTCATGCTTTTATCCTCTCCTTTGTGATTTTTCAAAAAACGGGGGATGCTTTGATTTTGACGCTTTATAGAAAGTTTACCATATCCTTTTGGGGTTGTGAACAATTTTCATAAAAAATTAAGATGCTTGCCTGGCGTGCTCGATGTAGAGTCTGCGGACAGCAGGATATTCGCCCAGGCCCTTTAGAATGCATTCCGTCTGAAAGCCGGCAGCTCGGAAGCGGCTTTGCCAGGAGGCTTCGTCTTCCCCGGACATATCGTGAAGGGCGTGATCCCCTGCCACCACCATGAAGGGAACCAGATATATCTTTTTGGGACAAAGCAGACTTACCCTCTTAAGGAGCGTATCAAAGGTGGGACAGCCTTCGACGGTTCCCAGAAACGCCCGGGGATAGCCCTCGTCTTTCAGCATCCGATCCAGGACCGGATAAACAGCGTTGGCCTCATGGGAGGTTCCGTGTCCCATAAAGACCAGAGCTTCGTCTTCTTTGAGACGGGGCAGCTCCTTCATGACTGCCCGGATCGTCTGCCGGCAGTCTGCAGTGGCGGCCAAAAGAGGGGCCCCAAAGGAGAGGGACGAAAAGGAAGCTCTGCTGCTTTCTATCTCCTCTTTCATCTGTTGATTTTCGATTCCCCCAAGCAGATGGGTGGGCTGAACCACCACATGGGTGATGCCGTCGGACAGCATCTGACTGACGGCATCTTTTACTGTGGGGATTTGAATGTTATCCCGGCGCATAAGCTTGGCTATGATAACCTTGCTGGTCCAGGCACGGTAGATTCGGCAGTCCGGAAATGCTCCGGCAATGTCCTCCTCAATCCGATCGATGGTTTTGGCTCTGGTTTCGGCAAAGCTTGTTCCGAAGCTCACAACCAGAATAGCTTTTCTTCCTGTGGTGGCTGTCATAAATGACCTCTCTTCACTTGGATGTTTCGGCCTTTGACGATGTTCTCTGTCGGCGCACAAAGGGGATCATGGACATGGCGGCCTTGGCGCCCTCGCCAACGGCAGTGGAGATCTGCAGAAGGCCGCCGATGCAGTCTCCGGCTGCATACAAGCCCGGAACGTTGGTCTCCATACGCTCATTGACCTTGATATTCTGCCCCTCTGTGAAGGCTCCCGCCTTTTTCGCCAGCTCCATGGCTCCGGCGCTTCCCAATGCCACGAAAAGCCCTTCCGTGGATATGGAGCTTCCGTCTGCAAAGGTGATGCCCTCCACCCGATTCGTACCGTCTACAGAGCGCAGAGGCTTCTCGATGACAGAGACGCCCTCCGGCGCCTGGGCTTTGAGCTCCTGGCCGTTGGTCAGGAGCGTGACGGATTTTACCACCGGAAGGATCTGGCTCATCTCATGGATGGCATAGTCTTCATTTCCCAGAACCGCCACGTCCCTGCCCCGATAGAAAAAGGCGTCGCAGACAGCACAATAGCTGACGCCTCTGCCCTCCAGCTCCTTAAGCCCCTCTACGTTCAGGGTCTTTCGTCCCGTTCCTGTGGCCAAAAGCACCGTCAGGGCCTCATAGGAGCCGTTTTTCCCCTCCAGGATAAAGTGACCGTCCCAGGAAATGTGAAAAATCTCATCCTCCACAAGCTCTACCCCTAAGCTTCTGGCCTGGGCCTTTGTATTTTCCACCAGCTCACAGCCGGAAATGGGCTCGGCCATTCCAAAGTAGTTTTCGATCCGCTCCGCCTTTTCCAGGGCGCCCCGATCCTTGCCTATGACAAGAGTCTTTAAGCCTGCCCGGCTGGTGTAGAGGGCCGCCGACAGGCCGGCAGGGCCGCTCCCTATCATGATTGCATCATACATCATCCTGCTCCTTTATTTCTGCTTTACAGTCCCAGCAGCTCCTTCAGGCTTTCTTTGGATTGTAAGCCTACGGCGCTTCCTGCTACCTTTCCTTCCTTAAATACAAGAAGGGTTGGGATGTTCATAACACCGTACTGCTGTGCCAGTCTGCCGTTTGCATCCACATCCAGCTTGGCGAATTTAACGCTTGTAACCTCCTCGGCCAATTCGTCAACAATGGGCGCCTGCATCCGGCAGGGACCACACCAGGTTGCCCAGAAGTCCACCAAAACCGGTACATCGGATTTCAGGACCTCCTGTTCAAAATTTTGCTCAGATACTTCTATGGGTTTCATGTTTTTTCTCCTTTCCTGTATACCTGTCTTTACGTCTTACTTGTTTCCTCTCCTAGTATACTGCAAATGGAACCGTAAAAAAAGTCCTATTTTGCGACAATCCTGTCACATTTTCTTCCCCAGATCTTCCACACGGGTGCATACCTGCCAAAGCAGGGGGGTACTGTGGCTCACGGCCAGCAGGCCGATGCCCCGCTTTTGCACCTCCTCCACCAGAAAGCTCCAGATCTGGCTCTGGGTAATAAGGTCCAGCATGGTGCTAATCTCGTCTGCCAGAATAAATTGTGTCCGCTCTCCCAGGGCTCTTGCAATGCAGAACCTTTGGAGCTCACCGCCGGAAAGCTCTGCCGGGTACCGGTTCAGCCAGTCCGGCTCAATGCCCAGGCCCTCTATGACGCTCTGCTCCAGGCGGTCGCCCTCTGCCAGAACCTCCCTCATGCGAAGCCTGGGATTGACCACCTGCTCGGGATGCTGCCAGATCATCTGCACCGGACAGTAGCCCTTGTAGGCGGACAGAGGCTGATCGTTCAGAAGAACCTCTCCCTGATCCGGACGCTCATAGCCTGCCAGGATCTTGCAGAAGGTCGTCTTTCCGAAGCCGCTGGGGGCAATCAGGCCCACCCGTTCTTCTTGCGTCAGCCTGAGACTGAAATCATCTAAGATCTGCCGGCTGTCCGCCCCGTATCGAAAGGAAATATGTTTTGCTTCCAGTATCATCGTAGACCTCCTATTCCAGTTCCCCGTCCTCCAAAATACAGCGGACTCTTCCGCCCCGGATCTCCCGATAGGGGATCTCTCCTTTACACTTCTCGCAGAAATGATCGCACCTGGGCCCGAAGGGACACCCTTCTGGCAGGTCCTTCACGTAGGGCTGTGTGCCGCCGATAAACTGAAAGCCGTTCTGGGGGAGGGCCCGCCAGAGGGCTCTGGAATAGGGATGGCGCAGGGTTTCCTCCCTGGCAAAATCCTTGACATCCGCATCCTCCACGGTGGTTCCCGCATAGAATACCACTACCCGGTCCGCCACCTCCAAAGCCTGCTCCAGATCATGGGTAATGAGGAGCACACCGGCTCCTCCGTCTGCCAGCTCCCTAAAATGACTCATCACCCGGCGCACCATGCTCATATGAAGGCCGGGGGTGGGCTCATCGGCAATGACCAGACGGGGATTGCCCATCATGGCCGTGGAAACCAGCACCCGCCGGTTCATGCCGCCGGAAAGCTCAAAGGGATAGAGATTTTGCACCTCCTGCTTGAGATGGTAGCCCTCAAAGATCTGATTAAGCTTCTCCCTGGAGGCGGGATCCTGTTTCCCCTTTCGAATCTGAGGGCCGATCTTCATCAGCGGATCCAGAAAGGCAATGCTCTGGGGAACCAGCACAATCTCATTTCCCCGAAGCTCCTCTTTGCGCTTCTGGGTCAGCTCCTCTCCCTCATAGAGGATCGTGCCTCCCAAAGCTCCGTTGTAGGGAAGAATTCCCAGAATTGCGTGAGCCAGCAGGCTTTTTCCGGAACCGCTTGAGCCTACCACCGCCACCATTTCCCCCTCGTGAACCGTCACATTCAGATCCCGAATCACATCCAGATCCGTTCTTCCAAAGCCTCTGTCATATTGCTGAAAGGAGACGGATAAATTTTCAATCTCTAAAATTATCTTTTTTTCCATGTTTCTGCCTCTTTCCGTTCTCCTTACACCTGGGCGCTTCCCGGACTAAGAAGCTTTCTTAAGCTCTCACCCGCCACGTCAAACAACACCACGGTCAGCACCAGCAAAAGCCCCGGAAACAGCGCCAGCCACCATTTTCCCATGGCCAGATACTGCATGCTCTCTGAGAGGATGACCCCGATAGCCGGCTGCTCCGGAGACAGGCCAAAGCCCAGAAAGGTAATGCTGGCCTCATGGAGGATAGCATGGGGAAAGAGGAGAATCAGTCCCACCAAAAACTGAGGGAACAGGTGGGGAACCATGTGCTTTGAGGCGATCTGCCAGGGACTTAAGCCAAGCTTTCCCGCCACCTTGATATACTCTGCTTCCTTTAACTGCAGAACCTCCCCGCGGATCAGTCTGGCAAGAGAGGTCCAGTGGGTCAAAGATACCCCAATCACCACACCGCGAAAGCCCTTACCGCAGGCATAGGAAATCAGAATCAGCAGCAAAATATGGGGAATTCCCATGACCAAATCAATCACCCATGTCACCACAGCATCCACGGCCCGGCCCATCGTGGCCGAGACAATGCCAAGAAGCAGCGCCAGCAGAGCGCTGACTCCTGCTGCCAGAAGTCCGATGCGGATGCTCATGGACAGGCCGGTGAGAGTACGGACAAACATATCCCGCCCCATCCAGTCTGTGCCGAACAAATACGCCAGACAGGGGGCTCGATCCTTTCTGGAAAAATCAGTCGCCATAGCCTCCTCGGCATAGAGCTGTCCAAGCAAAGTAATGAGAATGAGAAACAGAACCGCCAGTCCGAATAGGAGGGCCGTCCGCTGTCTTCCATTGAAACGCCTCACAGCCCGGCACCTCCTTTCCGAATGCGGGGATCTACAATCCCGTACAGCAGATTGGCGATGAGATTGCCGCCGAACACAATGGCCGCACTGATCACCGTAATGCCAAGAAGCAGAGGCACATCGCTTCCGATTCCCGCCGTCACCGCCGCCTGTCCGAGGCCCGGATAGGAAAAAATCTCCTCCACCAGAACGGAGCCGCCGAAGATTTCACTGATGGAGGCAAATTGCAGGGTCATAGCCGGAAGGATCACATTGCGAAAGCCGTGATTGCGAAAAATACTCCATCCGCTCTCCCCTCTCGCCCTTGCAAAGAGCACATAATCGCTCTCCATGATATCAATCATTTTCTCCCGGGTGTGCAGGGCGATATTGGAAATCCCCGTAATGCTTAAGGTTAGAGCCGGCAAAATGGCATGGCGGACGCGGTCTGCCAGGGTCACATGCACGGCCTCCATGCCAATGGGCACGCTTAGGCCCACCGGAAGCAGCTTAAGCCACACTGCAAAGACCATCAAAAGCACCAGAGCCAGCCAAAAGGCGGGGGTACTGGCGATGAGCAGGGAATACCCCTTGATAACCTTATCCACCCAGGTTCCCCGCTTCATCCCCGCCAGAGCTCCCAGATAAAATCCGATCACGCCGGAAAGGAGCCAGGCAAGGGCCAGAATCCAGATGGAATTGGCAAGCTTCACGGCTATGACCTCAGACACAGGCCGCCGGTACAGAAGGGAAATTCCCATATCTCCCCGGAAAAAATCCAAAGCCCAGGCAAGGAACCGCTCTGCGGGAGGCTGCCCCACGCCCCAGTAGGCCTCCAGCTTTGCAATCTGCTCCTGACTCATGCTCCCAAGAGCCGCCTGGCCTACATTGGCCTGCAAAGGATCCACCGGGGAGATGGAGACCAGAAAAAATGCCGCTATACTGACACATACCAGCAGCAAAATCATCCGAATGGCTTGTTTTATGATAAAAAGAAAATGCTTTTTCACGAATCTACCTCTATTCCAGTTCCGCAAACCCCATTCCGTACATTTTACCCTGTATAACACACAAAGGGGAGCCGCCGAAAGCAGCTCCTGCTTTGCTTTATGATAGGTTATAATGGGTTTGCTTCTTTATCCGAAGGCTCCTTCTACTTCCAGCTCCACTGATCCACGTTGTTGACAATGGACCAGCCGTGTCCGTGGGGATGGAGCTTCTGCTCTGCCACCTGAAGGTTCTCCCTTGACCAGTACAGATGGTCAATATTGACCAGCCAGATCCAGGGAATGTCTCCCTCCTGAGTGACGCCGGTGCTTCCGTCCCACTGGGCCTTCTGCCAGAGCTCATAGGAGTCTTCCAGATCACCGGCCGCCAGAGCCTCGTCCATATACCGGTCAACCGTCTCGTTGGAATAGGGGGAGAAGCCTGCCAGTCCGTTTTCCAGGGTGTGATAAATATTGTAAAGCTCCATAGGAGAATGGGCTCCCCAGCCCCACATGAGAGGCTCCGCCTGAGCCCGATCGTAGGCCGTATCCCAGCCTACTCCCTCGATGGTTACCTCAATGCCAAGCTTTGCAAGCTGATTCTGGGTATCAGCTGCCAGGGCCTGCCGCAGAGAATCGTTGGCCGGATACAGCAGACGAAAGGCTGCCTGCACACCGTTCTTTTCCCGGATGCCGTCGGCTCCCTCGATCCATCCTGCTTCCTCCAGTATGGCCTTTGCCTTCTCCGGATCGTACGTCACCTCAGCCACACTGTTATACCAGGGCATCTTGTCGCAGACACTGTAAGCCGGCGTTCCGTAGCTGTTTACCACATGTTCCAGCATTTCCTGCCGGTCAAGACCGATATTGATGGCCCGGCGCACCTCCACATCACTGGTAAAGTCATTGCCAACGGCGTTTCCGGCCTCATCTGTCCCGGCCGGAATGGCCGGAAGATTAAAGCCCCGGTTATCCACGGTTTCAAAGGAAAGGAGCTCATAGCCGTCCACCGCCTGATCTGAGTAGGCGGCAGCCGTGTAGGCCAAATCTACCTGGCCGGCCTTTGCCGCCGCAAAGGCCGCATCCTCCTCCATGAATACCACGGTCACCCGCTTCATCTTGATTTCCTCACCGTAATAATCCGGATTGGCCTCCAGGATAATCTGCTGTCCCTTATCCCACTGCTTCATGAGATACCGCCCGGAACCGATGGGATGCTCCCCGTAATCAGGTCCGTATGCATGCTCGGGCACAATTCCCACAATTGCCATGGTATAGGGCCAGATGGAGTAGGCCTGTGCCATATGGAACTCTACGGTTGTGTCGTCTACGGCCTTTGCCTCTTTCAGCATGGTAAAATCATTGACGGAGCTTACGGCTTTCACCGTATTGTAGGTAAAGGCCACATCCGAGGCCGTCAGGGGCTCTCCGTCCGTAAATTTCACATCGTCCCGAATGGTGACCGTCCAGGTCATGCCGTCCTCGCTGACCTCCATGCCGGTAGCCAGATCGTATCCGATGGAAAGATCCGGGTTGGTAACGGTCAGGGTGCTCTGAATCAGAGGCTCGTGTACATGCTCGCCGGCTCCCCAGCCATAGGCCGGATCAAAGCCGGCCTCCGGCTCTGAATTTGGCCCCATGGCCACAATCACCGAATCCTCTGCCGCACCCGAAGGGCTCTCCGTCCTCACGCCCTGCGTTTCCTGCCCTATGGCATCCCCCCCCGGGGCTTCCTTCCCGGAGCCACAGGCCGTAAGCATCCCTGCCCCAAGAATTGCTGCTATCATAAAAGAAATCCATTTGTTTTTCATCTGTGTATAACCTCGCTGTCCTATCCTACTGTTCTTATTTTCCCGCAGACAACGAAAATGGCGCCAAGGAAAAAAAGGGAAACATCATTGTCTGCCGTTATTGACACTTCTGATTATATACACCTGTTAAAATGTTCACAAGCCACCCCGGGGGATATTTTTTCATTTTTTCATAGAGAATGGCTTTCGCTACAGCCGTTACGGTGCTTCCGAAGCCGCTATGCATGCCTCCGCATCCTCAAGATCCTCATAGCCGTATGCCTTGGCCATAGCCTGATAATTTTCCTCAACCAGGTTCCTTCCCTCTCCCTTGCACTGTTGGAAGTCGCTAAGACAAATCTCCAGAAAGGCTCTGGAGCCAGTCTTAAGTTCTCCCCGCAAATACGTTTCTATGGATACGTCCCCGATCCGATCCTCGCTGCTGTGTAAAACCCTTCCCCTGGCCGCAAAATGCGGGAATCGGGCCCGGACCTCCTCGTACCACCCCAGGTGAAGCGCCACAATCTCCTCTACCAGCTTTCTCTCCTCCACGCTCTTTTCGGGAAGCATGGCTTTGATCTCCTCAAATCCTTCCGGATCGTAGCTTTCCATCATATAGCCGTATTTCTCGGATACCATATTCCGCCCCTGGCTTTCGGCCTCACAAAGATCCCGGTAATACTGCTCCAAAGCTCTCTTTGAAAAAATACTCCACTGGCTCTCCCGCATCAGATAAAAGGTTCTTTTATCATCCTGGCAGGGCGCCCGCCCCCCGATATTCCGGGTTTTCTGAAACATTTCCCATTCCAAATCCAAAATCTTACTTATGATTCCGCCCATGCTCCACGCTTTCTGTACGCCTCATTTTCAATTCTCCCCTGAAGCTCCTGTGCGTACTCCAGAAAAAATCCGCTTCCGGGAGATAGGTTAAGTACCTGGTCCATAGCAAAAAAGAGCGATTCACACCAATCCTCTATCTTCTCTGCCGCCGCATGTCCGTCCGCTTCCCTTACAAGCTCATTGCTTCTTCGCTGTCCCTCATGTCCAAACAAGGGAAGCTCCCCTAGCCCCCGGTGCATCCATTTATAGAACGGGCAGTACTTCCGATTCAGCAGATACAACAGGCGGATGGCATATTCCAGAAACTCCCCTTTTGCCAGGGACGCCGCCGTCCACTCGCCTCTTTTGATGCACCTGGGATAATTGTACTGGCCTGCCTGGGCAATCTTTGTACAGCAATAGGCCATTCGATGCAGCCAGATATCCTGGGGATAGTAGGCCAGCAAAGACTCCCGCATCCTGGTAAAGCTGCCCTCCAAATCCAGAAACACTGCCCCGTTCACCGCTGTGGCCAAAAATGCCTCCGGAATCCGGCTCCAATCCGCCAGACTTTGGGGGATCCCCTCACATCCCAGAAAGCTGTAGTAAAAGCGCTCCAGCTCCAGCACCCCTCTTCGCCCGGACGTAAGTCCCCCGGAGGGCATAAGCGGAAAGCCCCTGTATTCCTTTGGAAGCCTTCCGAGCAGTTCCCGAAATCGGCTCCCATATGCGTCCATGTCCTCCCTTCGCACCCAGATGCAGCACAGAGGCGTAAAATCGTGATCCCAGGAGGTCTCGTCATCAAAGCCCAGGCATTCGGAGCCCGGACCCACAAGGCCGAAGGCCCCATGATAGAGCAGCTCCTCCTTTGACTCCTTTAACAGCGGATACAGCTCTTCCTCAAAAAACTGCTCCGAAAGCTTCAACCCCTTCATCTCTTTCCCTCCGCTTCAGCTGCCTTTCTTAAGGCTTTCCTCCACCACCCGGATACTGCGCTCTATCCCCATACAGGCCTCACTTTTCCTGCCCAGCTTTTTCTCACAGATGTCATAGGCCGTTCGAAACAGCTTGAGGGCTTCCGGGCATTTCCCCATATGATAATACAGCGCCGCCTTCTGATTGAGCAGGGAAGCGTAGAGAGTCTGCTCGGTCCACCCAAAGGCCCTCACCTGTTCCTCCGCCTCATCAAGGAGCGCCTCGGACTCATCGTATTTTCCCTCTGCCAGGCAGACTGCCGCCAGATTCCCCAGGGTTGTAAGATATTCCTCCCGATGCTCCGAATCCTTTTTAAGAAGCTCCTTGCTCTTTCTATGCTGCTCCTTTGCCTCCTCATAGCGCCTCTGATCCTGGTATAAAATTCCTAGGTTATTACAAATACTGGCATAGAGGTAGTCCTCCCCTTTTACCAGCTCTCTCGCCTCCAGGTACAGCGCCTCGCTTTTTTCAAGGTCTCTGGCAAACCGGCAGGCGCCTGCCAGATTCACAAGGGCCGTGGCATAATTCAAGGGATCCTCTCCCGGCTCAAGCAGCTTCGTCACCTCCACAAGCTGCTCTACCGCCTCCCCCGGCCTTCCCACATACTTGAGAAGCCCTCCGTATTCGCTTTGAAGCTCAATATGCCGGTTGCTTCCCGTACCGTAAAGCTCTCGGGCAAGCTTTACCGCCTCCTCAAGGTAATCCACCTGGCTTTTTATATCACCCTCGGCCTCTGCCTGTCTGATTTTTTCATCCAGTTCCCTTAATCTTTCTTCCTGGCTCACACAATCCCTGCTTTCTCCCTATGAATAAAATCCCGTCTATCTGCCGCAACGCTAAAGCAGCGCCAAAAATGCCTCCACGTCCTCCTGCCTTGTGGCCCAGCTTGTGGCAAGCCGGACAACCGTATGCTCCGAATCCGGCTTCTCCCAGAAGCTCATGGCAACCTCCCTTTTCAAAGCCTGATACTTGGCGTTCTCAAGAAGCACAAATTGCTGATTGGTGGGAGATTCCAGACAACAGGCATATCCCTTTCTTAAAATCCCCTCCTTTAAAAGCATTGCCATCTCTATGGCGTGACGGCTGATTTGAAAATATAAATCGTCCGTAAACAGGGTATCAAACTGGATTCCCAAAAGCCGCCCCTTTGCCAAAAGCGCCCCGTGCTGTTTGACAATGGTCAAAAAATACTTAGGCATATTTTTCTTGGGAAACACCAGGGCTTCCCCGCACAGAGCTCCCACCTTGGTTCCTCCGATATAAAAGGCGTCACAGCATTTTGCAATAATGGGAAGGGTTACATCCGTACCCGGACTCATAAGACCGTATCCTAAACGCGCCCCGTCCAGGTAAAGAGGAATCTCATAGGCATGACAGACCGTGGAGAGCTCCTCAAGCTCCGCCTTTGTATAGAGGGTTCCGTATTCCGTAGGATGGGAAATATAAACCATTCCCGGAAATACCATATGCTCATGATTCTCATCCTGCCAAAAGCGCTCCAGAAATGCCCTTAGCTCTTCCCCGCTTATTTTTCCCTGATGCTGGGAAAGCTCCAGCACTTTATGTCCGTGATGCTCAATGGCTCCGGCCTCATGGGTGCTCACATGACCTGTCTTTGCCGCCACAACCCCCTCATAAGGCTTTAAGAGGGCGTCAATGGCAATGGTATTGGTCTGGGTGCCGCCTGTCAGAAAGAAAATATCCGCCTCAGAGCATGCACAGGCCTTACGTATCTTTTCCTTTGCCCGTTCACAGTAAATATCCTGCCCATAGCCGCTAAGCTGCTCCAGATTCGTCTCCACGAGGCGCTGCAAAATCTGCTCATGAGCGCCTTCTATATAATCACTTTCAAATGATAACATCCCTGTCTCCTTTTTTCGCTTCTTTTCTCTGGTACTGTTGTCCCGGGACTATAAAATACCATAATGCTTCAGGGCATGGAGGATGCCTCCCGCATCCACATCATCCGTCACATAGTCGGCCCGCCTCTTCACCAGATCCTCGCCATTTCCCATGGCCACGCCGATGCCGGCAAATTCCATCATATCGGCGTCATTTTCCCCGTCGCCGAAGGCAATGATTTCCTCCGAGCGGATCCCGTGAAACCGAAGCATCTGCTTCATCCCCATGGCCTTGCCGCCGCTTTGGGCAATGATGTCTGTTCCGTACTCCGTCCACCAGGTGAGCTTACAGTGAGGCATCCGGGCAAGGACCTCATATGCCTTTTCCCGCTCCGAGAACACATTTACCAGGTAGACAGGCTCTCCCTTCCTGTATTCACCTAACGGTGGAAGCTCGGAGGAAATGGCCTTCTGCGCCTCTATGACTCTCTCGTCAATCCTATTGATATAGAGTCTGTCCTTTTCTACAAAGGCAATGGGAAGCTTTCTCTCCTCGAACAGGGGAAGAACCTGATTGATATCGTACTCCTCGATGGGAGAACCGGACAAAACCTCCCGCCTGTGATTGAGGCAGAGCTGGCCGTTCAGAAGCACATAGCCGTCAAAGGCAATGTCGTTTACGGGAAGCTGGGGAAATTCTAAAATATGCCTTCCCGTGGAGGTAAAAATGCGGATTCCCCGCTCCTGAAGCATTCCAAGAGCCCTCCGTGTATCCTCCGGAACACTTCCGTCCTTATGGGAAATCAGAGTCCCGTCAATATCAAAAAATGCGCCTTTTATGTTCATGTGTCTCCTCCCTGTTTATCCTTTTTGCGCCCTTTGCACATAAGACCTACAGCTCGATCTCCATCCCGGTATAAATCTGCCGGGCGCAGTCTTTAAGCTCTTCCTCTAATATAGCAAATGCCGCTTTTCCTGTACAGTGTCCGGTGTAAATTTTTTGGATTCCCGTCCTGCGGATCCGCTCTGCCAGAGCCCGCACCTCTTTTTCGGAGGATTTGTAGAGATGAAAGCCTCCCAGCATGGCGTAGAGCCTCTTCCCGTGAAATGCGGCCTCGATTTCCCGGATAATGTTGTCGGCTCCTCCGTGAGAGCAGCTGCTGAAAATCACAAGCCCCTTGGGCGTATCAAAGACCAGGCTCTGTTCGTGAGCAAAGGAATCCGGCCGAAGCCTGCCTCCCTCCTTCACATACAGGTCCACTCGTTTGGCAATTTCTTCCAGTCCCGGAGTGCTGTGAGGCACCAGGGTAACGCCCGGAAGAAGCTCATAGGTTCCGGATACGTAACGAATCTGATCCCGATAGGTCTTAAGAAAGCCTCTGTGTATGCCTATGTATTTGCGAAAGCACCACTTCTTTCCGTAGCAATTCTCCCTCGTGCCCTCCCTTAAGTAGAATACAGCCTTTGAATTGCAGGCAAAGAAGGCTCCCATACCGTCTGCATGATCGTAGTGGGCATGGGACAGCACACCGCAGTCTATCTCTGCAAGGTTCAGCCCCATGGCTTCGGCATTTTGCAGAAAACGCCCGGAGGCTCCTGTGTCCAGGAGAATTTTTTTGCCCTCATACTCCAGATAGAAGGACAGGCCCCACTCCGGAGAAAGGTTGTTTTTTGTCAGGTTGTCTACTAGGACGGTTGCTCGCATAAAATTGGATTCTCCTTTTTATATTTTATGTTTATGATCTATATTTCCTTACCCTTACCCGCATGAGGAATAATCATACAAGACATGCTCTACTTATGAAAAAGAATATCGTTTCTTTTTGTGTGGAGGATGACGTATTGGCTTCGTGAAGGGTGGCATGGGTTACTGATTTCAATCCACATCCTCAATTTTTTCTTTACTCCAAAAAATATCTGCTTCGGATATTCTTTTCAAGCAATCTCGTATCCGGCCCGGGCAAGGGCGCCAAGGGCCTGCTCATACTGCTCGCCTTTCACCAGTACATAGTCTGTCCGATAGGTAGACACCACAAAGATCCCAATACGCTCCTTAGCCAGCAGGTCGGAAAGCTTCGCCAATATTCCAATCAAAGAGAAATCAAGCTCTCCCTCAATGCGAAAAGCTCTCCATCCATCCTCCCGACGCAGGGTATGCTCCGGTACCTCTTTTGTAGGACAAACCAGGGAAAACTCTTCATCGGTCTTTCCAACAAAGCAGAATTCTCTTGTCAGATCGATCTCATTCTCATCTGCAACTGTACATACCGTAAACTTGTGCCTAATCCTTTCCAGCTTCATACAACATCCCCTTCCCTTTCAGTTCCCTTACCGGTATCCCATCTTCTCCTCATATCCAATCAGCAAATCCTTATTTGCCTGCTCATATTCATTGAATACCGACTCATCAAACTCAGAAGCCGAAAGCGTACCCGTATACCAATCCATTCCTTCAAAATAATCGCGAAGGAGTTCATCCTCAAATATCCTTCCATGTCTGGCATAAATCTCATTTCTTGCGCGACGCAGCTGAACATCGGACCAATCCTTGATCTCTTCCTCGGTATAATACCTCTTATCTGCATCCGGCAAAAGATACGTATCCCACTGCTCAATGGCGTCTAACGTATAGCCGCCCCAGATACTGTCCGCATTTTCCCTCATATACAAAATAAAGGAGGTCATACTGGTATCTTCCGTCACTCCCTGAACAATCGTCCCTGTAACCCGTATTTCCGTATCCGATACCCTTTCCACCTCTGCGATCACCGGCTGCTCCCACCAGTAATCCCCAGTATCCGGATGCACCACGGCAAAGACTCCGTCGGAATAAGTACTGTAACCCGCTCCCTCTATACTAACCTCCGTCAAAAAGGAAATATCATCCATACCTACAGAATTTCTCAGAAAATCCTTCACCGAATCCTCCGGTATACACAGCCAATAATCCTCCTTATAAGCATCCGGATAATGCTCCAAAAGCTTTTGAACGGTATCCTCCGAACAGCTCCACATCATGATACCATGGCAAAACCCCGCAGGATCCTCTTCCATCGTCCTTATAGGATTATAAAAATTGCAAAGAGCCTCTATAAGCCCACCGAGCTGCTCTGATCCAATATCCACAACATCCACGGGCGCCTCCGGACTTTCTTTTGGTACACCTGGCTCCTCTCCCCCGTCGGAAACGGCCTCCTCCGGCTCCTGCTCCTGCACAGAGCTCTCCGGCCGCTCCTCCGCTTCCATATCCTTCCCACAGCCATATAAGCTCATGGCCAAAACTGCCAATAAGATTACAAAGATAAAAATACCGCCCCTTTGCTGCCCACATCGTTCTCTCCCCATCATCTGTAAGTTCCTCCCTATCTATATTTTTAAACTCCTTCCTCTACAGTATAGCATAAAAGGAGTCGCCGCAAAATAAGACTGCAGCCTTATTTTGTGGCGACTCCTCCACTACCTACCAAACACACTAAAATCTACACCATTCCGAAACAGTAAGCTCCTTTTACATAATCGGATCCAATCCCAACACAGGATGGCTCTTCTCCGTCAAGAAGGCCATTAAAGTCTCCTCATCCGTAGCAATCGTCTCATCCGCAATCATATCACAGAAGTTATCAATACCATATTTCTCCTTCGCAGACTTATTCAACCGCTCAGCCACATCATCCTTGAGCTCCTTAGGCATCCATACAATACGCTCAAAGCCGCCCTCCGCGCTCATAAACTTCTTGGAAGCAATAAAATGTCTGCCGTGTCCCATAAATCCAGGCGTCTGAACACCGCCGCCGGTCATAGAAGCCAACTCACCAAAAGTCATTCCCAGAGGCGTCATACCCGCATACTCACGATTAGCAATAATCACACCATTAGAGAAGGGCTCAATACCGCAAATACACTCAAAGCATCCACAAGAAGTCATAGGATCCTCCATAATAGAATACAGCGTAACCTTAGAAAGCGCCCCCTGCGTAGCCTGCTCCACCATACGGTTTACATCCGGATATACACCCTTCACCTCATCCTCACAGCCCTCCTTGGAAATCGGCTGGCAGGGTCCGGTAGGCGTCAGCTCCTTGGTCGCCTTTGCATCCAGCCAAGAAACGGCTCCGCAAAGTCCCAGTCTCTCCGGCGTCACCACACAGCAGTGAGAGGGAGCAAAGGACTGACACAGCGTACAGGTATAGAATACATCCACACTCTCGTCTGTCAGAGATTCCAGTCTCTGATCTCTCGCCGCATAAGCCGGCATAGCCGTACCATCCAGAATCTCCTGCACCTTAGCAGCATCCGTCACCATGGTAATCTGGCATTTATCCACAACAATATCAAACTCATCCATAATCATGGCATAGAGAACCTCTGCAAAATGAGTCAAACGCAGCCCCTTCTCAAAGGCCTCCTTATTGATACGCACACGAATCTGGTTTCTCTGTCCGGTGTGCATCACACCCTCCATGTAGTTGAACCATGCATGAATCTTACGCTCGATAACCGACTCAAAGTCAGACTGCATCTTAGCGCCTGCAACCTCCACAAAGGTAGCCAGCGCATAGGTCCCGCCTGCCTCCAAAGCATCCAAATCGCCGCCAACGATGGTGATCTTATGATCCTCCACCTCGCTGTCCGCTCTCGTCTGAACCAGCTCACAGGTGGGCTGCTTGTGAGAGCTGAACTCTACCTGCATATCGCCCTTACGGATAATCTCGCCCTCAAATGCAGAGGCAAATGCAACGGGAATAGGAAGCTCCTTCACCTTAATCTTAATATTGCGAAGCTCCAAGGACTTCTTCACGGTCATAGCGTGATCCGTCACAGACTCCAGTGCGCCCGGCACCTGATTCTCGCCCAGATCTACGTCTACCACAACCGGGAAGCCAAGGGCAATTGCGCCTGCGCCTGCGGACACCACTACCTCATTGAGCGCACCAAAGGTATTTACAAATGCAGGAACTCTCTCCTTGGTGTAAGCCAGAAGTCCCGGCAGATCCCCCGGTGTCACATTACCGAAGATGAGCGCCGCACGAATGGCTACGGTTACTACATGAATGACAGAAGTTACATCATGTCCCAGAGGCACTACACGAAAATCCAGGCCGATCTTCACGCCGCCCTCCACGCACTGCTCAATCACATCGCCGATAAGGAAGGTCATGATACCCTTACTCTGATAATCCTTTACTACATCCACAACATTTGCAGCGTCATCCGCCTTGCCAAGCACAACGGCTACGCCGGGAATATCGCCGGTTACAAGCGGAACGCCGAGAGAACGGATGATGGGGTCCGGAACAAATCCAATACCGCTGTCCTCTGCATAAGGATCTGCACTCTCCACATATTTAAGAGCCTCGATAATCTCCGCTCCCACTGCTGTGGCAAGGCCGGCATTTAAGGCATCTCCCAAATCCTCCTTGTTGGTAATCAGGCTTTTCAGCACACCCACACAGGCAGGCAGGTCGCCTAATTTACTCACCTTCACACCCGTAGCCGCGTAGATGGTAGGCAGGAAATACGCCGTATCCGGCATAGCAACCTTCTTGTCCTCTCCGTGCTTTGCAATCGCCTCATTGACCGCGTTCTCCGTAAGGCCCGCAACAGCATTGGAGCCGCCATAAATCAAATCTGTTAATACGCTCATAGTATCTGTCCCTCCTTGGGTTTATTATATTTGACACTCCACTACATGTCTTAAATTTTATCACTCTTGCATAGGGAAGTCAATATCCCCCGGGAGGGGTTTTGTGAAAATGTTACAGTAAAGGTTACGGTTCGGACGACCCCAATAATAAATCTTGAAATATACTGCAATTCTAGTATAATAAGAAGAAACAGCCCCAGGCTCAAGATATCAGGAGGCAACCATGCGCAGTCATACGGTCAACAGAACACACCGGCTTTTTCTCACAAAGCTTTCCCTGGTGTTGGTACTCTGTGTTGGTATTTTTATCTTTTCTGCCATCTTTATGAATAAAAAGAGCTCCAAAACTATCAGCGCCATCAGCGATATCTATATGCACAATATGAGCGAAGAAATTGCCCTGCACTTTTCCTCCACCATTGATCTGCGCTTTTCACAGCTTAAGACCCTTATCACCTCCTCCGATACCAGTGAGGTGAGCCAGGAACATAGGAAGGAATTTCTCACCGAGGGCGCTAAAATCCGCGGCTTTGAATCTCTGTCCTTCTATACCTCGAACGGGACGCTTGAGACCATTTACGGGGAAACGCTCACCTTACAGAACCCCGAGGACTTTTTGACAGCTCTTCACAATGGTGAGCGGCGCATCGGCATGGCTTTGGATTCTTCCCAAAATCCCCAGGTACTGATTGGCCTTCCAAGTACCGCCCTTCAAAAACAAAATCCGGAGTACATTGCCCTTGTAGCCGGACTCTCTGCAGAATACATCAGCGACACCCTCTCTCTGGATGTCCTGGATTCCCCTGTCTACTCCCATATCATTCGGCCGGACGGAACCTTTCCCTTTCAAAACCGGGATTCCTCCCAGAATAACTATTTTGAGCAGCTTTACACGGAGCTCACCCACGATGCCGAGAACCTGGTAACCGATATTCAGTCCGCCCTGAGCCAGACTCAGCATTACTCTGCCGTCCTCACGGTGGACGGAGAACGCCGCCATCTCCACTGCACCAAGCTTGCATATTCGGATTGGTTTTTGATTGTCATTATGCCCTATAGCGCCCTGGATCAGGAAATCTCCCGGCTAAACCACAGCTGGCTGTATATGGAGGTAGGCGGCTGTATCATTATCATCGCCGCACTTATCTGGGTTTTCGGCGCCTATCTGCAGGAAATGAAGAAAAAGATGGAAGAGCTCAACCGTCTTCGCCAGGAGGCAGTCTATGCCAACAAAGCCAAGAGTGAATTTCTCTCCAACATGAGCCATGATATCCGCACTCCCATGAATGCCATTACCGGAATGACTGCCATTGCCATGGCAAATATTGACAACAAACAAAAGGTGGAAAATTGCCTGAAAAAGATCAACTTGTCCAGCAAGCATTTGCTGGGTCTCATCAATGACGTATTGGATATGTCCAAGATTGAAAGCGGGAAAATGACTCTTTCCACCGAGCAGATCTCCCTTCGGGAGGTGGTGGAAGGAATTGTCACCATTCTTCAGCCACAGCTCCATCTTAAGCATCAGAAATTCGACGTCTTTATCCGCGATATTTCTGCGGAGGATATCTGCTGCGACAGCGTCCGTCTGACTCAGATTTTATTAAATATATTGGGAAATTCCGTAAAATTCACTCCGGAGGGCGGCTCTATTCAGCTCTCTCTGTATGAGGAGGCCTCTCCCAAGGGAGAGCCCTATATCCGCATTCATCTTGTCGTAGAGGATAACGGAATCGGCATGACGCCGGAATTTCAGGAGCGTATCTTTGACTCCTTCAGCCGGGCCGACAGCAAGCGGGTTCAAAAAACAGAGGGCAGCGGTCTTGGCATGGCCATTACCAAGTACATTGTGGATGCTATGGAAGGTACGATTAAGGTGCAAAGTGAGCTGGACAAGGGCAGCCGTTTCCATGTGATCCTGGATCTTAAAAAGGCACAGCTTCAGGAGGTGGACATGGTTCTGCCCGGCTGCCGGGTGCTGGTGGTAGACGATGATCCCCAGCTCTGCGAAAGCACCGTTGCCGCCCTCTCTTCCATGGGAATCTATGCAGATTGGACTCTGGATGCCAAGAGCGCCCTGGAACAGATGGCTCTCCGGTTCGAAAGCCAGGAGGCCTATCAGCTTATTTTATCAGACTGGAAGCTGCCGGAGATGGACGGCATCGCTTTGGCCCGGAAGATTCGAAGCATTTACGGAAATGAGCTTCCCGTTCTGCTCACCTCCGCCTACGACTGGAGCGAAATTTCCGCAGAAGCGAAAGCAGCCGGAGTTACGGATTTTCTCTCCAAGCCTCTCTTTCGCTCTACCTTGTTCTATGGCCTGAAGCCCTATCTTTCCGGAGTGACAGCGTCTCTTCCGGTTGCTTCCAAGTCACAGGCCGACTTTATCGGCCGGCGGATTCTTCTGGCAGAGGACAATGACCTGAACTGGGAGATTGCCAGTGAGCTTCTCTCGGATCTGGGACTTACTCTCACTTGGGCGGAAAACGGTGAGATTTGTCTGGAGAAATTTCAGGCCTCGGAGGTTGGCTTCTATGACGCTATTCTCATGGATCTTCGAATGCCTGTCATGACCGGTCTGGAGGCCACAAAGGCTATCCGCGCCCTAAACCGGCCCGACGCAAAGACCATCCCCATCATTGCCATGACTGCGGATGCCTTTGCAGAAGATATTCAGAATTGTTTGAACAGCGGAATGAATGCCCACGTGGCAAAGCCTATTGACCTGGATGAGGTATCACGTTTGCTTAAAAAGCATGTACTGCAGCTTTAGCCAAAAAATCCGTAGAGCTCGCCCAGCTTCAGTACCTCCGAAACCGGCCGCATACCGTCTGTGGCATTTTGCTCGGAAAGCGATGCTCCGGCCGCACAGATTCCCAGCCGAATTGCCTCTCTTAAGCGATACCCCTTTTCCGCTCCATAGAGCACACCTGCACAGAAAGCATCCCCTGCGCCTACGGAACCCTTGATATACCCTTTCGGAAGCTTCAAGCTTGGCAGCTCTACATAATTTCCTGCCTCATCCATCCCATAGCCGCCTTCCGGACAGTGGATCACAGCCCAGGTGGACACCCCCATCTCCCTCATTTTAGAAAGGGCCTCTCGCATATGCTCCGGATACAGACGATCCTCTGCATCCCGCAGCAATACACCGGTAACCTGCTGCGCTTCACTCTCGTTGATCACACAGTAATCCGTATACCTTAAGGCCGGCGGAACAAGCTTCATAAAGCGATTGCCTGTCTCTGTCACTACGTCAATGGAGGTTTTCAATCCATGCTCCTGGGCATGCTTCAGAAGACGGGCCATCTTCGTTCCATACACCTCATCCTCTGCGTCCAGAGCATCCAGCAGAAGAATGTATCCCACATGGATGATATCTCCCTTCACGCAGTCCCAATCCATATAGCTCTCATCAAAATAGGCATTATTTCCATGATACTGGAAGAAGGTACGTTTCTTATTCTCCCTGCTGCTCATCACCATTGTAATGGAGCTTTTTCCGGTCCGCACTACCTGGCTCAAATCAATATTTTTCATTTTACCAAGCTGCTCCTCAACCAAATCCCCTTCCGAATCCTCTCCAATCAGACCAATGGCCTGCAAAGGCAGCGTCTCGTCCAGCTTCGCAAGATCCGTAATCACATTACATACAAGGCCGCCGGTAGAGCGCTCAATTCCTTCCATGACCGTGGTCAGCTCACTTTCCGCCGGATACCGCTCAATGGGATAGGTGATATCTACAATCATATTTCCTGCCAGCACAATTCCTTTGCTCATAAATGCAAAATCCTCCTTTTGGGTATTCGATTTCCGCAAATTCCTGTATTCTTTTCAAAATGAATCAAGGCTTTTTTTAAGAGGCTGTCACCAAATGAGCCAGCCCCTTGGAATGTATTTTCTATCGATTTTTCATTTCATCTGCCAGGTTTGAATTATACATGTAATTCTTTATATAATCTCTCGTCTTCAGATAAACCCTTTCCTGCGCATATCCGATATCCCCCGGCTTTTCCTTCAGGGCAAATTCATAGCACTGGCGCACCTCGGTTCCCACATTGATCTTGGAAATCCCGGCTCCTACAGCTTCCAATACGCTTTCATGCTTAATTCCGCTTCCACCGTGAAGCACCAGCGGAATTCCGGCTGCATGATACAGAGCCGCCACATGTTCAATATCAATGCGGGCCTCCGGTTTTTTCTGATTGCGGACTGCCTCCGCTACCTGTCCATGAATGTTTCCCACTGCCACAGACAGCCAGTCGCACTTACTTTCCGCTGCAAAGCGCTTTGCCTCGTCCAGCCTGGTAAAGCCCATCTTGGAGGAAAAGATTTCCTCATAAGGAGGCATTTCCTTGTTCTCATGCCCCATAACTGCTCCGAGCTCAGCCTCAATGGGGACGCCCGCCTCATGGGCCAACGCGGCCGCCTCTGCCGTCACCTTAATATTTTCCTCCAGCTTAAGCCTGGATCCGTCAATCATGACAGACTCATATCCGGCCTTTAAGGCCCGGGAAATCAAATCCATATAATCCACCCGCAAATAATCCTCGTCGATCACCGGAATGTGATCCAAGTGTAAGAGTGTATGTCCCTCCACCCTGTATTTTGCGTACTCCTCTGAAATGCGCTCCAGACTTTCCGATTCGAACTTTTCCCACTCTACACGGGCCACCTGAATCATCGCCACGCTGTTCTCGTCTGTAATCGCCTGTGCAATGGGCTTCACCATTGGGATATGAGGACAATTAAATGCAGGAATGCATTTCCCCAATTTTCTTGCCTTTAATACTACCTGTTCTGCTTTCATATGTATGCCTCTCTAACCAATCTTGATCACAGCCTTTACCACATCCGCCTTATTGTAGATGCTTCTCTCCATGGCCTTCTGAATATCATCAAAATCAAATACATCTGTCACAATGCCTTTTAGATTCACCTTCCCCCCTGCCACTGCCGCAATTGCCATGGGATAGATATGACGATACCGGAACACGGACTTTACAGTCAGCTCTTTGTCCAAAATACTGCTGACAGGAAGGGTCATCTCTCCGCTGGGGCTATATCCTACAAGCACAATGGTCGCGCCCTTCTTTGCAACCTGGATTGCCAGGGAGGTGGTAATCTCAGAGCCTGCCGTTTCAATAATAAGATCAATGCCTTTCCCCTCTGTCAGCTCCTGAAGCCTGGCAGCCACATCTTCCTCTTTGCTGTTGATGACGCCGTCTGCGCCGAGCTCCATCGCCTTGTCAAGACGCTTCTGCATGATATCAATGACATAGACCTCACTGACTCCCCGGGCCTTTAAGGACATCATAGAGACAAGGCCGATACAGCCGGACCCCATCACAACGGCCCGCTGTCCAAGGTGAGCGTCTCCCTGAGCCGCCGCGTGCATTCCTACTGATAAGGGTTCAATCAATCCGCCTTCCATGGTGTCTACATTTTCCGGAAGCTTAAAGCACAAATCCGCCTGATGCGCCACATACTCCTGAAATACGCCGTCATAAGGAGGCGTTGCAAAGAACTCTACCTCCGGGCAAAGATTATATTTTCCGCTCCGGCAAAATTCACAGGTTCCGCAGGTCTTACCCGGCTCCAGCGCCACCCGGTCTCCCACCTTCAGATGCTTTACTGCGTCTCCTACCTCTACCACAGTGCCCCCTGCCTCGTGTCCGAGCACAAAGGGAGGCTTTACAACATAGGAGCCAATCGCGCCCTTTTCAAAATAGTGAGAATCCGATCCGCAGATCCCCACATATTCCACCTTCACCAGCACCTCATCCGATGCGGGTTTGGGAATCTCTCTTTCTACAAATTCCATTTTCATTACATCCGTCATAACGGCTGTCTTCATTGTTCCTTCCATCCTCTATATCTCCTTTTTTAAGAAACCACTTTCACTTTTTTGCGAATTTCGATAAACTGCAGACTATCCAGAATAACGGCCAGCATCAGAACGACGCCCTTTACCATCTTCTGCGCAAAGGAATCCAGCCCCATCAGCGCCATACCGTTACTCAATACCCCGATTACCAGAATCCCGGCAAAGGCCTTCGCCACATTTCCTTTTCCGCCGTTTAAGCTGACGCCTCCCAGCACACAGCCGGTAAGCACATCCATCTCATAGCCGTCGCCGGCGCTGGGCTGTCCGGAGCCGATGCGCCCCAGCATCACAATACTTGCAATTCCCACCAGACATCCGCAGAAGGTATAGGCAAGTATTCGAATCTTGTCTGCATTGATACCGGAAAGCTTTGCCGTCTCCTCGTTGCTTCCGATTGCATAGAAGTAGCGGCCAAGATAGGTCTTTGTCAGAATAAAATGACCAATCAAAATGACAATCAGCATCAGGATCGCCGAGACGGGGATCACGCCAAATACATAGGTCTGGCCAATCCATTTCAGGGATACCGGGATTCCATATACGGGCTGCCCGTTACAGATGGTATAGGTAAAGCCATACAGGAAAATCTGCATTCCCAAAGTAATGATCAATGGGGGAACCTTAATCTTGGCAATGATAAGTCCGTCGATAAATCCCAGGACGGTCGCCGTCACAACTGCCGCCAGCATGGAAACTGCTATGGGAAGGCCCGCCTCTGTAACCATCTTGGAAATCAGCACCACGCCAAGAGAGATCACGGAGCCCATGGACAGCTCGATTCCTCCTGTCAGCAGCACAAACGTCATGCCGACAGAGAGAATTGCCATAATCGCTACCTGCTTGGAAATATTAAACAGATTGGTTACGGAAAAAAACATCGGCGCTGCAAAGGAGAAAAATATCACCAATGCAAGTAAAATAAAGAGAACTCCATATTTTTTGTATAATGTAATAAGCTTCATGCTATACCTCCTCTGAAATACCGGATGCAAGTGTTAACACAGACTCCTGGTCAAACTCTTCCTTAAACAACTCGCCCGTTTTGCTTCCTTCGTGAAGAACAATGACCCTCTCCGACATACCCAGCAGCTCTTCCATTTCGGATGACACCATGACAATCGCAATCCCCTGCCTGGCAAGCTCATTCATAAGCCTGTAGATCTCCTGCTTGGCGCCTACATCAACGCCCCGGGTCGGCTCGTCCATAAAGAGCACCTTACAGTCTGCCGCAAGCCACTTTCCCAGCACCACCTTCTGCTGATTGCCGCCGCTTAAGGATTTGGCCGCATTGTCGCCGGAGGGTGTCTTAATACGGAGATCCTCAATCTGCCTGGCGGCAATCTCCTTTTCCTGCTTCTGATCGATTACAAAGCTTTTGGAAATCCGTTTTAAAATTGCAAGGGAAATATTTTGAATGATGCTGTCCTCCAGAAGAAGGCCGGTACGCTTCCGATCCTCTGTGACAAATCCAATCCCGAGCTTTACCGCCTCCACAGGGGTATGGATGCGGACCTGCTTTCCGTTCAGGTAGATTTCCCCCGCATCCCGAAGATCCGCTCCATATACGGCACGCAAAAGCTCCGATCTTCCCGCTCCCACCAGCCCTCCGATTCCAAGGATCTCACCGGCGCGTACCTGGAAGGACACATTGTGTACCTTGCTGTTTGTAATTCCCTTTGCTTCCAGCACCACATCCCCAAGCGCATGCTCCCGTTTCGGATATTCAAAGGACATCTCACGTCCGACCATATATGCAATCAGCTTTGCCTGGTCAACATTTGCCATATCGTCCGTGATAATCTTTTTTCCATCTCGAAGCACGGTCACCCGATCGCCGATCCGGAATAATTCCTGCAATCTATGAGAAATGTATATAATTACATAATTTTTCTTTTTTAAATCCGAAATCAAATCAAGAAGCTTATCTACCTCATCCTCTGTCAGAGGCGCTGTGGGCTCATCAAAAATGATAACTCTCCCATTCCCCGATATAGACTTTGCAATCTCCACAAACTGCATATAAGAAACAGAAAGGTCCTCCACTCTTGCAGAGCAGTCAATGTGAACCCCCATTTCATCAAATACCTTCTGTGCATCCCTTTCAAAATCCCTGGCATTAAAGAATCGGCTCTTTTTTTGGCCTAAATATAAATTTTCCGCTACGGATAAATCCTCCGCCAGATTCAGCTCCTGGTATACCACGCAAATCCCAAGCTCCTTGGAAAGGGCCGGAGTCATTGCACTGTATACGGTACTCATATATTCAATACAGCCTTCGTCCGGAACATTTGCACCTGAGATCATCTTAATAAAGGTAGATTTCCCGGCCCCGTTCTCACCGATAATGCAATGGACTTCGCCTTCTCTAAAATCAATGGAAACATCATCCAGGGCCTGTACACCGGGATATGCCTTTGAAATATTCCGCAGCGACAATACAACTTTTTTATCCATACACCTCTGCTCCATTTCTAAGAAGTTATAAAGGACGACCGCAGGAAGTTAAACTTCATTTCTATGTACCGTTTCTCCCTCTTGCGGCCGCCCATCATCAAATGCCTATATGCGTTAATAACTCTTATTTTTTGTACAGATTTCCGTCCGCCATCCAATCCGGCGCTGTCTCCTCTGTTACATTGATCATAGGCATTACAACACTCTCAGCCGACTCGCCGTTCAAAATCGCCACACAGGCCGCCAGAGCGTCTGCGCCGCCATTGTATACATCAAGTCCTACATCGCCGCGGATGATTCCGCCCTCTGCAACAATGTCAATCGCATCTGCAACACCGTCATTTCCCCACATGCCAAAGGTAGGATCCTTGATATCCTTGCCTGCCGCTACCCATGCCTCTGAAAAGCCGAGAAGGCAGGTATCATTGGTGGCCAGAACGCCCTTTAAATCCGGATAAGCCTGCAGCCATGCCTCTGCCGCTGCCACGCCGTCCTCTACTACAAGGCCTTCCTGCTCGTCCACAATGGTAATTCTGGGATCCATCTCTGCGATTACATCCTTCATACCTCTCACCCGATCCTGCTGATACTCAAACTCATGATGCCACAGCAGGCCCATCTGAATCTCTTCCTCATCCGGATAGTTCTCAAGAGCCCACTCGCAGGCCATAGTACCTACACGGCGGCCTATCTCATAATTATCGCAAAGGAATGTGATGGGATACTTGCAGGGCTCGCCTGTAGCTGCGTCAATGATTTCATCGTCATAAGCGCAAATCACGATTCCTGCTGCAATTGCCTCGTTCACAATATCCGCAAACGCCTCACGGTCAAAGGAGTGAATAATGATGGCATTGTAGCCCTGTGTAATCATATTCTCGATGTTCGCAATCTGCGTTGCCACATCGTTGTTTGCGGTCATACAGGTGTAATCAACTCCAAGCTCCTCTGCCTTTGCGGCCATACCTTCTGACATGGTGTTCCATACGGCCACGTCCATGGACTCCAGGGCAAAGCCAACCTTCCAGGTCTGTCCCTCCGCTGCCGGCTTAGAAGCCTCCGGGGCTTCGGCGCTTTCCTCCTGCTCGGCGGCCGGAGACTCTGCAGGAGCTTCCGCCGGAGTCTCCGGCTTTGATGAGCATCCCGCCAGCGCTGCTGTCATAGTCAGAGCCAATGCCAGGCAAACTGCTTTTTTAAGTGTGTTCTTCATTCTTGCTACCTCTCTTTTCTTAGATTTATTCCCATGAAAATTCAGAAGCCCATTTTAAACTTTTCCGTGAATCCTCGTCCTCCCTGGGCTCTGAATCTTTCCAGGCGTCATTTGTTATGGGAGCAGAGCTACCTTAAATGCATCCGGATCCTTTTCCGCCACCTCAAAGGCCTTCTCCCACTCTGTCAGCGGAAATGTATGGGACAGCACGCCCTCCGTCTTAAAGGTTCCGTTTACCATTCCGTCCATCACTGCCTTATAGCAGTGTCCGGAAAGATGGGAGCCGTAAATGTCCATATGCTTTGTATCTCCGATGATGTTCCAGTCCGCCGTAACATCCTTGGGGAAAATGCCAAACTGCACATATCTGCCCATATTGCAGACAGACTGAAGTCCCTGCATAACGCTGGGCGCGCCGCCGGATGCCTCAATATATACATCGCATCCATAGCCGTCCGTAAGCTCCTTGATCTTCTCTACCACATCGCCCTCTGCCGGATTCAGCACAATATCCGCCCCGAATTTCTTTGCCTTATTAAGACGGTTCTGTCTCAAATCCAATCCAATCAAAAGCTTTGGCGATAATGCCTTCGCCGCACACACCATGCTAAGTCCGATTGCGCCCAGACCGCTGATAACGACCACATCCGTATGCTGAATACCGGCTCTTTCCACTGCATGCATTCCGCAGGCATAGGGCTCAACCAGAACAGCCTGCTCATCGCTCATTTCATCCGGGATCTTATGAATGACGCTGTTTTTAGGGAATCTCATATACTCTGCAAAGCCGCCCTGAGCCTCATTCTTAAATCCGAAGATACTGTGCGGCTGGCACATCCAGTAGTTCCCCTCCCGGCAGAAACGGCACTCTCCACAGGGCAGAATCTGCTCCGCCAGAATTCTCTCACCAATTTCCACATTGGTAACATTCGCTCCCTTTTCCACCACAACTCCATGGAACTCATGTCCTCCAATGCAGGGCGCCTCAATGTAAGCATCTGCCGGAGTCCTCCCCCAGACACGCTGTCCCCCATGGTAGGTTTTAATATCCCCTGCACAGATCCCGCAGCCCTTCACCCTGATGAGAATATCATCCGGTCCGATTTCCGGTATCAAAAGGTCCTCCAACCTGAAATCGTTCGGCGCATACATTCTTAACGCTTTCATTGTTGCCATCGCTTTATCCCCTTCCTGTACCTCATGGCTTTCCTGAAACAAAAAAGCATTGGTTTATATGGTGAAATTATAGCATCGAAATTTTCAGATTATAACGCGGTGACTTTTAGAATTATAGGGGGGTTCTTCACAACCAGCCCTGTGAGCAAGTGACAAATCCCGGAAAGTTGTTATAATAGACACAAAAGCAAAGAGAAAAGCCCAGAAGATACCACAATGTGCACAGTCTTCACGTGTAAGGAGAGTTTTTATGATAAAGGTGCTGATTGCAGACGACGAATACAAAATCTGTGAATTAATCAATAATATCGTTTCCTGGGAACGTTACGATATGAAGGTAGTCGGAATCGCTTTAGACGGATTAGACGCCATTTCCTTTTTGAAAAACAATGAGGTGGATGTAATTATCACAGATATACGAATGCCCGGATATGACGGACTGGACCTGATTCAGATGGGAAAGGCCTGCAACCCCAATATAAGCTTTATTATCATCAGCGGCTACAGCCAGTTTGAGTATGCACAAAAAGCCGTTCGGCTTGGAGTCATCGACTATTTGCAAAAGCCAATTGATCAGACAGAACTTGAAATGAGCCTCGAGCGGATCTATCGAAATCATTTGGAAAAAGCCAGGGAAAAGGCCCTAACCCACAAATATGAGCAGGGCTACTACAGAAATGAGAAAAATCAGCAGAAGAATTTCTTTCTCCATTGTCTTGCCTCTCCTCCTGAAAGCACTGCTGATTTCAGCAAAAAAACCATCAATGCAAAATACGGTTACTCCTTTCAAGCTGGATATTACCAGCTTTTGCTTGTCCGTATAGACGGATTTGATTACAAGAACAAGAAGGAAATTGACTATATCTATGAGAAGGTGTCGCGAATCATAAAGTTTCTTCTCTCCGATATCTGTTATGAATTTGGATATACGATTATGGATAATCAGCTGGTATTTATCCTTAATTTTTCCGATGAAAATATCCGCTCCATGCCCAAACATCAGGAAAGGCTGCTGGAATATCTGAAAAATCACAGAGAAATAACCTGTTCGCTGCCTGTAACCATTGGAATCAGCAGCATTTTCCGGGAGCTTTCCTTTTTACATTCGGCGTATAAGGAAGCTAAATGGGCCATTTATCAACGTATTGTAGCCGGAAGCTATCATGTCTTTGACGGAAGTGAGCAGCATAAAAATCCCGATTTTTTTCTCAATCTTTTGCAAAGACTGATACTCTCTCTGGAATCCGCCATTGAAAGCCTCAATAAGGCGGAGGTTCTGCAGGTGATCGCCGATCTGAAAACGGCAATCGAACAGCCCGGACTTTCCGGATATGAGATTCTGCAGCTTGCACAGGGCTTTCTCAACGCCTACATTTTAAGTATGCAAAAAAATAAGGTACATATCTCCAATGAAGATTCCTTTTTCCTTCAGTTTAATGAAGATATCCAGAATTGCTCCAAGCTCTCGGAAATCATCGCCTTACTGCAGCGCCACATCAGCGCCCTGTTTGACGAATACTGCCATGAAAAACGCCATGCGGAGCTCCGGCCGATTCAAATTGCAAAGGATTATATTCGAAATCACATCAGCGAAGCCATCACGCTCAAAGATATCTGTGCTGAAATCAACTTTAACGAGGCTTATTTTAGCTCCATGTTTAAAAAAGAGACCGGAATGAATTTCAGTAAATATTTGATCCATGCCCGGATCGAAACGGCGAAGGATCTCTTGAAGTCCTCTGACGATAAGATAGAAACCATCGCAAAAAGTGTCGGATACAATGATCTAAAGACCTTCAACAAAAACTTCCGTAAATACACAGGCCTAAAACCCAGTGAATACCGCAGATTATATGGATAGAGGTGACTGCTTTGAAAACCTGTCGAGCCCTTTTGTTAAAGCTTGTTTTAATATGTGAAATCATCCATTGCAGCTTCCTTTTTCTTAACGCCCTAGACAAAAAATACCCCTTGTTTTTTATGGGGATCATTGGTTTTGCAGCCTTGAGCTTAAGCTTCCTATGCGGTTATCTCCTTTTTTCACTCCTGCGAAAGGAAAAGGATATTGAGAACTATCTGCTGACAAAGCACGAGGATTATCTGAACAGCAGCTATCTCATCTGGAGCTCTTCGGATCTTCTTTTTTATAAAGCTCTTCGCGAATCCATGGACCGCAGTAATCAGATGACAAGTCTGAGAAAGCAGGCGCAGTACCTCGCACTTCAAAATCAGATCAACCCCCATTTTCTGTATAATACATTGGAATGTATTCGAAGTGAAGCGATTACCAACAAGATTGATACGGTTGCAAATATGACACAGGCTCTCGCCACCTTTTTTCGCTACACGATCTCTGATTTGGATAAGCTGGTGCCCGTATCTGCCGAGTTGGATAATATAAGCAATTATTATACCATCCAGCATTACCGGTTCGGCAACCGCCTCTCTCTAAAAATTGATATGGAGGGCGACAATGCCCAGATTTTAGAATTGTTTATGCCAAAGCTCACGCTGCAGCCTGTCGTGGAAAACGCTGTCTTTCATGGGATTGAAAAAAAGGCGGGAGCCGGAGAGGTTATTATTCATCTGATTCTTACACAGCAAAGGCTTCTGATACAAGTATCTGATAACGGCATTGGTATCGAGCCTGATATTCTCAATACTTTGAATGAACGGCTTTCCCATAAGCTTCCCTCCGGCAATTCAGAGGAAAAAGGCGGCATTGCCGTCAGTAATGTAAATGAGCGTATCAAATTGCTATTCGGTGATACCTACGGCATTTATATCCGAAGCATCCCCGGCAAGGGAACAGATGTAAATATCACACTGCCTATTGTTCGGCATAAAGATGAGGTGACAGGTTGAAAAAAGAAATTTTGCGCATGGAGCACGTCTCTACAAAAGATCCCGCTTTATCAAATTTGGATGATTTTAATATGAATCTTTTTCAGGGGGAAACGGCCGCCATTATCAAGCTGAATGATGTGGGCGTAGATAAGCTGATTGAAATTCTCTGCTATAACTACCCCATAGCATCCGGAAGAATTTATATCCAGGAAAAATTAGTGAATCGCCAGGATTACAGCAATTTTACCAGAAACAGCATCAGCATTATTGATCGGAACAGCAAAATGATCTCGGATCTCTCTGTCATTGACAATATCTTTTTGTCTCCCAGGAAGCCTACCAAATTTATGATTCGAAAAAAACAGCAATACCGGGAATTTCTCTGGCTTTGCAATGAGTACGAACTCAATCCAATCCTCCATCCGGACAACAAGGATATCACCATCTTTCAGCGATGTATTGTTGAAATACTTCGCGCCGTAGTATCGGAGGCCAAGCTGATCATCATAAACCAACTGGAGGAGATCTTAAGCGAAGTCCAGTTTGAAAGCATAAAAAGGCTTTTAAAAAAAGTGGTCAGGCACCAATTTACCGTTCTCTTTATTTGTTTTCCACATCAATATATGTCTCAGGACTGTGATCGCTACCTGCTCATTCAAAATGGACGTGATGTCAAAATGATAGACCGGTACAGCCAGTATATGATGCCCTCCCTGCTGTCCAATTATATCCGTGTCCCTGCGCCATATATCAGGGAGCAAACGGCCCCTCTGCTCCTGCAGGTTCTTCATCTGTATCTGGAAAACTTATATGATCTCACCTTTTCTCTCGCTGCGGGTGAATGCATCGGTATTCATGGGCGTGAGGAACGTGAATTTTTTTTATTCCTCCAGCTGTTCCAATTCGTCCGAAAACCGGACATCGGTAAAATCTTATTTGAAGAACAGGATCTTTACCAGAATCCTCCTGCTCCGAACAGTATTCTTATTGTTCAGAGAGATATCGCCAATACCATGATGATGGATGAATTGAGCTACTTGGATAACCTCTGCATTGGCTTGGATCAGCGTCTCAACACGCCCTTTCGCTCCAAGCGCGTTCTAAGGGGCATTAAAAAAAATGCACGATTGGCCGTGGGCGATCTCATCGATGCGGAAAGCATCGAGTTTTTGACAAAAGAAGAAAGAATTCACCTCTTATATGAGCGTCTCTGTCTGCTTCATCCCAGACTTGTCATATTCAATCGGCCTTTTTCCGAAAATGATCTTACGATCAAGCAGTGCATTGCGCAAATGATTCATCAACTAAAGAAGAAGGGAATTGCTGTCATTATATTGACCATAGAAAATTGTGATTATCTGAACGTATGTGATAATATCATCATGATGAACCTTAAAAATCCAATCGCTTAAATTCCAATTCTGACATTGACTGTCAGGTTTTTTGCGTTATACTAAAAGCAGACGGCTCACAGAGCAAATACAAAAAATGAGGGGCACAGATGCGGGAAAGCAGATTATTTCAGATCTTATATCACTTATTACAGCACGGCCAGGCCACAGCTCCAAAGCTGGCCGAAAAGCTGGAGGTATCCGTGCGGACCATTTACCGGGATATTGACGCCCTAAGCAGCGCCGGTATTCCCGTTTTTACGGAAGCAGGGCGAAACGGCGGCATTCATATCATGGAGGATTTCGTTCTGGATCGGGCTTTGTTATCCAGACAGGAAAAGCAGGAGATCCTCTCCGCTCTTCAAAGCCTGGCAGCAGTGGGCCACGATTTTGAGCTGGGAATCCTGGAAAAATTGTCAGGTCTTTTTCAGGTTTCCTCAGAAAACTGGTTTGAGGTGGATTTTTCCAGATGGTGGGAGCCCAAGCGCCAGAACAATACCTTTTCCCTGTTGAAATCCGCCATTTTACAGTGTAAATGTGTAAAAATCCATTACGCCAATTCCTGCGGAGTTTTGAGTGAACGGATTGTGCAGCCCTTAAAGCTTGCTTACAAGGGCTCAGCCTGGTATTTGAAGGCATATTGTACGATGCAGGAGGGCTACCGTATCTTTAAGCTGAACCGTATTTTGGAGCTGGAGCCTTTGGAGGAGCATTTTGAGCCCCGGTCTTTTCCGGAAGCGGAGGAGTCTTCGGACGCCGTTTGCACCCAGATTGTACTCCGATTCCCAAAGGAGCTGGCCTATCGGGTTTATGATGAATTTGACCGAAATTATGTCACCCAGGAGGAAAACGGAAAGCTCCTTGTATCCGCTTATATGCCTGCGGACCCATGGCTGGTGAGCTTTCTCTTGTCCTTCGGCCCACAGGTGGATGTGATTGCGCCGGCTTATTTAAAGGAGATTTTGGCCAAGCAGGGGAAATTGATTTATGAAAAATTCAAGGCATGACATGAGCTTGCAGGGTTTCCATATCAGATGTCTGACCACTTGCAAACACTCCACTAACATACTCACCCTCTCCAGGGCCGCTTTCTTCCCAGCCATCCCTTTTCTCTCCAGTAATCCGCATCCACCGGATTCCAGCCGCTTTTCTGGGCCAGCCGCATGATGTAGAAAAAGCATTTTGTCTTGATAGAGGGGTGTACCCTTCCGTCATTTCTTCGGATTTCCCGGGCAAGCGCAGTTGTTCTTACTTCTATGCGCCTTTTAAGCTTCGGCTTTACCTTTGCCCAAGAGACTGCAGCCACGCCTACACCATATCGGTAGATCTTTGCAACGCCCCAGAAAAAGGCGCTGTCCGCCATATCCTTGTTGGTACTCCGCATTCCGCCCCCGGCCGCAGTGGAAATACAGACTGCCTGCTTGCGGAACATGCTCTCCTCCGGCCGATGCACCATCCAGCGATACCCATAATGATCCAAGAAACTTTTCATGGCGCCGGTTACATGATATACATACACCGGGCTTGCCAGGATAATCACATCTGCCCTGTCCAGGGCTTCCGTAATAGGCCTTAAATCCTCATAATGGGGGCACCTGTTTTCTGCCTTTTCAAAGCAGCTGGTACACCCGATACAGAAAGCGCCGAAATCCTTTGGCAGGAAAAATTCTATGATTTCGCCTTTCAGCTTTTCTGCTAGCATTCTTGCAATGTGATAAGTAGAGCCCTTATGGCTTTGGCCGTGTATGATGGTAATCTGCATTTTTATGTCCCCTTGTTACTTTTTCTGAATTTCTTTACTCTTAAAGAAATTCATCATAGCTTTCTATATTTTTTCCCTTTTGTTGAGCCGTTGTCTTCTAATAAATGGGCGGCTGTTAATTCTTTAAATAATGTCCGCATTCTGCTCTCTTTCACGCCCAATAACTCCATAAATTCACCTGACTGATACCATGTTCCTGGTTCCATAGCAGCTAATATCAGTTCATATTGCATCTGTGTTTTTTTCGGCACTTTTTCAGTGAAAAACCAAATTAGAATAAACACTGTGGTTTCCCTAGCTTGGTTCCTATTTTAGTCTATTGCCTGTCCAAATTTCCTTTATTTTTCCCCTGCATGCAGCTTTGCCTTATACATTTTCTTCTCCGTATGATCTTCAATCTCTTCCACATAAATCCAATCCCGTTGCGTTTTGATTTGTATGCATGCCGAATCCTCCAACGCTGTAACCTCCTGATACACAGCCCTTGGAATCGTAATCTCCTGATATAATTCTCTCAAAATACTCAATCACCCAATTATGCAAAGTACAATAAGCGGTGTAGAATTCACAATCACCTTAGGCATTATTTAATTCCTCCAAAAATTCCTCCTGATTATCAAAATGAAAGATTGAAACATTGTTTTTCCCAAGATAATTGATAAACTCCTCCTCTGTCGCCCCTGCAATTTGAGCGCAATATCCAATTGATACGCCGCTTTGGGTATAGTACCCAAGTGCTACCGCATATCTTGCAAATCGTTTTGCCTCTTCCTCACTCACTCTTGTATCAAACAAAACCTCGTTCGGAATATGAATTGCTATCTGACACATAACCATTTCATACCAATAATATTACGCATCTCCGGTAAACCCTAAACCTTCTAAATCATTCCCATGCATTTATTATAACCGCAAATCTTTGACTTCTCAATCCTTTTGCGCTTATTATGCGCTTACAATCTCACACAAAAAAGAGGGACGCCCCGCCTTTCGAAGCATCCCTCTTTCGCATCGCTCCAATCCTAATACCTATTCTAATCCGGAATTAGATCTCCAGATAAGAATCCGCATAAAGATTGTTATTCTTAATAATATCACAGGACTTGATGGTCTCCATCAGCCGCAGGTCATTGGGGTTCACGATAGCGGATGTCAAACCATTCATCATAGCCATAGCAACCATCGCAGAGTCCATAATGGGACGGATGTGCTTGGGCATACCGTTGGAGTTGTTGGACAGACCACCGGTGCTCTGCATACCCATGTCGGAAATCATCTTGATGAACTCCAGAACCTGCATCTGCTTATCCTGCATACCCTTGATAACCAGGAACAGCGGGTCGAACCACATATCCTCATCTACCGCCATGCCATGCTCCATGCCGCGCTCCATCATGGTCTGCATGTACATCATACGCTCGTCATTATCCTTGGCAATTCCCTCGCCGTTGCAGAGAGCGATAACGATCGCATCGTTGGCTGCTGCCAGGTCAATGTACTCGATTCTGCCTGCTGCGTCGGCGGAGTTTACGATGGGTTTTCCCTTGGCACGATTGTAAACGGAGATACCAGCCTCGATAGCTGCCACGTTGGAGGTATCCAGCGCCAGAGGAACATTGTCAAAGTTGCCCTGCAGAAGCTCAACTGCCCACTTCATCAGCTCCGGTCCGTCGTTCTCAGCCGGTCCGATGTTAACGTCCAGATAGGTGGCGCCTGCATCCAGCTGCTGCTTTGCACGCTTTAAGATCGGCTCTGGATCTCTCTCGGTAAATGCACGGTTGATTGCCGGTGCGGTTGTGGAAAGTCTCTCGCCAATAACTACAAATTTTGCCATAGTTCTTCTCCTTATTTTCAGCCCACCGCCGTTCCATAAAATCAGAACAGCGGTGATACCTTTCTATTTTCAATCTTATTTCTTAATTTTAGATCTCCCCGTTTGCCTGCATGTCCTTCAAGAACTTCACAAGCTGTACGGCCTCGTTGGGAGCCACGATCACTTCCCATCCCGGAAGCTTCGCCTCAATATCGCCCTTCAGAACGGCAACCTTGCCGGGAATAATGAGCTTTCTTGACTTCACCTTGGGCTCCACATTCTCAATGATGAACTTGGAAACAGAGGTGGAGGAAAGCTTGCCTGCCGCCCATGCGGTCAGTACGGAAAGTCCGCCTGCATCGCTGATCACCAGGTTACAGGGAACACCGGAGCGCTCCAGCTCGCCGGATACCACGAAGTAGGTCAGAGCGAAGTCAACGGTAGTCAGGCATACGGAATTCTCGTCGCCGCCATTTAACGCATAGATGCCCGGCTCCACCTTCATGGGCTTCTGCGGGTCGGTAAATACATTCTGACGCAGACCGTAAAGGGGCAGCGCCTGTGCGTAGTTCATACCCTCCATCACGATGATGGAACCGTATTTTACGGTAAACAGAGAAGCCAGAGCAGCCTGCATGGTGGCATCGCCGGGAGCCAGCTTGGCAACGTTTACGATAGAGGGATATCCAAAGGTACGATCCGTATTCTTCAGAGCCGCACGGCGGATCTGAACAGTGGTTGCAAATGCATCCTTAACGGAAGCCGTTCCCACATTGAGAACCAGGTTCTTGTTGCCCAGCTTCTCAATAGCTGCAACCGTATCATAGAGCTCGTTGATGTCTGTGCCGCGAACACCCAGAACCACACCGGCCTCCGTAGCCAGCTTGCTCATTGCCTCATAGTTGGAAGCGTCTGCGCCGTCCAGGATGGGCTTGCTGTCCTTGCATACGTCCAGAGCAGCCTTTGCCACGTCCACGTCGGTACAGCCAAGAACGAGAGTCTTTCCGCTCTCTGCTGCCTTCTTTACAAACGCTGCATAGCCGGCTGCATCGCACTCGCCGCAGTAATCCAGATACAGCATCTCCACGTGCATCCGCTCGCCGATTCGATCATAGTCTACAGCCTTTGCCGCCTCAAACTTGGCGTCCATATCCTCCTCACAGCAGGAAACGGAAACCGCATAGCGGGATTTGCTTACATAAGTCTTCTCATGACGGAAGAGCACGGTCTCTCCGCCCAGGGTGTACTCTGCCTCACCGGTTCCCACCTTGATGGTCTTCATGGGCGGTGCAGTCGCCTCGGACAGGGTTGCCAGCGCCTCATCGGACATGTGGGGGCACTTGGTAATGTCAACCGCACCCTGAGCCACCTTCATAGCAAATGCCATACAGGTGGGGCTTCCGCACTCCTTACAGTTTGTCTTCGGTGTTAATTTAAAAATGTCTAAGCCTTTTAATGCCATGGTAATTTCTCCTCCTTCCCTCGATTAAACCAGCTCTTTGATTAATTTCGAAATCGTTGCAACTGATGTGGGATGCTTCAAAATTACCGCATTGGAACCAGACGCCAATACTGCTGCAGCCGTTTCTACTTCCATATCAATGCCACGCTCCTCCTGGGAACCCCATTCCGGCATATCCGCCTCGGAAGCCATTGCCTCCTTCACACTCCATGCGTCCTCTGCAACGGGTGTGATAATGGGCATCTGAAGCTGTGCGTCATTCTGGGACAGAGCCGCTGCCTTGATACGATCCATGGTGGATACCACATACTCAAAGCCGTAGCCTGCTGCTGCGGAACCTACGTTCATCACAACGTTGCCCTGGTCTACGCCAAGCTGCCCGATAAGTACGTTAAGCTGCTTTGCAAGGTTAATATCTACGGCAGACTCCGCGCCTACCTTCTGGTTGTAAGCCAGCCCTGCAGCGGCGGCTACGCCCTTGTAGTTCTCTTCTCTTGCAGATAAAATAAGTACGTTCTTTCCCTGGAGAGCCTCAGCAACCTTGGCAAACAGCTCTGCATCCTTCTCCACGTTCTTGCAGCCCTCGATCACAAGGGGAGCCGTAATGGCGTCGCCAACCTCTTTTGCAATGGCAACACAGTCCTCCACGGATTTGTTCTCGCCGTTGGGGTCAGCGCCCTCAAAACGAAGGACAACAAAGTCTGCACCCGGCATTTCCTCGGCCTTCTTTGCAATCTCTGCAAAGCTTGTACATCCAGCATAGTAGTCCTTGATTCCTGCCACTTCATGCTCCAGACCCATGTCCGTAATCATGACTCCTATCTTGGGTGCGTTCTCGATTGGCGCGTCAAATGTATAGAAGGGCAATACATTCTCTCCGCCAAGCTTCACTGCCTTGTCGCCGGTACCGATCTCTACGGTACGGATGGCAGCGTTAAACTTTCCTGATTTTCCATTAAACGGCATTTCTTAGTTACCTCCTTTATCTTTTACACGGCTTTAAGCATAGGGGCCTTACCTCCCTATGCTTAAAACCTAAATGCTACCACTTATTATACTACATCATCGGGTCCATGCCAAGTGCCGGATGTCCTTTTTCTGTCAGGAACTCAAGTAAGGTCTCCGGATCCTCTGCGATGGTCTCGTCTCCGATCATATCGGTGAAGTTCTCAATGCCGTAAAGCTCTTTGGCGGACTCGTTGAGACGCTCTGCAACGGTCTCCTTCAGCTCTTTGGGCATCCACACGATACGCTCGATACCGCCCTCTGCCTTCATAAACTTCTTGGAAGCGATGAAGTGCTTGCCGTGTCCCATAAAGCCCGGTGTCTGCACACCGCCGCCGGTCATGGAGGCCAGCTCCGGGAAGGTCATGCCCAGAGGCGTCATACCTGCATACTCACGATTGGCAATGATTACGCCGTTGGAGAAGGGCTCAATTCCGCAGATACACTCGAAGCAGCCGCAAGAAGTCATGGGGTTCTCCATGATGGAGTACAGAGATACGTTCTCCAGTGCTCCCTGGGAGTACATCTTCACAGCCTCATTGACATCCTCATACTCACCGGTACGCTCGTCGATGACACGCTCCTTGGTGATAACCTGGCAGGGTCCCTGGGGATCCAGCTCATTGGTTGCCTTGGCATCCAGCCATGAAACGGCGCCGCACAGTCCCAGACGCTCCGGCGTTACCACACATACGTGGGACGGGGAGAATGCCTGGCAGAGAATACAGCTGTAGTAAACCTCTACGGACTCGTCGGTCAGAGTGCGAAGTCTGTCATCACGCTTGTCAAAGGACGGGATGGCCAGATTGTGACGAAGCTCCGTACACTTCTCCGGATCGGTAATCACCTTTACCTGACACTTGTCAACCACTGCGTCAAACTCATTCTTAATCTTGGCGTAAAGCACCTCGCCGATGTGTTTTGCACGGAAGCCTGCCTCAAATGCGGCCTTGCCCACACGCACGCGGATCATGTCACGCTGCCCGGTGTGCATCACGCCCTCGATGCAGTTCAAGTAGCTGTGGAACTTACGCTCAAATACCGGTTCAAAGTCGGACTGCATGTTCCGGCCGGCCACCTCTACGATGTAGCCGATACTGTGCTTTGTTCCTACCTCGAACTCATCGAAGTCCGGTCCGATAATCTCGATCTTGTGATCCTCTACCTCGGAAGCCTCCTTGGTCTGTACCAGCTCGAAGCAGTCCACACGGGAGCCGTCAAACTCAACCTGCATATCGCCCCGGCGGATAATCTCGCCCTCAAATGCGGAAGCAAATGCAACGGGAATATCAATATCCGTCACCTTGATCTTCACATCTCTTGCCTCAATGGAAGTGGGATTGAATTTCTCGGTGTCGGGCTGCAGAATCAGACTCTTGGGTACATTCATGCCCTTCAGGCTCTCCATATCGTTGGAGATAACCGGGAAGCCGAACGCGATGGCGCCGGCGCCGCAGCCTACGGTCAGGTCGTCTACGGGAGCAAATGCATTGACAAAGGCAAATACACGCTCAAAGGTGTACTTCATCAGGTTGGGCAGATCCCCGGGCGTAATGTTGCCGAAGATCAGGGCCGCACGAAGTGCGATGGAAACCACGTGAGCTGCGGAAGTGATATCCTTGCCCATGAGGGTTACACGTACGTTGAAGCCGGTGTTGTAGCCAGCCTCAATGAGCTGATCGCAGATGCCGCCCACACAGGTAACGAAGTTACCCTGTGCCTGGTAGCTCTTTACCAGGGCAACAGCTTCCTCGACGGAAGGAGCCGCACCTATGATAACCGGTACGCCGGGGATGTCGCCTGTTACCAGGGGAACGCCCAGCTCACGGATCATGGCGTCTGTGAAATGGCCTACATAGGGCTCCTCATAGGGCACAGCGCCGTCCATGTACTTCATGGTCTCAATGATCTCGGCTGCCAGAGCCGTTGCGATACCGGCCTGGAATACGTTATGTAAACGCTCTTTTCTTGTCATCATTTCCTTGATTTTTCCCTCAAGAGCTGCCTTTACCTCTCCTAAGGTAGTCAGCTTCTCGCCTGTTACCGCATAGTAGCAGGGAAGGCTGTATGCGGTGCTGGGCAGGGATACTGCCGCATCTGCGCCGTATTTCTCCAGCGCCTCGGCTACCGATTTTTCGGCCCATGCGTACATCTCGCCGGCGCCGCCAAATGCTCTGTCAAATAATGTCACGGTATAAACCTCCTAATATTTTATTAGCTATAAGCAGTGCGTAGCGGAAAATTTGAAAACGGAATAGGGTGCTGGCACACCAGGCCGTTTTAAAATTTTTTGACACATACGGCGACAGCCGTAAAGCGAGGAAAACCGAATGGTTTTTCGAGCTTAGCACTGCGAAAGCTTTTTACTTTTCTAAAATTTCCTTTATCTTCCGAATCTCCTCCGTCGCTTCCCGGCTGATATCGTAGGGGGATTTCCCCTGCCGGTCTGCGTCGATGACATCCGTATTGTAATGGATAAAGCCCAGCAAATCCTCGGCGGGAATCTTGGAGCGGACAAAGTCCTCATCCTCCGGCCCCCGCACCTTGTTGGCAACCACGCGGACCCTTTTTACGCCCAGGTCCATGGCCAGCCGCTTAACGTTCCGGTAGGTCTGCACGCTTCTGGCTCCCGGCTCAATGACTACCACAAACTGATCCACACCCTCGCAGGTACCCCGCCCCAGATGCTCAAGGCCGGCCTCCATATCCATGATGACCACATCCTTGCTCCTAAGGCTTAAGTAATTGAGAATCCGTTTCAGCATCACATGCTCGGGACAGACACAGCCGCCTCCGCCGGTCTCCACGGTTCCAAGGGTCAGAAGCTTGACGCCGTTGTAGGTCTTGCTGTAAGTATCCGGTATATCGTCCACCTTGGGGTTCAAGGTGTAAAAGGCATTGTCTGCCCCTGCGCCGGTGCGCTCCTCAATGAGCTTGCGCATCCGGGAAATGGGGATAATGGAATCCAGAATCTCCTCCGGAAATCCAAGAGCCAGCCCCAGATTCGCATCCGGGTCCACATCCGCCGCCAGTACGGTCCTGCCCTCTGCCGCGCAGAGTCTTGCAAGCGTTGCCGCAAATGTGGTCTTTCCCACGCCGCCCTTACCGGTGATTGCAATCTTCATACGTCTACACTCCTAACTGTCGCTTATCCATGTTCTAACACTTGACTGTCTCGGACATTCGCCCAAGCCTGTTCCTTAGATCCCAAGAGCCGTTCTCTTCTCTTCAATTCGGTCAATCATCGCGTCAACCAGCTTGTCGATGTCCTTCTCCACGGTGTAGGAAGCCTCTACCCAATCCTTGATGCCGTGCTTCAGAAGGTTATCTACCTCCGTAGAGCCGCATACGTAGGGATCCACACCCAGGAAGGTATCAATACCGGTCGCCACTACGTAGTTACCGATGGATACGGCCTTCTCGGACATCCACTCGGGAGCACAGCCCACTACGGGAACCTGGGAAATATTCCAGCCGGAATCCTTGGCAATATCGGCTGCCAGAATCATCATACGGCTGATATCCACGCAGGAGCCCATATGTAATACAGGAGGAATATCCGCCAGCTCACAGACTCTCTTAAGACCTGCGCCGCAGAGATCCTTTGCATCCTTATTCATGAGACCGGCCTTTGCGGCAGCCTGTGCGGAACATCCGGAGGCAATGATAATGATATCATTTGCAATCAGCTTCTTCATCAGCTCAATATGAGCAACGTCCGGACGGATCTTCGGGTTGTTGCAGCCTACCATGGCAACGGCGCCCCGGAGAACACCGGACTTCACGCACTCAACCAGAGGCTTGGTGGTTCCTGTCTCATCCACATAGGAGTTGGTAACCGTATCCAGGGTCTTCTTGATAGCCTCAACGGAGTATCCAACCGTCGCCTTCTGCTTCATATCCGGGATATAAACCAGCTCAGGCTTGCGGTTCTTGAAGTTGTCAATAGCCATCTTCACGATTGCCTTGGCATTCTCTCCTGCCGTCTCCGCCGTGAAATGCATAAACTCGGAATCCGGCATCTGTGCAATCTTGGAGGTGGTAACGAATTTTGTGTGGAAACACTTGCTTAAGGGTCCCAAAGCCGGGAAAATACACTGTACATCCACGACAATGGCCTCACAAGCGCCGGTCAGCACCACATTCTCCTGCTGTAAGAAGTTACCTGCCATGGGGATTCCACGGCGCATGGCAACCTCGTTGGAGGTACAGCATACACCGGAAATGGTGATGCCCTTTGCGCCTACGCTCTTAGCGTATGCGATCATCTCCGGATCGTCCGCGTACTCGCAGATCATCTCGGAAAGGGACGGATCGTGTCCGTGAACTACGATATTCACATTCTCTGCCACCATAACGCCCAGGTTTGCCTCGGTGTCAATAGGCTTCGGTGTTCCGAACAGCACGTCTGAGAACTCCGTACCCATCATGGAGCCGCCCCAGCCGTCACAAAGACCGGTACGAAGGGACTGGCGAATCAGAGCCTCCGGCTTGGAGGAGCATCCCATATGAGTCATATGTAAGGAGCTTGCAACCTCACGGTCAATGGCACGGGGTGCAATCTCCTCTCTCTCCCAGAGCTCCTGGGTATGCTGGGGCGCTCTCTTTAAGAAACGCTGATGACCGAAGGGCTTTCCATACTCCATCAGACCCTCTACCGCTACCTCGTGAGCCAGATCGTAGATATCCTTGCCCTCTGTCTCAATGCCCCACTCCTTGGCAATGCGGATCAGCTTCTCCGGATCCTTTACCTTGTAGTTTCCGTCCGGCGCCGTACAGTGCAGGGTGTGGCAGATCTCACGGCCGTGGTCAGAGTGCGTTGCAGCTCCGCCCGCTGTAAACTTCAGATAGTTACGTCCTACGATGCCGTGCACGTCACATCCGCAGATGCCTCTCGGCGCCTTGGGTGTAATACGGCAGGGTCCCATGGAACAGATTCGGCAGCAGACACCCTGCTCACCGAACTTACAGTGGGGGGTCTGGTTCTTCACACGAAGCTGCCAGGAATCGGCTCCCACCTTCGCCCCTGTTTCCAACAGTCTGGCTGTTGCGGCTTCAAATTCTTCCACCGTTGTCAATTTAAAGTCTCCCATTATAAACCTCCTAAAAAATTTATGATAAAAAGATGTTTCTTATCATGTTCCGCATTTTATGACAAATCCAGCTTGTCAATCACTTCATAAAGCGCCCGGCGCACCGGAGAATCCTCCGGAAGCTTTACGGTGGGCACTCCGTCGCAGTCAAACTCAAACACCTGCTCGTCCTGGGGAACAACGCCGAGCAGAGTTAAGCCCTGCTTCTCGATCTCTTCCTTCGTTCCCTCATTTAAGACGCCGCCCGGGGCACGGTTTACGATAAGCCCCACGGTGTTCGGCTTAAGGCCGCACTCGGGAATCAGCTTTGCGATACGGCCTACGGCCTGGACGCCTCTTCTGGAGCAGTCGCTGACCAGAATGATCGTATCCACCTTGGGAAGGATTCCCCGGCTGATGTGCTCCATGCCAGCCTCATTGTCCACCACCACATACTTGTAGTTCTGAGCGTACTTGGAAATCTGCGCCGTCAAAAGGCCGTTTACAAAGCAATAGCAGCCCTTGCCCTGGGTATGGCCCATGACAAGCAGGTCATAGTCGTCCTCCTCTACCAGTGCGGAGCTAAATTTCATTTCCGCGTAATCCTGCTTAGACATCCCCAGAGGAATGGGATTGGTGGTGGAAATCTCCGCCTGCGCAATCTCCTCCCGGATCTCACCCAGGGTGGCCTCCACCTCCACGCCAAGCACCTCATTCAGATTGGAATTTGCATCCGCATCTACCGCCAGCACGGGGCCCTGCTTTTTCCCACACAGGTACTCAATCAAAAGGCCTGTCAGTGTGGTCTTTCCCACGCCGCCCTTGCCGGCTACCGCAATTGTGTGTGCCATTTCATCTCTCCTATTCCAGTCCCGTAGCATTCCTCCCGGTACACCTTTACCTAAATCAATTTTCAGCCATAAAAACATATGTCTGCAAATTGATTTGTGCGCTGTGAGGAATATTACTGTTTTTCCAGTTCCGTAATATGACCGAGCTTAAGCCGGACAGTTCAGCTTAACAACGGAGCCTGTCAGATCCACAAAGGAAATGCTTCCCTCCACCACGGTCTCGGCTCCCATAATATCCACCAGGCGCACCTGGCTTCCCTCTACATAAATCTTGCTTACATTCTTTAATACAACTTCTTCCGTATCCTTGGTGGTCTTATAAACCGTTGCCAGACACATACTAAAATACCTCCTGATAATCTTCTACTGAGGAGCCTTCACGCTGGAAAGCGCCACGCTCAGATACAGGTTGCCCTTGTCAAAGCACTCCACAGCCTTCTCAATCTGAGAGGCCGCCTCTTCTCTGCCGTCTGTACGGAACTGCTTTGCAATCTCCTGAAGCTCTGCCGCATGATGCTTGTTGTGATCCAGCATATAGGCCAAAATGGCCTCCTGCTCGTTGGCCGGACGCTCCCCGCCGCAGCCTCCGCAGTTTCCGCAATGCTCGTGCTCATGGGTATGATCGTGCTCCTCCTCATGTCCATGGGCGTGCTCGTGTGCATGAGTATGGGTACAGCCGTCCTTGTGGGTATGTTCATGGGTATGTCCGTGAGTATGTCCATGATCGCCGTCTACGATATGCATAATTACCTCCTATTCCGGTTTCGAATATCCCTTCCGATATCTCCTGTCGCACTGTGTTAATTTCATCACAAACTTAGGATTATTATACCCTATCCCTGAATTTTAATCAAGCTTCTTTTCCGCCTTTTCCGGCTGTGGATTGCTTTTTTTTCCGTACATTCTTACCGTCTTTCCTGCCCTTTTCTCTTTGCTTATCGGAATCCGGACCAAAGCGCTTTCCCTTTGGAGGCTTTTCCCTTGCTGCGCGCAGCAAATCCTCCGAAGCAACCTTTATGTCAACCACATCATAATGGAAAACAAGACGAAAATCCAGAAGTAACTTTTGAAAGTTTTGGAAAATTATGTAAGTAAAAAAAGCTGCCGCAAAATAAGGCAACGGATACGGAAAAGTCTGTTGCCTTATTTTGCGGCAGCCCTGTAGTTGATAGCGGTTTTCCTTTACCGCCTCAAGATCCCCTTTGAGGGTTCGTCTTTCTAGATCCCGGCCTTTTGAAGAAGCTCCGGCACCTTGGACTCCCATCCCATGGCCATAATATGTACCCCCTGACAATAGGGCCTGCACTCCTTAATCACACGGGCCGCAATCTCCACGCCGGTGATGCCTGCTTTCGTCTTTTCCTTATCCGCCTTAAGCTCTGCAATCATTTCCTCGGGAACGTGGATACCGGCAACGTTCTCATTCATGTATCTGCACATGCCCACGGATTTGGGAATGACGATTCCCAGCTGAACCGGCTTGCCGAACTGCTTTGCCTTCTCCATAAACTGGATGAATTTCTCCGGCTCATAAACTGCCTGTGTCTGGAAATACTCGGCGCCTGCGGCAACCTTGCGCTCCATCTTCGCAAGCTGCACATCCACCGAATCACTGCAGGGGGACACAACGGCTCCCTTGGCAAACTTCGGCGGCTCTCCAACCAGCTCGTTTCCGCCCAGATCCACGCCTGACTCCAGCTGCTTTACCGCATGGATCAGGGACACGGAATCCAGATCAAAGACCGGCTTTGCCTGGGGATGATCCCCAAGCTTCGTATGATCTCCTGTCAAAAGCAGCAGATTCTCAATGCCAAACAGAGCGGCGCTTAAGAGATCCGACTCCAGGGCAATCCGGTTCCTGTCACGGCAGGTCATCTGAAAAATAGGGGTCAGCCCCTCGTCCTTCAGAGCCTTACAGGTTGCCAGGGAACCAAGACGCATCACAGAAGACTGATTGTCCGTTACATTCACTGCCGTAATGCCGCTCAAATATGTTTTGGCCTCCTCCAGCATATGCTCAATATGGAATCCTTTGGGAGGGCCTACTTCCGCCGTAACTACAAATTCACCACGCTCAAATGCTTCCGTAATTTTCATGATCTCACTCTCCTTATCCTGCTACTTCTTCATCAGTTGCGAAATTACGCACCTGTGTGGGGCATTTTAATACATCCAGACGACCAATCTGGGCAAGGCGCCGGTAAATACGCTCCCAGCCGCACTCCATCTCGCTGTCCACCTCGCATTTTCCGTTTTTGGAGCCGCCGCACTGTCCGTTCACCAGACTCTTGGAGCAAGCGGTGATGGGACAGATTCCTCCGGTCAGATTGAGATAGCATTCCCCGCACTGATCGCAGTCGTATTCCAAGGGCGTCACTCCCTGAAAGCCCGGCTGAGGGTAGGTATCGCAGGCCGCATAGACCGGCTTATCCTCCAGATACTCGGAAATGGTCTGCACACCCACGCCGCAGGACAGCACCAGCACCGCATCGGCCGCCTTAATCTCGTCCGCATGCTTCTCAAGGCGCAGCTTCATATTTTCCGGGTTGCAGATGTAGTCCGTTGTGATGCTTCCGGTCACACTCCCGGAAGCCTCCAGCTCTTTTTGAAGCTCTATTGCTTTCTCTAACGGGAAATGAACCTCTCTGCAGCCATGACAGCTCACAATAAAAACCTTTTTACCGCCTGCCAGCGCCAGGAGGGTTTCCTTATCCTTCAACTCAGTAATCAACATATTACTTCATCCCCCTTACTGCATTTTTGCCCGCCTTAATCTTAGCAACCAGCGGAATCTTGGAGGAACAGATGTACTCGCAGCACCTGCACTCGAGGCAATCCATGACATTTTTCTCCTTCATGCCCTGCCAGTTCTCCTCGTCTGCATATTTTGCGAAATACAGCGGAGACAGCTCCATGGGACAGACATCCACGCAGCGGCCGCACTTGATACAGGGCTGCTCTGCCGTATGATCGGTGTCCACGGCAATGATTCCGTTGGAGCCCTTCATGATCGGCACATTGGTGTCGGTCAGAACGAATCCCATCATGGGTCCGCCTGCCTTCACGGTAACGTTCTCTCCCGTGATGCCGCCACAGTAGTCAATGAGATCCTTGGTATTCGTACCAATCTTCACAATATAATTGCCCGGCTTCTTCACATGCTCGCCGGTAACCGTCACCACCCGCTCTATGAGGGGCATTCCCTTCCTGATTGCATCCGAGATGGCCTTTGTGGTGCTGATATTGCTTACCACACAGCCCACATCCGCCGGAAGCCCGCCGCTTGGCACCTGCCTCTTCATCACGCGCTTGATCAGCATCTTCTCAGCGCCCTGGGGATATTTTGTCCTGGCCGTAACCACATCAAGCTCCGGAATATCTGCCGTCTTGGCCGTCAGCAATTCGATAGCATCCGGCTTGTTGTCCTCAATGACGATAAGCCCCTTCTCCGCCCCCACGGTCTTGACAATTGCCTTAAGGCCGAAAATCACGTCGTCCGCAAATTCCAGAAGCACTCTGTGGTCTGCCGTCAGATAGGGCTCACACTCACAGCCGTTGAGCAAAACCGTGTCAATGGGCTTGGGGGGCTTTAATTTCACGGAGGTTGGGAAGCCTGCGCCGCCCATACCTACGATTCCGGCCTCCTTGACAATCTCCACGATCTCATCCGGTGTCAGGCTGTCCAGATCCTTGCCCGGCTTCACCGATTCGTCCAGAGTATTCCTTCCGTCGGAGCGGATCACCACGGACAGACACTCGCCTCTTGTGGCATGCTTATGTACCTCAATGGCCGTCACGGTTCCGCTGACGCTGGAGTGAACGGGGCTGCTGATAAATCCGGCCGCTTCCCCGATCTTCTGGCCCACCTTGACGGTATCGCCCACCTCCACAATCGGATTGGCCGGTGCACCCGCATGCATGGACAGGGGAATCACCACAGTCTCCGGCTCCGGAAATCTCTGAAGCGCCAGCTCCTCGGTGAACTCCTTGTGCTCCAGAGGATGTACGCCGCCGTAGTATCCGGCAAACCGGCTTTCACGGGCCGCCTTTACGTAATCCTGAATCACCTTATGATTGATCCTGGAATAATCCCGCAGCTGCACGGACTGGGCCAGAAACTCCTCAAGCCTTCCCTGCTTCTTCAGACGATTGTATATCTTTTCCCATGCACAGTCCTTGCTGCTGTCCACTTCACATTTGCCATTCTTGGCGCCTCCGCACTGTCCGTTCAGGAGACTCTTGGAGCAGTCAACCACCGGACAGATGCCGCCCGTCACATTGAGGTAGCACTGTGCACATGCGTCGCAGCTCTTCTTGGTCAGGGCCATGCCGTGATGCCCTCTGTAATTCAGAGAGTTGGCGGCCGCGTATACGGGCTTGTCCGCCATTTCCGCAACGGTCTGAACGCCCAGACCGCAGGAGATGACTATCACGTTCTCGGTTCCTTCCGGAATCAGTCCCTTAAGCTTTCTTTCTGTCTGAACCTTGTTGCACAAAAAGTCAATCTTTGCGCTGCCTGTGACCGTCTTGCCCAACGTGCGCACAAGCTCCTCGAGCTTCTCACAATCCGGTTCATCAATAGTCTCAAATTCCTTAAAGCACTTGTTACAGGCAATCAGGAACACTTGATCCTTTTCGTCAAACAGTGACGACAGCTCTTCCTTACTCTTCAACTTATACTTCGTATAGTTTTCCAATTGATCACCTTCCTGTCAAATTGATTCTCAAATCTTATACAAATATAACATAGATTGTCTGGTGTTTCCAGTCTAAATATTTGTTATTTCTTGACTTTTCCCAAAAATTTCTATAGCATAGACCAAAAGACTTTCCCTTTGGAGGCAATTCCTATGAAAGATATGATTACCGGAAAAACAAAGCTGACCGCACTGCTTGGTAGTCCCGTGGGTCACAGCATTTCCCCGGCCATGCACAACGAAGCCTTTCGCCTTCTCGGACTTGACTATGCCTATCTGGCCTTTGACGTGACGGAGAACACCTTCTCCCGGGCAGTTGACGGCCTGATAGCCATAGGCGCCGCCGGCTGGAACTGCACCATGCCCTTGAAGCGCTTGATGCACCAGAGAGTAGATGTGCTCTCAGACACCGCCCTTCTTACCGGCTCCGTGAATACGGTTGTAAATCGTGACGGCATTCTTCACGGAGACAATACGGACGGCTACGGCTTTATGCAGTCCATGGCCGACGCCGGACTTCACCCGGCCGGAAAGCGGCTCACCATTCTCGGCTCCGGAGGGGCTGCCGCCTCTATCATTGCACAGGCCGCTCTGGACGGGGTGTATTCCATTGACATCTTCTCCCGGCCGGAAAGCGCCTCCACCAAGCTGATGGAACAAGAGGCAGAGCTTATCCGCAGCAAAACAGCCTGTCTTCTGAATCTGTATGATTTAAAAGATCATAGGCAGCTTTCCAAAAGCCTTGCCGAGAGCTATTGTTTCATCAATGCCTCCTCCGTGGGAATGGCTCCAAATACGGATGCCTGCCTGATTCCCGACGCCTCCATGCTTCACCCGGATCTGGCCGTGGGGGATGTGATTTACAACCCAAGGGAGACGAAGCTCTTACATATGGCAAAGGAGCAGGGCTGCATGACATTTAACGGCCTCTACATGCTCCTCCACCAGGGCGCCATGGCCTTCCAACTGTGGACCGGCCAGGATATGCCGGTAGAGACCATACGGGAAGCCTTCTTTCAGTAGTGACATTTCTTAGCCGGACTATCTTATGCAAAAATCTGTAAATATCAAAATTTGCAGATTGACAGACCAGCGGCCCCCTGCTATAATAGACACGACATTTGAATACGGAAAGTCTTCAGGGCAGGGTGAGATTCCCGATCGGCGGTATAGTCCGCGAGCGTGTATGCGCAGGATCTGAAAGGAGCTTATTGAAAGCAAATCAGCTATTTCCTTAGGTTCCCGGTTCAGTTCAGGATTTGGTGAAATTCCAAAACCGACAGTATAGTCTGGATGGAAGAAGATGTGTAGATGTCAGAATTGCTTTGGCAGAGTTTTTTGTCATATTGGTTTTTATTCTGATAAGTTAAATACTCTGCAGCAAGCTGCGGAGTATTTATCCCTCGCGGCATTCGTCAAATGGATGCTTCACATCCGCTTGACTCATTGCTCGCGAGAATCAACACCTGGAAGACGAACGTTTTTCAGGTGTACTTTATTTTATGGAGGAATAAAACAATGAACCAGAAAACTCAAAGAATCGCTTTAATCGGTATGTTCTGTGCCATTTCCTACGCTCTCATGGTAATCGGCCGCGTACCGGTGGTCCTGTTCTTAAAGTACGATCCAAAGGATGTGATGATCGTCATCGGAGGCTTCCTGCTGGGGCCCTTCGCTTCCCTGATTATCTCCCTGGTGGTTTCCTTTATCGAAATGCTTTCGGCCAGTGACACCGGCATCATCGGATTTATTATGAATGTACTGTCAAGCTGTAGCTTTGCCTGCACCGCCGCCTTTATCTACAAGAAAAAGCACACCAAATCCGGCGCCATGCTGGGCCTCTTTGCCGGCTGCGGCGTAATGGTTGTGGTCATGCTGCTGTGGAATTACCTGATCACTCCCATTTACATGGGCTATCCAAGGGCCGCCGTTGCCGAACTTTTACTTCCGGCCTTCCTGCCCTTCAACCTGTTAAAGGGCGGCCTGAATATGGCCATCACCCTCCTCTTCTACAAGCCCGTGGTAACGGCTCTTCGGAAGGCAAAGCTTGCGCTGCCCTCCACCTCAGAGCAGACCGTGGATTCCAAGGGCGTACTTGTATTCTCCCTCTTCCTTTTTGTAACCTGCGCCGTATCCGTGCTGGTAATGAAGGGAGTCATCTAAAAAAACCGTCCCCAAAAAGAAAACGGGAGGCCACAAAACAGGACAGCAGCCTTTTCCGATATCCAGTGTCCGGCTGTTCGCGTACAGGCTGTCTGATATTGGCGGACTTTATGTCCGACAAGAGCAGACAGAATGTACGAGAACCGTCCGAACACCGGATATGGAAAAGGCTGCTGTCCTGTTTTGCGGCCTCCCATTTTCCGTATTATACTGATTTCTTTTCATACTAATTTCTTTAACAATATAACTGTGACCGAACGGCAATCTTTCCCCCGTCTGTCAGTAGACACACAGATATGTTTATGCGGCATGAGTATGATATTTCTATGGTAATGACACCATTCGGCAGATTTTTTCATCAGCGGCAGCAGCTTCGGCTCTGTTCTCACCGCCATCGCCCACCAGGCGGCCGGCTTAAGCGGCTGGCTGTTCATCGCCTGGTCCCAGCAGGTGGCAGGCTCCGGCCTGGGCGCTATCGTGGTCATCGCCTATACCTCTGCCGGCGGACTACTGGCTGTGGCATGGACCGATTTTATCCAGGGAATGCTGATGATTTTCGCTGTGATCATCGGCTTATTTGTAGCTTTTGGAAATACCGGAAGCCTGGGCTTTGTAATGGAAGAAATCCGCGCGGTGAATCCCGCTCTGGTATCCCCCTGGATCCATCCCGTTACCATCGTAGGCCTCTTGTCCGCAGGCTGGCTGGGCTATATGGGACAGCCTCAGATTGTGCAAATGTTCATGGGCATGAAGGACCCCTCATCCTCCAAAAGAGGCGCTATGATTGCCGGAACCACCGGCGTATTTCTGCTCTTTGGCTCCTTCCTGGTCAATCTGTGCTGCCTGGTATTATTCCCCCAGAGTGCGGATCCCGGCACCAATTTTATTCAGCTTATCACACAGTATACGCCCCAGTGGCTGGTAGGAATTGTAACGGCAGCGATTCTTGCGGCAGTCATGTCCTCGGCAGACGCGCTGCTCCATGTAGCCTCCACAGCCGTTACCCAGGATTTTTACAATAAGATCCTGAAGAAGGGCCAGGCCACAGATAAGGAAATTCTCCTGGTGGCCCGGATCGCCTCTGTTGTGATCGGTATTTTTGCCATCTATATTGCCTTCAATCCCTTTGACAGCATTCTGTGGGTAAACTGGTGGGCCTGGGGCGGCCTGTCTGTCTTTGCACCGATCCTGCTCCTGGGCTTTTACTGGAAGCGTGCCACCAGAGAAGGCGCCATTGTCAGCATGGTGGTAGGCTTCGTAACCGTATGCGCATGGTACAAGGCCGGCTTAAATACGCTGCTCCACTATACCTTTGTAGCCTTCGCGGTAACTGCCGTGGTACTGGTCATCGTAAGCCTGTGCACCAAGGAGCCGCCTGCCCGGATTCAGGAAATGGTCGCCGAGCTCAATCAAAGGGAATCCCAGTCATAGGGAATCCGGTATAATAACAGGAGGAATGGTATGGAAAAGGTGTATGTATTCAAGGACGGCAATCCGGCGCAGATGGCCTATGAAGCTCTGGAGCGCGTATTTTGCGAGGATTCTTCCCGGCTGTCCGTGCTCCTGAAGGTGAACACCGGCTTTCAGGGACCGGAGGCCAGCGGACTGTGTACCCATCCCGAGGTGGTGCGGGGACTGATTCGCTTTTTAAAGGATCGAAATACAAAGAAAATCTACGTGGGAGACAGCTCCATTGTCGGTGTAGACAGCATGGAAGCTCTCAAATCAGCCGGAATCCTTCGGGTCTGTAAGGAGGAGGGCGTGGAATGTCTCAACCTGGATGACAGCGGCATGGAGGAGCGGGAAATCCCCGGCGGCGTCATGGTCACAAGCCTTAAAATGTCCCGCCTCCCCTTTACGGTGGATCGGCTCATCTCCGTGCCCGTGATGAAAACCCACATGTATGCCGGCGTCACCCTGAGCATCAAAAACCTCAAGGGCTGTCTCTATCAAAAGGACAAAACCAGGCTTCACCGGATCAAAAATGGAGCCGCCGCTTCCAGCTGGCCTCAGAGCATGATCTGCATCTGAATTTTCCCAACCCCAAGGTGGTGGATTGCGGCGCCTGCAGCGCCTGCCACGGGGCCATGATACAGTTCTTTCGGTATCACCATCAGGAATACCTGGAGGGGCCAAAGACCACCCTGGTCTTCGGTGCAGATGCCACGGACGCAGACTGCCAGGAGGAAGGACGCCTGGTGCTGGTAGGAAATTGTACGGCAAAGCTGTGCAAAGAGGGCCGCGCCTTCTGCAAGGGCTGTCCCCCGGTTCCCTCCCAGATCGCCCGGACGATTGACGCAGGCGTCACCTTGGATGATTAAAAAGCCTTTGGCAAAAAATAAATAGGAGGATTTCAGAATGAAAATCACATTTTTAGGACACGCATGCTTTTTACTGGAGGACGGAACCCATCAGGTACTTACGGATCCCTTTCTCACCGGCAACGGCCTGGCTGCCGCCTCGCCCCTGGATCTCAATCCGGATTTTATCTTTGTAACCCATGGACACAGTGATCACACCAGGGACGCAGAAGCCATCGCCAAGCGTACCGGCGCTCCCATCTGCTGTACGGTTGATCTGGCAGATGCCGTATTCGGTCCCGCCGGGCTCTCGGTCCTGGTGGGAAATATCGGCGGCACCCTCTCCCTTCCCTTTGGCTCTGCAAAAATGGTTTCTGCCATACACGGAAGCGGTGTTCCCGGCGGATTGGCCTGCGGCTTCCCATCGGAGATCTCTTTACCATGGGACCCTCCGATGCACTGCAGGCCGTCAGCATGATACAGCCCCGCATGGTCATCCCCATGCACTACAATACCTTCCCGCCCATTACCCAGGACGCCGACGCCTTTGCAGAGCAGGTACGTAAGGCCGGCTTTGAGGCTCAGATATTGGCCCCCGGTGAGGCATACACTATTTGATCTCTATTCTCCGGCAGCTCTCCCGCTCAATCAGCCTGTGCGGCACCAGAATCTTCGTAGCCAGCAGATTGGGATTCTCCACATGGTTGATGAGCTGGGAGGCTGCCTCAATTCCCAGCTGACAGGCATTCACATCCACCGAGGTAAGCTGGGGCGAGGTAATCCGGGCAAAGAGGGAGTTGTTAAAGGAGACGATGGACAAATCCTCCGGAACCGAAAGCCCCAGCTTTACGCAGACCCGCTCCAAGGCCACCGCCAGAATATCGTCGCTTGCCACCACTGCCGTGGGCCGATCCTCCCGTTTCAGAAGGGCCAGAAGCTTCTCATTGCGATCCGCAAAAAGCCCGTTCATTTCCAGACAATCCTCCTCCCGGGGAAGCAGACCTTCCTTTGTAAGGGCAAGCTGGTAGCCCGCCTTGCGCTCCGCAGAAAAATACATACTTTCCTCACTTCCCAGATAGGCAATCCGCCGATGTCCCAGGCGAAACAGGTATTCCGCCGCCTCCTGACCGGCCAGGAAATTATCATTGTCAATGTAGATGGTCTGATTTACAAACTGCCTGGCCTTTCCCACCAGAACATACAGCAAACCTTCATTATATAAATAATCAATGATCGCGTCATCCTCCCGGGAATAGAGCACAATAAAGCCTCCCATCCGCTCATCCTTTACCAGGGTGCGGATAGCCCCCAGAAGCTCCTCCTCATCCTGCCCCGTAACCACGGCGCTGATATACCCCCGGCCGTTGCAGAACTGGCTGATTCCGCGGACCGTCTCCAGAAAAAAGGGATTCTCATACGCATCCCCAAAGGAGGGCGGCAGAATCACGCCGATAAGCTGGGAGGGCTGTCCCTCGTTTGCCGCCGGCTGAATATTCGGCTCATAGCCAAGCTTTGCCATGGCCCTTCTTACCCTCTCCTTGGTTTCCCTGCTGATGGAGGGATGATCCTTGCAGGTTCTGGATACGGTGGAGGGAGACACCCCTGCCAGCGCCGCAACATCTCTGATTGTAACCGCCATTTTTTGCACTCCTTTTCCGAAATATTTACGCAAATCATTTCGTTTCTTGTTTTTCCTTTTTCATTATAAAGAAGCTTTCTGAAAAAGTCAATGAAGCCCTCTGCTTCCTTCTAATATTCTCTGCACTTCACAAATTTCCTCCGTCATTTTGCATAAAATAAAGGGTGAAAAATTATGCAAAACAGAGAAAACAGCTCTGTCTCTCAGGTTTCAATTGCATTTTCTCTGTGAACGTTGTATATTAATGTTGCGCAACAAATACGCGATAATATGCAAACATTTATCACTATTGCGTCACGTTTCATGCAAACAAGAAAAATGCACCCAAAAGCTCCTCCCGTCAGGGAAACCCCAGAGCCTTCCGGGTGTAAATATAGAAATGGAGGAATTGTTATGAGTAACACTGTAAAAGACCCGGCCGGAATTTCCATTCTTGCTCCTTTGTCCGGCGAAATCACTCCCTTAGGTGAGGTTCCCGATCCGGTATTTTCCGAGAAGGTACTGGGCGACGGAGCCGCCATCCTTCCCACGGACGGAAAAATCTATAGTCCGGTGGACGGAACCCTTGCCACCATCGCCGCCACCCGGCATGCCTACGGTTTTCAGACCGAGGACGGACTGGACCTTCTGGTGCACGTAGGTCTGGAGACGGTGGGCTTAAACGGCGAAGGCTTTACCGTACATAAGCAGGAGGGCGACCCGGTAAAGGCCGGCGATCTCATTGCGGAGGCAGACCTTTCGCTCTTCCAAAGCAAGGGACTGAACACCGTCACTCCGGTGCTCCTGTGCGCAGGCGCGGAAGGAAAGGAGATGAAGGTCTGTGCCGGAACCGTACAGGGCGGTAAGGACCCGGTGCTTGTTCTGACCGCCGCAGCCGAGGAGGCTTTTCAGGAGGCTGCCCCTGCAGAGGCTCCCGCCAAGGAGGAGGCTCCCAAAAAGAAAAAGGGACTCATCAACTTTGATTTCCTGCAGAAGCTGGGCAAGGTACTGATGACAGTCATCGCCGTGATGCCCGCCGCCGGCCTGATGCTCAGTGTGGGAAAGCTGATTCAGATTGCAGGGGGCGATATCGGTGCATTCCAGACCATCGGAAGTACCATGGAAAATATCGGCTGGGCCATTATCAACAACCTGCACATTCTCTTTGCGGCAGCCATCGGCGGCTCCTGGGCCAAGGAACGGGCCGGCGGCGCCTTTGCAGCCATCATATCCTTTATTCTCATTAACTGTATCACCGGCGCCGCCTTCGGCGTGACCAGCGACATGCTGAGTCAGCCGGGAGCCGTGGTGTACTCCCTCTTCGGTCAGGAAATGCTGGTGGAGAATTATTTCACCTCTGTCCTCGGGGCTCCGGCTCTCAACATGGGCGTGTTTGTGGGCATTATCGCCGGCTTTGTGGGCGGCGTGGTCTACAATAAATTCTACAACTTCCGGAAGCTGCCGGACGCACTCTCCTTCTTTAACGGAAAGCGCTTTGTTCCCCTGGCTGTCATTGCCTACTCTACCGTGATTTCTCTGGTTATGGCCGTGATCTGGCCGGTGGTTCAAACGGGCATCAACGTATTCGGTGTGTGGATTGCCAATTCCTCTTCCTCCTCCCCGATTCTTGCCCCCTTTATCTACGGAACCCTGGAGCGTCTGCTGCTGCCCTTTGGTCTGCACCATATGCTCACCATTCCTATGAATTACACCTCCTTCGGAGGAACCTACGTCATCCAGACCGGCATCAATATGGGCTCTGAGGTCTTCGGACAGGATCCTCTGTGGCTTGCCTGGGTAACGGACCTTATCAACTTTAAGGACGGCGGAAATCTGGCTGCCTACGAGACCCTCTTAACCACCGTAACTCCTGCCCGCTTCAAGGTGGGACAGATGATCGGCGCCACAGGCCTTCTCATGGGCATTGCCCTGGCTATGTACCGCCGGGTGGATCCGGATAAGAAGAAAAATTACCGCTCCATGTTCTTCTCCACCGTACTGGCCGTCTTTTTGACCGGCGTTACGGAGCCTCTGGAATTTATGTTTATGTTCTGCGCCCTTCCGCTGTATGTGATTTATGCCATCCTTCAGGGCCTGGCCTTTGCCATGGCGGGCGTGGTGCATTTAAGACTTCACTCCTTCGGAAATCTGGAATTCCTAACCCGGGTTCCCATGTCCTTGAAAGCAGGGCTGGGAGGTGATATGATTAACTTTGTAATCTGCTGCATCGCCTTCTTTGCCGTGGGCTACGCCGTTGCCTACTTTATGATTGGCAAGTTCAAGTTCGCCACACCGGGACGTCTGGGCAACTATACGGATGAAAATGAGGACAACAGTCCTGCTGCTTCTCAGGGCGGACAAAAAGGCGGCGGACAGAACAGCCAGCCGGAGCGCATCATTGCTCTTCTGGGCGGACGTGAAAACATTGTTCTGGTGGACGCCTGTATGACCCGTCTGCGGGTAACGGTGAAGAATCCGGATCAGGTGGCGGACGCTGCCGCCTGGAAGGCCGAGGGCGCTATGGGCCTGGTGCGAAAGGATAACGGCATCCAGGCTATCTACGGACCTAAGGCAGATGTGCTGAAATCAGACATTAACGACATTTTGTAAGAAGGAGTTCCTGATTATGAAGCTTCTCACCCTGAATACTCACAGTCTCCAGGAGGAGCATTATTCTCAAAAGCTTACGCAGTTTATAGATGTGATTGCAAAGGAACAGCCGGATATCCTGGCGCTTCAGGAGGTGAACCAGACTATGGATGCATCTCCTGCTCCCCAGGAGCTTCTAACCGGTCTTGCCCCCTGTCCGGGCAGCCTTCCTATCCGCAGGGATAACCACGCGGCCCGGACAGCTCTTGGCCTTCGCAAGCTGGGACTTTCCTGCTCCTATACCTGGATTTCCTCTAAAATCGGCTATGACCGGTATGACGAAGGCCTGGCTCTTGTGTGTCTCAACCGGAGGATCCAGGCGGTGGATTCCTTTTACATCAGCGGCTGTGAGGATTATCACAACTGGAAGACCCGCCGGGTGCTGGGCGTGCAGGTAGAGGGGTGTGAGGACTGGTTCTACACCGTCCACATGGGCTGGTGGCAGGATGAGGAGGAGCCCTTCGCCTGTCAGTGGGAGCGACTGAGTGCTGCTCTTCTTCCCAAAACAGCGTCCTCCCGGGTGTGGCTCATGGGGGACTTTAACAGTCCGGCCGAGGGCAGGGGACAGGGCTATGATCTGGTTCTTAAAAGCGGCTGGACGGACACCTATGAGGCGGCCGGGGAAAAGGACGGCGGAATCACGGTGGAGGGATGCATTGATGGGTGGCGGTCTTATTTTGCGCAGGGGGAGGTCCCCGATGGTATGCGCATTGACTACATCTGGTGCAGCCGGCCATCTCCTGTCAGACGCTCCCGGGTTTTGTTTAACGGAACCGTGGAACCTAAGGTTTCGGACCATTTCGGCGTTCTTATTGAATTTTAAAGAAAGGATTTTTGTCTTATGAAACGAACCGCAGGTATTCTGCTTCCCATCTCCAGTCTGCCCTCCCGCTACGGCATCGGCTGTTTTTCCAAAAGTGCATATGATTTTGTGGACTGGCTTAAGGAGGCCGGGCAGTCCTACTGGCAGATTCTGCCCTTAGGCCCTACCAGCTACGGGGATTCTCCCTATCAGTCTTTTTCTACCTTTGCAGGCAATCCTTATTTTATCAGCCTGGAGGCCCTGATTGAGGAAGGGGTTCTCTCAGAGGAGGAATGTGAGGCTGCGGATTTTGGAAGTCTTGCAGATGATATTGCCTATAAAAAGCTCTATGACCACCGTTATCCTCTGCTACGCAAGGCTTATGAGCGGAGCCGCATTACGGAAAATCCTGACTATCTGCGCTTTGTGGAGGAAAATAGGTGGTGGCTTTCGGACTATGCTCTGTTTATGGCAGTAAAGGGCAGGTTTGAGGGCGCGGCCTGGACTAAGTGGGCCGAGGATATTCGGCTTCGGTGGGGCTTTGCTATGGATTATTACCGCAGAGAGCTGTATTTTGAGATTGAATTTCAGCAGTATCTGCAATTTAAATTTTTTGAGCAGTGGTATGCTCTGAAGGCCTATGCCAATGAGAAGGGAATTTCTATCATCGGGGATATCCCTATCTATGTGGCTTTGGACAGTGCGGATACCTGGGCCAGACCGGAGCTTTTTCAGCTGGATGATCAGAATCTTCCCTGTGCGGTGGCCGGCTGTCCGCCGGACGGCTTTGCGGCGGACGGTCAGCTCTGGGGCAATCCTCTTTATCGGTGGAATTATCACAAAAGTACTGGTTATGACTGGTGGATCTCACGGCTGGCCTATTGTTTTCGGCTTTATGATGTGGTGCGTATTGATCATTTTCGGGGCTTTGACGAATATTTTTCCATTCCTTATGGGGAGGAGACGGCGAAAAACGGGCACTGGGAGAAGGGGCCTGGGATGGATCTGTTCCGCTGTGTGGAGCAGCGCCTGGGGTGGCATGAGGTGATCGCGGAGGATCTGGGGTATGTGACGGATTCGGTCCGGCGTCTGGTGTGGGAGAGCGGCTTTCCTGGCATGAAGGTTCTGGAGTTTGCTTTTGACTCTCGGGATACTGGGGCGGCTAATGATTATCTGCCTCATAATTATGTAGAGAATAGTGTGGCGTATACTGGTACTCATGACAATGAGACTCTCATCGGATGGTTTCGGTCTATTACAGCAAAAGAACGGCAGATGGCGCGGGATTATCTTTGTGATCAGGCTACGCCGGATCACGAGCTTCACAGGTCCTTTATTGCTTTGATTATGCGCAGTAATTCTAAGACCTGTATTGTTCCGCTTCAGGATTATTTGGGCTATGATAATCGGAGCCGGATCAATCAGCCTTCCACGGTGGGGAAGAATTGGCGGTGGCGGATTACGAAGGAGGAGCTCTCTGATGAGCTTAAGGAGGAGATCCGGGCTGTGACTTTGCGGTATGGGCGGATGAATTGGGATTAGATGAGGGGCGAAATAGGACGGACGCAAGACGGACACAAAATAAGTCGGCAGACTTTTCCATATCCTGTGTTCGGACGGTTCACGTACACTCTGTCTGCTCTTGTCGAACTAACACGTTGTTGATATGACAGGCTTCGCCTGCTGAATTTTTATATGTTAGTTCGCCAATATCAGACAGAGCGTTCGCGAACAGCCGGACACTGGATATCGGAAAAGTCTGCCGACTTATTTTGCTGGTTTTTGTCTGTTCTTTGATATGCTTTTATGGGAATTGTGTTACGGATTCTTGGGTTGTTTCTACTGCTCGTCTGGCTAGCTCTGCTACTGTTTTGCTGCTGTCCATGGCCATTTCCATGTAGGCCATCTGATTGAGTCCTACAACGGTACGGTAGCCTTCTTCGTGGGAGGCTGTGCGGATGGCTGCTGCCTGGAAGGGGGTTGCGCCGGGGAGATCGCAGCAGAATAGTATTTCTTTTCCCTTAAGTTTCTCAAGCAGGGTGTCTATGCGGGCCTCCAGATCTGCCCGATCCTCGTCCTTGGTGAAATTCAGGAAATGCATGTTTTCCGGAACTCCCGTAACCATCTCCAGGTTGGTGCGCACTCCCTCTGCGTAGCCACCGTGCCCAATTACGATAATTTCTGTCATTGTCTATCCTTCCCGGAAGGGGGCTGGCGCAAAATGAGACGGCAGACTTTTCCGATATCCGGTGTCCGGCTGTTCACGCACGCCTGTCTGATATTGGCGAACTAACGTCCAAAGCCTCCCGCAGGCAAAGCATCCAAAAACGTTAGTACGACAAGAGCAGACAGGTGTGCGTGAACCGTCCGAACAACGGATATGGAAATGGCTGCCGGCTTATTTTGTGACAGCCCCTCACCTACTGTAAGTTTTTATGCATATACGCCGCAAGCGAATCCGATGGCTGTCAGCACGGCGGCCAGAACCAGGATCAATCCCATCAGCTTCATGGGTGACCATTTCTTTTTTGCGTACAGATAATATACGAATAGGGTCAGTCCCAGGGGCAGGATATTCGGAAATATGGAATTGAGCATATTGTCTGCATTGAATAGTACCTGGGCCTCCAGAACTGTGTCTGTGGTGACGTCATACACGTCTTTTACAATCTGAATGGGAAGGGACATGCTTACAAAGGAGGCTGTGAGAGCGCCTACTACAATGAGTCCCATCACTGTCATGGTGTCTGTCAGCATGTCCAGCTTTCCGTTGGCCATAAATTTCTGCATTCCCTCCAGGCCTGTGTGGTAGCCGAATTTGTACAGCTTCCAGCTGATGATGCAGGTGCATACGGGATAAATGACCATGTAAAGCAGGGGGCCTGCCCATGCCGCAGCGGCGTTTGCCTGGGAAATGGAAAGACAGATGGTAAGCAGGATGGGAATGATGGTTGCTACCCACAGGGAGTCGCCGATGGCGGATGTCGGTCCAATCAGGGCTGTCTTTACGCTGCCGATTATCTCCGGCGTACACTCGCCGTTTGCGTTGGCCTCTTCCATACCGCAGACAATGCCGTTGCAGATGGAGCCTACCTGGGCCTCGGTGTTGAAGAGGGTTACATGGCGCTTCAGTGCCTCTGCCTTTTCCTCTTTCGTATCATACAGCTCTTCTACGACCGGAGCCATAGCCTGTCCGAAGGCCATGCCCAGCATACTCTCTGCCTGCTGGGAGCAGCCGTTCCAGAAGAACCAGTTCCAAAAGGATTTCTTTAAAGTCTTTTCGCTAATTTTCTTTGCCATGATTATTCCCTCCCTGCCATTTTGTCAACGATTACGAAATAGAGAACCGCCGTCAGCACTGCTACGACTGCTACGCCCATCATGCTCAGTCCGAAATAGGTTACCAGGATAAAGCCAATCAGGAAGATGGCAAAGTGATATTGCTTTTTTAAGAGGAAGGAAAGGATGATTCCCATTCCCAGGGCAGCCATCATACCGCCGAACACTCCCAGAAGTGTTGTCACCCATCCGGGAATCATGCTTGCGAAATCTCCCTGGCCGGAGGCTGCCGTCATGGAGGTGAGCACGATCACCGCCGGAATAAAACGGCAGGCAAAGCCGATGAGCTGTCCGCATACCACATTGGGGATGTACATTTTCTTTGTCTCTCCGGCCTCTGCGTATTTATTCGCAATGCGGTTCAGGGGGAGGTTGAGGGCATAGGATACGTTCCACATAATGCCTCCTACCAGGCCGCCGATGCCTGCAAACAGCACGGCCAGTCCAATCACTTCTGTGGTTCCCATTCCTCTGCCGAATACGAGAGCTCCTGCCGTGCCGATGTAGGTGGCATAGGATAAATCCCATGCAACGGCGCCGCCGGGGGTTACATTTCCCATGTACATGATCTGCAGGGGCACGCCCACAAGCATGGCCGTGGGTACGTCACCCATGATGAGTCCTACCACAAAGGAGGCTACCAGAGGCCTTCCCAGTGTATACCAGCCGATGGTATTGCCTACGATGGAGCCAATGGCTCCCAGATATACAAATAATGCTATTAAAATAATCTGAACCATATTCATATCTCATTCTCCTATTCCAGTTCCGCAGACCTTCTCCAGCACCCCTGATATAGAACAATTTCCGGTCACAAATCATGTGCCCGTAAATTGTTCTGGTACTGTTCGCAGGTCTGCTGATTCCAGTCTTTCGTATTTAAAGGGTTTCCTTGAATGCCTTCCAGGTTACCTTGGAGGCGTTGGGCAGCTGGTGGAACACAACGTCCGTTCCCTTGGCCGCCAGCTCGTCTAAGAGCTTTACGTCCGCGTCGCTCAGGTAAAAAATGCCTGTGGCTCCGCTTACCTTGTGGATCGTATCCGGCCGCTTTGCCATATTTCCCAGAATCAGCTGTTCACAGTCTGCTATACTTTCGCCCAGCTCTCCCAGCTTTTCCGGCACCTTGACAATCACCAAGCGGTTTTTGTCGCTCTTTTCGGTAAGAAGCTCCTTTGCCTCTGCTGTGGTAACAATGTTGGTCACATAATTTTTCGGTACACCCATGGTTAAAATGGATTTCAGCATGGGATTCTGCGCGCTGGCATCATCCACTGCAATGATCTCCTGAATTCCCAGCGTCGGACACCAGGCCACTATTGTCTGGCCGTGAATCAATCGATCGTCTACTCTTACATATACCTTTCCCATCACTATCCTCCTAACTATAGTCGCTGCGCAACAGTACTATTCATTTCTTAGCCGGATTATTTCTGTTCCGTTTCTGAAGCTATGCATCTGCGCACAAAACCCTGATTCTCCTTCAGAAGCTTTGCTGCCCCCTCTCTGTCTGTTCCTGTCAGAATCATTACAATGGCTTCCTTGGTGGAGTATTTTGTGTCCTCAAGCGCCTGTTGGGCCTTCTCGTAGGTACAGCCTGTGCTCTCCATCACCATTCTTTTGGCACGCTCCAAAAGCTTCTGGTTGGTGGCCTTCATATCCACCATCAGGTTACCGTAGACCTTTCCGATGCCTACCATGGAGGCGGTGGAAATCATGTTTAAGATGAGCTTCTGACAGGTCCCGGCCTTCAGCCTGGTGGATCCGGTGAGTACTTCTGGTCCCGCATTTACTTCGATGGCCGTCTGGGCGAGCCCGGAAAGGGCTGCCCCCGGGTTGCAGCTGATACTGATGGTCCCGGCCCCTACGGAAGTCGCGTACTTTAAGGCTCCCGCACAGTAGGGGGTTCTCCCGGAGGCTGCAATGGCGCAGACCACATCCTGCTTTCTAAGCCCAAGCTTTTTTAAATCCTCCGCAGCCAGCTCTTCCGAGTCCTCGGCTCCCTCCACGGCTTTGATAAAGGCTCCGCTTCCGCCGGCAATCAGAGCCTGCACCTCATCGGTGGTGGAAAAGGTAGGGGTGCATTCCACCGCATCCATAATGCCCAGCCGTCCGCTGGTTCCGGCTCCCACATAGATGAGTCTGCCTCCCTCGTTCAGGGCCTTTACCACGCGTGTGACGGCCTTTTCGACCTGGGGCAGGGCTTTTTCCACCGCTTCCACCGCTTTCTTGTCTTCCTCATTCATAATGCGGATAATTTCTCCCGGCGTCAGAAGATCCAGATTCATAGTTCTGGGATTTCGGGTCTCCGTATTCAAATGACTGATTTTCACCTTTTCACTGCTCATGTGTCTACCACAGATCCTTCTCGATGAGGCTGGCGTACATGTAGTTCACCGTAAAGCCGTTGCTGCCGCATTCGATCTGACGCACCTTTCCGTTGGTTGTGTAATAGGGAATATATGGGAAATCGTTGATCTCCCCGTTAAATACCTGGTACTCCTTAAGCCCCGAAAACCACTGCTCCTTCTCCTCCTCGCTGAGGACGAAATATGCCTGGGGCAAAAAGCCTACCAAATCCTCGAAGGTCTCTCCATAGAGAAGCCGGATGGGATTTCCCTTTCGCCTTAAGGCCTTCACGGCCGTGGTGACGGCGTCGTGGGTATTGATGTGCCGCGGATGCATGGAGCCTCTCCAGTGGGTGATCACCAGGTCCACCTCTTCCTCCTCAAAATACTTCTCAAGCCTTGCCGCAAATTCCTCTGTGGACGGCATACTGCTGGAAACATAGCCCAGCCAGATGGTGTCCCCGCCCAGAGCCCTGGCTGCCCGCTGGTTCTGGTCAAGCAGGGACTGCAGGTAGGCCGCCTTGGCCTCTTCCGTGGCCTCCGGATCCTCCAGCCTTCCCTGGGTCACGTGGATGAAGGTGCAGTGAGCCCCCTCCTTTGCATATTTCAGCATCAGCGGACCTCCCATAAGCTCCGCGTCCAAGGAATGAGCCCCGATGCTGACAATGCGTCTAAGCGCTGCCATAAATCAAACTCCCTCCTTTCCTACAATTCCTTTTTGTAGGATGTAAAGCTCCGGAACACATGGATTCCATGCCGCTCATAGTAGCGCCGTCCCGGTTCATCAGTAGATACAAAATACATATGGTAAACTCCTCTTTTTGCCATCTCAAGCTGTGCAAAATCAAGAAG
>JAAVZL010000009.1 GCA_022791635.1 Lachnospiraceae bacterium
CGTAGTCGGCAATCTCCTGGCCCTTGCTGTAGGAGGCCTCATAGGCGGCGGCGTCAATTTCGGTGACGTAGTCGGCGCTGATATCCGGTGTCCGGCTGTTCTCGTACAGGCTGTCTGATATGGGCGAACATTGACCTTAGATACCAAAATCCACTCCAAAAGCATCCCAAGGGCAATGTACGACCAAAGCAGACAGCCTGTACGAGAACCGTCCGAACACAGGATATGGAAAAGCCTGCCGTCCTGTTTTCCGGCGGACTCTCCGTCCGGCTGTCCGTCTGTCCCTCTGTCCCTCTCACTCCACCATCAACCGAATAATCTCCTCATTCGTCCCCTTCATCCCATCTCTCCCAATCACCCCCACATTCCGAATGGTATTCTCAATCCCCTTCACCACAATCCCGTCCCCTCCATAAAACTGCTTCTCCTTCCGAATCATATGATACCCCAAAATCCCCGCATCCACCGAAGAAGCAATCTTCGCCGCACAGGAAGCCTTGGCCCCGTCACAAAGAATCCCCGAAACAATCGCCAACGCATTTACCACCGTATGGCTGACCTCCCGAAGTCCTCCCCCACAGAGAAACGCAATCCCGGCCCCCGCAGCCGCCCCTGCACAGACCGCGCCGCAGTAAGCCGACAGCCTTCCAATCCCTGTCTTCTGATGAATCGCCACCAAATTCGACAAAACCAGGGCCCGGTAAAGCTTCTCCTCACTGACCTTCAAATACTCCCCATACACCACAACCGGAACCGAAGCCGTAATCCCCTGATTTCCGCTTCCCGAATTAATAATCACCGGCAGCTCACACCCGTTCATCCTGGCATCCGATCCTGCCGCAGCCATAGCCTTTGCCCGGACCTTCACATCCTCCGGATCCATCTCCAGCAGCACCTGCCCGATATTGGCCCCATACTCCCCCCGAAGCCCCTCCTGAGCAATCGCCATATTATAAGAGATCTGCCGTTCCAGCAGCTCCTTCACATCCGCAATCTCCACCGTATTTGCAAACTCCCAGATCTCCTCCATATTGAGCAGGCTCCGATCCGTCAGCCCCTTCTCCCCTTCATCCTCCACCGGAATCTCCAGCAGGGTATTCCCATCCTTCTCTATCAAAACAATATTCGTATGATAATTGGCAATCCGCACCCGGCAGCCGTGCTCCCCCGCATAAAGCCTTACCATCAAATCAAAGACAATCCCATTGTCAATATGCTCCACCTCAATGGGAATCTCCTTCAGAAAGCTGCGCATCTCCTCCTGCTGCTCTGTACTCACCTGAGCAATCACCTCAAGCTCCTTCTCCGGCCTCCCGGCCACAATCCCTGCCGCCACAGCCGCCGGAATCCCCTTCAAATGATTGGTATTGGGCACAATCACCGATTTCACATTCTTAATAATACTTCCGCTGGCCTGCACCAGAACCCGGTCCGGATCCATCCCCAGCACCTCCCTGGCCTTGGCCGCCGCAAATGCAAGAGCAATCGGCTCCGTACACCCCATAGCCGGAATCAATTCCTCCTTCAAAATCTGAAGATAAGCCCCATACTTCATATCTGTTCCTTTCATACCGCAACCTCCATCCGTTTTTTTCCAAAAAAACAGGCCATGGTTTCCCACAGCCCGTTCTATAACCAGCCCTATTCAAAACTGAAACCTATGTGTATGTTACACAATACCATAAAAGCACGCTTCTTTCAAGCCATACGGATCATTCCATGCATTTACACAAGCTCCTTCACAATCTTAAGAAGCTTCTTCACGTCCTCTGGCCGTGTGTCCCCGCTCTCCTTGTCAATAATAGAGGAGTACACATGAGGAATCACCTTCTCAACGCCTGCGTTCAAAATGATCTCCATAATCTCCCGGAAGTTCTCAAGATCAATTCCCCCCGTGGGCTCCATCACAAACTCATTCCTTGCGCAGGCCTCTGCTACAGCCTTCAGCTCATCCTTACATTTCAGCCCGCCCATAGGGAAAAACTTCACCGAATTGCCACCCATCTCCTTGATCATGGCAATGGCCGTATCCACCGGAACAATCGCCGCCTCACAATCCTTGGAAAGGGGACCCGTGGAGATCTTCACAAATCCCGGTTTTCCGCAGGGAGAAACAAGAGAATTGATATGCGCCTCCTCATTTCCCACATTGGCTCTCGTATAGCCAACGGCAGAAAATACCTGATTAAAGTGATTGGCCTTAATCTCCTTGGCAATATCCCCCACAGCCTTCCACTGTGCCGGATTTCCGCCCCCAAGGCCTACGGAGAGATTGCCCTCCAGGATATCCATATACTGCTTCATATCCTCCACCGCACTGGGTACATCAGGATAATTAGCGGAAAGAACGCCCACAATGACATGCTTTTCGGCAGCCTCATAAACCTCCGCCGCATTTTTCAGGCTTCCGCCTAATACGTTCAGGCAGACCCTGCCCTTATAATAATTGATTCCCATCTCTATGCCTCCATAATCGCTCTTAATTTCTCTACAATCAGTTCCTTGTCGCCCTCTACCAGAGGTCTCGGATCCAGATCCAGCTTGCCCAGGCTCATAAACTCCGTACGACAGCGCACCGTTGGATCTCCCTCTTTCAGCCGCCCCTCAAGCTCCGTAGCCGTCATTCCCGCCTTCTCCGGATCCACAAATATCCTTGCCCGGTAGATGGCTCTGCCTGCCTCGTCCTGAATCACCTCAGAGCGCAGTCCCGGAATCTCGTTGATGGCGTCTTTAAGCCAGATGGCAATCTCCTTATTCTTCTCTGCCTCGGCTGCCCGATCCTTGTGCTCATACTGCTCCAGAGCCTCCAGAAGCCCCATGATGCCTTCCTTGCCAATCTTCATGGCCCGTCCGATGCCCTTGTACTGCTTTCTTGCGTAGGCAATGTACTCCTTTTTCCCGGTTACAAAGCCGGAGGTGGTTGCCTCCAGGGCCTTGGCTCCGCTGTAGCACACCAGATCTGCTCTCATGGCAATGTACTTCCGGAAATCTTCCTCTGCAGCCGCATCCACCAGAAGGGGAAGCCCGTTCCGATGGGCAATCTCAATCATGGTGGGCAGATCCACCATACCCTTTTGCACACAATGATGGCTCTTTACATACATGAGAGCTGCCGTTTTGTCGGTAATGGCCTCCTCAATATCCTCCGGCGCCACCTCCGTGGCTGTTCCCGCCTCCACGGGCACGCCGGCGCCCATCATAACCGAAGTTCCGCCTACGGCAACGCCTTCCGGCATTACCTTACGGATGATCATAATCACAGCGCCCATAATAAGGCCAATCACAGCTCCTGTAAGAAGCGCTACAAAGAAGTTGGAGAAGGGAAGCTCCCATCCCATGGAAAGGAACAGAGCCGGAAGTCCGATACCCACACCCGTCTGCAGAGAGCCGCCGATATCCAAAAGTCCTACCAGAGGTCCTTCCAGAACACGGGCAATCAAAAAGCCTGCCGCAAAGCCGGCTGCCGCCGCATAGTCTCCGCCGTCCATACCGTCTCTGAGCATGGCTACAATGGAAATGTCATTAAATGCACCGGTGCCAAACCGGATATACAAAAAGGTTCCTGCAAAAATCGCTGCTGCCGCACCCATAATCAACAGGATAAAGGTGGTGTCCTTCATCAGGAACGCATCCATTTTCTGTCCAAACGATCTTTTGTCTTCCATTTACTTATACCTCCTAATTTATAGTACCGCAAAGCCTATCATCAAAACTGTCCAAAGAAGCCTCTAAAGTAGGCAATCACAAGGAACATTACAACTACAATGGCAATCAAAATCTGTACAATCTTATTCTTATAGCCGTTCTCCTCCGCAGACTTTCCAATCAGAATACCAAGGACAATACCGGGAACCGCATTGCCGGAAACCAGTGCGGACACGCCGCCCAGAATGGTTCCCCACATTCCCGTCTGCTTTCCTGCATCCAGAGCTGCCAGCCAGAAAATCGCAGGCATGACCGGATTGATGAGCCAGCTGGTAGCAGGCGTCAGAACCTCGGCGGCAATGAGAGAAAGCTTCTCCGGAATAATCCGGGCCATGGTGTTGAGGAATACCAGCAGCACGCCGCCTACCACTGCACCTGCACACATCATTTTCCGGGGATTGTGTAAGGTCTCCTCGGGCTTATTATTCTTCACCATCAGAGCAGCCGCACTCCAGTTGGGAACAATACGGTGCATCACATCCTGGGTCAGGGCGCCTGCTGCCACCGCAGAGGCTGCGGATGAGAAGAAGAAGCCCAGACCAAAGGAAAAGTGCGCGATGGGGTCACCGTTACAGGCGTTCAGCTCTCCTAATGTACGAAAGGCGCCCATAGCCTGAATCTCCGGCGCGTGGAACATACGAGCCGCGCCTGCCGCAATACATCCGCCGCCGATGATACCGATAATGGCGGAATAAATAATAATCTCTAACATGCTAGAAATCCTCCTTCGTTATATTTAAATACTTAACCTTCACTACAATCTTCGCTGTAATGGTAAAATACACTCTTTCCCGGGGCATAAACAGGAAGAGAAACCGCTCTGTCTCCCGCTTGATCTTGACCTCCTGGAAATAGACCGCACTGGTCTCCATCTGAATAATCGGATGGCCGATTTCCTGAAAAATCTGCTTTCTCATGACCTGGAAGAGATTCCCCACAGCTCCCTCCAGAGAGTCTCCGGTCATGGTCAGTGTCATCTCATGCTCCTTTTCCTCAAGAAGCTGCCGATCCCGCAGGGTGTCCACCTGCTCTATCTTTTGCCGGAACATCCTACTCGTCTCCGTGAACCTTACGGAAGGACTGAACGAGACGCTCTCCCAACTCCTCTACATCCAGAAATCCCAGGCCCACTACGGTGCAGCCTTCCTCCACGGCCGTGCATGCCGCGTCTACGGAACGCAGAGAGGATTTTGCCTTATAACCATACTTATTCTGGGCTGTGAGAGCTCCCGCTCCGCCGCTTCCGCAAAAGCTGATCCCCAGATCCGCCTGATTTTCATGCATCACATCGCCAAGCTTCATATCAGCTGCCATTCCCGGAATTACAATGGCCTTTCCGCCTGCCTTCTCCACGCCTCTGGCTACCGCCTGACCTTTTCCCATGCGATGTCCGATTACAACCAATACCTCTTTCATTTCTTCACTTCCTCCTTGTTTTTATATTAGCCGGCCATCTCTGTGGCCATTGCCATCTCTACATGCGTCCCTACCAGAAATAATTCTGTTCGGTCCTTCTCCATAACTGCCTCCTCAAACAGGGGGCCCGCAATCACGTCCGCATACTCCCAGGCCTTCTCAGAGATCTCGCTGAGCATCTCCTCCTCCATGGGGTCTAAAAGCTTCCCTTCTAAAATCCGTTTAATCAAAGCCATCAGGTGGTTGCTCAGCATAAGCTTTGCATCCTCTCCAAAGGTAAGAGGGAGCTTCTCTACCCGCCCCTTGGCCTCCAGGTATAAGCGCTCTGCCTGCTCCCGCATATCAGGAGCGATTTCATTTGTCTCAAGGATTTTGTTCAAATATTTCACTTTCTTCACCTCTGCTGTAAATAGTTTTCTTTAATACCAGCTTCTTGGAAAGCTCTATGGTATCTCCGATGGAATCCTGGACCTCTTCTTTACAGTCCACAAGCTCCATCACATTGAGATCTGCCACGCAGCCCACCCGGATCTCTCCCAAGTCCGTAAGGCCGTAATGATGGGCCGGCACATAGGTGCATTTGTGAATGGCATCCTCCAGAGGCTCCCCGCAGGCCACCACCTTGCTCACCACTGCCGCCAGGCTGTAAACCGGCCCCTCATAATTCTCCACATGGAGATCCGTGGAAACCAGGTCCGTGTCAAAGCCCTTTTTCAGAGCCTTTTCAAACACCCGCAGGCTGAAGCTTGCCACACCGTGCCCCACGTCAAAGAGCACGCCCCGCTCTCTGGCTTCCTTTGCCTCGGGAATAATCTCTCCCTCCTCTGTGAGAATTCCGCCCTTCTTCCCATGATACGCATGAGTAACAACGTCCCCCTTGCCGAGAAGCCGAAGAACCTCTGTCAGAGCAGGCGGATAATTGCCCACATGAACCATGAGAGGCTTCCCTGTTTCCCTGGCAATCCTTGCCGCCTCCTTGATAGGCTTAAGCCCCATTTCTCCCACCACGCTGGCGCTTGCTCTGGCCTTAAGTCCTACGATCTCATCCGGATATTTTTCCAGCGTCGCCTTAAGGGCCGCCTCGTCAAGCTTCTCCATGGCATCCAGCTCATGCCCCCGAAGCAGTCCCTCCTTAGACACGTTCAACAGGGTAAATACCTTGGTGCGGCTTTTCTTTACGTAATTCTCCCGGAAATCCTCATAGGTATCCGCCCCGGTGCTTCCTGCATCCAGAATGGTGGAAGCGCCCCGCTCCAGTCCCAGCACATCCGGGGCCAGTCCCAGGAATGCCCCTGGATAGCAATGGGTGTGAATGTCGATAAATCCCGGCGTCACCAGACAGCCGGAGGCATCCACGGCGGGCCCTTCCCAGTCAATGACATCCTTCACCGCCGCAATTTTTCCGTTTTTCACCAGAATGTCCTTTCTGGTGCGGCGGAAACCGTTGGCCGGCGCTATCAGCAGGCCGTTTTTGATTACAAGTTCCTTCATAGCTTTAAACCTCCTCTGTGATATATAGAAAGAATGCAACCCGCTCCGATATGGAAATCCGGACACGCAGGGTTTTTTCCACCAAATCAAAGAACTTCTCCATTAGGGCAAACACATCGGGATCGCTCTTGCGGATCCTGTGATACTCCCGCCCGAACTCCTCGCTGGCCTCTGTCTGGCTGCTTCCCTCAAACCACCGGGGCACGGCCATACTCATATGAATCACCATTCCCAGCATGGCATCTCTGCTCATCCGGTACTTCTCCGGAAACTTGGAGGTATATTCAAGCAATGTGAGAATCAGCCTGCTAAGAATCGAGGCTGCCTCCACCAGTCCCTGGTCCTCCGTAAGCGTCTTCTCCCGCAGCAAAAAGGGATCCTCCTTTGCGCTGAAAGAAGCCTCATTTTTCTGACTCATGGGAATCTCATCCACCAGATTGCCGTATTTCAGATAATCCTGAATCCTTTTAATATCCTCCTCCGAGAGAATCCGGGAAATCTTAATCACCGGAACCAGCTTATGCTCCAGGGGAATGGTGGAAATCACAAAGTCCACGTCTTTGAGATCGCTGACTCTGGAAAGCTGCCAGGGGGAGATTTGTCCTACCACATTCAGCATGGGAAATACATTTTTGATCCGAAGAGTTAAAAGATGAGACAGCCCTTTTCCGGTCGCGCAGACTACCAAAACATTTTTTCCCGTCTTTTCCGCCTGAATGCTATTCTTATACAGATATACCGCCAGATAGCAGATCTCCAGCTCATGGTAGGGAAGCTCCATTTCCCGCTGAATAATCTCTCCGCATTTTACGGCCAGCTGATAGTAGGAGTAATAATGCTCCCGCACCTCCTCCAGAACATAGGAATTTTCTTCCTCCACCTCCCCGTGGGCGCTGAGATTCAAAAAATTCTTAAGATGGTCAAATAAGTCCTGATACAGAGTATCCAGATGAAAGCTGTCACTGCCCACTGCCTCCTCAATATAGGCAAGAACCTTATGTATGGTGCCGTCCAGCCTTGCTTCCTCCACAAAGCCTTCCTGAGAACAGATTCCGTTTTCCCGCAGGACCAGGGAAAGACCTTTCAGCTCCCCTGAAGTTCCCCCTTCCCCTGTGGCCGACAGCTCCATAAGAAGCTCTTCATCATAGGTTCCCGAAGCTCCCCTTTTTAGGGGCTCTCCCCAAACAATACATCCCATCCGCAGGCGAAGCTTGCAGACCATACAGTAGCAGAGCAGGTTCAGATAGGAAGCATTGGAAATCCAGATATTGTATCTGCCGTTCAGCTTTCGGATGCTCTGACTGATCTCCGCCACATCCTGAAGACTGATTTTACTTTTCAGCTCTGCCGGCAGCAGCATGAACCAGTCCTCCGCCGTATAGCTTCCCCGAAAACGGCCCGCCAGAATCCTCGCCGCCAGGCTTCGCAGTCCAATCTCATCCCCTTTGAGCCGATAGCCCAGAGCCTTTCTGGCATCCAGGGAAAACACATGATCAAACCAGGACTCCAGCTTTCCCAGGAAACGGGAAAGGGTAGACCGGGAAATATAATAGGCCGACGCCATTTTCTCCGCCGTTACATAGTCCGTGCGCACAAAGAGATAAAGAAACAGTTGTTCAAACCGTTCATCCTCACTGCTGTCGCCCAATCCTTCTTTTGCCACCACCTCACACTGTACCAGAAGCTTGGAGGCGGCTGTCTTCTGGGTGGCCGGTACATAATAGCCCTTTTTTGTCTGATAACGAATCTCAACCCCATGGCACCCACAGAGTTCCTTCAGATTTCCGATGTCGTAGCGTATAGTCCGTTCCTGCTTCTCAAACCGTTCCTTAAAATAATCCAGATCCAGAGGCGTGCTGGCGGTAATCATACATTTCAATATCTCAGCCTGTCTTGCCTTCAATACTTCCTTCACAATCAGCCTCCTTATTTTCCTACAATACCCGATATTTCCTAAGAGCTTTTACCAGTCCCTCCCGGCTGTTGCTGTCCGTCACCTCCAGGGCGTGCCGTTTCACATAATCCGCCCCGTTTCCCATGGCAATGCTGTAGGTTACCTGCCGGAACATATCCACATCATTCTCCCCGTCCCCAAATACCAGAACCTCATCCCTGTCAATGCCGGCCTCCTCCATAAGCCTCCGAAGAGTCCGCCCCTTGGTAATTCCCCTGGGTGCAATCTCAATCTGCCTGGGACAAGTTCTCACAATCTCATATCTTTCCGAAAACCTCTCCTTAAGCCGTTTAAAAATCTCCTCTATCCGTTCCTCCGTATCCGCACAATTCATCTTATTGAGCCTTCCCGGAAGCTCCTCCAAAGAAGAAATCTCAATCAAATGGGGATAATTGTGGGAAAAATCATCCGATGTAATCCATTTCCAGGCATCCGCCACCAACGGATGTCCTTCCGGGTACCCCCGCTTCCTGCGCTCCGCCTCCTTAAAAGGCCTCTGCCACTTTGGAATCCAATAATAAAGAGAGTCATCCTCATAACCCTCTATCTCCGTATCCTGTTCCTTCAGAAAGGAAGACAAGCGTGTAACATCCTCTGGCTCCAGCTGAGAAAACACCGTCCGCCTCCCCGTCCCCAGGTAGCTGACCGCCAGCCCATTGATCTCAATCAAAAGCCCCCCGAACTCCTCCATCCGAAGCTCCCGCGCATAGGGCATCAATCGCACATAGCTCCTTCCGCTTGCCAAAACCAACCGAATCCCCTTCTCCTGACAAGCAATGAGATACTCCCTTGTATCCTCTGTAATCCGATCCCTTTCATTGAGAAGCGTTCCATCCATATCCGTAACAATCCACTTCACCGTCATCCTGCTTCTCCTCCCCCCTGCTGCATTCCTAATTGTGATAATAACATACGTCTCCTCCTTTTAATGATTAATCTTTTGCAAACTTGCATCCTTTCCCTGCAATTATGATGTTTTCTTCCCCCACTACCGTCCCCAACAGGTGGCAGCCGAAACAGAAGTCCTCCGGCTTTTCCGATATCCAGTGTCCGGCTGTTGACGTACAGACTGTCTGATATGGGCGGATATTGCCTTCGCAATGTCCGCACAGAGCAGACAGAATGTACGTCAACCGTCCAAACATCGGATACGGAAAAGCCGGAGGACTTCTATTTCGGCTGCCACCCCCATCGGATCCCCACGAAAAAAGGAGCCCCCACCTATCACGAAGACTCCTCATCCATCCCTATTCAATTCCCATCCTACTCCGAGGCCCCCGTCCCCATAGAAGAAAGATACGAATCCAGCGCAGAAGCATTCATCTCTATAGTAGAGGTATCCGGCCTGGTAGTCATATCATACACAGAATATCCCAGCCAGCACACCAAAGCCAGCGCAACAACACCGGCGCAAACCCTTGCGTTCGTCTGCTTCTTCCTCTCCTTTGCCAAGATCTCCTTCCGATTAGCCTTTTCCTCTTTATAACGGTTTACTTTTTCCTGACTCATTCTGTCAAATCCTCTCTTTACTACTCTCAGTTTCTTTTCCGAGTATACCACAGAATCTGAGAAAAAGCAATTTCCTAAACCACGACAATAATCCCCCCGTCGCTGGCATAAAGACTGCTAACTCCTGCCGTATCCAGAATCAGTACATCCTTCACCGGCATGTGCTTCAAAATCTCCTCCTTCACCATCCTTGCCCGCTCCGGACAGTTGCAGTGAGAAATAGCCAAACGCTTTTCCCCCGGATCCTTCAAATCCCTTGCAATATATTCCACCATTTTTTTAAGAGCCCGATTAATGCCTCTGGCCTGATCCAGCTGACAGATCGTGCCTATAGGAGTAGCCCCCATTACAGGCTTAATATTGAGAGCATTCGCCACAAAAGCCTTCAGATTGCTAAGTCTTCCGTTCTTGCGAAGAGCCTCTAAAGACTCCAGCACAAAGTAAGTATTCTGCCCCGCAATGTAGCTCTCCACATGCTCCACCACTTCCCGAAAAGCCATCCCCGCCTTTTCACAGGCCTCAATCTTCATAGCAATCAGGGTTTGGCCGATAGAAGCAGAGCGGGAATTAAACACATAAATATTCTTCTCCCCTCTTTCCTCCAGGTACAGCTTCTTTCCAAGCTCCGCGCTGTTGTAGGAGCCGCTGAGCTCTGCGGAAAGGGTCACTGCATATATATTTTCCGCCTCACAGGCATAAGCCTCCAGATAACGCTCCGGCGAGGGACAAGAAGACTTAGGACAGTTGGGACTCTGTGCAACCCTCCTCAGAAAATCCGCCTGATCAAAGGTCTTGTCATCCACCACAAGATGTCCATCTATATCCAGCGTCAGCGGCACGCTCTCAAAGTGCTCATCTTTCTTGTAGCTCTCCGGCAGTTCCCCGCAGCTGTCAACAATAATCTTATAGCTCATAATTACCTCCACTTGCTTTCGCTACCATCAAATGTGGTTTTTAATACTACATTTGATGGTAACACACTAATACATGTTTTTCAAGTAGTTTTTGAGCTATTCCGGATTCTTATTCTTCCTCCCTTACTATGGAAGTAAACTCTTATACGGCTTCGTTGATATAAATCCCCTCCAAAACCCGAATGGCAGAAAGCTTTCTTTTAAGCTCTGCCTGTTTCCCTCCAGGGCAAGCCGCAAGAAGCTCCTCCGGCCCCAGCATTCCCACAAGAAAACTTCCCAGATCGGCAATGGAAACGGAAAGCTCCGGCTCCCCCATAGCAGGATACAGCCGGCTTCCCTCTGTGGTAAATTCCCAGAGAAAGCATCCCTGATTGCTCTCCAAAATGGGATCCGTAACGGCCAGGATCAGGCTCTGCTCCTCTTCTGCTCCTAACCGCTCCACAAAGGAAGGCAGATGCACAAGACGCATCATCATGGGGGTGGTCTCCCACTCCGGCCAGTGAATGCTGCGCCTTTCGTAAGCTTCATCCTTTTCTATATAGAGATCGTATTCCTCCGATAGCTGCTTTTCATCAAGAGACGTAAGTCCCTCCTCATCCTCATTTCCCATCAGACGAAAATCAAAGGGCAGATAAATAGCCTCGTCTGCCGGCATTAGAAAAGCAAAGGGCTGCTTGTCCTTCTCCATGTCACAAAGAGCCCTGGTAAGAAGGCGGCGCATCAGTCCCTGATGGCGGTAAGCCCGCCTGGTGGCCACGGCAACCAGATAGTCCGCCTGTACGCATTTGCCCCGAAGGCGGAAGGTATAGGGATTGCGGTGCAACATGGCAAGAATCCTTCCTTCCTCCAAAACCGCCAGAATCTGATTGTCCGCTGCCTTGATCCGATAATAGGCATCCACAAATGCCTCCTCATCCTCCACAAATACTTCCTCATAAAGAGCCCGGGAGGCCTCTTTTTCCTCCTGGGAAAGATAACGAATTTCCATCTCTTATATTCTCCTTTATTCCTGCGGGGTCTTTGACTTTTCCCGGGGACACCCCTTGCAGCTGCCGCAGCCACCCTCCATCACATCCTCATAGGCATAATTTGCCACAGGAATCAGCGCGCAAATAGCCTGAGCAGAAATGCCCTCGCCCGTTCCCGTAAAGCCTAAGCCCTCCTCTGTGGTGGCCTTGATATTAATTTGGCTTAAGGACAGCTTTAAAGCCCCGGCCACATGTTCCCGCATGGCCCTGATATGGGGCGCCATCTTGGGCCGTTGAGCAATGATGGTGGCATCAATATTGCCGACCACATAGTTGGCATCCTCCAAAAGAGTTCCCACCTGCTCCAGAAGGCGGATACTGGAAATGCCCTGATAAGCCGGATCCGTATCGGGAAAATGCTGCCCGATATCCCCCAGCGCCGCCGCGCCCAGAAGCGCGTCCATAATGGCGTGGACCAGCACATCCGCATCCGAATGCCCCAGAAGGCCCTTTTCATAGGGAATGTCCACGCCTCCCAGAATCAGCGCCCTTCCCTCCACCAGTTTGTGTACATCATAGCCCATTCCTACACGCATATTGTTTGTCTCCTTTTTATCAGATAGGACAAGTATACCACAATGCCTTGTATTCTACTATGAATTTTTATATCTTTACCTATATGGAAAATTCGTGTATACTATTTTCAGACAAAAATCAGCAATGCCGCCGGGCCGAGGCCAGAGTAGGGGCATTGCGGAACTTAAATGAAAGGTCTATACAAATGATACAGGATATTGCGCCACATATTTACCACAACGAATACCGGCCCGTGCCGCCTAATGAGAACAGCTTTCTTCTCTATTTTGAAAAAAACCGATGTCTTATCGGAGCATCAGAAGATGCGTTAAGCTTTCCCAGATTTGGGGCGCTTCCCGGTCTTCCCAGGGCGCTTTCCCCGGATCTCCTCTATCTGTTTTCCATTGACAGCTGCACCTTTTATCTGTCCAGAAAGCGCCCGGACTTTGATCCGGAGGAATTTTGGATGATGCCCACCGATATCTTTCGCACTGCCACCCCGGACTGGCTGTCCTTTGCAGGCATTACCGCTCATCAGCTCTACCACTGGTACGATATCCACCGCTTCTGTGGTTGCTGCGGCCGGTCGCTGGTCCATTCCGACCAGGAGCGGATGCTTCACTGCCCGGACTGCGGTATCATGGAGTATCCGAAGATTTCTCCTGCCGTGATCGTGGGAATTCTCCACAAAGGCCGTATTCTCATGTCAAAATACGCGGGACGCACCACCACGCACTATGCTTTAATCGCAGGCTTTGCCGAGATCGGAGAGACCATCGAAGAGACGGTTCACCGGGAAGTCTATGAGGAGGTGGGGCTTCATGTGAAAAATCTTCATTATTATAAAAGCCAGCCCTGGTCCTTCTCGGATTCTCTGCTGTTTGGCTTTTTTGCGGAGCTTGACGGAGAGGATGAGGCTATCACCCTGGACACCAGAGAGCTGGCCACAGCCGGCTGGTTTACCCGCGAAGAAGCTCCTGCCCAGCCCACGAACATTAGCCTCACCAGTGAGATGATCTGGAAATTCAAAAACGGGGAGGTTGGGTAAAACTCACTATTGGCTCTGTTATGGAAAAGACTTCAAAAATCTTTTCAGGAACCAAAAGAAATTTTCAAAAAGTGCTTGACTTTCTTTGTCAAATAATAGTATAATAGCAAAGCGGGTCAGCGATGATGGCCTGTACAAATGGGATCTTAGCTCAGCTGGGAGAGCATCTGCCTTACAAGCAGAGGGTCATAGGTTCGAGCCCTATAGGTCCCAGGATGGCGAGGTAGCTCAGCTGGCTAGAGCATGCGGTTCATACCCGCAGTGTCGGGGGTTCAAGTCCCTTCCTCGCTACTAGCCAAAAGCCTTAAAAGTACTGTGTTTGCAGTGGTTTTAAGGCTTTTTTAATTCTATTTCTTCATTTTCGCCATATACTTTGCCATCTTAAGATCCGTGATCCCATTGGCCCCATTCACCTGCTGCATGAAATCCTGGGCAAACTCCCCGAAGGCCTTGGCTGCCTCGGGCTGCTGAATATTCACAGGATGATATTTGTCCACTCTTGTGTTGCTGGCAATCACCACAAGAGCCATGAGTTCCTTTCTGTCCTTGTCGTACAGACTAAGCATACCAGGCTTCGCCTCTGCCATACCAAAGTCCTCCGCACTTAGATGTATGGGCTCTCCAGAACTTATATCCTTACCGGTAAAGGACAGCGGAATGAGATACAGCTCTCCCGGCTTAAAGGCCACCGCATAATACCAGTAACGGGTCTCGACGGCGCTTCCACCCCGGGCAGACGACCACTCCGTTCGGGTACCGTAGGCTGCCGTGTATTCCTCCCAGCCCGGTACGGCCCGCTTTACAATCTCCTGAATCTTTTGCTTTTCCGCACTGTCTACGCCCTTCTTCTCATCAATCGAAGCCTTTATGTAAGCAATTACGAAAACAACTACCAAAAAAATGACTCCTATAATTATATACTGCGTATACTCCCCCATCTTCGCTTTCCGCCTTCCTTTCTCTCATAGTCTGTACTCTGTTTTCCGTACAGCCGCCAAAGCTATTGCCTGTCACTTTCATTATAAAGACTGAGTGGTCAAATGCAAGTCTATTTTTTCTATTTTGGGGAAAAATTACCTGTCCCCCAAAAGAATCATTCCGCCTTTTTGTTCAAAGCCCGTATTCCACAGCAGCTTCAAATCAAGCCACTCCAATTCCCCATAGGTAATGGCCTTCACAAAAAATTCCCCTTCCGCTTCCTCGTAGCCTGCCAGGTTAAACCAATGCCACTCATAATCCTTTAGCCTGGGCTCCTTGTGGTGGAGCAGCAAAAAAGGAATGGGAAAGCCCTTATCAATCTGCCGGAAGACGCCCTCTTTTGCCTCCTCAAAGGAAGCCGTCCCGTAAAGCCCCTCTGCCGTAAGCTCCTCGCATCCTGCATCCCTCCAATAGGCTCCGATTCCCTCCAGATAAATATCCAGCGTGTCAATCCCCTGCCACCTAGGATGCAGATAAGGCTTCATTTTCTTGGAAAATCGAAGGTAATCCTCCTTTTGGGGCTCCCTGGCATCATAGGGATAGAGGCCTGTAAGCCCTCGATGCTTTGCCAGATAAATGCAGAGATCACAGGCCGTAACTGCCGCACAGCCCCCTCCCTTCATAAAGGGATCCAAAAACCAGTCCTGATTTCCTCCAAGGGAACCACTTACACGAATATAGTCCAATTCTTTTCTCATAACATCCCCATCCTGTTCTTTTGGAATTGTGCGAAGCCCTTCCGGTCATGAACCTATCTCCGCTTCCCGCGCCGCATCTCCCCGATCCATGCAAAGCTCATACCCCACGGCTCTCATCCGCGCGTCCAGGGCCTTAAGCCCCTCTGCCGCCTCCGCTCCCTCACAAAGCTTGTTGTCATAGAGGCTGTACTGCTTCCGGTTCTTCTTTGGTGACAGGTTAGGCATCACCACATTGGCTCCTGCCATAAATCCCCGCTCCCGCCCGTCAGCGGCAAGGGTTCCCAGAGCCGTGGTGGCCGGAAGCAGCACCCGGGGAAGCAGGATCCGAATCACCGACAAAAGCTTTAGGGTCAGCTCCACGCTGCCTGCCTGCTCCCCGGCAAATCGGGTATCCCGATGAGGAATAAAGGGCCCGATTCCCACCATTTCCGGCTGAAGCTCCTTAAGAAATGCCAGATCCTTTGCAAGCTCTCTATAAGTCTGGCCCGGACTTCCCACCAGAAAGCCGGTTCCTGTCTGAAAGCCGAGACGTTTCAGTTCAAACAAACACTGCTTTCGCGCCCCAAGACTTCTATCGGCCGGGTGAAGACTTCGGTAATGGGTTTCGTCCGCCGTCTCATGGCGAAGCAGATACCGATCCGCTCCCGCCCTGCGAAAAGCCTGGTAGCACTCATAGGAACGCTCACCGATGGACAGGGTCAGCGCGCAGTCCGGCCAAGCAGCCTTGATGGAATGAATCAGCTTAACCACCCGCTCCTCTGTGTCAAAGGGATCCTCTCCTCCCTGAAGGACAAAGGTGCGAAAGCCCAGCTTCCAACCCTCTTCACAGCAAGCAAGAATCTCCTCAAGAGTCAGACGGTAGCGCATAACCTTCCGGTTCTCCCGCTGAATTCCGCAGTAATAGCAATTGTTCCTACAATAATTGGTATATTCAAGCAAGCCCCGGACATAGACCTTATTTCCATAGTACATTCTCTGAAGACGAACGGCCTCTGTCCGCAGATACTCTGCCGTCTCAGGCTTTTCAAGGCGTCTTAACAGGATACCGTATTCCTCCTCGTCCGCCAATCCATGATCTCTGACAAAGCGTTCCACCACATCCGCCATTGCTCTCTTCCTCCGAGCTATCCAAAAGCCCTTTCGTTTCCATATTATCAGGGGCGAAAAAGAGGCAGGGAGGCCCCTGCCTTATCCGGTTTCGATTTACAGAATTTCCTCAACATCATCCTTCACTTTGAGGGGATTTCCTGCGAACCTCTCTCGTCCCGATTTCCTGCAAAATTTCCTGAATAAAGACAGTGAGAGGCTTCTGACCCTCATCGCCCATAAAGCGGCTGCGGACAGATACCAGTTCTTCCTCCGCCTCCTTCTGCCCCACTACCAGCATATAGGGAATCTTCTGCATCTGAGCGCTTCGAATCTTATATCCTATCTTTTCATCCTGCCCATCCAGCTCCGCACGGATTCCTGCCTCTGTCAGAGCCTCCAGCACCTTTTTCCCATATTCCATATGCTTCTCGGAGATCGGCAGCACCTTCACCTGCACAGGCGCCAGCCAGGTAGGGAATGCACCGGCAAAGTGCTCAATCAGAATGCCGATAAACCGCTCAATGGATCCAAAGGCTACTCTGTGAATCATAATAGGGCGATGCTTCTCTCCGTCTGCTCCGATATATTCCAGCTCAAACCGCTGGGGAAGCTGGAAATCAAGCTGAATGGTGCCGCACTGCCAGGTCCTTCCGATGGCGTCCACCAAGTGGAAATCAATCTTGGGTCCGTAAAACGCACCGTCGCCTTCATTGACCACATAGTCAAGTCCCAATTCATCCAGCGCCGCCCGAAGGCCCTCGGTAGCCATTTCCCAGTCTTCATCGCTTCCCATGCTGTCCTCGGGTCTGGTTGACAGCTCCACATGGTATTCAAAACCAAAGAGGGTGTAAACCTCATTGATGAGCTTTGCAACGCCCATAATCTCATCCTTAATCTGCTCCGGCATCATAAAGATATGGGCATCGTCCTGGGTAAAGCAGCGCACGCGCATCAGGCCGTGAAGCTGGCCGGACTTCTCATGACGGTGTACCAGCCCCAGCTCTCCCACCCGCATGGGCAGATCCCGGTAGGAACGGGGCTCTGAGGCGTAGACGAGAATGCCTCCCGGACAGTTCATCGGCTTCACCGCATAGTCCTGCTCGTCAATCACCGTGGTGTACATATTCTTTTTATAATGATCCCAGTGACCGGAGGTCTCCCACAGACTCCGGTTAAGAATGATGGGGGTGGCAATCTCCACATAGCCGGCTTTTTTGTGAATCTCCCTCCAGTAATCCAGAAGCGTATTCTTAAGGGTCATGCCCTTTGGCAGGAAGAAGGGGAAGCCCGGTCCGGCCTCATGCATCATAAAGAGGCCCAGCTCTCTTCCCAGCTTCCGGTGATCCCGCTTCTTTGCCTCCTCCAGCATGGTGAGATAGGCTTCCAGCTCCTCCTTCTTGGCAAATGCCGTGGCATAGATCCGGGTCAGCATCTTATTGTGCTCATCCCCTCTCCAGTAAGCTCCAGCAATGCTGGTAAGCTTGTAGGCCTTCCCCACGTCCTTGGTGCTTCTAAGATGCGGGCCTGCACAGAGATCCGTAAATTCTCCCTGCTTATAAAAGCTGATTTCGGCGTCCTCGGGAAGATCGGAAATAAGCTCCACCTTGTAGGGCTCCTCCTTCTCCCTGGCCCATGCAAGGGCTTCGCTTCTTGGCAGGGTAAAACGCTCAATGGGGAGAGCTTCCTTTACAATCTTCTTCATCTCTCCCTCGATCCGCTCCAGATCCTCCGCGGTAATGGGCTCTTCAAAATCAATGTCATAGTAAAAGCCGTCTGCCACGGAAGGGCCGATGGCCAACTTTGCTGTGGGATACAGACGCTTTACTGCCTGGGCCAGCACATGGCTGGCAGTGTGGCGCAGGGTGGAGAGTCCTTTCTCGTCTCTGGCCGTGAGAATGCTAAGCTCACAATCCTCCTCCACCATGGTTCTCAAATCTACAATCTGACCATTCAGCTCCCCGGCGCAGGCAGCTCTTGCCAGTCCCTCACTGATATCCCGGGCAATGTCATATACGGATTTGCTTTCTGCGTACTCCTTTGCGGAGCCGTCCTTTAAGGTTACTTTCATCACACGTTTCTCCTCTACTTTTCTTTTTGAATGGTGTTGTTATTTCCACAAGATACGGAAATCCCCTTTTTAATGGGTGCACTGAAAAATCCAATGACCATACCTGCAAAGAAACAGGTCAATCCCAACAACAGCTTTTCCTTCTTTTCTGTACTCATACAATCTCTCTCCTTTCCTTAATCTGCACATGCCTTTTGTGCATATGGTGATACCTATAGGATGCTTCCGCAAAAAAAGCCCCTCCCTGCCATACCTGACAGAAAGGGACGATAATTCTTATCGCGGTTCCACCCTACTTGCTTCGATCTCTCTAAAACCACTCATTGGACGATAACGGAGTCACCGGACCGGATTGGGGCCACTCAGAGGTAGTTTTCGGTACGGGCTGCTTCTTCACCCTCTGCTTCCCGATGAGGATGCTTCCAGCATCTGCATCCCTCTCTGTCATCTTCCACAGCCTACTCGTCTCTTCTACGTATTTCCCTATGCGCTTTTCCTTAGGCTTATTATATCATCCGGAATCTGTTTGTCAACTGAAAGATTTTGACGTGCCAATATTTAAAAATTGTTACAAATGCTGCAAATCTGATGATTGCTACCTTTGTCACATATATGAAAACACATCTACAAATTAACATAAATTTAGTTTTATGACAACCATTATTTTCTAAAAATTGCATATGGTTTTTTCTAAAAAAATCCCCACCACGTCACTGTGATGGGGATTTCACTAAAGGGGAGGATATAAGTAATTCGTTTCTCTTTTGTCTAATCCTAGTATAGCCCGTTCCACAGGTTTTATACAAAAAAATAAAAATTTCTATACTTCCTCCCAAAGATATGTTATGGTAGACGTAAGCCAGCGGCTAAAATCCGTTTTGATTTCCCAAATCCATTTCTATGCTGCAGCTTGAATCCCACCCAAAGGAGGCTTTCCCATGTTTCAGAAATGCAAACGCATCCTGGCGCTTTTAGGCGCTATTCTCTTGGCGGGCATGTATCTCATCACCTTTGTTCTGGCCTTCACAGACCCAACCGCCTCCAAGAGCTGGCTGATGGCATCCGTGTTTTGCGCCGTCGTGATCCCCTGCTTTTTGTATGCTTATATTCTGATCTATCGCCATTTGAAAAAATAATCTTTCCCATTGCCCTTATTCCTTCTCTGTCACCACCGTATCAAACCGGTAAGCCGAAAGAATCAGGCCTGCCATCAGTGCGCTTCCCGTGACGCTGGCAAATCCCTCCGACACAAAGGGCAGATTTCCGAACATTCCAAACTGACATCCAAAATTCCCTAACAGATAAAACAGAAATTGCATCCACATTGCCAGGCTTCCTGCCAAAGCCACCATCCGCCCCAGACGGTTTCGAATCCGAAAGGCTGTGACAAACAAAAGCCCGTAGGCTGCACAAAGAAAAAGCGTAAAAAGGATTCCCGGAATCCAGCCATACCGCAAAATCCACCATGCAATTCGATAATTATTGTGATAATGCTGCGGCAGAATATCCCAAAGGCCAGGTCCATCCGAATATTGATACTGCATCCGATATTTTGCATAATCCTCTAGGGTCTCGTGTATACCGTCCCCCTTCCATACACCGGGTCCGTCCTCATAATACCACTGGGCCGTTCGATAACGGACAAGCTCCTCCTCACTGAGGCTGACTTCTCCAAACCCCTTCGCTCTTCCAAGAAGCTCCCGAATCAAAACATTGTTGTAGCCGTCCTGCCACGGATCCTCTGCCTGAGCCCCGGGATTTACAAACAATTCCAGAGTCTGGCAAAACCTTTGCCCCTGGCACCCTGCCCAGACAAGGACTAAAATAAGAAAACAGGCAATCGCCGTCCCAAAGCCCTTCTTCTTATCCACATTCAGGTATTTTTTCCCTATCATATAAAGCTCTGCACCTAGGCAGGAGCACAAAAACGTCAGAAAAGCCACATCGGCATATCCCCAGAAAAGACAGTAGGCAACAAGGGCCACTAAAAGAAGTTGCACCCCGGCAATCAGCAAGAGAGAGCGGTATCCCTGGCGGCGCCTGCGATACAAGAGAACGACACTGGCGGGAACAGCCACCTGCAGAATTCCAAAAATCACACTAGGGCTGTATGGATGAAAATTTGCTATCGATGGAAAAAAACTTCCCGTATAACGGGTCACAGTCCGGCTCGCTGCAAAAAGAACACCTGCCACAGCCAGCAACGTCAATATCTTTCCCGTATACTTCAGCAAAAAGGGATACCCATACCGGGCTACAAGTATCAGCACAAGAAATCCCCATAAAAAATAACCATTATAGAAGATCTCCTCTATTGAAAACCCTCTGCCCACAAAATTTCCCGCCACTCCCAGGCATATCAGCGCCAGCAAAGAAGCCAGCAGCGGTTTTGCCGTCCGCAGATGATGGGCCTCATTCATCTTAAGCCCAATCACAGACGCGTCCCCCATATCGCGGATGGCCTTGTCATATGCCTCACCTTCTTCCACTCCATATTCCATATAGACCTCCGCCTTATCTTCCACGTGGGCGCGCAGCTCTTCATTTACCGCCGCATGAACAGGCCGGTAGGAAATCTGTTCATCCACATCCTCCAGAAAATGCAGAAGCTTCTCCTGCTGTTCAGAGCGCAAAGGACACCCCTCCCTTCATCACATCATGAACCGCCCTCTCGTAGGTCTCCCACTCTTCCTTCTTTTTCTGAAGAAGCTTTCCGCCCTTTTTTGTCAAACGGTAATACTTCCGCATCCGCCCTGTCTCGGCCTGGTGTTCATAGCTCTCCACTGCCTCCTGCTCCTCCAGAGAATGCAGGATCGGATACAGCGTCCCCTCCTTCAGGGAAAATACCTGGCTGCTCCGCTCCTCCAGCTTCCGAATCATCTGATACCCATACATATCTTCTTCCTCCAGAAGCTTAAGAAGAAGCATGGCCGTACTCATGGCCATCATTTTTTTATCCATAGAACCACTCCTTTTTCTTTTTTACCTAGAATATATATGCATAGATTTTCTATGTATATAGGATACCTCTAAAATCTAGGTATGTCAAGAAATTTTTTTAGTGAGGCTGTGACAAAATAAGACGGCAGACTTTTCCATATCCGTGTTCGGACGGTTCGCGTACATTCTGTCTGCTCTGTACGGACATTGCCAAGGCAATCTCCGTACAGAGCAGACAGAATGTACGCGAACAGCCGGACACTGGATATTGGAAAAATCTGCCGTCTTATTTTGCCACAGCATTTCATTTTTCTCAAAAAGCAAGCAGGCCCAATCCATTGGAAGGAGCTGCTCGCCTGCTTATCCCTATGCCAGATATTTATTTTACTCCAAGTCTGCAAAGCTCCTCCCTGGCCTGCTTCTGGGAGGTAAAGAGAATCCCGTGAATCCCAAGCCGCTCCGCCGCCAGAACATTTTCCCTGGTATCATCCAGAAAGACCGCCTCCTCAGGCTCTATCCCGTATTTCTCCATCAGCCGCAGAAACGCCTGCTCATCCGGCTTAATGAGGTGCTCCTGAAAGGAGAGAAAATACCCGTCCATCAGCTCCAGAAAATCAAGCTTATCCCCCCGCTGATCGTAAATATGCTTCGGCCAGTTGGACAGAGCATAGATGCGGTATCCCTTTTCCTTCAGCTCCAAAATCCAGGGAACTGCATAGTCCAGAGTCCAGGTACACTCCCCCAGATTCTCATAGACCGCCCGAATCTCCCTTTCATACTCCGGAGCCGCCGCCACAAAGTCCCGGATTTCCTCCTCCTCGCTCAGGAATCCCTTATCATGTTCCACCCAGGCCGGATTCTTGAAAATAGCTCTCTCCACTGCCTCATAAGCCACCGGATCCGGCACTGTCTTTTTCAAGTACGCTTCCCAGCCATACCCGTTCAGCACTCGTCCGATATCAAATATTACTGTCGTAATCTTCATTTCTTTCTCCGCAATCAAAGTACCTTTACACCGCAAAGGGGCTGTCGCAAAATGGGACAGCCCCTCTCAAGCTTATTTCCGATAAATGATATCCTCCCGTCCCGGTCCATTGGAAACCATGGTAATGGGACACTCGATCTCTTTCTCCACAAACTCAATATAGTTCCGGCAGTTCTCCGGCAGATCCTCATATTTCTTAATTCCCCGAATATCGCACTTCCAACCGGGAAGCTTTTTAAGCACCGGCTTGGCCTTCTCCAAAAGATGAGGCACCGGGAATTCTCTTGTAACCTCCCCGTCAATCTCATACCCCACACAGACGGGAATCTCGTCCAAATAGCCCAGCACATCCAAAACCGTAAAGGCCACATCCGTAGCTCCCTGAATCCGACACCCATACCGGGAAGCCACACAGTCAAACCATCCCACTCTCCGGGGACGTCCCGTAGTGGCGCCAAACTCGCCGCCGTCTCCGCCTCTCCTTCGAAGCTCGTCCGCCTCGTCACCGAAAATCTCACTCACAAAGGCTCCTGCTCCCACAGCGCTGGAATAAGCCTTGCACACCGTAATAATCTCCTTAATCTCATAAGGCGGAATTCCCGCCCCAATAGCCCCATAAGCCGCCAAAGTAGAGGAGGAGGTTACCATGGGATAAATCCCATGATCCGGATCCTTCATAGAACCAAGCTGCCCCTCCAGAAGAATATTCTTTCCCTCCCGAAGCGCCTGGAAAAGAAATGCGGAGGTATCACACACATAAGGCTCCACCATCCTCCTATACTCCTGAAGCTCCTCATACAGCTTCTCCTGATCAAGAGCCGGCTTATGATAGAGATGCTCAAGAAGCGTATTCTTCTGGATACACACATTGGCAATCTTCTCCCGAAGATAACTCTCCCCGGCAAACAGCTCACTCACCTGAAAGCCTATTTTTGCAAATTTATCAGAATAAAAGGGAGCAATCCCCGACTTGGTAGAGCCAAAAGACTTTCCGCCCAAGCGCTCCTCCTCACACTGATCAAAAAGAATATGATACGACATCACCATCTGAGCCCTGTCAGACACCAGAATCTTCGGAGCCGGAACGCCGCGCTCCACAATACTCTGAATCTCCCGAAACAGCACCGGAATATTGAGGGCCACGCCATTGCCGATAATGCTTGTAGTATGATCATAAAACACACCAGACGGAAGGGTATGCAGAGCAAACTTTCCATAATTATTCACAATAGTATGGCCTGCATTTGCTCCCCCCTGAAAGCGGACAATAATATCCGACTCCTGCGCCAGCATATCGGTAATCTTGCCCTTACCCTCATCTCCCCAGTTCGCTCCAACGACTGCTTTTACCATAGTATGAACTCCTCCTATTCCAGTTCCGCAATATCCCATTCAGCACCCAAAGCTTCGAGAAGAATTTCCGGCCACAAAAAAATGTGTCCGTAAATCCTTCTAGGTACTCTATGGGATATTGCTGCTCCAGTTCCATAATATCCAAGGGTAACGCCGGCCAATGAGGGCTCGTGCCCAGACCGCCGACGCTATCTAGTATACATGCTTTTTCAATTGTTGTAAACCTTTTATTGTTCAATCATCCCAGCTCATCCCGACTTCAATACCAGTTCAGACGGACTGCGGTGAAAGCCGTTCTCTGGCTTTTCCAATATCCTGTGTCCGGCTGTTCGCGTACAGGGTGTCTGATATGAGCGTACATTGACCTCAAAACACAACACCCACCCAAAACACTTCAAGGGCAATGTACGTTCAGAGCAGACATCCTGTACGAGAACCGTCCGAACACCGGATATGGAAATGACAGAGAGCGGATTTCGCCGCAGTCCGTCTGAACGTCCCTCCTACTTCTCCTTCGCCTTCCCCAAGTAAGCCGCCTTCACTTCCTCATTCTCCAAAAGCTCCGCCCCTGTTCCCGTCAGAGTAATGCGTCCTGTCTCCATCACATACCCCTTATTGGCAGCCTTCAGAGCCATATTCGCATTCTGCTCCACCAAAAGAATCGTCACACCCTGCTTATTGATCTCCCGAATAATATCAAACACCCCCTGCACAATAATCGGCGCCAACCCCAGGGAGGGCTCATCCATCATAATCAACTCCGGCTTGGACATCAGCGCCCGCCCAATAGCCAGCATCTGCTGCTCCCCACCGGACAGAGTTCCCGCCAGCTGCCAGGACCGCTCCTTAAGCCGTGGAAACAGATCATGCACCCACTTCAAATCCTCCCCCAGAGAATCCTTCCTCATATAAGCCCCAATTTTCAGATTCTCCAGAACCGTCAGATCCGGAAATACCCGCCTGCCCTCCGGCACCAGCGTGATCCCCTTCGATACAATCTGATCCGTAGAAAGCCCCGCAAGCTCCGCACCCTCAAACTGAATGCTCCCGCTCTCCGGCTTCACCAATCCCACAATAGAACGCAAAGTAGAACTCTTTCCCGCACCATTAGCCCCGATAAGGGTCACAACCTCCCCCTTTGGCACCCCAAAGCTAATCTCCTTTACCGCCTGAATTCCTCCATAGGATACATGCAGATCCTTTACTTCCAATAGATTACTCATCCTGCGCACCTCCCAGATAAGCCTCAATTACCCGTGGATTATTCCGAATCTCCTCCGGAGTCCCCTCGGCAATGGGCTTTCCAAAGTCCAGCACATAGATCCGATCGGAGATCTCCATAACCAGATCCATATGATGCTCAATCATAAAAATCGTCAGCCCGAACTCATCCCGAATCCGGCCGATAAACTGGGTCAGCTCCAGGGTCTCCTGAGGATTCATGCCTGCCGCCGGCTCATCCAAAAGCAGCAGCTCCGGCTTGGTAGCTAAAGCCCGGGCAATCTCCAGATGACGCTGCTTCCCGTAGGGAAGAGAGGTGGCCAGCTCATCCCGCACATCGTCCAGCTCCATCAAGTGCAGAAGCTCCTCAGACTCCCGGCGCATCTGGGCCTCCTCCTTGCCGTTCAGCCGAAAGGTCGCCGTGAAAATGTTGCTGGTGCGCAGCATATGCTTTGCAATCAGAATATTCTCAAACACCGTCTGACTCTTAAAGAGACGGATGTTCTGAAAGGTCCTCGCAATCCCAAGCCGCGTAATCTTATCCGGCGTGGGAGCAATGGCATGCTGCCCCGTATAAGTCATGGGATTCTCTCCCCGGTAAAGCTTCTTCATCTTCCCTTGAGGATAGTTCTGGATAATCTTATGCTCCTTATAATAAACCGCACCGTTGGTGGGGGCATACACGCCGGTGATCACGTTAAAGGCCGTCGTCTTTCCCGCGCCGTTGGGGCCAATGAGAGACACAATCTCTCCTTTGTCCACCGTAAGGTTCATATTGTCCACCGCAATCACGCCACCGAACTGCATGGTGACATTTTCCACCTTTAATACATTTTCCTTACTCATGGGAGGCTCCTCCCTTCTTTTTCTTGTTTCCGCCGAATTTCCTCTTAAAGAAATTCGCGATTCCTTCCACAGAGAATTCCCTGGTCCCCATAATTCCCTGCCGGTAGAACAGCACCACCACCATAATCACAATGGCAAATACCACCTTCCGAAAGCCGGGACGTAAGAGAGGCACATGGAAGCCGCCGATATAAAAGTTCTCATTGTCCAGAAACCGCAGCCACCACTCCGAACAGGCAATGAACAAAAAGGAACTGATACAGCTTCCTGTCACAGAGCCAATCCCGCCGATGACCACAATCAGCAGAATCTCATAAGTCATAGCCGACTTAAACATCGACGCCTGAATGGTAGTCTGATACATGGCCAGAAGTCCGCCGGAAACGCCGGCAAAAAAGGAGCTGATCACAAAAGCCAGACGCTTATGGTGAGCCAGATTGATACCCATGGCCTCCGCCGCAATCTCATCATCCCGGATGGCCTTAAACGCCCGGCCATAGGTAGAATTGATCAGCATAACGATCAAAGCGATGCAAATGCCTGCCACCACAAAGGGGAAAAGCACGGACCGGAAAGACGGAAAATTCCGCAACAAATTGGAGCCGTTGGTAATGGGACCCAGCTTATCCCACTGGAAGACCGCCCGGATAATCTCCGCAAAGCCCAGAGTGGCAATCGCCAGATAATCACTTTTCAGACGCAGCACCGGAAGTCCGATGAGGTAGGCAAAAATGGCCGCCACAATCCCCCCGGCAACGAGAGCCACCGGTACCGGCAGGGCAAACTGAATAATCCCTCCGTCAAAATATTGATACACACTGTTTCTGGCCTCCACCGGAATGGTCAAAATGGCGTAGGTGTAGGCTCCCAGAAGCATAAAGCCTGCCTGCCCTAAGGAAAACAGCCCGGTAAACCCATTCAGAAGATTCATGGAAACAGCTACCAGCGCATAGATGGCGCCCTTTTTCAATACGGTAAAAAGCATAGAGCTGGAGGGCATTACCTGCTCCAAAAGGAAGAGCAGAATCAGCAGCCCTGCAATAAGGCCCACGTTCCATGCAGTCTTTTTCTTTGTACTCATTTTGAACGCCTCCTTATACCTTATCCGTAACCTTCTCGCCAAAAAGGCCCGTAGGCTTGGCGATCAGAATCACAATCAGAAGGGCAAAGGTAAAGGCATCCGAGAAGGTCGTCCAGCCCAAGCCCTTGATAATATTTTCACAGATACCGATGATAAAGGCCCCGATAACAGCGCCGGGAATGGAACCGATCCCTCCGAATACGGCCGCCACAAAAGCCTTCAGTCCCGGCATAGCTCCTGCTGTGGGGGTCACGCCCGTATAGTTGGTAAAGAACAAAAGACTTCCAATGGCCGCCAGAAAGGTTCCGATGATAAAGGTAAAGCTGATGACCGAGTTGATCTTAATTCCCATAAGCTGAGAGGTCTCAAAATCCCGCGAAGCCGCACGCATGGCCATACCGATTTTGGTCTTCTTGATGAGGGTTACCAAAAGCAGCACCAGCACTATAGTCAGAATGGGGGTAATAATCGTTACCCTCTTGGTGGTAGCTCCGAATACGGTCACCGTATCGTTGATCCAGGGAATGGCCGGATACTGCTGGGACAGTCCGCCTGTCACATATAGGGCCAGGTTCTGGAGAAGATACGAAACACCGATGGCGGAAATCATAATCGACATACGGGGGGCGCTCCGAAGAGGCTTGTAGGCCACGCGCTCCACCAGAAAACCGAGAATCACCGTCACAAGAATCATAAGGGGAATTGCTATGTAGATAGGCATAACCGTGGTGGAATAGACCATAATCAGGCCTGCCACCATAAAAATATCACCATGGGCAAAATTAATCAGACGCAGAATGCCATAGACCATAGTATAGCCGATAGCAATCAGGGCGTACTGACCGCCCACTGAAATCCCTGCCATGAGATAGGGAAGATTTCTACTCATCCAGTCCATAAAAAGCCTCCAAATTGTTTACTTAGGAAGATGATCGTTTTTCTACAAGGATGGGGCTGCCGCAAAATAAGCCAACAGTCATTTCCATATCCGGTGTCCGGCTATCGGAAAAGCCTGCTGTCTTATTTTACGACAGCCTCACTGTACCACTTACTGCTCTTAGTTTACGCCCTGCTCTGTTACAAAGTCCCATGCACCGGTATCGGTGTTGGCACATTTTACATAAGCAGTGTCGCGAAGGGCATCGCCGTTCACATCGTCAAAAGCGATGGCTCCGGATACGCCTGTATAGGATACATCCCAGAGGGCCTCATTCACCTTCGCCGGATCCGTGGAGCCTGCTGCCTTCAAAGCCTCAAGAGCCACATAGTAAGCATCATAACCCATGGCCGTTACGGCTGAAATGGTGTCGTCGCCGCCGTTATTGGCCTTGGCGGTAGAATCGCCATTGATCCACTCCTTGATGCCGTTATCAAACGTCTCATTACCGCCCTCCTGATAGAAGGTTGTCACGTAGATCTCAACATCCTTGCCCTTAGCTGCATTTAAGATTACGTTAGAGTCCCAGGTATCGCCGGCCATCATGGGAATGCCCATGCCCTGAGCCGCCGCCTGCTCGATAATCAGCGCCGCCGCCTCTGTGGAAACGGGTGCGAAGAATACGTCTGCGCCTGCGTTCTTTGCAGAGGTTACGTAGGAAGTAAAGTCGCTGTTGCCCTCCTGGAAGGTCTCCTCTACCACCTCGCCGCCAAGAGCGGTGAAGGCTTCCTTGAAGTAGTGGCCAAGGCCTGTGGAGTAGTCGTCACCCAGTTTGGTCAGGATGTATGCCTTCTTTGCGGAGAAGTTCTCATTTGCAAAGTTGGCAAGTACGGTTCCCTGGAAGGGATCCAAAAAGCAAATACGGAAGTAATGGGTATTCCCTTCCGTAACCTGCGGATTGGTACAGGTAACGCCCATAGCCGGAATGCCCGCCTCCTTAAATACATCGGAAGCCGCAATGGACACGCCGGAGCCGTAGGAGCCAAGTACAATGGACACGCCTGCGCTTACCAGTGAGGAGGCTGCGGAAGGTCCCTTGTCGTTGGAGGACTCGTTGTCCACGATCTCCAGCTGTACGGTGTACTCTTCTCCGCCAATCTCTACGGTAGGTGTCTCCTGGTTTGCATACTGCATACCCAGAACCTCCTGCTTGCCGCCTGCGCCGTTATCTCCGGACGCCGGCTCATATACGCCGATCTTTACTACCTTGTCGCCGCCTGCCGCTGCCGGTGCATCTGTCCCTGCCTCACTGCCACCACTCTTACCGCCGCAGCCTGCCAGCATGGAACCCACCATAGCGGTTACCAGGGCAATTGCCAATACACGCTTTTTCATAATTCATCATCCTCCTTATTCCAGTTCTGCAACATTCTTATTGCTGTTTGTACGCCTGTCAAAGACATTTGTACGTGGTTTTCAATACGGACATTAGTATACCATGTTTAAAGTAATTAATCAAGAAAAATCACACAAAATCAAACAAAGAGAGCTGATTGGACTCCGGCAGATCCCCCAGAAGCCCCAGATCCCCCATGAGATCAATCAGGCTCTTGGAAATCTTACTCCGCTGCCGCAGATCGTCTTTGGACAGGAAGGGGCCGTCCTTGGCCGCCTCATAGAGCTGCTCTGCCGCCTTGTCCCCCATACCTTCGATGGTGCTTAGAGAGGGCATCAGCTTCCCGTCTATGATCTGGAACCGGTCTGCCTTGGCCCGGTAGATGTCCAGAGGCCAGAATTCAAAGCCCCGGGCATACATTTCCTGAACAATGTGCATATCCTTCATGGTATCCTGCTCTTTTTTGGAGAGCTGATCGCTTCTGCGCTTGTAATCCGCCATATAGTAGGCCAGACGCTCCTTCCCCTGACACATGAGCTCATAGCTGAAGGCCGAGGCCCGGATGCTGAAATACGCCGCATAGTAAGCCAGGGGATAGTTGATTTTGCAGTAGGCGATTCTCCAGGCCATCATCACGTAGGCCGCCGCATGAGCCTTGGGGAACATGTATTTGATAAGAGTACAGGACTCAATATACCAGTCCTCCACCCCGGCCGCTTTCATGGCCTCAATCCACTCCGGCTTTAGGCCCTTCCCCTTTCGCACGCTCTCCATGATGGTAAAGGAGAGGCTGGGCTCCACTCCCGTATTGATGAGATACAGCATAATATCGTCACGGGTACAGATGGCCGTGGAAATGGTGGCCTTTCCCTCCTTGATAAACCGCTGTGCGTTATTCAGCCACACATCCGTTCCATGAGAAAGACCGGAGATCCGCACCAGATCCGAGAAGGACTGGGGCTTGGCGTCCACCACCATCTGGATAACAAAGTCTGTGCCAAACTCGGGAATTCCAAGGCAGCCCAGGGGGCATCCGTCAATATCCTCCGGCGTGATCTCTAAGGCCTCCGTGCTCTTAAACAGAGACATGACTCCCGGATCGTCCAGGGGAATGGTCCGGGCATTGAGCCCTGTCAGATCCTCCAGCATACGAATCATGGTGGGATCATCATGGCCCAGAATATCAAGCTTTAAGAGGTTGTGGTCAATGGAATGGTAGTCAAAATGGGTGGTAATGATGTCCGTCGTCATATCATTGGCCGGGTGCTGTACCGGCGTAAAGGAGTGAATCTCCTCCCCGTGAGGCAGCACCACAATCCCGCCGGGATGCTGTCCCGTAGAACGCCGCACGCCCACACAGCCCTGGACAATCCGGTCGATTTCACAGTTCCGCTTGTGAATCCCATGCTCTTCAAAATAATTTTTCACATAGCCAAAGGCCGTCTTATCCGCCAGGGTGGCAATGGTTCCTGCCCGGAAGGTCTGGCCGGTTCCGAAAATGACCTCCGTGTATTTGTGGGCCTTGGACTGGTAATCTCCGGAAAAGTTAAGGTCAATATCCGGCTCCTTGTCCCCCTTGAATCCTAAGAAGGTTTCAAATGGAATGTCAAAGCCCTCTTTTTTAAGAGGCGCGCCGCACCTGGGACAGCTTTTGTCCGGCATATCGCAGCCGGCAGCCCCTGCATATTTGCGGACCTCGTCGGAATCAAAATCACTGTAATGACACTGGGAGCAGTAATAGTGGGGCGGCAGGGGATTGACCTCCGTAATTCCGGCCATGGTGGCCACAAAGGAGGAGCCCACGGAGCCTCGGGAGCCTACCAGATAGCCGTCCTCATTGGATTTCCACACCAGCTTCTGGGCGATGATGTACATCACCGCAAATCCGTTGGAGATAATGGAGTGAAGCTCCTTTTCCAGCCGCTCGGTTACCATCTTAGGGAGCTCCTCCCCATAGATGGAGTGGGCCTTCTCATAGCAGATATCCCGGAGGGTCTGATCGGAATTTTCGATCACCGGCGGACATTTGTCCGGCCGCACGGGGGAAATATACTCGATCATGTCGGCAATGCGGTTGGTATTGGTGATCACCACCTCCTCCGCCTTGTCGCTTCCCAGGTACTCAAACTCGGCCAGCATTTCTTCAGTGGTCCTAAGATACAGAGGCGCCTGATTGTCCGCATCCTTGAAGCCCTTGCCGGCCATAATAATTCTGCGGTATACCTCATCCTCGGGGTTGAGAAAATGCACGTCGCAGGTAGCCACCACCATTTTTCCAAACTGTTCTCCCAGGCTTACGATCCGTTTGTTGAGGCGGATGAGATCTTCCATGGACTCAAAGGTGGGCCGCTCTCCCCGGAGCATAAATTCGTTGTTTCCCAGGGGCTGAATTTCCAGATAATCATAGAAATTCACCAGTCTTGCTATCTCCTCCTCAGGGGCAGAGCGCACCAAGGCCTGGTAAAGCTCTCCCGCCTCGCAGGCGGAGCCGATGATGAGGCCCTCCCGGTATTTCTGCAGGACGCTCTTGGGAATCCGGGGGCGCTTGGCGTAGTATTCCAGATGGGACCAGGAGACCAGACGGTACAGGTTCACCCGGCCAATCTCATTTTTTGCCAGGAGGATCACATGGTAGGTGGGAAGCTTCTTGATGGCGTCGGCGTCCAGAGCTCCCATCTGGTTGACCTTTGTCAGGTCCGGAATGTCCCGCTCCTTGAGCATTTCCACAAATTTTATAAAAATCTCTGCGGTGCAGCCTGCGTCGTCCACGGCCCGGTGATGATTTTCCAGGGACACATTCAGGGCCTTTGCCACCGTATCCAGCTTATACCGGTTGAGGTTCGGCAGGAGCATACGGGCCAGAGACACGGTGTCTACTACGGTGAAGGCGCAGGGAAGGCCCTGCCGCTGGGAATTTTTCCGGATAAAGCTCATATCGAAGTCTGCATTGTGGGCTACCATCACGGCGCCCTCGCAAAATGCCAGGAAGCGGGGCAGTACCTCTGTGATGTCCGGCTCGTGAAGCACCATATCGTCGGTGATGCCGGTGAGCTTTTCGATCTCAAAGGGAATGGGCGTGTGGGGGTTTACAAAGGCGCTGAACCGGTCTGTGATCTGGCCTTTCTCTACCTTTACGGCTCCTATTTCTATGATTTGATCGTGCTCGGCGCTAAAGCCGGTGGTTTCTATGTCAAATACCACGTAGGGGGCGTCAAGGCTCTGTCCCTTTGAATCTGTGACGATCTCTTTCAGATCGTCCACCAGGTAGCCCTCCAGGCCGTAGATGACTTTGAAGGGATCTCCTTTGTCCAGGCTGTGGCTGGCATCCGGGTAGGCCTGTACTACGCCGTGATCTGTGACGGCAATGGCTTTGTGGCCCCAAGCCTTTGCCTGCTTGATGAGATCCTTTACCTCGGAGACTCCGTCCATATCGCTCATCTTTGTGTGGCAGTGAAGCTCTACCCGCTTGTGCTCGCGATTGTCCAGGCGGGCTTTGCGGAAGTCTGCGGATTTTTTTATTCCCGTAAGGGAGCTTATGGTGAGCTCGTTGTCAAAGCGATCGATGGCTGTCATGCCTTTTATGCGCACAAAAGCGCCTTTTTTTATGTTTTCCCGGAAGGCGGGGCGTTCTTCGTTTTTGACAAAGAGCTTGGCGCGGATGGTATCGGTGTAGTCAGTGAGGGTGATGGTGACGATAGTTTTCTCGCCGCGGATTTCCCGCTCGTCCAGGGCTGTAATCTGGCCGCGGACCAGGACTTCTCCCATTTCTCCGATGATTTGGCAGAGCTCTGTGATTTCGCCGTCCTCGAAGCTTCTGCCGTAGAGGATGTCGGGATCGGAGGGGCGTCCTGCTCCGCCGCCGTTGCCTCCCCGGAGGGTGCGGCGGTAGGGGTAGTCGTCTTTGCCGCGTCCGGACCAGGGCTTTTTTTCTCCTGTGGTTTTTGCGCTGGGCGTGGACTTGTTGGGGGGAGAGACTACCTGCTTTTCTGGTTGGGGTTCGTCTTGTGGGAGTTGCTCTTGTCCTGCCTGGTACATGCGCTCTGCCAGGGCGGCTGCCTGCTTTTCCATAAATGCCTGGCTTTTTTGGCGCTTTTCTTCTTGTTCCTGGTCCTTGTCCGCAAGCTCTGCTTCGATGGCAAGCTTCATGCCGCAGCGCTGTGTAAATATTTTGTGGAGGACCCGTACTAGGTCGTCTGCAGCCTCCTGGCCGAGGGTGGTTTTTTCTAGGATGAGCTTCATGCGGTTTTCTTCGGGGAATGAGATCTCGGCTCTTCGGAACAGATTGAACTGGAGGATGCTGTAGGCGCGAAGCTCGAAGAGGATGCTGTCGCGGTAGAGCTCCAGGACTTTTTCCGGGGTGTATTGGCTGGAGAGGGTGAAGCGTTCTATGATTTTCAGCTCTATGGGGGCTTTTCCGAAGAGCTGCTTTTTCAATGTCTGTTCTAGGTGGGAAAGCTGTTCGCGGTGGATGAGCTTTCCGCTTACGAGATAGACTTTGATGTGTGTTTTTGTGTGGTTGGTGGTGATGCGCTCTACTTTTACTTGTTCTAAGAGCTCACTGAGGTTCTGATCTACGTGCAGGGGGGGGAATACTTCTGGGAAGGGTTTTTGCATGTTGGGCTCCGTTTCGGTTTTGTAATGGCGGACGGGATTGACACGAAATAAGCCGGCAGACTTTTCCATATCCGTGTTCGGACGGTTCACGTACACTCCGTCTGCTCTGGACGGACATTACCTTGAAGTCTTTTTGTGATACGTAAAGCTCTGAGGGCAATGTTCGTCCATATCATACGGAGTGTACGTGAACAGCCGGACACTGGATATTGGAAATGTCTGCCGGCTTATTTCGCGTCAGTCCCTGTTTATTGGTTATTGCTTTTCTTTTGTCAGTTGTTGGAGTTCTGTGCGCAGGGCGCCCAGGAGTTCACTTTCGGGGATGCCGCTTTTTACGATTTCTCCTTTGCGGAAGAGGATTCCTACGCCTTTTCCGCCGGCGATTCCCAGATCTGCTTCTTTTGCTTCTCCGGGGCCGTTGACGACGCAGCCCATGACGGCTACTTTTATATCGTCCAGGGGGAATTCTTCGGTCAGGGTTTCTACCTGGTTGGCCAGATGGATGAGGTCTATCTGGGTTCTGCCGCAGGTGGGGCAGGAGACTACCTCGATTCCGCCTTTGCGCAGGTTCAGGGTTTTTAGGATGCGTTTGGCGGATTTTATTTCTTCCAGGGGGTCGCCGGTTAAGGAGACTCGGATGGTGTCGCCGATGCCTTGGTAGAGGATGATTCCTAAGCCTACTGCGGATTTGATATTGCCGGAGTAGAGGGTACCGGCCTCGGTGATTCCTACGTGGAGGGGGTAGTCTGTCTGTTCTGCTATGAGCTCGTGGGCTTTGGCGCACATGAGGACATCTGAGGATTTGATACTGATGACTAGCTCTTCGTAGCCCAAGTCTTCGATCAGGTGTACTTTGTCAAGGGCGCTTTCTACCAGGCCCTCCGGGGTGACGCCTCCGTATTTTTCCAGCAGCTCTTTTTCCAGGGAGCCGCTGTTGACGCCTACGCGGATGGGGATTTTGCGTTCTTTTGCCGCGTCTACTACGGCTTTTACCCGGTCTTTTCCGCCGATGTTGCCGGGGTTGATACGGATCTTGTCGGCTCCGTGTTCGATGGCGGCCAGGGCCATGCGGTAGTCGAAGTGGATGTCGGCTACCAGGGGGATGGTGATTTGTTTTTTGATCTCGGTCAGGGCTTTTGCAGCCTCCAGGGTGGGGACTGTGCAGCGGATGATCTCGCAGCCTGCTGCCGTCAAGCGGTGGATCTGGTCTACGGTTGCCTTGATATCCTCGGTTTTTGTGTTGGTCATGGACTGGATGAGTATGGGATTTCCGCCGCCTATTACTCGATCGCCGATTTGTATGGTTCTTGTATTTTTTCTCATGGTTTATCTCCTATTCCGGTTCCGCAGACCTCTCTCAGTGCACCCTTGCCAAGAAGAATTTCCAGTCACAATACCATGTGCCTGTAAATCCTTCTGTGCACTGACTTCGGTCTGCTGTTTCCAGTTCTGCAGATTTTTATAATTTCTGCTCTCGGTATTCTTGTTCGCGTTTAAAGCGGCCCCATTTTTCTACATTGAGCACCATTCCAAGCTCTATCAGGAGGAATACGGCTGCGGTTCCTCCGAAGCTGAAGAAGGGCAGGGTTACACCTGTGGTGGGGAAGAGTCTTGTTACGACCATCAGGTTTAGCACTGCCTGCAGGGCCACGTGTGAGAAGACGCCGATGACCAAAAGACGCCCGAATAAGTCTTCTGCTGTCTGGGCTATGATGTACAGGCGGAACAGCAGGTAGATGAACAGCAGGATTACAAGGCCTGCGCCGAAGATTCCAAGCTCTTCGCAGATGATGGCGAATATCATGTCGTTGTAGGGCTCGGGGATGCGGAGCTTCTGGATGCTGTTTCCCAGGCCTTTTCCCATGAGGCCTCCGGAGCCGATGGCGTAGATGCCCTGTAAGGACTGGTAGGCTGTGTCTGATTCGTATTCGTAGGGCTTTAGCCAGGCCACGATCCGGGCAATCCGGAAGGGGGAATCGGAGTCTGTCTCCGGCATATGCAGGGTATAATAAATGACACCTGCCACCACCACTGCTACGGCCAGTCCCATGAGCAAAAAGGGATAGTACTTGGGATGCACCATGAACACCATGAGAAAGCCGATGCCAAAGACGATCACGGCGGTGCTCATGTTGTTGCTGATTTTCAGTATCATGGCGGCGATCACGGCGGTGGGGGCCATCACCCGAATCAAAACTCTCCAGTTATCCAGGCTGTGGGCGTATTTGCAGATCAGGGCGGCGGAAAATACAATCATGGCTACCTTTACCGGCTCTGCTACCTGGAATTGGCCGATTCCTGGTACCTGAATCCAGCGGGTAGCTCCTTTTACGGTAACGCCTAGGCCCGGCACCAGCAGCAGGAGTATCAAAATCACGGATCCCACCAGGCCCAGCATGGCGAAATAGCGCCATTTGTGGTAATCAATGTTGGCTACCACCAGCATGGCCGCCAAACCCAGGACGCTGTACTTGGCCTGACTTTTCAGCAGGAATGTGGGATCGTAATTGAAGGCCTGACTCATGCTTGCCGTGTAGTAGCTGGAGCTGTAAATCATAATCAGACCGAATACAATCAGGAAAATGACTGCCACTATCAGATTCATATCATAGCTTAACAGATAGGAACGGAGCTTCCACCGTTTCCTTTTATTTGCCATACCTTTCCTCCCGTTTTTCATGAATTACAGTATAACACAAAAAATCCGAGCTTGTGCGAGTTTATTTCGAAATTTTTTGGTAGCCCTGTCTCTCAAGGCTTTTCTCGCTCTCCTTCAGGGAATATCTTCTTCCCTCTCCCTCAATCTCGAGCAATCCCCGGCTTGTAAGCTCTTCTACCACCTCCGGGGAAATGTCGATGGCGATTTCAATGGTGTAAACATCCTCACGGTTCTTTTTGAAACAGGCCACGCCTTCTATGGACTGATATTGCTTTACCAGGGCGTCGTAGACCTCCCGCACGGCTTCCTTTGTGTCCTCCTCCAGGATTCCGATGTCAATCTCCACCGTTTCTTCAATGAGAAAAATGGTATCATTCCAGGCACTAAAGGTCATGGTGTCTCTCATGATCAGCCCGTCTTCCTCTACCTTGCTGTAGTATGTCACCTTCTGCTTTGTCGCCCCGTTGGAGGGGTCTCCGGAGGCCTCCGAATACCCCTGTGCAATGCGTTCTATCTCTTTTGTCAAATTCCACCCGAAGACACCTCCGTTTTCACGGAAGCCGTTTAAGCCTGCAGCTGCCAGGATACCGACTGTGGCAATTGCCGCAAGGAAGGCTGCTCCTGCGAAAAGACCCTTCTTATCATAGATCACAACCTCTCTTAGCTCTCCGCCGTGATTTTCATATCTCTTCTCTATGCCCAGCATGTCCTTCTCTTCTCTTTTCTTATCTTAGAATGTTCTTTGTCTCTACTGTCATTATACGTTTTTCCTTCTCTCCATGCAAGAAGAGAAAGCTTGTTTCCCAGGTTCTTCCATAGGAAAAGGGCTGCTGTAAACATTTCCATCCACAACAGCCCTTGTATCCTTTGTTATTGATTCCCTCTAAGCTTATTTCACCTCTACCGTCCAGCCAAAGGTGTCCTCCACCTTGCCTAACTGAATGCCGGTTACGGTATCATACAGCCGCTGACTTAGCTCACCGATTCCGCCGTCGCCAATCTGGAACACCTCGTCCTCATAGCGCAGGTGACCTACCGGAGAGATTACCGCTGCCGTACCGGAGCCCCATACCTCCTCCAGGGCGCCTGTTCTGGCGGCCTCCTCAAGCTCCTCCACGGAAACCTTCCGCTCCTCCACGGGAAGGCCCCAGGACTTACACAGCTCCACACAGGTTCTTCTGGTCACGCCGGGAAGAATGCTTCCATTCAGCTTGGGAGTTACCACAGTGCCGCTTATCTTAAAGAATATGTTCATAGCCCCCACTTCCTCGATGTACTTGCGCTCTACGCCGTCCAGCCAGAGCACCTGGGAGTAGCCCTCCTCGTGGGCCTTCATCTGAGCTGCCAGGGATGCCACATAATTGCCGCCTGTCTTGGCCTCGCCGATGCCGCCCCGCACTGCACGCACATACTCATCCTCAATCCAGATCTTCACCGGATCAAGTCCCTCGGGATAGTAGGCTCCCACGGGAGAAAGGATAATCATAAACTTATAGGTATGAGAAGGACGCACGCCCAGGAAGGGATCCGTGGCGATCACAAAGGGACGGATATAGAGAGAGGTTCCCTCCTTGGTGGGAATCCATGCCTGCTCTATGCGCACAAGCTCCTTCATGGCCTGAAGAAAATCATCTGCCGGGATCTCCGGAATCATCAGGCGGCGGTTGGAATTGTTGGCCCGCTCAATATTCTTGTCCGGACGGAACATGAGAATGCGGCCATCCTCGGTCTTATAGGCCTTTAGACCCTCGAACATCTCCTGTCCATAGTGAAATACCATGGCAGACGGCTCCAGGCTGATGGGCGCATAGGGCTCGATTCTGGGATCATGCCAGCCCTTGCCCTCCGTATATTCCATAACAAACATATGATCCGTAAAAATAGTGCCGAATACCAGGGGGTCGTCGGGACCCGGAATGGGCTTCGGATTCTCGGTTTTCACAAATTTGATGTCTAACATAACACCACTCCTCTTTATGTTTTTTACCATTATTCTACTTTTTCAGAATGATGTCAATGCTTTTTTACATACTTCACAAATTCAAATTCCAAATCATAGTAGGTCTTTTCACCGCTGGTGGCCTCCACGCTCCACTCCGGAAGCTCATCCAGATTGGGGAAGAAGGTATCTGCCTCATAGGCATAGTCAATCCTCGTCACATGGGCAACGCTACAGTAGGGAAGGAATTGCTCATAGACGGTGCCGCCTCCGATGATATACACATCCTCGGAAGGGTACTTTTTCAGCTCCTCCAGCACCTCCTCCACGGTATGGAAAATTAAGGCCCCCTTTGCCTCATAGCTCCGGTTGGAAGTCAAGACAATGTTCGTCCTGTTCTTGAGCGGCATTCCGCCTGGGAAGGTCTCCAGGGTCTTTCGCCCCATGACCACCACCTTGCCGGTGGTCTCCGTCCGGAAAAACTTCATGTCCTCCGGAATGCTCACCAGAAGCTTATTCTTCAGGCCGATGGCCCAGTTTTTATCCACTGCCACAATTACATTCATATATTTCTCCATTCCCGTTTTTTATTTACACTGCAATGGGAATATTCTTCACCTGAGGCCCTGTCACATAGTCCTCCACCAGAAGATCTCCCGTGGTAAATGCATAGAAATCCGTAATCTTTGGATTTAAGGATACCCTGGGGGCCTCATAGGCAGGCCGCTCTATGAGCTCCTTTACGATCTCCACATGGCGATCGTAAATATGCGCGTCCGCAATCACATGGACCAGCTCTCCCGGAAGCATGCCGCAGCACTGGGCCACCATCATGAGAAGAATGGCATACTGACACACATTCCAGTTGTTGGCCGCCAGCACATCCTGGGAGCGCTGATTCAGCACCATATTTAAGGTCAGCTTCTCCTCCCCGGACTTTTTCGTCACATTATAGGTGACGCCGTAGGCGCAGGGGTACAGATGCATCTCGCTTAGATCCGCAAATACGTAGGTGTTGGTCATAATTCTGCGGCTGTAGGGATTGTTCCTAAGATCATAGAGCACCCGATCCATCTGGTCCATCATGCCCTCCTTGTATTGGCTCTTCACGCCAATCTGGTAGCCGTAGGCCTTGCCGATGGAGCCGGTCTCATCCGCCCATTCGTCCCAGATGCTGCTGTTCAGATCCTGAATGTTGTTGGACTTCTTCTGATAGATCCACAGAATCTCGTCCATGCAGCTTTTGAGAGCCGTCCTCCGCAGGGTCAGAGCCGGAAATTCCTTTGCCAGATCATAGCGGTTCACCACACCGAACCGCTTGATGGTATAGGCATAGGTCCCGTCCTCCCATTTGGGGCGCACCCGCTCCCCCTCGGTGCTGGTTCCGTTCTCTATGATGTCTCTGCACATGTTGATAAATAAGGTGTCCGCGTAGCTCATTGATGTCCGCCTTTCCAGTCCTATTCCTAACCTTCCACAACCTCCAGCACGTCCATGGGACAGGCCTTTGCGCAGATACCGCAGGCAATACACTTGGATGCGGTGGGGGAGGTCTCGGCCTTCACCATCAGTCCGAAGGGACAGGCCTCCACACATTTGCCGCAGCCGGTGCACAGCTTCTTGTTCACCATATACACGCCCTTGGCATTCTGTGTGATGGCTCCCGCCTCACAGGCCTCGGCACACTTGCCGCACTGGGGACAGGCCATGGGACGCACACTTTTCTTCTCCACAATCTGAACGCAGGCCTTATCCGGATCAAATTCTTTATAAAATGCCTCGGAGCAAGCCCGAACGCACTCCAGACATGCCATACAGGTAGATCCCTTTTTCATCATCAGTTTTTTCATCTTATTATTCCTCCATAGCTTCTTTAGACTATCTTCTGATGATTTTAAGTGTAACATCAATGAGCCGATTTAACAACCACATTTTTTCATTCATTCTCTTTCAATAATCTCTTGGTTTGCTGGTTCCCCGGCTAAAATGCTTTTCTAAGATGTAGCTGCTGTCGCCCTCATAAAAAATATCCCCTTCCTTTTCCTCCACGACTTCCGGCTCTCCACTGATCGCCCTTACAATCGTTTCATAAGACACAAGATTATGATTCCTCATGTGACAATTCCTCCGTTTCTTTTTGTAGCATCTGCAAGGCACTGTGTATATGATGCCATGCCGTACTCCGGCAGTGTCCGTACATTTCCCCGATTTCCTGCTGTGTGTAATGCCCGAAAAAGTAAAGGAAAATGATTTCCCTCTTTTTTTCTGGCAAAGATAACAGGGCAGCGGCAAGCTCTCCATTTGTGAGGATAACTGTCTGACCGCATACTGTAATTGGGTATTCTTCATAGGGTGCTTCAAAATATTCGTCTGTTGTGCCTAAAGGGTA
>JAAVZL010000010.1 GCA_022791635.1 Lachnospiraceae bacterium
GCCACTCACCTCCACGTGTTGTGTAGTGTGTCAGCCTTACAACGATAATATATCAGGAAAATTTGAAGAGTGAAAGCCACAAATGAGTTTCATAACCCCATTGGTGCCTTTCGCAGAAAGGTGGATTATAACCATGAAAAAATGTATGGAAGCCTTTCACAAAGCAAAGCTATGGGGCCTTTTTCTTGGGGCCTTTCTGCTGGCGGCTCTTCTGGAGCTTGCGATATTTCAGTTTTCTTACTTTTCCCAGTACTTTGGCGATTTTCCCAGAACCGAGATCGATCTGTCCGGCATGGAAGGCTTTCAGGGGGAAGCCCTGCCGTTGCTCCCGGAGAATGCAACCGTGTCCTTTGACAATCTGTCCGTAAAGGTGCGCAGTGTTACCGTGCGCATGGCCGGTCCATCAGGGGTTCTTTCGGGAAATATCGGGATCTGCGACGAGGCCAATGCTTACCGGACTACGGGTGCGGGAAGCTTTCAGGTGAATCCGGGCGGAAGGGAATCCTCCTTTACGGTCCGGGTGAACAGCCATGGGAATCTGACCCGCCTTCGCATCAATATAACGGATCCTTTGGAGGAACCGGTATTTCTTCTTTCCGTTGTATTGAATGAACACATCCCCCTTCGGATTCACGGATTGCGGCTGCTTCTGATTGCGGGGCTTTTATTTGTTGTCCTTGCGGTTCTGCGCTATGGTCTCTATAAGGAGGAATACTGTCCCGAGAAACGGCTTCACCGCATGCTGAACCTGGGGGTGCTGCTTTTCTGCCTGGTGATTTCCGCCGGGATTCTGTATGGGGCGGATCCCTCCCATCAATATCTGCGGCCTTATCCTACGCTGGAGGAGATCCGTTCTCCGGATATGGTGGTGGATGCCTATATGCAGCAGCTGGACGCCTTTGAAAAAGGACAGACAGCCCTTGATTTGGATGTGAATCCGGCTCTTGAGGAGCTTGGGAATCCTTACGATAAGGGAGAGCGGGATAAGAAAGAGATCTCCTATCACTGGGACCGGGCTTACTATCAAGGGAAGTATTACTCCTATTTTGGTCTTGCGCCCCTTTTTATGGTATATTATCCTGTCTATTGGCTTACGGGAATGCTTCCCACCGAGCTTTTGGCCGGAACCCTGCTGGCTATTTTTTCCATTGTCGCTGTTTTTGCCGCTGTCTGGGGGCTTTATCTCACCTTTCGGCCCAGGGCAAATCTTCTTTTGTTTTTGCTGGGGGAGATTGCGGTGATTTTCGGAAGCTTTCTGTACCTGATGCAGGCCTCGGTAAGCTTTTATTATCTTCCCCTTCTTAGCGGGACGGGCTGGCTGGCCGCCTTTGTGGCTTTTTCTACCTTTGCCTGTCGGAATCAGAAAAGAGCCCGGGCTATGGCGCTTTTTGCCCTGGCAGGGATTTCCGTTGTAATGCTGGCCCTCTCAAGGCCTAATCTTTTGCTTTTGACAGTGGTCTTTGGAGCGCCCTTGTTCCTGGGGATTCTCTTTGACCGCAAGCTCTCTGTCCGGGAGAAGCTTTCGCGGGCGCTGCCCTTCCTGATTCCGGTAATCCTTGGGGGAATTGGCATCATGTACTATAATTACCTTCGCTTTGACTCGGTGTTTGAGTTTGGGACAGCCTACCAGCTTACGGAGAGCGATATCCGTTACAATGGGTTTACCATAAGCCTTCACCATTTTCTGTCCATGCTGTACCATTATTTCGGGGAGCCCTTTGTGTACACGGAGTTCTTCCCCTATCTTCGGTTTACCACAGAGCGGTGTATTGATTTCGGCAATTATCTCTATCAGGAATACAGTGCAGGGCTTTTTCAGATGCCTCTCAATCTGGGTATGTTACTGGCAGGACTGACTCTGTGCACCAGAGAAAACAGAAGGACTCTTAAGAAATGGACCTGTGGGCTTGTGCTTGCGGGAATTCTGGGCCTTGGTTATCTTGACTTTCTGCTGGGCGGCATTCACATTCGCTATGTGTGCGATATAAGTCTGGCGGTGAGCCTGCTGGCGTTTGTGCTGATCCTGGAATATGTTCACTTTGATAAGACCCGCTCCTCCCAGATGCTGTATGTGATTACCCTGGGAATTTTCCTCGTCACCATCGGCAGAGGCTGGCTGACCATCTTTTCCAATGAGACCAATGTTATGTTAGAGGCAAACCCGGATTTTTATCTGACCGTTGCCCGGATGCTTCGGCTGTAAAGGATTTTTCCGGTTGCTGGTTACGGAGTGAACAGTAACTTTTTCCGCGGATGAATTGACAAAACTCCCCCAAGCTTTTATGATGGAGTTAGAAGAAAAGCGCCGCCGTTCACAGAGCAGGGAAGGGTGAGCGGGGGAAGAAAATGTGCAAAGAAGGGGTGTAGAAAATGGATAATTTTGTAATTTCTATCACAAGAACCTGTGGAAGCGGAGCCACCTCCATCGGGAGAATTCTGGCAAAGGATCTGGGCGTGGAGCTGTATGACCGGAACCTCCTTCGGCTGGCCTCCGATGAAAGCGGAATCAGCCAGGAGCTGTTTGCCCGGGCCGACGAGGATCAGAAGAAGAGCCTTTTGTTCCGGGCCTCCCAGAAGGTGTATACGGGAGGTCTGATCCCTCCGGAGAAGGAGGATTTCACCTCCAACAACAATCTCTTTAACTATCAGGCCAAGGTGCTTCGGGAGCTGGCGGACATGTCCTCCTATGTGGTGATCGGAAGAGCTGCGGATTATGTGCTCAACGATAAGCCCAATCTGGTGCGGGTGTTCATCTATGCCTCCAGGGAGAAATGCATTCAGAAGGAAATGAACCGTCAGAAGATCGACTGGAAGAAGGCGGATAAATTCATCACCAAGACGGACCGCTACCGCCGGGACTACTACCGCTACTTTACCGGCCAGGAGTGGGAGAGCATGCGCAACTATGATTTGTGCATCAACACTACGGATATGACCTACGAGGAGGCAGCCAAGGCCATCAAGGATTTCACCTTTACACTGCTGGAGAGTAAGAAGAAATAAGGTAATTTTTCGCAAAGTGGAGGTGAATGGGATGGAAAAAATGATGGGAGCGATTTTGCCGGGAAACAGCACGGTGGAATTAAAGGAGTTTGAAGTGCCGAAGCCCGGACACGGACAGGTACTGGTTCAGACAAAGGCCACAACCATTTGCGGCAGCGATATCCGCTGTATTTACCGGGAGCACACGGGAAAGGGTGCGGAAGGGTACATTCCGGGCCTGGTAGCAGGTCACGAGCCCTGCGGCGTGATTGTGGAAGAGGGAGAGGGCCTGAAGCGATTCAAAAAGGGCGATCGCGTCATTGTATATCACATATCCGGCTGCGGCGTCTGCAACGACTGCCGGAGAGGATACTTTATTTCCTGTAAAAGCAAGCATCGGGCAGCCTATGGCTGGCAGAGAAACGGCGGCATGGCCCCTTACATACTGGCAGACGAGAAAGACCTCATTGAGCTGCCGGATGAGCTGACCTACAAGGACGGCGCACAGGTAGCCTGCGGCTTCGGAACCGTCTATGAGGCCATAGAAAAAATAGGAGTCTGCGGAAACGATGCGGTTTTGGTGACAGGACTTGGGCCGGTAGGCCTGGCGGCTTTGATGATTGCAAAAGCCATGGGCGCGGAGAAGACCATCGGCGTGGAAATGAACGACTATCGGATCGATCTGGCGAAGAAGCTGGGTCTGGCAGACTACGTATTTAAGCCGGGGGAGGATACGCTGGAGCAGATTCTGGCGGTGACGGGCGGTCACGGAGCAGAGCGGGCCATTGACGCAAGCGCCAGCGATTCCGGCAGACAGCTTGCCATCCGGGCAACCAGGGAGTGGGGAAAGATTGCCTTTGTGGGAGAAGGCGGAACCTGCAATTTTAATCCCAGCCCGGATATCATTCACGGACAGAAGACTATCTATGGCTCCTGGGTAACCTCACTGTGGAAAATGGAGGAGCTGGTAGAACGTCTGGTGCGGTGGGGCATCCATCCGGAAGCTTTGATTACGCATGAATTCCCCCTGGAGAAGGCCGGTGAGGCTTACGCCCTGATGGCCGGCGGCCAGTGCGGAAAGGTAGCGGTTGTCTTTGAGTAGCGGAAGCAACATGGGAGATTAAGATGAGCGAGAGAATCGATCCGGGCTGTGTGCCCAAAAGAACACTTTATACGGGGGAGGAAATTCCGGCATTGGGAATCGGAACTTTTGGCTCCGATAAATATACGGCAGATCAGATTTCCGCAGCCGTGTACGGGGCTGTGAAAAGCGGATACCGACTGATTGACGGCGCCTCTGTGTATCAAAATGAGGCTCAGATTGGCGAAGTGCTGAAAAAGCTGTTTGAGGAGAAGGTGGTGACCCGCAAAGAGCTGTTTATCACCTCCAAGGTGTGGAACGACTGCCATAGAAACGTGGCAGAGTCCTGCAAAAAAAGTCTTGCGGATCTGAAGCTCGATACGATAGATCTTTATTTTATACACTGGCCCTTCCCCAATTATCATGCGCCGGGCTGCGACGGGGATGCGAGAAATCCCGACTCCAAGCCTTTTTGTGTGGAGGAGTTTATGGATACCTGGCGTCAGTGTGAGCAGCTTGTGGATATGGGACTGGTGCGCTATATCGGAATGTCCAATATGACTATTCCAAAGCTGGAGGCCGTGCTGCCTCTGTGCAGAATCCGCCCGGCAGCGTTAGAACTTGAGTGCCATCCGGGCTTTCAGCAGCAAAAGCTTTTTGACTATGCAAGAGAGCGCGGGATTGTGCCCATCGGATACTGTCCCTTAGGCTCGCCCTCCAGACCGGAGCGGGACCGGACGCCTGAGGATGTGGCGGATACTCAGATTTCGGAGATTGTGGAGATTGCCGGGGCTCATGGAATTCATCCTGCACTGGTCTGCCTGAAATGGGCGGTACAGCGGGGACAAATTCCCATTCCCTTCTCTGTAAAAGAGTCTCAGTATGTGAGCAACTTAAAGTGTGTTACCGAGGATCCGCTGACGGAAACGGAGATGGCGCGCATCGCCGGCGCCGACAAGGGCTGCCGTCTGGTAAAAGGTCAGGTATTTCTCTGGCCGGGAGCTACCGGATGGGAAGACTTGTGGGATATGGACGGAACTATCACAACATAAGAAATAAAAGCATATCGGCAGACTCTTTCGGAAGCAACGAAAGGGCCTGCCGTATTAAATTTTTATAAAATCTTCATACTTTATTATGGATTCGTGCTATACTATTGCTGTATTCTAAATAAGGCTGTTGCAGAAAAGTTATCAGCCGTTTCCAAAATAAGTTCAGAAAAAGAAAGGATGACTGCTATGGCTAAGAAGCAGGAATATACCTATCCTTCTGCAGACGGGAAAACAAAAATTCATGCAGTGGAGTGGAAGCCGGAGGAAAAAGAAGTAAGAGGCGTTCTGCAGATTGTCCACGGAATGGTGGAATTTATTGACCGCTATGAAGCGTTTGCGGAATTTTTGACCGGCCAGGGCTTTGTGGTGGTGGGAAACGATCACTTGGGGCACGGAGCTTCCGTGACCTCGAAAGAGGAGTACGGGTTTTTCTGTGAGAAGAATGGAAATACGGCAGTACTTAAGGATATCCACCATCTGAAGCGAATCACAGAAAAGCGGTGGCCTCATGTGCCATACTATATGCTGGGACACAGCATGGGCTCCTTTCTGCTTCGGCAGTATCTGTGCATAAGAGGGGACGAGCTTGACGGGGCGATCATCATGGGAACGGGAACCAAGCCCTTGGCAGTCTTAAAGCTGGGGAAAGGCCTTTGCTGGGGACTGGCGGCAATATTTGGATGGCATCATCGAAGCCTTTTTATTGACAGAATGGCTTTTGGAGGCTATAATAAACACTTCAAACCTGCAAGGACCGCCGGAGACTGGCTCACGAAGGACGAGAGCATCGTGGATCGCTACCTGGCGGATGAGCGCTGTACCTTCCGGTTTACCCTGAACGGATATTACAACCTGTTTTATAGCATGGAGCAGGCATCCTGGGAGGAGAACCTAAGACGGATGCCCAAGGAGCTTCCGATTCTCTTTGTATCGGGCCGGGAGGATCCGGTTGGGGATTTTGGAAGAGGCGTGGAGAAGGTTTGGAGCCGGTTTCGATCTGTGGGAATGCAAAAGGTAAGCCAGAAGCTTTACGATACAGACCGGCATGAGATCCTGAATGAGACGGATCGGGAAGATGTGTACCGGGATCTGGCGGACTGGCTGAACAAATGCCTGCTTCATCCGCGGAGAGGGTTTGAGGGACTGTAATCAGCAAAATCTCGTACAGTGCCAGAAGGATTTACAGACACATGGTTTTGTGGCAGGAAATTCTTCTTGACGAGGGTGCTGTTAGAGATTTTGCGGGACTGTAAATAGGAGGAATTGTAATTATGAAAAAGGGATTTTTGTCACTGATACTTGTGATGGCGATGCTGCTGAGCTTTAGCCTTACGGCATTTGCGGCAGAGGACGACACGCCTATTTTGGCGCTGGGAGCAAATTTAAGTGAGGAGCAGAAGGCAACGGTGCTGAGTCTTTTGGGAGTGGATCCGGCAGAGCTTGACAGCTATCATGTGATCTATGTGACCAACGACCAGGAGCATCAATACCTGGATCAGTATCTGGGAGCCAGTGTTATCGGAACCAAGGCCTTATCCTCTGTGCTCATTCGTCCGGCAGAGGAGGGCGCAGGGCTTAATGTCACCACCTATAACATCAGCTACTGTACCATTGACATGTACCGAAATGCCCTGATTACGGCCGGTCTCAAAGACGCAGACGTATATGTGGCAGGTCCTACCAATCTGTCTGGAACGGCAGCCCTGATCGGCGCGGTGAAGGGCTATGAGGAGATGACCGGGGAGGCCGTAGGAGAGGAAGCCCTGGAGGCGGCCGTGAACGAGATTGTGGTGACGGGAGATCTGGGGGATATCCTGGGAGATTCCGAGGCGGCCTCCGATATCATTGCCTATATCAAGCAGCAGATTGCGGAGGAGCATGTGGAATCGGATGCGGACATTGAGCGCATTATCCGCAATGCTATGAAAGAATTTGATATCCAGCTTTCCGATGAGCAGGTACAGGAGCTTATAAAGCTCATGAACAAGATCAGCAAGCTTGATCTGGATGTGGACGCTCTGGCCAAGCAGGCGGGAGAGCTGTACGAGAAGCTCAAAGGCATGGGCCTTGATCTGGAGGAGATCGATACCGAGCAGGTGGGAAATTTTATTACCCGTTTCTTTGATGCCATTATAGGCTTTTTCAACAAGCTTTTCAGTTAAAGAGAGGGCTGCCGCAAAAGAAGCCATCAGCCATTTCCATATCCCGTGTTCGGACGGTTCGCGTACACGCTGACTGCTCTGTACGGACATTACCCTAGATATTTTTGTGTACTAGCGTAAGATATTTCGGGCAATGTCCGTCCATATCAGACAGCGTGTACGCGAACAGCCGGACACCGGATATTGGAAATGTCTGCTGTCTTCTTTTGCGGCAGCCTTGAGGTGGAAGTATAGAGTCATGGGAGGAAGGGGTTATGTACAAGGCATTGCTGGTAGACGATGAGGCGCTGACCCGGGAGGCGATCAGCGAGAATATTCCCTGGGCGGAGCTTGGCTTTGAGCTGATTGCAAGCTGTGAAAACGGCAGGGAGGCCATGGAGCAGATGGAAAAGACAACCCCGGATTTGCTCCTTACGGATATCTGTATGCCCTATGTGGACGGCATTGAGTTGGCCCGCTATGTTCATGAGCACCATCCGGATACCAGGACGGTGATAATCAGCGGCTATGATGAGTTTGAGTATGCCAAGCAGGCGGTGCGCTACCAGGTGATGGAATATATTCTGAAGCCCATTACGCCCACAGAGTTGATGGAGGTTCTTGGGAGGGTAAGGAAGAGCCTGGACGAAAAGAACGCCAGAAGCAAAACCTTAAAGAAGCTGCGGGGGGCCTATGTGAGCAACAGGCCCTTTCTTCAGGGCCGCTTTTTAAACAGTCTTTTGCGGGGAAATGAGCGTTCCTTGGGTCTTGAGGAACGGATGGAGGAGCTGGACATTTCTCTTGCAGGCTGTTTTTTTAATACGGCGATTGTAGAGGGAGACGATCTGTCTCCGTTCCTCAGTCAGTATGCAAATGTGCGGGACGATCTGGCTCTCTTTGCTATCTGTAACATTACCCAGGAGCTTATAAGCCGGCGGGGGCTGGGGATAGCCTTTCAGAATATGGAGGAAAAAACCGTCATTATCTTCTGCGGTGAGACGGAAAAAAAGCTGCAGCAGGAGGAAGAGGAGGCGCTTGGGGAAATCCAAAAGACCATCCGACAGCTGCTCCTGATTGAGACCACCATCGGGGTGGGAGAGACGGTTGCGGACATCCGGCGGCTGTATCAATCCTATGAGACAGCCTGCAGCGTGATGGAGCAGAAGTTCTTTCTTGGAGGAGGCCGGATTCTTCAGCAGGATCCGTTAAAGGAGGCAAGGCTTAGCCGGTCCGTGGATGTGTCAAAGTGGGCCGGCCGGGTGGTACAGGCCTTAAAGGGGGGAAGCAAGGAGGAGATAACCGAGATTGTTAAGGCTTTTGCCCAGGAGATTCGTGAGTCTTATGCCAATCGAAACCGCTGTATTATCTATATGCAGAATTTGCTTTTGACTGTGATTGGGACGGCCAATCTCATCAAGGAAAAGGAAAATGTCATTGTAGAGGAAGAAAAGGATCTCTTAAACCGGATTTACACTTATGAGCATCTAACGGACATGGCAGCGGATGTGACAGATATCTGCATTCACATTTCCGGGCTTTTAGAGGAGCAGAGAGATAGCTATGGAAAGAAGCAGGCTTTAATGGCCCTGGACTACATTCAGGAAAATTATATGAATTCGGAGGTGAATCTGAATTCTGTGTGCAGTCATCTGGCTATCAGCACCAGCTATTTCAGTACCCTCTTCAAAAGCTGCACCGGGGAGACCTTTATTGAGGCTCTGACCAAGAAGCGCATGGAAGAGGCGAAAAAGCTTCTGGAAAACACGGCCATGAAGGCCTATGAGGTAGCCAGAGAGGTGGGCTTTTCGGATCCCCATTATTTCAGCGTAGCCTTTAAAAAGGCTACGGGCCGGACGCCTACGGAATATGCCAGGGAGATGCGTACAGGATGAAAAAGAGCTTATTGACACGCTTTCGAAGCATTCGGACCTCCATCATTTTTTCCTTTGCACTGCTGATTGTGTTTGCGCTGCTGATTTTTCTCTTGCTGTCTCTGCGGTTTACCAGAGAGACGGTACTGGAAAATTCCACCGAATACACTTCTCAGCTGATTGGGCAGGTAAACAACGACATTGACTCCTATATCGGCTATCTGGAAAATATTTCTCTGATCGTAGCGGGCAATTCTGACGTGCGGGATTATCTGTCCGGCCAGGAGTTCTCTCAAGAGCGCCAGGAAGAGCTGAGGAACCGGATTACAGGAGTTTTTAAGACGATCACGGACACCCGGAATGATATCATTAATATTGCACTTCTTTCCAGGAAGGAAGAGCCCTTAATAAACAGAGGGAGCGCAAGGCTGAATCCGTACATTCAGGTATCCGAGCTTTCCTGGTATCAGGAGGCCGTGGAGGCGGAAGGGAAGACGGTGATTTCCTCCTCCCATGTACAGAATGCCATTCATGGAAGCTACGACTGGGTAGTAACCTTAAGCCGCAGTATGGATAAGCCGGAGGAACCGGAGGGAGGCGGCATATTTTTTGTAGATTTGAACTACAGTGTAATCAGTGATCTGTGTGAGCGCCTGAGCCTTGGGAACCGGGGCTATATCTATATTCTGGACGGAAGAGGGGGGATTGTGTATCATCCCCAGCAGCAGCTTATTTACAGCGGCTTGAAGCAGGAGCTGATTTCCGAGGTGATGGAGTCAAAGAAGACCTCTTTTCTCACAGGAGACGGCCGCCTTTATACCATTTCCCGCTCGGAGGAGACCGGCTGGATCGTGGTGGGAGTGTCTATGGTATCGGAGTTGATGCGCCGGGCGGACGCAGCCCGGGGAATTTATCTTCTGATTGCTCTGGCGCTCTTCCTTGCAGCCCTTGCGTTGGCCTATCTTCTGTCAAATGAGATCACGAAGCCGATCAAGGCGCTGGAGCGCTCCATGAAGGAGGTTGAAAAGGGAAATTTCGCCCATGCGGCTCTGGCTGTTCGGGAGGAGAACGAGATTGGGCATTTGAGCAGGAATTTCAATATGATGACGGAAGAAATCCAGAATCTGATAGAGCAGCGGGATCGGGAGCAGCAGATTAAGCGTAAATCGGAATTAAAGGCTCTTCAGTCTCAGATCAATCCCCATTTTCTGTATAATACCCTGGACTCCATCATCTGGATGGCAGAGTGGGGAAAGAACCAGGAGGTGGTGCGCATGACCTCTTCTCTGGCCAAGCTTCTGCGCAGAAGCATCAGCAATGAGCAGGAGGTGGTGACGGTGGCCGAGGAGGTGGAATATACGGAGACCTACCTGACCATTCAGAAAATGCGCTATAAGGATAAGCTGGAATATGAGGTTCTGGTGGAGCCGGAGATCATGCAGGAGCGGGTGATTAAGCTGCTTTTACAGCCTCTGGTGGAAAATGCCATTTATCACGGAATCAAGTATAAAGAAGGAAAAGGGCTTTTGCGCATTCTGGGCTTTCGAAAGGGGGATGAAATGATCCTTAAGGTACAGGATGACGGCAAAGGAATGGACTCGGATACGCTGGCTCATATTTTTGAAAAGCATACCCGGGATACCCGCTCCAATGGGGTGGGGCTGAATAATGTAAACGAGAGAATCCAAATCTATTACGGGGAGGAGTACGGGCTTAGCTTCCGAAGCGAACCGGAAAAAGGAACGGAGGCCATGATTACGCTGCCTCTGGGAAAGGAGGAGGGAAGCAATGGGGAGCTATAAGCGGCGTGTTGGAGCAATGGCGGTATTTGCCCTGCTGGCAACTGCGCTTCTTTGCTGGTACTGGCATAAAAAAAGCGAGAGCGCCGCTCCTCTGCGGGTTGTGCTGATTCAGAAGGCAGTAGATGACACGGATTTTTGGACCTGTGTGCATCAGGGAGGACAGATGGCGGCCAAAGAGCTGGGGGTGGAGCTTACGGTGATGGGGCCCGGGCAGGAAAGCGAGGCAGCGCTTCAGCATCAGATGATTTTGGATGCCATTGAGGAGCGGCCGGATGCCATTGCACTGACGCCCAGCAGCTTTGAGGAGACGATTCCCTATGCGCAGAAGATTGAGGAGGCGGGGATTACGCTGGTGTTGATGGATTCCACCATGGAGCAGGATATGGGAGAGTCTCTGATTGCTACAGATAATTTCGAGGCCGGCTATAAGATGGGCTCCTATATGAAGCGGTTTGTGGATGAGGATACGGTTATCGGCGTGGTGGGGCATGTGAAGGGAACCTCTACGGCAACTGAGCGGGAGCGGGGCTTTCGGGAGGGGCTGGGCGAGGCTCAGGAGCAGATTGCGGAGGTGGTATTCTGTGATTCCTCTCCGGATAAGGCTTACGAGCTTACCTGTGGCTTGCTAAAGACCTGGCCGGATATGAATTTGATTGTAGGTCTGAATGAATACTCGGCTGTGGGCGCGGCCCGGGCGGTGAAGGATTCCGGGCGTTCCGATCAGTGTCATATGGCGGGATTTGACAGCTCCATTGAGGAGATTCAGCTTTTGGAGGAGGGGGTCTTTGACGCAATTGTGATACAGAAGCCCTTTAACATGGGTTACCTGGGCATTGAGACGGCGGTGCAGGCTGCCAGGGGAAAGGTGGTGGAGCCTTATGTGGACTCCGGGTCCGAGCTGATTACCAAGGAAAATATGTATACGGAGGAAAATCAGAAGCTGTTGTTTCCGTTTTTTGGGAAGAATAAAAAAGGGCTGTAGGGGCCCTTTTTTGCATGTGGTGCTGTGTGTCTTTCTACTTTTGATGAATTTTTCGGTAAAGCCCTGGTGGAACTCCCCTGGCTTCCTTGAAGAGCTTTCCGAAGTAGGCGCCGTTGGAAAAGCCGGTTTGGAGGGCTATGTCCAGAACGGGGGCGTCTGTGGTGCGCAGAAGCCGTTCGGCCATATCGAGCCGATAGTCCAGAAGGTATTCAAAGGGCGTTCGGTGGATGCAGGAGCGAAAGCACCGCAGGCATTCGCTTTTGCTCACGGAGGCGGAGCGGGCGATATCCTCCAGGGACAGCTTTTCTTGATAATTCTGCTGGATAAAGGCAATCATGGTTTGAATGCGGTCCTGGCCGGCGCCCTTTCGGGGACTGGAGGAGAGCTCTGTTTCTTGAAGCTCTTCAAGGAGCAGAAGCCAGATGTCCGAAAACACATTGCGGGTCTGAAATTCGGTGTTGTCCCGCCTTTGCAGCAGGGCCGCATGGCGGAGGAGCTCCAGAAGTTTTTTCTGACGGGCACTGGTTCCCCGGATCTCCAGCAGCTCCAGATGCTTGTTGTGGAGAACGGGATCTAGATATTTTGTGGAAAAGATGCTTTTGAAATGTCCGCCCAGGAAGGTGGGATGGAAAAGATGGGAATCCACAATGCAGGCCTGCCCCTCCTCCCGGGAGGTCAGGGTGCAGAGGATGTTGGTGTTGATAAAAAAGGCCTCTCCCCTTTCAAAGACGCAGCTTTGATTGGCTGTTGTAAAGACAGCGGTTCCGCTTACAATATAATTAAATTCCAGCTCTTCATGCCAGTGCCAGGGAATTTTGGTCTCTGCCAGGTTCACATGGTGAAAGGCATAGGGATATTCGGTGGAGAGTCCTTCGATTTCCTCCAGCTGATTTTCTGTAATCCTGATTTTCATGGCTGCTCCTATTTTGATAAAATAATTTAATAATGGCGATATATTAATATAAAATAGAAATAAAAATATATTTTATTTGTTTTATTGTAATTATAATTATAGAAAAGAAGGAAACAAAAGTAAAGGGGTGAGCCAGTATTTATTTTCAAACGTTTGGGAAATTAAAATGGTTTGCCGCCCAGAATCCAGAAGGCCTGGAGGGGCTGACAGAGGAAGGGCTTGAGCAGTGGATAAAGGAGAAAAGAGAGGTGAAGTGGGATGACAATGCTGATTATAACGGGAGTTTTTTTGAGTACGATGGGTCTTTGTGTGTTTGAGGAACAGCTTTCCAGATAAGGAGTTTTGAAAAGACAGCTGTATTATATGAATAAAGTCACGATTCGCATATTTATGTGGACCGTGACTTTTTTTAATAAGAATTTGTTAAACTTATATCAATAGATCTGCCAAATCGTTATCTGTATCAATATCTGCAGCTGTAATAATGTGGACGTGATTTTTTAAGTGACTCATTTGCTCCTCTGTAACCTGGCTGTCTGTAATCAAAGTATCAATTTCCGACCACCTAGCATATTGCATGAGAGCATTCGTTATAAACTTTGTGTGGTCTGCAAGCAGAATTTTTTTTGTGCTGTGTTTAATGATATTAGATTTGAAAATAGCGTCGGGGCTTGTCATAGTACAGGGACCCTGACGGGAACAAAAGCCACTGGTGCCTAAAAAGGCAAGATCAATCGAGATAGAATCAAATTCACTTTGTGCCCAGAAGCCGCCTGTTGACTGAGTTGTAAAACAGACCTCTCCACCCAAAAAGAAAAGGGTTTTCGCATGCCCGTTTAAAATATTGGCCACAGGAAAAGAGTTGGTAATAAAAGCTTTTTCTGCCAGCGCGCTGTGAGACTGCGATACAAGAAGGGAGGCGAGCTCCGTAGTAGTTGAACCGGCATCAATAAAGACAACAGCACAGTCTGTAAAATGCGCAAGAGCTTCCTGTGCAATTGCTTTTTTGTAGATAGCGCCGTCTTTAAGACGCAGTTCAAGTGATCGCTCCTTGAATTCTGCAACAGGTTTTGCACCGCCGTGAAATTTTTTGAGCAGTTTTCTCTGGTCAAGATAAATAAGATCTTTCCGGATTGTTTCGGAAGTTACATTCAACTGGGAAGCTAATTCCGAAGTCTTAATGCGGCAATTGGCATTGTTCACGATTGACAATATTTTTTCTCGCCGTTCCTTTGTAACCATAAGCTTTTAAGTCTCCTAAATACAAAATAAACCACGGATATTTCTTGAAATCAAATATAGCATAATGCCAAATAAACGTCAAGAATAAGCGGAATTTGAAAATGATTTGGAAAATGGATAAACTCAACAGATTTTCCAAAAAACGCCCCTCTAGTATTTTGAATCGACATTAAATCTTTGCTTTTTTGTGAATTTCAAATATAAATTGGAATTTTTAACAAAAAACGAATTTAAAACACAAAAATGTAGTTGTAAATTTGTTAAAAATGTAGAAAAAAGAATAGAATATTGACAAAAAGGAGACTTCTATGATATAAATAACTTGCGAATCAAATTTGAATCGCAACAAATAAGGCGGATGGAAGATGCAAAAGAAAGAGATAATTATGAATAAGAGTATTTCGCCGTCTCTTATCTGTATGGATTTATGCAATATGGAAAGAGCGGTAAGAGAATTAGAAGACAGCGGCTGTGAAATGTTGCATATTGATGTAATTGATGGTTATTTCAGTCCCAGTATGCCCATAGGACTGGATATGATACGGCAGCTGAGGAAAAAGACGGATATGTATTTTGATGCGCATATAATGGCGAAGGATAATATGTTTTTTATGGAACAGCTGGCTGATATAGGTGTGGGCCGTATGTGTTTTCAGATAGAAACGGAAATCCATATAAACAAAAAGCTGAGTTGGCTTAAGTCGAATGGAATTGAGGCAGGCGTGGCTCTTGCGCCCGGGACATCGATTTCTCTTATTGAGTATGTATTGGAACAATGTGATTTTGTTCTTCTGATGATGATTAATCCGGGATTTGCATCAGACAAAACGGAAAAGATTTCGGATGGGTGCAGGCAAAAGTTAGGGGATCTTTATGAGATGATTCAAAGGCGGGGCCTTCAAACAACAATTACCGTAGACGGAAGAATCAGTCCGGATGTAATCCCCCTTTATATTACTCTGGGTGCGCAGACTTTCGTGGCAGGCACTTCGAGTTTATTTGTGAAAAATGGCTGCAGTATTAGAGAAAACTTTGAGACGCTTGACGGAATTATAAAAAATGCGACCAGAGGGGAGAACATAGGGAATGACCGTAAATGAAGCAGGAAAAATTGCGGCGGAGGAATGTGCTCAGGCGCTTATGAGAATTGATGAAAAAGAATCCCAGGAGCTGATTCGTCTGGTACTTGACGCAAGAAAAGTATTTTTTGTGGGCGTGGGTCGTGTGCTGCTGTCTCTGCAGGCTGTATGTAAGAGAATGGCACACTTGGGAATCAATGCTCATTACGTCGGAGAAATAACAGAGCCGGCAATTACCAGTGAGGATTTGCTGATCGTGGGATCTGGAAGCGGTGAGTCTATTATTCCAAGAGAAATCAGCAAAAAGGCAAAGGAGCTTGGAGCAAAAGTTGTCTGGATTGGCTCAAATAAGGAGAGCACCATTGCAAAGCTTGCGGACTGCTGTGTCCGGATTCCGGTAGGGACAAAGCTGGGCCTGCAGGATGAGCTGAAATCGGAGCAGATTATGACAAGCTTGTTTGAACAGACGCTGCTGCTTTATGGAGATGCGCTGGCAAAGGTGATAGCAGAAAAGAAAGGTTTGGATATCCGTCAGCTTTGGCAGTACCATGCAAATTTGGAATGAAGGAAGCGTTTTTAGTGTAGAAGGAGTTTGGGAGGACAGTTGTATGTTTGATGTTGTTGCCATGGGAGAGGCAGTGATTGATTTTACCTTTGCAGGATATTCTGACTCTCAGATGCGCTTGTTTCAGCAAAATCCGGGCGGGGCACCTGCCAATGTTCTTACAGCTTTAAGCCGCTTGGGAGAACGAACCGCCCTGATAAGCAAAGTAGGCGCAGATATGCATGGAATGTTTCTAAAGGAGGTTTTGGAAAAAGAACAAGTGAATTTGGACGGCCTTCTGATAGACGGGAACTATTTTACAACCCTGGCATTTGTGGACATTGATAAGGACGGAGAGCGCAGGTTCTCTTTTGCAAGAAAGCCGGGTGCGGATAATATGCTCAGAAAAGAGGAAGTACGAAAGGATTTGATTGAGCAGGCGGAGATTTTTCATTTCGGTTCTGTGTCGCTTACGGGAAATCCCTCTAGAGATGCCGTCATAGAAGCCGTCAGAACTGCAAAAGCTGCGGGATGCACTATCTCCTTTGATCCGAATTATCGAAAGATGGCATGGACAAGCGAAGAAAAAGCTGCGCGGGAAATTCGTTCTGTTTTAGAGTATGTGGATATTGTAAAAGTATCTGATGAAGAAATGGAAGTCGTAACGGGGAAAAAGGATAAAAGGTCTGCAGGAAAATATTTGCTGGACCAGGGAATAAAGGCTGTCTTTATTACCCTTGGCGCAGAAGGCGCTTATATTATGACCAAAGAAGGAGAGGCATATGAGCCGGCGTTAAAATGCAGAGTGATAGATAAAAACGGGGCAGGAGATGCTTTTTGGGGTGGAGTGCTTCACTGTATTTCTTCCGGAGGGAAGAGAGTTGGCAATTACAAAATAGAAGAGCTCTCCTCCTTTGCGGCATTCGGTAATCAAGTGGCTTCTTTGAGCATTGGGAGGAGTGGGGCTATTCCCTCTCTGCCAACAAAAGAAGAGATGGAAAATGTATTCAAAAAGTAATTGAAAAACAAGCCGTAATTTGGAGAATGTAATCCGTGAAAAGGTTTACATAAAGAACCCTTGAGGGAAAATCAAAGGAGGATATAACATGAAAAGGAAACTTTTAACAGCGCTGCTCTGTGTAACATTGGCAGCAGGCTTGCTGGCGGGATGCGGAAAAAAGGAAAAGTCAGAGGAAACGCCAGCCCCTGAGACTCAAGAAGAGACGTCGGAGGAAGAGAATGAGGAGCCGGCGGCTGAAGCAGAAAATCTGTCCTTTGAGATTGTGTCCAAAGGACTTCAGCAGCAGTATTGGCAGGCGGTTAAAAATGGTGTGGAGCAAAAGGCGGAGGAGCTTGGCGTAAATGTGAACTTTGTTGGTCCGGCCAGCGAGGCTGATATCAATGATCAGGTACAGATGCTTGAAAACGCTCTGAACAGCAGTCCTTCTGCAATCGGACTGGCAGCCTTGGACACCAATTCTGTAATGGATTTGCTTTCGCAGGCTATGGATAAGAATGTGCCGATTATCGGTTTTGATTCCGGCGTTCCCAATGCTCCGGAAGGTTCGGTGCAGGCTACCTGTGCTACTAATAATTATGCGGCGGGGGCATTGGCAGCGGAGAAGATTTATGAGGCAGTGAAAGACAGGATTGACGGTACGGTTCGTATTGGCGTATTAACTCCGGACGCTACCGCAGACTCCACGATACAGCGTGGACTTGGCTTTATTGATAAAATTGCTGAATTGGCAAAGGCGGATAATTATACATCAACGGTTGTGGGAAATGAAAAATATGTGAATGATTCTCAATGTGAAAAAACGGATAACGCAAATGTAATTATCGATGTCCGTGTTCCGGCAAGCATGACTTCGGAGCTCTCTGCAGCGGATGCCACATCATTAATGAATGAGGGAGACACAGTTGCAATATTTGCGGTAAATGAGCATTCTGCGAATGCAATTATTACTGCAAATGAGAATTTGAATAAATGTGGTACCGGAGAAGGACAAATCGTAGCAGGAGGCTTTGACTCCGGCGCAGCACAGGTGCAGGCCGTACGAGAAGGTATTTTGATAGGTTCCATTACCCAGGCACCGGTGGAGATGGGCAAGATTCTGGTTCAGAATCTGTATGATGCAGCCACGGGGAAACCGGTAGAGGATACGGATACGGGATGTCAGTGGTATACGGCTGAAAATATGGATGACCCTGAGATAGCACAAAACCTGTACGAGTAGGATTTTGATTAAAAAATAGGAGTAATTGTTTTGGAAAACGAAAAAGGGGCTTTTAGCCCCTTTTTCGTAAAATATTTACCTATTCCAAAAGGATTTTCTATTACTTTATTCATAATTTGGACATATAATAGACATAAATTCAACGGACAGACGGGACTGCCTTATTTTGCGGCGGTCTCTTCGACGGGTGTATTGGAGGGAAAAAGGTGGAAAAAATTAAACAAAATGCAATCGTGAAAAAGATTGGGTTTAACAGGCTGGTGCTGTTGTGTGTTATGGTACTGCTGTATCTTTTGTTTGCACTCATTACACCGATGGTCAAGGCAAATGCAAGCTTTGTGAGCTATGCCCGTATGGTCAGCGCTCTGAAGTATGCATACTTCCTGGGATTTTTGTCCCTGGGCGTTACCTTTGTAATTGCCACAGGAGGAATTGACTTCTCTATCGGACCGGTGATGTTCTGTGCGGCTTTGATCTCCGGCTATCTTCTGACCATGAAGGGATGGCCCCTGATTCTTTGCCTGGTGGTGTGTATTCTGGTGGGAACCCTGTTTGGAATCCTCAACGGTGTTCTGGTGGCCTATGCGGGCCTCCCCTCCTTTATTACCTCCATGGCAAGCATGATGCTGGCAAAGGGAATCGGTTCCGTATTTACCAAAACTCAGTCCGTGAGCTGGCCCCAGCTGACAGATGCCAATGGCTGGTATCGTAATCTGGTGGGAATTAAGATGGGGAACGGAGAATTCCCCACCGGACTGGTGCTTCTGGTTCTGGGAGCCGTTATCTGTGCCATTATTTTGAATAAAACCATGGCAGGGCGTTACATTCTCTCCATCGGAAGCAACCGGGAGGCGGTGCGGCTCTCCGGTGTGAATACAAAGAGATGGGAGACCCTGGCGTACATTATCTGCGGCACGCTGGCCGGGATGGCAGCCATCTTCTATGTGGCAAAGAATACCACCGTTCTCCCGGGCCTGGGCGATGCCTTCAACAACGAGGCCATTGCAGGCTGCGTTATGGGAGGCACTTCCATGACCGGCGGCGTTGCATCTATCGGAGGAACCCTGATTGGCGTGCTGATTATTGCGCTTTTGCAGGAAGGCATTCTGGCCATGGGCTTCCAGATTCATTATCAGTATATTATTACCGGACTGATTGTTCTGGTAGTGGTATGGGCTGACCTGCGCAGCAGACGCAGACGCAATTAAGCGGAAGGGGGAAGATAAAGAATGGGCGACGTAATTTTAACCATGAAGGGCATTGACAAATCGTTCCCCGGCGTGCATGCGCTGGATCATGTGGACCTGGAGGTCAGAAAGGGTGAGGTTCACGCGCTGATGGGCGAGAACGGAGCCGGAAAATCCACCCTGATGAAGGTGCTGACAGGCATCTACACCAAGGACGAGGGTACGATTACATATGAGGGCAGAGAGGTGGAATTTTCCAACCCGAGAGCAGCCCAGGATGCAGGCATCGTAATTGTGCACCAGGAGCTGAATATGCTTGGTCACTTAACGGTGGCGCAGAATATTTTCATTGGCCGGGAGATTATGAACGGCAAGCTGATCGATGATAAGAAGATGAATGAGGAGGCCAGGAAGCTGTTTGAGCAGCTTGGCATTGATATTGATCCCAAGGAAACCATGAGCCGTCTGACCGTAGGAAAGCAGCAGATGTGCGAGATTGCCAAGGCTATTTCCCACGAGGCCAAGGTGATTATCTTTGACGAGCCTTCTGCAGCCCTGACGGAGGCGGAGATCGAGGAGCTGTTCAAGATTATCCGGGATCTGCGTGACAAGCAGATGGGAATCGTATATATTTCCCACCGTATGGACGAGATTAAGGTAATCACCGACCGGGTAACGGTCATGCGTGACGGCGGCTACGTGGGAACGCTGATTACCAAGGACTGTACCAAGGATGACATCATCAATATGATGGTGGGCCGTGTGATTTATGAGGATCCCAAGACCGAGAGCGCCGTTCCAAAGGATGCGCCGATCGTGCTGAAAGTAGATCATCTGAATGCGGGCAGGATGGTGCGGGATGTAAGCTTCGAGCTGCGGAAAGGAGAAATCCTGGGCTTTTCGGGACTTATGGGAGCCGGACGGACGGAGACGGCCAGAGCCCTCTTCGGGGCAGACCCCAAGGAGAGCGGCGATATCTACATTAACGGTCAGAAGGTGGACATCAAGACACCTCAGGATGCGGTAAAATGCGGCATCGGCTATCTGTCCGAGGACCGGAAGCGCTACGGAATCGTAGTGGATAAGACGGTGGCGGAGAATTCTACCATGGCCAGCTTGGAAAGCTTTATGAGCGGCATGTTCATTGATAAGAAGAAAGAGAATCAGGTTGCACAGCAGTATGTGGATACCTTGAAGACAAAGACCCCCGGCGTGGATCAGTTGGTGGTAAACCTTTCGGGAGGAAACCAGCAGAAGGTGGTTATCGCCAAATGGCTGGTGCGCAACTGTGATATTCTGATATTTGACGAGCCCACCCGCGGAATTGACGTAGGAGCAAAGAGCGAGATTTATCAGTTGATGAACGAGCTTGTGGCCGAAGGAAAGTCCATCATTATGATTTCCTCGGAGATGACGGAGATTCTGCGAATGAGTGACCGGATTGTGGTAATGTGTGAGGGCAGAAAGACCGGCGAGCTGGATATCGCAGAGGCTACGCAGGAGCGTATCATGCATGCGGCAACGCTTAGGGAATAGGAGGGGGATGAGACGATGACAGACAAAAAACAGGGAAATGCTTTTGTAAATAATCCGATTGTGAGAGCAATCGGAGTTCAGAAAATCGTTGTCGTAATCGTGCTGATTGCCATGATCCTGTTCTTCAGCGCTATGAGCCCGGCTTTCCGGCAGTATTCGACACTTCTCAGTATTATGGATTATACCTACTATCTGGCCTTTTTGGGAATCGGAGTTACCTTCTGTCTGATTACCGGCGGTGTGGATCTTTCCATTGGAACGGGAATGTTCTGCTATGCATTGATTGGCGGCTATCTGATTAATTACGTACATACACCGGTTATCGTGGGAATTTTGGCAACCATCGTGTGCGGCCTGATAGCAGGCACCATCAACGGCCTGATTGTATCCAAGGGAGGCCACGCGCCTTTCCTGGCCACGCTGTGTACGATGATGATTGTAAGAGGTCTTGGAGCGCTGGTGACCGGAGGCTCCAGTATCACCTGGCCGGGAGCATCGGCTCCCAATGGCTGGACCCGTACGCTGTTTAAGATGGATATGGGCGGCACGAAGGTTCCCCTGGGCTTTTTGTGGGTGCTTATTCTGGCAGTGGCCATGAGCATCTTTTTGAACAAGTCCAGACCCGGACGTTACATCATTGCAATCGGAAGCAACAAAGAGGCTACCCGCCTCTCCGGTGTCAATGTGGCAGTGTATCAGACGCTGGCTTATATCATTTCCGGTGTGTTTACAGGACTTGCGGCTCTGGCATACAGCTCTGCATTCCAGTCCATGACGCCCGGCGGAGGCGGCGGCATTGAGCTGAACGCCATCGGAGGAGCCATCATCGGAGGAACCTCCATGAGCGGCGGCGCCGGCACCATAGCCGGAACCATTCTGGGAGTGTTTATCATGTCTGTTCTGCAGACGGGATTGCCTCTGATTGGCATACAGGCGAACTTCCAGCAGATTATTATCGGCATTGTTCTGATTGTCGCGGTTTATATTGACGTATTGAAGAACAAAAAGCTTGCGTAACGGTGTTTACTGCATAAGCAGTTTACATAGAAATGCTCCAATAAGGAGAAAAATAAAAGGAGGAACTAAAAACATGAAAAAGAAAGTTTTGGCAGCATTGCTCTCCGCAGCAATGGTAGCAACCCTGTTAAGCGGCTGCGGCGGCAAGAAGGAAGAGTCCGCAGAGGCACCTGCAGAGACGGAAGCTCCGGCAGAGACCGAGGCGCCCGCTGAGGGCGAGGAGCCGGCTGAGGGCGAGGAGCCGGCAGCAGATGCAGGCGACATGTCCTTTGAGATCGTATCCAAGGGCTTACAGCATCAGTATTGGCAGGCAGTGCTTCAGGGCGTGAACAACAAGGCGGATGAGCTTGGCATCGCTGTAAACTTCGTTGGTCCGGACAGTGAGTCCAACATTGACCAGCAGGTACAGCAGCTTCAGAGTGCATTGAATGCAACTCCGACCGCAATCGGTCTGGCAGCTCTGGATACCAATTCCGTAATGGATCTGCTTCAGCAGGCAAAGGACGGCGGAATCCCCGTTGTTGGATTTGACTCCGGTGTTCCCAATGCTCCGGAAGGATCCGTATTGGCAAACTGCGCAACCGACAACTATGCAGCAGGTGAGCTGGCAGCTGAGAAGGTTTATGAGGCTGTTAAGGATCGCATTGACGGAAATGTTCGTATCGGCGTGGTAGCACAGGATGCAACCTCTGAGTCCGTTGTAAACCGTGGTCTTGGCTTCATCGATAAGTTTGCAGAGCTGGCAGTGGCTGACGGCCATACCGCAACCGTTGTTGGAAACGACAGATATATCTCCGATTCCAAGTGCGAGAAGACCGATGGCGCTAACGTTGTAATCGACGTTCGTGTTCCTGCACAGGTTACCTCTGAGCTTTCCGCAGCAGACGCAACGGCTCTGATGAATGAGGCAGATACCATTGCTATCTATGGTTCCAATGAGCACTCTGCAAACGCTATCATCACAGCAAATGAGAACCTGAGCAAGTGCGGTACCGGCGAAGGCCAGATCATTGCAGCCGGATTTGACTCCGGCGCAGCTCAGAAGCAGGCCGTAAAGGACGGCGTTCTTCTTGGCTCCATTACACAGGCTCCTGTAAAGATGGGCGAGATTCTTGTTGAGACCCTGTACGCAGCAGCTACAGGCGGAGAGGTAAAGGATACCGATACCGGATGCCAGTGGTACACAGCTGAGAACATTGAGGATCCGGAGATTGCTCCGAACCTTTATGACTAATCTTTTGTTGTAAATTGAATTTAGGGCGCACCTTGCGGTGTGCCCTTTTTTCAGATATACTGTTATTACAAAACTCAAAACAGTAATCCGGAAGGATTACGGAACTATAATTAGGAGGTACACTATGTTAAAAGGAATTCCCTCAATTTTATCACCGGAGCTTTTGATGGTATTGTGCGAAATGGGACACGGAGATCGTCTGGTGATTTCCGACGGCAATTTCCCGGCAGAATCTATGGGAAAGGATGCCATTGTAATCCGTTGCGACGGCCACGGCGTGCCGGAGCTTTTGGATGCCATCCTGAAGCTCTTCCCGCTGGATACATACGTGGAGCATCCGGTAAATTTGATGGAGGTAATGCCGGGTGACAATGTGGAGACGCCTATCTGGGATACCTACAAGGAGATTATTGCAAAGCACGATAAGAGAGGTGCGGACTGTGTAGGCAATATTGAGCGCTTTGCATTCTACGATGAGGCAAAGAAGGTGTATGCCATTATTGCCACCGGTGAGAAGGCCCTTTACGCAAACATTATGCTCCAAAAAGGCGTTGTGGTAGAGGAATAAGCGGCAGCTTCTTAATAAAAACGAAGCGTTTTCTTAAGAATTCTGAACTTTTCGGGATATGCCTTGCGGCATATCCCTTTTTTCGTTATACTGGAGAGCATTAAATGGTATGCAGGTCTGTCAGGGGAGGAAAAGGCGGCGCTTTGAAGGAAGTATATTTGGATTACAAGAGGAGCTTTATGGAAAGAAAAAAATGTCCGAGATTCGGTTTGGTTTTTGCCTGCGTTCTTTTTCTTTGGTGCGGCGGGGAAGCTTTGGCAGGGGAAAAAGAAGAATTTCTGTTTGAGGACGGAGACGTCGTAGGTTTTATCGGAGACAGCATTACCCAGGTGAATTACAGTGTGGTCAGCTATCCGGAGTTTCTGTATCAGTATTACAGAACCCGTTATCCTCAGTGGGAGCTGGAATTTCGCAATCTCGGCACTGGTTACTATACGGCAGAGCAGGCCCTTAAGCTTTACGGCGGAGAGGACGGGATTTATGATAAGGCCCTGGAAGGGATCACAAAGGCTGTGATCATGTTCGGTATGAACGAGGCCTTAGACGGAGGAGCCCCGGAAGCTTACATTCAGAATATCCGGGCGCTGACCCGGCTTCTCAATGAGCGCGGTATAAAAAATGAAGATATTATCTTGGCTTCCCCCACACCTTTTGATCAAACCACAAGCTCTAATTATCTGGAAAGCGGGGAGATAAGAAAGACCGTAGACGACACCCTTTTGGAATATACGGAAAGGCTGGAGGTTCTTGCTGAGGAACTGGGCACCCGCTATGTGGATCTCCACACCCCTCTTCTGTGGGTCAACGGGCGATTGCAGGAGGAGAATCCAGATGCCACTCTTACCATAGGCGACAGTATCCACCCAAAGGCAGAGGGGAGCATTCTGGCCGGTTTCTTCTTTTTGTGTCAGCAGGGAGCCGGAAGAGATGTAGCAGAGGTTCGTCTTTCTAAGGGATCGGAGGTACAGACAGTAAGCGCCGAGGTGACAAAGGTACAATGGAGAGGAAATGAGGATTACGTAAGCTTCTCCTATCAGCCCCACAGCCTTCCGGTGGCGATTACCGACGATGTGCTCAGAGCAGATGCACTCTTTGGAATGCTGGATTGGTTAAGCAGGGAGAGCCTTCAGATAGAGGGCCTCAACGAAAACGAGGTCTATACCATTTATATGGACAAAGTGCCTATAGGAAGCTTCACGGGAAAGGAGCTGGGCGAGGGTGTCAACCTAGCAGGCCTGAGATGGAATTTTGGCCAGGTAGCGGCCAGGGATATTGAGGTATTAAACCAGAAATGGCAGAAATGCTCCGCAAAATACCGCAGTGTGCTGGGAAATGCGACCTTAGGAGATCGGGAGGCCATCCAGGAGGATGTGAATGCTGCCTACGTAATCTGGAAGAAGAAGACAGAGGAACTCAAGGAGCAAATGACAGAGATTGCCCGTACCAGTGCGTCGAGAGTTTACCGGATGGAGGCTGTAAGTCAGGAGGGCGGCCTTATCTATATGAGGCTGGAACACTGGAAATGGCCGCTTTTGGCCGTTGCTCTGGGAAGCTTGACGCTCCTTGCAGGAATTCTCTTGGGGATTCGATCTAAACGAAAGCGGAATTAATTGATCCATTTTTTGCGAAAGTCAGAAGCGCGGATGCCTTCTGACTTTTTAAATTGCCGGTTGAGATAGCTGGCGTCATAGAAGCCGCAGCTTTCTGCAATCTCCTCCAGGGTGTAATCGGAAAAGCGCAGGAGCTTTTTGGCCAGGGTGATGCGCCGGGCAATGACGTATTGGTTCAGGGTGATTCCGTAGAGAGCGCGAAATTCCCGGGACAGATGAAACTTACTGATGAAAAATTCCTCAGAAAGGGCATCCAGGGAGAACTTCTCCGTGTAGTGCTCGTTGAGATATTGCCGCACCTGGGCCATCTTCTGGTGGCCCGGGTGTTTTTCCGTCTGCGATTTGGTAATATCCAGAAGCAGAAGGGAGAGGAGCTCTACAATCAGCCGTGAGGAGAAAATTTCCACAGACAGATCAGAGTCGGTGTTTACCTCCAGCAGTCGTTCTAAGGTCTCCTGAAGCTCGGGAAAGGACTGAGGCTTTAAGACAGGAGCGCTTTTGGCAGAAAAATAGCGATAGTATTCCCGGGAGCTGGAGCCGTGAAAATGAACCCAGATAAGCTCCCAGGGATCGGAGCTGCTGCTCTGGTGAAAGTAGGGCTCCATGCAGTCAATAAAAAAGCAGGAGCCTTTTTCCAGAGGATAGATGAGGTTTTGGTACATGAGCGTGCCGCTTCCGGAGAGCACAAGAACCACCAGATAGGATTCCAGATTCTTACGGCGCGCCAGGTGGCTTTCCTTTAGCTTCAGGTAGCCCGTTTCCTGTACGTAAAAAAGGGCGGAGCGGGCAAAGGCGCTGGGAGTCTGAATCACCCGCCTGGAGCTTTCCACATAGGAATCCGGGAATTTGTCAAAGTAATTTTTCAAGCTGTTCGCGTTCCTTTCCAGCAATATAATACCTGTTTTGAGCAACATCTTCACTGTTTATCTTTACTATACAGGTTTATACTGTCAAAAGCAATGAAAAACAGGAGAAGAATTTCGGAATCTGTTTTTGAAAATGAGAAAGAGGAAGGGAAGCAAAGGGATGATGTATTATGCACTGCTGTCCGGAGGATCCGGCACGCGTCTGTGGCCCTTGTCCAATGGGGCCAGGCCCAAGCAATACGTAAAGCTGGTGAACCGGGAGGTCAATTCCATGGATCGCTGCTCCATGCTTCAGCGGGTCTGGGATCAGCTCAAAGATGCTCAAATGGCTGATTTTACGGTGATTACGGCTTCGGAAGCTCAGCGGGAGCTGATTGAAAGTCAGGTGCCGGGGGCTCGGATAGCCCCGGAGCCTGCGAGGCGGGATACCTTTGGAGCCGTACTGCTCTCCTGCGCCTACCTTCACAGCCGCATGGGAGCCTCCAGGGAGGATTATGTGGCAGTTATGCCTGTGGATCCCTATACGGAGGCGGCCTATTTTGAAGCGGTAAAGGGGCTTGAGGAGGCGGTGAGGCGCTCCGGTGCCGCGGTGGGGCTTTTGGGAGTGAAGCCTTCCTATCCAGCAACAAAGTACGGGTATATGGTGCCGAAAGAGCATAAGGAGGGTTATGCCTGGATACAGAGCTTTGTGGAGAAGCCAGAGGAGGCAGAGGCGGCAGAGCTTATCCGGCAGGGAGCGCTGTGGAATTGCGGGGTGTTCTGCCTTCGGATAGGAGCCATGCTTGACCGGGTAGCGGCTTATGGGGTTCCCGAGGATTACCAGGGGCTTTGCACAGCTTATGAGAGACTGCCAAGGATTAGCTTTGACTACGAGGTGCTGGAGAAGGAGGAGAGGCTGGCGGTCGTAGAGTTTGAGGGCTTTTGGAGAGATCTGGGCACTTGGGACGCTATGGCGGATCAGATGAGCACGGATACCGTGGGAAAAGTGCTTCTTGACGATACCTGCAGAAATACTCAGGTTATCAACGAGCTGAAGGTTCCGGTAGTGGCTGTAGGGGCCAGAGATCTGGTGGTAGTGGCTGCTCAGGACGGAATCCTGGTGACGGACAAGGCCGAGGCTTCTCGGGTAAGGGAGCTTGTGGCAGAGCTTAAGACCCGGCCTATGTTTGAAGAGCGGCGATGGGGAACCCTTGAGACCCTGGACGACACGGAGGCGGCGCAGACGTCCACGCTTACGAGAAAGATTCACATCTTTGACGGCATGTCCTCCAGCTATCATTACCATGAAAACCGGGATGAGATCTGGACCATCCTCAAAGGAACGGGAGAGCTGATTCTGGAAGGAAACCGCATCCCCCTCTCTCCCGGAAAGGCCGTCTGCATCCGAAGGAATCAGCGCCATGCGGTAAAGGCAGACAGGGATTTTGAGTACATTGAGATTCATGTGGGGACCAGTGTGGGGAATGAGGATATTCACCGGATTACCTTTGCCTGGGATGAGATAGAGCGAAGCCTGATTCTGTAAGGGACGGAATGGAAAGGGGAGTAAAGATGAAAAAAACAGCATTGATCACGGGAATTACCGGACAGGACGGCTCCTATCTGGCAGAGCTCTTGCTGGAAAAGGGCTATGAGGTGTATGGCCTGTTCCGCAGAGGCTCCACCAATACCACGGAGCGGATTGCACATCTTTTAAAGGGAGGGGAGGCGCAGGAGAGGCTTCATCTTGTCTACGGCGATATGACCGACTCCATGAGCCTGGTGCGCCTGATGCTAGAGATAAAGCCTCACGAAGTGTACAATCTGGCGGCCCAGTCTCATGTGGCCGTCTCCTTTGAGGAGCCGGAGTACACGGCCAATACGGACGGAACCGGTGTCCTGCGGATTCTGGAGGCGGTACGGACGGCAGGGCTTGCAGACCATACCCGTATTTATCAGGCCTCCACCTCGGAGCTTTACGGAAAGGCAGAGGAGATCCCGCAGCGGGAAACCACGCCCTTCCATCCCCGTTCCCCCTACGCGGTGGCCAAGCTCTACGGCTACTGGATCACCAGACACTACCGGGAGGCCTACGGCATGTATGCAGTCAACGGGATCCTGTTTAACCACGAATCCCCCAGGCGGGGAGAGAACTTTGTCACAAGAAAGATCACGCTGGCAGTGGCGGGTATTCTGGCAGGCCGCCAGGATCGGCTGTACCTGGGAAATCTAAACGCAAAGCGGGACTGGGGCTATGCGGGAGATTATGTGGAGTGCATGTGGCGGATGCTCCAGCAGGAGATACCGGAGGATTTCGTGATTGCCACCGGCAAAACCCACACCGTGAGAGAATTTGCAGAGACGGCCTTTCGCCAGGCGGGCGTGGAACTTTTGTGGCAGGGAGAGGGCGTAGAGGAGCGAGGCATTGACAAAAAAACGGGCCGGGTGCTGGTGGAGGTGTCCCCTGAATTTTTCCGCCCGGCGGAGGTGGACTTGCTCCTGGGAGATCCCTCAAGAGCCAGAGAGCGCCTTAAATGGAATCCGGAGAAAACCTCCTTTGAGGAGCTGGTAAGGCTTATGGTGGAGCATGATATTGCAGGGCTGAAAACAGGAAACATTGCTTAGAATTTTACGGAGCCGGAAGAAAAGGAGCTGAATATGAGACGAGAATGCGAACCCTTGGACAGAAGGAAAAAGATCTATGTGGCCGGTCATCGGGGCCTGGTAGGTTCTGCACTGGTAAGGCGGCTTGAGGCGGCCGGCTTTGAAAATATGGTGACCAGAACTCACGAGGAGCTTGATCTGACCCGTCAGGCAGATGTGGAGGCATTTTTCAGGCAGGAGAAGCCGGACTATGTGATTCTGGCTGCGGCAAAGGTGGGCGGGATCCATGCCAATGACACCTACCCGGCCGACTTTATCATGAAAAATCTTCAGATAGAATGCAATGTGATTGACGCGTCCTGGCAGAACCGGGTGGAGAAGCTTTTATTCCTGGGAAGCTCCTGCATCTATCCTCGGGAATGTCCCCAGCCCATCCGGGAGGAGGCTCTGCTTGGCGGCTATCTGGAAAAGACCAACGAGGCTTATGCGCTGGCGAAAATTGCAGGCCTGAAAATGTGTGCCTACTACAACCGGCAGTACCACACCCATTACATCAGTGTCATGCCCTGTAACCTGTACGGGATCAACGACAATTTTTCCCTGGAAAATTCCCACGTGCTTCCCGCCCTCATCCGGAAATTCCACGAGGCAAAGCTTGCGGGAGCGCCTTCGGTAACCGTGTGGGGAAGCGGAACGCCTCTGCGGGAGTTCCTCAATGTGGATGATCTGGCCGATGCCTGCCTGTATCTTTTGGATCACTATGACGGAGACGAGTTTTTGAATGTGGGCTCCGGTGAGGAAATCAGCATTCTTAAGCTGGCCGGACTGGTGAAGCGGATCGTGGGCTATGAGGGAGAGCTGGTGTTTGATCCCACAAAGCCGGACGGAACGCCGCGAAAGCTTACGGACATCAGCCGTATCCTTAAGACGGGCTGGAGGCCGAGGATTGACCTGGAGACGGGAATCCGCAGAACCTACCAATGGTATTGCGAAAATGACGAAGCGGGAGTGGACAGAAAGCGATGAAGAGGGAAAGACCGGTAAAGCTTAGGCCAGTGCGAAAAAACTATCTATGGGGAACGGAGGACTGGATGCTCTCCTGGCTGCATGAGGGATTGGAAGAAATCCCTCTTTTGATTAAAATCATCCGGGCCGGGGAAGCGCTCTCCGTTCAGGTGCATCCGGGGGATGACCGGGCCGGAGAGCTTGGGGCTTCCAGAGGAAAAACAGAGATGTGGTATGTGCTGGACTGTGAGCCCGGCGCTTTTCTTTATTACGGCCTGAAGCACCGGATCTCCGTAAATGAATTTCGAAAGCGGCTCCAAAACGGCAGTATTTTGGAGGTGTGCCGGAAGGTGCCTGTAAAAAAGGGAGATGTGTTTTACATTCCGGCCGGTGTGATTCATGCCATAGGCAAGGGCATTACGGTAGCGGAGGTGCAGCAGAGCTCCGATATCACCTATCGGATCTACGATTACAACCGGGAGGATGCCAATCATCAGAGGCGAAAGCTGCATATCGAGGAGGCTCTTCGGGCCGCGGCCTTTATGCCGCCTCTGGCCGGACACCACCCAATGGGGCCTCGCGTGCAGAAAAATGGATATTCCAGAACTTTATTGGTGCAATGTCTGTATTTTGTGGTACAATTATACGATATAGAGGAATCTATGGAGGGATATGCGGGAAGCTCCTTCCAATCCCTTCTTGTTCTGGAGGGAGAGGGAAGCTTAAGAAGCACAGGAGAAAGCCTGAGGCTTCAAAAGGGAGACAGCATATTTCTTCCAAAGGAGACAGGGGCCTACCAGGTGAGAGGAAGGCTGCAAATACTTTTAAGCGAGGTATAGACGGATGAATTTAAAGTTTGGAACAGGAGGCCTTCGTGCCACGATGGGGGAGGGACCGGATCATTTAAATTTGGAAACCATACGGGAGGCAACCTTGGGGGTGGCGGCTTATGTAAAGAGCCGAAGCGCGGAACCTGCTGTAGCGGTGGCTTATGACAGCCGGAACCATTCGGAGGAATTTGCAAAGGAGGCGGCAAGGGTGCTGGCCTTAAAGGGCTGCAAGGCCTATATTTATCCCCGCCCCATGCCAACGCCGACTCTTTCCTTTGCAGTGCGCCATTTAAAGTGCGATGCGGGGATTGCCGTGACAGCCAGCCATAATCCCAAGGATTACAATGGGTTTAAGGTCTATGGCAAAGACGGCTGCCAGGTGACCAGCGGGGCGGCTGCGGCCATTCAGATGTATATTGAGAAGGCGGACGAGAAGGAGGCCCAGGAGGATCTGCCCTTTGCATACTTCCTGGAATCCGAAGAGATTGAATATATCAGTGATAAGGTGGTCAAGGCATTTTTGGCCTCCATCATCAAAAAGCGCACCCAGAAGGAGCTGACCTCCAATCTGAAGGTGGTGTATACGCCCCTTCACGGAACGGGCTTAAGCTGTGTGAGCAGTATCCTGAAATATATCGGAATTGATAATCTTAGGCTGGTCCGGGAGCAGGCCAAGCCTGACGGAGATTTCCCCACCTGCCCCAGGCCCAATCCGGAGGAGCGAGAGGCCCTGGAGCTGGGAATTCAGGAGTGCGAAAAGGAGGGGGCGGATCTGCTTCTTGCCACGGATCCGGACAGCGACCGCATCGGCGTGGTGGTTCGTCATGAAGACGCCTATCAGCAGCTCAGTGGAAATCAGGTGGGAATCCTGCTCTTGGATTACGTTCTGAAATGCCGTCAGGAGGCGGGGACCCTTCCGAAAAATCCGGTGATCATCAAGACCATTGTAACCACCTCCATGGCGGACCGGATTGCGGAGCATTATGGTGTGGAGGTGATCAATACCCTCACAGGCTTTAAATATATCGGAGAGCAGATCGGCCTTTTGGAGCAGGCAGGGGAGGCGAAGCGCTTTGTGTTCGGCTTTGAGGAAAGCTGCGGCTATCTGATTGGAAGCTATGTGCGGGATAAGGATGCGGTGGGGGCAGCCATGCTCATCTGTGAGATGACGGATGCCTACAAATCCATAGGCAAAACTCTTGTGGATGTCTTGGAGGAGCTGTATGCCGCCTATGGTCACTATGTGACGGAGCTTAAAAATTATACCTTTGAGGGAGCGGAGGCAGATCGGCGCATGAGCCTGATCCGCAAAGGGCTCTTAGAAAAGCCGGATATGAAAATGCGGGGCTTAAGGGTGGTTCGCTATGAGGATTACCAGGAGGGTGTTGACGGCCTTCCCAAGGCAGATGTGATAAAGGTTTGGATGGAGGACGGCTCGGAGGTAGTCATCCGTCCTTCCGGAACGGAGCCGAAGATTAAGGTTTATACGGAGAGAAAGGAAGCTTAAAAAGCGACGGGAGCCAGAGGAATGAATGTAACAGAGCTTTTGCAGCAGGTGAAGGAGGGAAGTCTCTCCATCGAGGAGGCCGAGAAGCAGCTTAAAAAGCTGCCCTACGAGGATCTGGGCTTCGCCAAGCTGGACCACCACAGAAAGCTCCGGCAGGGCTTTGAGGAGGTAATATACTGCAGCGGAAAGGCCACGGAGCACCTGGTGAAGATATATCAGACCCTTACCCGGGAAGGGGTGGACGTGCTGGGGACAAGAGCCAGCCGGGAGCAGTATGAGGCGGTGGGAAAGGAAGTGCCGGAAGTCGTGTACGATCCCATTGCCCGGATATTGAAGGTGGAAAAGAGAAAGAAGGAGTATACGGGGAAGATTGTCGTATGCACCGGAGGAACGGCGGATGTTCCGGTGGCCGAGGAGGCGGCGCAGACGGCCGAATTCTTCGGCACCCGGGTGGTGCGGCTCTTTGACGTGGGCGTGGCAGGCATTCACCGCCTGCTGTCCAATATGAAGTCCTTTGAGGGAGCCAACTGCGTGGTTGCGGTGGCAGGCATGGAGGGAGCCCTGGCCGGCGTCGTGGCCGGTCTTGTGGATGTGCCGGTGATTGCGGTGCCCACTTCTGTGGGATACGGAGCCAGCTTTCACGGCCTTTCGGCTCTTTTGACCATGCTGAATTCCTGTGCCAACGGGATTACGGTGGTGAATATAGACAACGGCTACGGAGCTGCCTATGTGGCGACGCAGATCAATCGTCTGGCAGTGGGAAGCCCTGAAAAAGCGCAGGAGGGATAGCATGGAAAAGAAAACATTGTATCTGGAATGCCGGTCCGGAATCAGCGGGGATATGACGGTGGCGGCCCTTTTGGATCTGGGCGCTACAGAGGAAAATCTTCGCCGGACTCTGGCACAGCTTCCTCTGGAAGGGTATGAGATTCGAATCGGAAGAGTTCAGAAATCCGGGCTGGATGCCTGTGATTTTGATGTGATCCTGGAGGAAGAGCATTCCCATGGGCATGGAGCCCACGGCCACCACAGCCATGGGGAGCATTCCCACACCCATGAGCACCGCACCTGGAGGGATATTGAAGAGATGCTGGATAAGGCGGGGTTAAAGCCCCGGGTTCTGGAGCTGTCAAAGCAGATGTTCCGCATTGTGGCGGAGGCGGAGGGACGGGTTCACGGCCGGCCGGCGGAGGAAGTCCATTTTCACGAGGTGGGAGCGGTGGATTCCATTGTGGATATTGTATCTGCCGCGGCCTGCATGGAAGAGCTTGGCATAGAAAAGGTGGTGGTCTCCGATATCTGGGAGGGCCAGGGGCATGTGCACTGCCAGCACGGAATTCTGCCGGTTCCCGTTCCTGCGGTTACGGAGATTGCGGCAAGGCATGGACTTACCCTTAGGCAGACGGAGCAGTCAGGAGAGATGGTGACGCCTACGGGGGCGGCCATTGCGGCCCTCTCCGATGGTAAGAAACCGGAAGCCTTTGCAATTAAAAGGATAGGGATAGGAGCCGGAAAGAAGGAATTTCCCAGAGCCAATATTCTTAGGGCCATGGTGATTGAAGAGGTGAAAGAGCCGGAGGAAGGACTTTGGATGCTGGAGTGCAACATTGACGACTGCTCCGGAGAGACCCTGGGGTACGCAATGGAGCGCCTTCTTGAGGCCGGGGCTTTGGATGTGTTTTTCACCCCGATTTATATGAAAAAGAACCGTCCGGCGTACCAGCTGTCTGTCCTCTGCAGGGAGGGGCTGATACAAAAGATGAATGCCATTTTGTTCCGGGAAACCACGACGATCGGCGTGCGCCGGTATCCGGTAGAGCGAGATGCGCTAAAGCGGCGGATCGAAGAGGTTCTGACCCCCTATGGCCCCGCCCGGGTAAAGGTGTGCTCCTTTGAGGAGGAGGAAACGGGCTATCCGGAGTATGAGAGCGTGAAAAAGCTTGCCGGAGAGCAGGGGATGCCTTATAAAGAGATGTATCGGCGGGTTTTGGAACAGGTAAATCAGAGAGCTTTGATTGGAGGCGATAAGTAGAAATCCTTGATAGGGCTGCCGGGAGTAAGATCATGATAAACAGGGGAAAATGTGGTGCGTGCAGGCCACACTTCCCCTGATATTTTTCTATAGATTTTTCCCATTTTGAAATATGATACTGTTTTTATTTAAGGATTTAAATTTAATTAAATATTGTATGAACATAAAAACGCTAAGTTATTTAATTGATGGGAAATTATGCACAAATTAGACACGAATATTTTTGCAATATTAAACAATTGACCTACGAATTTAAATATGAAGAACAAGGAAATAGCGGAATTACTATAAATCTTTCAACGGATTTTGCAAGACCGTCATACATCAAGGTGCCAGAGCTTCTTGCAACGCTGGCCATGCAGTTCGTGCTGAACGGCGTCGCGACTACGTATGCGGGCGCAGGCTCTATCAGCGAAGTGACGGCGATTTGGTGGAACGGCGAATATCCGACCGCTAAGATTCCGGCTTTCTTTACGGCGCTTGGCAAAGCCCCCTGGATTATTCTTATCATGCTTTTATGTGTTGTGTTTATGCATATTTTCCTGAAATATACGAAATACGGAAGATATTTTTACTAGATTGGAAGCAGTCCCACGGCTGCACGGCTTTCGGGAATGGATGTGACCAAGTTTGCATATATATCCAGAGCCATGGCATGCGTTCTTATCTGCCTGGGCGGCATTCTCGTAGGAGCAAGAAACGGAGGCGCCACCATAGGATCTGCCAGCGGACAGCTGATGCCCGCATTGGCGGCTGTGATTGTAGGCCAGTCTGTGGCAGGCGCGGGAAAAGCAAATACCATCGGAACTCTGGTAGGTGCATTTCTGATTGGCATGATGGAAAACGGACTGATCATGATTGGCGTTCCGTATTACAGCATGGACGCAGTAAAGGGACTTGTGTTGATTATTGCCCTGGCAATGGCCTATATCAACAGCAAGAATGCTTAAAGGAAAGGAACATATGATGGCTGGATATACCGGAAACTGCGGCGGTGGCGGAAAGGTGGCAACGCTTATGCAGTCTCCGGCTGCGGACGGGCTTTTTCACAGAGCGATTATGATGAGCGGATCGGGGCTTCAGGGCTCCAGGCCGAGGGTGGATCGCGAGATAGCGCTCTCTATGCTCCGCTATCTCCATATGGATTCCATTGACGAGCTGCAGAAGGATCCTCTTAAGGATTTTATCGCAGCTACCAATGCTGCATTCAAGGAAACGGAGGGGAAGAAGGAGTCTGTCTTAGATGCGCTCAGGTTTGAGCTGACGCCCAATGATACTTATAAGGGAGAGGCAATCCTTGTGGGGCTGCGTGAGCATGCAAAGCAAATTCCACTGATGATTGGAAATGTCTTTGCCGAATTCAATATGAGAGCAGTGATGCCAAACAAAAGACATGCTTCCGAGAGTGAAATTCACGCGTATTTGAGTGAAATATTCGAAGAGGCGACAGACCGGATTATAGAGGAGTTTAAGAAGGCATATCCACAAAAGAGTCTCGGAGATCTTGGGGCGCTTGATCATATCTTCAGACCGCCCACCATTGCGCTTGCGGATCTTCGCGCAAAGGATCATTGCAGCAATACTTATGTTCATATGAACGCATTTGAGGCGCCGCAGGATGACGGCCTTCCAATCTGGCATTGCGGAGATCTGGATTTCCTGTTCCACAGCGCAGAGCTGTCGCCGATTCACCAGATTCCAGGTTATACCAGCGAATTTCAGGAAAAGGTGTTTACCGGCTTTATGACCTTTGCAAAAACCGGGAATCCGAACAATGAGTTGATCCCGAACTGGCCGGAATATAAGATGGGCAGTGAGTACACAATGATGTTTGATAAGACAATAGAGCCCAGACTGGATTACGACAGAGAATTGATGGCGGATGTGGCTAAGTACAGGCATCACGATACGCTGATTGATTTTTAGAGATGGTCAGCAATGAGAAAAAAAGAAACAAAGAATCCACAGTGGTGAGACCTCTGCGGATTCTTTATAATATTATGGAAGCAATGGGGCTCGAACCCATGACCTCTCGCGTGTGAGGCGAACGCTCATCCCAGCTGAGCTATGCTTCCGGAATATGAGATACCAAAGACCCCGCCCGCACAGGAGGCGTTCTCTCCGGTATGAATGGACCCGAAGGGATTCGAACCCTCGGCCTCCGCGTTGCGAACGCGGCGCTCTCCCAACTGAGCCACGAGCCCTTTTCTGTCACTGCTCTGTAAATTCTATTTTACTACTTTATCAAAGAAAATCAAGCTCTTTTTTCGATCCTTTCACATTTTCCATGGCAAAAGCCTTATGGGCTGTCGCAAAATAGGGCGGCCCCATAAGACTTTTGCTATTCTACTTCTTATCTGCGTCCTTCACTAATTTTACCACAGTTCCGCCTAACAAGAACAAAGCAACCAGGTTAGGAATGGACATCAGGCCGTTAAAGGTCTCCGCAATACTCCAAAGAAGCCCCAGATTCACGGTAGCTCCAAGAATGGCAACAGCCGAGTACACCAGCATAAACGGCTTATTGGCCTTAGAGCCCAGCAAAAACTCAATACACCGTGTCCCATAAAGCCCCCATCCGAGAATGGTGGAAAAGGCAAAGCAGCAGAGAGCCACTGCCGTAAAAATGGAAACCCAGTTCCCATAGGTGGCGGTAAATCCGCTGATGGTCAGCTCCGCACCTGCAGCCTCCCCATAGCCGATGGGCACGCCGCTGCATAAAACAACAAGAGCCGTCGTCGTACAGATCACAATCGTATCCATAAACACTTCAAAGACACCGAAATATCCCTGCTTCACCGGATCATTCGTATCCGCCGCCGCATGGGCGATAGATCCCGTACCAAGGCCGGCCTCGTTGGAGAAGATACCCCGGGAAACGCCTTTTTGCATACTTAAGAACATAGTCCCCACAACACCTCCCGTAACGGCAGAGGGAGCAAACGCGCCCTGGAAAATCGCCGCAAACACGCCGGGAACATTCTGGATATGTACTGCAATCACACCGATAGCCAGGATAATATAGAACGTAGCCATAAAAGGAATCAGCCGCTCCGTTACCCGGCCGATACGCTTGATGCCGCCCAGAAGAATCATGGCAACGAGAATCATAATTGCAATTCCGATGATCAGATTTACCGTATTTACGGATTCGGAAGAAATCACACCGTAATTCAAAAGCGCCGTATTGATAGCCGTCGTAATCGTATTCACCTGGGTGGCATTTCCTGTACCAAACACCGTTAAAATACCGAGAACGGAAAATACAACGGCAAGCCATTTCCATTTGGGCTCCAGTCCGTTCTTAATATAATACATGGGACCGCCTACCCAGTCGCCGTGCTGATTCTTCTCCCGAAAATGCACCGCCAGGGTGACCTCCGAAAACTTCGTACACATACCGAGTAAAGCGGAAACCCACATCCAGAACACCGCTCCCGGGCCGCCGATGGCGATGGCTCCGGCCACTCCGGCGATGTTGCCCGTACCCACGGTGGCGGCAAGGGCCGTGCAGACTGCCTGGAAGGGCGTTACGGCTCCGTCTGCGGCGTCTGATTTGGCAAAAATCTTCCCGATGGTCACCCGGAAGGTATGGCCGAACTTCCGAAACTGGATAAAACGGGTGCGTAAGCTTAAATAAAGCCCCACACCGATAATGCAGACCATAGCCGGGATTCCCCAGACGATATTGTTGACGGTATTGTTGATGTATGTAATAGTCTGTAGCATCGTATTCGCTCCTCACATTTCCCATACCTTATTGAACATTAGTAGTTCAATAAGTATAAATTGCCGGATAATCGGCTGTTCTTTATCATAGCATACTTTCTTGGCGGAATACAAGGAAATATGAAATTTAATTGATTTCTTGTAGCAAGTAAGCATGCAAAATTAAATATGTAAAATAATGGAAAATAATGGAAAATAAGGAAACCAGTACTGCTGAAAATTGCATAAAATTGTGCGGATATCAGACAACATTACGGATTTGCACATTGACTATCAATTAAGAAAATGCTAATATTTAAGGGATGTGTAAAGAAATTTTACATGAATTGAGAAAGAACAGGTGGTGATTGAGTGGTTCAGGAAGCAGTTCATGCTGTGAAGGAAGCGGAAGCCCAGGCGGAGGCCATCCTGAGGGAAGCCCAAGACGAGAGCGAGCAGCTCATTGGGAAGGCCAAGGAAGAGGCCCAAAGAATCCGGGAAGAGGCTGCTGCCAAGGCAAAAGAGCAGGAGGCTCTGCGCATGCAGGAGGCAAAGGATTCGGGAAGCAAGATCCTGGAAGAAGCAGCCGCCGAAGCACAGAAAGAAGCCGATGCATTGAAAGCTCTTGCGGCACAGGAGGAAGCGAAAGCAGTACAGGCCGTAACTTCTGAACTCATATAAAAAAGAGCTTGAGCAGGCAAAATCTAAGTGAGAGGAGGGATATATATGGCAGTATTGGAGATGCAGCGAATCGGCATCTGTGCGATGAAAAAGGACAGAAAACGACTTCTGGAGCTTCTTCAGCAAAAAGGTGTGGTAGAGATTGACGCCCAGGTGGAAGAAGACGAAGTATTCAAGAAGATGGATACGGCCAGCTCCAGAAATATTTTTGAGAAAAACGCACAGGTAGCGGAGCGCGCTTTAGAGATACTGCAGGAATATGTTCCGGAAAAGAAAGGCATGCTGTCCTCACTGGAGGGAAAGGCTCTGGTAGACGCCCAGAGCTACGACAGTGTGATTAAGCGGCAGGATGCGATTATGTCGAAGGCGCGCCAGTTGGTGTCCCTTTCCAGACAGATAGCAGAAAACAAAGCAAATATTCAGAAACGGGAAAACCAGATAGAGGCCCTGGAGCCCTGGAAGAATCTGGACGTCCCCATGAACTTCATGGGAACAAAGCGAACAACCGGGTTTGTGGGAACCGTTTCGGAGCTAATGAACACCGAGCAGCTTTACGCAGCAGTTACCCAGGCCGTCCCCGATGTGGACGCTTTTTTTGCGGAGGTTCTTTCCGCGGACCGGGATCAGACATATCTCTGTGTGATCTGCGGAAAAAAGGATGCGCCTGCTATGGAGGAGGGACTGCGGAGTATCGGCTTTGCAAGGCCGTCCCAGATAGGAAGCCTCTTACCGGCAGACCGGCAGGAGCAGCTTCGGGGCAAGCGTGAAGCCTTGGTGAAGAAGAATGAAGAAATCATATCTCAGATTGCAGCTTATGGAGAATCCAGACGGGATCTGGAGCTTGTGGCAGACTATTACCGGGTGAGACTGGACAAATACGAAGTCCTTGGAGGACTGATTCAGTCTAAGAGCACCTTCCTGGTAACCGGCTATGTACCGAAGTGCGAGGCGGAGGGCTTAAAGCAGGAGCTTGAAAAGAACTTTACCTTAAGCGTGGAGGTTGCGGATGTGGAGGAAGAGGACGTTCCCCCCATTCTCCTTAAGAACGGCAAGCTGGCGGCTTCCTTTGAGGGAGTTGTGGAGTCCTTCGGACTTCCGGGCAAGGGAGAGATCGATCCCACCGCTATTATGGCGTGGTGCTACATCTTCCTGTTCGGACTGATGCTTTCGGATGCGGCCTACGGACTGATTGTATTTCTGGCCTGTGCCATTGTGCTTAAGAAGTTCCCCCGCATGGGAGAGGGGATGCAGAAGTCTCTTCGCCTGTTTATGTACTGCGGCGTGTCCACACTGGTGTGGGGCGTGCTCTTCGGCGGATACTTCGGCGACGTGGTGGATGTGGTGTCCCGGACTTTCTTCGGGCAGCAGGTGACTATCAAGGCCCTCTGGTTCGTTCCGCTGAATGATCCCATGAAGATGCTTGTTTACTCCATGCTCTTCGGACTCATTCATATGTTCCTGGGACTTGGCATTAAGGCGTATATGCTGATCAAGGATAAAAAGTATCTGGACTGCTTCTGTGACGTGGGACTGTGGCTCATCTTTTTGATGGGACTGATACTGATGTTCCTGCCAAGCAGCATGTTTGCATCCATTTCCCAGATGTACTTCACCTTCCCGCCTGCAGTCAATACACTGGCAAAGGTGATGGCCATCGGAGGTGCGGCAGGAATCTGCCTGATGTCCGGCCGGGCAAATAAAAACTTTGCGCTGCGGATTGCACTGGGAGCCTACGATCTCTACAACGTAACGGGATGGTTAAGCGACGTTCTGTCCTACTCAAGACTTCTGGCTCTTGGACTTGCAACCGGCGTTATCGCATCCGTTATCAACTCTATGGGAAGTATGATGGGAAGCGGCGTTGTGGGAGCAATCGTGTTTATCCTGGTATTTATCGTGGGCCATATTCTCAATCTGGCAATCAACCTTTTGGGTGCCTACGTGCATACCAACCGTCTGCAGTATGTGGAGTTTTTCGGAAAGTTTTACGAGGGTGGAGGAAGACCCTTCAACCCATTTAATATGAAAACAAAATATGTAGATATTAAGGAGGAAAATTAATTATGTTAGGTCAATTAGGAGGCGTTTACGCATTATTAGGAGCAGCA
>JAAVZL010000011.1 GCA_022791635.1 Lachnospiraceae bacterium
ATGGTGTAGTCAGCCAGCTTCATAGCCATCTTGGTAGCTGTTACGGAGTTACATCCGTGAGCGATGTTTGCGAAAGGTCCGCCGTGAACGATAGCCGGTACATGCTCCAGGGTCTGTACCAGGTTGGGCTTTAAGGCATCCTTAAGGAGAGCCGCCATAGCGCCCTGTGCGTTCAGATCGCCTGCAGTTACGGGCTTCTGCTCGGAAGCCTTTCCATAAGTATATCCAACGATGATTCTTGCAAGTCTTTCCTTTAAATCTGTGATGTCATTTGCCAGACAAAGAACTGCCATAATCTCGGAAGCAACGGTAATATCATAGCCATCCTCTCTGGGCATACCGTTGGTCTTGCCGCCCAGGCCGTCCACTACGTTACGAAGCTGACGGTCATTCATATCCACGCATCTTCTCCAGGTGATCTTTCTGGGGTCAATATTCAGCGCGTTGCCCTGGAAAATGTGGTTGTCAATCATAGCTGCCAGCAGGTTGTTGGCTGCGCCGATTGCGTGGAAGTCGCCGGTAAAGTGAAGGTTGATGTCCTCCATGGGAACCACCTGTGCATAGCCGCCGCCTGCCGCTCCGCCCTTTACACCGAATACAGGTCCAAGGGAGGGCTCACGAAGAGCTACCATAACCTTCTTGCCAAGCTTTTGCATACCGTCTGCCAGACCCACCGTTGTGGTAGTCTTGCCCTCGCCTGCAGGTGTAGGGTTGATAGCCGTTACCAGAATCAGCTTCCCGTTCTCTGCATTGCTTTCCTTCAGCAGGTTGTAGTCGATCTTTGCTTTGTACTTTCCGTACTGCTCCAGATACTTGTCATCAATTCCTGCCTTTGCCGCAATCTCGGTGATCGGCTGCATGACTGTCTCCTGTGCAATTTCGATGTCTGATTTGAATCCCATTTCAAACGTCTCCTTTCCTTGATCCACCCATGTTTTTTCGGGTAAAAAGGGATACCCAAAGGGTGTTTCTTTGATCTACCCCTAGTATTTGGGTATAGAGGTATACCCATAGGGCGTTTCTTAGTTAAGTGTTGTTTGTAGATAATTTAACAATCCATTACACACTGCTTTTACCTACCTTGTCCCCATTATATTCCATAGAGAAACATCCGACAATCATACAGACTGTCGGATGTTTCTATTTCCTACAGTCTACCCCTGCGGGGCTGTTTGAACGGATATATGCCCGTATCTTTTCCACCAGAATCTCCGGCTGTCCACGCTCAAAGGGACTGCTCATAGCCTCATAATTCAGGCAATCATAGGCAGCTTTATCCGCAAAATAGCCCACGTGCTCACCCGTATATCCTACAAAGTGTATATGTCCATCCTTCAATCCATTGGACAGCTCGGAAAAAAGCTCTCCCGGAATCCCTATAAATAACTCCTTATTTACCCGAAGAACGGAAACCCTGACGGTATGATGTGTCTCCTGCGGCCTGTTCCTGGCATAGTGAAAGCTCATCAGCGCCCCGTCCCTGCGGGCCTCGATTAACCGCAGGGCGCTGCCCTGTATCCCCTGCCTCTTAGCCTCCTCCACCCGTTTCTGAGCCAATTCCAAGTCCTGCCGGGCACGCTCCGGATCCTCCGACTCCTTCAGCCTCAGCCGTACCTGAAAGCTGTCCGCCTCCACCCTTTCCGCAAATGCTTCCTTCGCTGTCAAAAGCAGCTCCTCCAGCTTATCCACAATCAGACGGCCATACCGCTCCACCTCAGGAAAGCCCTTTCCCTCCCTGGTAAACCGGGTGGAAATATCCCCGCAGCTGCCGTTCAGATACACCGTAAAAGCGTATCCCTTTTCTGCCATGAGCCGATTCACCGCCCCGGGAAAATCAGCGGATACACTTAGATTTTCATGGCTCAACACCGTTGGGTGACAGGCAAAATTCATAAGGAGAATCCGCTTTCCATCCTCCTGCTCAAGCTCTGCCAGAAATAAATCCTCGTCCCCCTTTAGGTCTTTGTTGTTACGGTTTTTCCCTACCCCGCTCAAGATCCCCCGAGCCACGCGGATCCGGGTATCCTTACAGTTATCCGCCGCCTCCTTAAGAGCCTTGAGGGTTTTCTCTACAATACCCTCTATCAGCGCCATATCCTTAAGCCCCATAACGAAATCCAGACCCTTAGCCAGCCCCCCGCCGGTGTCCATGGTCCCACAGGGGCCGGAATGCGTATGGGTACAGGTTATCAAAAACCTGTCACTGTTAAACCCTGTCTGTTCCATCCCTGTCTTCAGCCTCTCCAGCAACAGATGATCCACACACAATAGGTCAAAGCTTATCACCCCGTAATACCCGTCCGCGCCCTCCATGAGAACTACCTTCGCAAACAGATCATCATGGACCTCCTCCGCCCTTCGTGTCACCCCGAAGCCTGCCAGATAAACAGGCGTTGCAGGGGTAATGCTTTCTATCGCACATCCGATTTTCATTTGTAAAAGCCTCCCTTCCTCTCCTGACATATTTCATTATACCAGAAAAAAAGAATATCCGGCAAGGATGATTCCTGCCGGATACTCTATTATTTTCCTGTACCATCCGGTACGTTAAACTTATGTCAATTGAAAGCAAGACATTCCTTATTCCTACAGCCCAATCTCCACACCGTTGACGGTAATGCTCTCTACCTCCTCCAAATCTACCACGCTCTTCCAAATAACTCGGCAGAGAGATCCGCTGTTTTCATCGGAATCCCAGCTCATACCGTTCCATCCCACCTGGCTGCCGTCCTTAAGCTTCAGAGAAACATCCTCAAACTCCGCCTTCTCATCCGACAATATGTCAAATTCCAGTACGGCAGACACGGGGGAAATCTGAACCTTTTTGATTTCCACATTTCCAACCACAGCCTTTTCCTGCAATTCCCAGATCTTCATGGTATCCTCATAGTCCACGGTAAAGCTTAAGCCCCATTCACCGCCGAACAGCTCGTCATAGGAGCCATCGCCGCCCAGGGCAAAGACCGCATTTTTCACCTGGCTCTCGCCGATATTGTTAAAGCAGTAACGACAGGAAATGTAGTCATCCCCCACAATATCCGCCTGTCCCTCCATGCCCGGGAAATAATCCTCCTCCGCCCCGTTTCCAATAGCCAGAGCTCCGGAACTTCCATCAAGCACCTGTCCATTGCGCCGATCGATTACGATCAGAGGCTTCTGATCCAAAAGATCCCAGTCAAGCTCTCCCCCAAGCTCCAGATTGACAATCAGATTATCCTCATACTGCCCTTTATAGATACCCATGTTGGAAATACGGGCCTCCGGGTATTTGGAGGAAAAGGAAAGCCTCTTATCGGTTTTTTCCACCATAAAGCTCTCATGGGCATTCACATTTCCTGCGGCATCCTCCTCAGTGCTGTACGATTCTATTCTCAGCCCGGCACTTTCCCTGGCTTCCCGGATCTTGAGAGGCTCAAACTCCTGCATCAGCTCCCAGATGGTTTTATCCATACCCATATCAACGATCTCATTGCTCTCCGCCATCAGGTTCCGCAAAGACATCTTGATCTCCTTACCCTTCATATCATTCTTAAGCATCTCCGACAGCAAAAAGGTGGCCTTGCCCGGCACACTGCCGTCATCAATACGCTCCAGCCCGCAGTAAATCCGGTTCAGCTCATCGCCTCCGATACCCTCGCCTTCAAGCATAACCTCCTCAAACCGATAGGACTGCACGCTGCCCTCCCGCTTGGGGCTAAAGGGACTTCCATCCTCCGTCTCCACGTCAAGAGCCGCATAGAGAACATTTCCGTCCCCTACGGTTCCCCGAAGGGTCAGCTTAAGGCCATTTCCGGTAGTCTCCTCATGAATCACATTTCCCGCGCTGTTCAGGAAATCATTTCCCGCCTCCAGGGGCACCGCCGAAGCCTCATTTCCGCCCTTCTCCGATGCCACCTCCTTTTTAAAGAAGCCCTGGAAAATATCGTTCAAATCAAAGGCCGCCGCAGCCGTCATAGATACACACAGAATCATCACTGCCGCACAGGCCGCAATCAGTCTGGGCCTTATACGCCCTGCAGACCTTTTCCGCCCTGTCTGCTTACTTCCTCTATTTTTCATTTCCATCTCATTCTCCTCTTCCAAAATCGCTTCCAATAAAGAGTCGTGCAGCTCCTTAGAGGGCTCGATCCCTGAAAATGCGTTCTTATATCCTTTTATACTCATGCCCGCACTCCTCCTTTTCTAATATCTGATACAGGTTTCCTTATGTCCCACTACCGACACCCTTCCCGGTCCTCTGGGCTTTTGAGCACTGCCTCCCGATCTGCCGGAACTTAACCGGTCCTTGCCGACAGTCTTCACCGGTATCCTCATATCCTTACCGGCCTCCGCATCCAGCACCTCACGAAGCTGCTCTCTGCCCCGGGCAAGCCGGGTGGTAATCGTAGTCACCTTTTCCTCCAGAAGCTCCGCAATCTCCTTCACCGTATAACCCTCATAGTAAAAAAGATGTATCACCGTCCGATACTTCACAGGAAGCTCCATCACCGCGTAAAACAGCTCACTTTTCCCTTCCATTTCATAGCTGTCCTCCTGACCCAGGGTACGCTCCTCCAAGCCACAAGTCCGCTTCACCCATCCCGACAGAAAATAGCTCTTACAGCAATTGATGGTAGTTCGGATAAACCAGGCTTTCTCGTGCTCAACGCTTTCAAACTCCGGTTTCTTCCGGAAAAACCGCAGGAAGACCTCCTGATAAATGTCGTCGGTATCCTGCCTATTCTTCATATAGGAATAAGCCAGCTTATATACCGTTTTTTCATATTTCAAAATCAGAGCTTCAATCTGCTGCTTCCGTTGTATGTCCCGATTCATATGCTCCTCCTTCCAGGCCTGTACCTATCATACTTTTTAAGGCAGGGAAATGTCACAAAAAAAATAAAAAATTAAAAAAACTAAAATCCCCGTTCTACCCCCTCAAAGTCAGGCAGTCGCAAAAGGAGCCCGCAGGCTTTTCCGATATCATGGGTCCGGCTGTTTGCGAACAGTCTGTCTGATCGGAACGGACATTGCCCAAAGAAATCTTTCAACACTACAAAAAATTCCCCTGGGTAATGTCCGTTCCGGACAGACAGACTGTACGCAAACCGTCCGAACACAGATATGGAAAAGCCTGCGGGCTCCTTTTGCGGCTGCCGTCCGTTTACCTCACCCTCTCCGGAAACCCAACCTTCTTCTGCACCTTCCGCAAAGTCTTATTGGCAAAATACTGAGCCTTCTCCCCATTGTTCTTGATAACCGAATCAATATAAGCCTTATCCTTATTAAGCTCCGCAACCCGCTCCTGTAGCGGCTTCAGCACAGCCACAACAGCCTCGCCCACGGCCGGCTTAAACTCCCCATAGCCCCTGCCGTCAAACTCCCGCACCGTCTCCTCAGGAGTCTTTCCTGTGCAGGCACAGTAGATGTCAATCAGGTTCTTAATTCCCGGCTGCTCCTCCCGATAAAGGATCTGACCCTCAGAATCCGTCACTGCCCGCTTAAACTTACGCATAATCGTATCCGGATCATCCATCAAATAAATACTGGCATTCGGATTCTCATCCGACTTGGACATCTTCTTAGCCGGATCCTGAAGGCTCATAATCTTGGCCCCCACCTTGCCGATATAAGCCTCGGGAACGGTAAACACATCCCCGTATATGCCATTGAACCGCTGTGCAATATCCCGGGTAATCTCCAGATGCTGCATCTGATCCACGCCCACCGGCACCACGTCCGCCTGATACAGAAGAATATCCGCCGCCATCAGCACCGGATAGGTGAAGAGACCCGCATTGATATTATCCGCATGCTTGGCCGCCTTATCCTTGAACTGGGTCATCCGGTTCAGCTCACCCATATAGGTAAAGCAGTTGAGAATCCAGGCCAGCTCCGCATGCCCCGACACATGAGACTGATAATAAATACAGTTCTTCTCCGGGTCAAGCCCTGCCGCAATGTACAAAGTGAGAAGCGCCCGGGCCCTTTTCCGCAGCTCCGACGGGTCCTGGCGGATGGTAATAGAATGAAGATCCACCACACCATAAAAGCATTCATATTCCCCACTTAATGTAATCCAGTTCTTCAAAGCCCCCAGATAATTTCCCAAGGTCAGATTGCCTGTAGCCTGCATCCCGCTGTACAGGACCTTCTTGTCTCCCAACATCTTGTAACATCCTCCTATTCCAGTTCCGTAATATCATATTTTTAATAACACACATGCCAGCCGAAAATAAATCATCAGGCTGCAGGCATCCACAATAGTTGTAATCAGAGGTGCCGCCATAATAGCCGGGTCCAGATTCATTCTCTTGGCAAGCATCGGCAGCGTACAGCCAATGGTCTTGGCCAGAATCACCGTCAAAACCAGCGACAGCACCACAACCAGATTCACCAGGATCTGATCCGGATACTGCAAAAACAGCCGCACAAAATTGGCCGCCGCCAGCACAAGGCCGCATAAAAAGCCCACCCGCAGCTCCTTCCAGGCCACCCGCAGCACATCCCGAAGCTCAATATCCCCCACCGCCATACCGCGGATCACCATCGTGCTGCTCTGATTGCCGCAATTACCGCTGGTATCCATCAGCATAGGAATAAAGCTGATAAGAAGCGGCACCACCTGGAGCGCATTCTCATAAGTTAAAAGAATAGCCCCGGTCAAAAGAGAGGTAAACATCAAAAGCAGCAGCCAGGGAATACGGTTTTTCGCCAGCTCCAGCACACCGGTCTTCAAATAAGGCTTCTCCGAAGGCAGCATCGCCGCCATCTTCTCAAAGTCCTCCGTGGCCTCCTGCTCCATAACCTCCACCACATCGTCCACAGTAACAATTCCCACCAGCCGGTCCTCATGATCCACCACCGGCAGACAGAGAAGATCATACTTATTGAAGGTCTCCACAACCTCCTCCTGATCCTCCGTAGTCACCGCATAGATGATATTTTCATCCATAATATCCTTAATAATGGTATGGTACGGATTCATCAACAGATCCTTCACCGTCACAACTCCCTGAAGCCGCCGCTTGCTGTCCGTCACAAAGCAGGTGTAAATCGTCTCCTTATCCACACCGTTTTCCCGAATATAGGCAAAGGCCTGCTCCACGGTCATATTCCGCTTAAGGCCGATATATTCCGCCGTCATAATGCTCCCCGCACTATTCTCCGGGTACTGAAGAAACTGATTAATCAGCGCCCTCGTATCCGGCGCCGCATTTTTAAGCACACGCTTTACCACAATCGCCGGAAGCTCCTCCAGCATATCCACCGCATCATCCACATACAAGTCCTCAATGATTTTCCCCAGCTCGTAGTCCGTAATGCTGTTGATAATATGCTCCTGGTCCTCTACCTCCAGAAAGGAAAACACATCCGCTGCCAGCTCCTTGGGCAGCATCCGGTACACCAGGACCTTTTTTTCCAGCTCCAGCTCCTCGATGAATTCCGCAATATCAACCTCATTCATCTCGGCCATGGTCTCCCGAAGCTTCCGAAACTGCCTGCCGTCAAGAAACTCCGTCAGAAGCTCCCGATCAAAATTTCCCATTGCCATGTCAATCTCCTCCATTCCTGTGGATAGACATGACAAAGCCATTCACTGCCCGCTCCATTCCATAAGACCAGGTCCTGTGAATGTCAATCCGCCCTCCCTATTTGATCACACCCTCACCGAGAGCCTATACCAAAGCAAGAAGAGCCCATGTCCATCCCTATTCTGTTCCATCTTAAGCTACGCCTTCGACTTCGTCCGTCCACGGACTCTTCACATCCTTCTTCTACATAAATTTGGTTTTAAAAACCTGCATGCCTTATCATAGCACTATTTCCTAGTTATCGTCAACCACCGCATTCCATTTTCCTCTTCCCGTTTCCATCCAAATATGATACACTTACCTATCATACAGAATTTTTAGAACAGACCCCGTTCGGAAAGGATAAAAACCATGGAAAAAATCACAAGCTTCACTATCGACCACAACAAGCTGCAGCCCGGCGTCTACGTATCCAGAAAGGATCCCGTAGGGGGAACCGTCATCACCACCTTCGATCTGCGCATGACCAGCCCCAACGAAGAGCCCGTCATGAACACCGCAGAAATGCACGCCATCGAGCATCTGGGCGCCACCTTCCTGCGAAACCACAAGGATTTCGGACCCAAAACCATCTACTTCGGCCCCATGGGCTGCCGCACCGGCTTCTACCTGCTGCTGTCCGGCGACTACGAATCCAAAGACATTGTCCCCCTAATGGTAGAAATGTGGGAATTCATCCGGGACTTTACCGGCGAGATCCCCGGCGCCTGCGCCAAAGACTGCGGAAACTACCGTGACATGAACCTCCCCATGGCCAACTGGCTGGCCAACCGCTACCTAAAGGAAGTCCTATACGATATCAAAGAAGACCGCTTAATCTACCCGGAATAATTCTCACACAACCTATCAAAAAAAGCCAGGAGGCATTTCCATACCCGGTGTCCGGCTGTTCGCGAACCGCCGGACACCGGGTATGGAAATGCCTCCTGGCTTTTTTACGGCACCCCCACGCAACCTCCCCAAATCCCACCATTAAGTTTTCCCAAAATTTGTCGATAATTCCAATAAGAAACCTATTAAAAATCTAAAGCAAACAGAACGCAAATCTCATCCGTTCTCACCGCTTTTCAGAATACAGGATACAGATCCTACAGGGGGGCTTATATGAATTTCTTCACAGTACAATCCTTAAACACCTACACCAAAAACATGGAAATGGAAATGAAATGGCAGAAGAAAAAAGCCTCCGGTGATTTCACCGCCGACGGCGCCACCACCATTGCAGATTCCGTAAAACAGCAGGCCGAGGAAATCCGCCGGGCCAACCAGGACGGCTCCACCAAAATGACCGCCCAGATCGAACTCAAACTCAACAGCGGCCAAAAGCTGACGGCTGAGGAAATGGAATACCTAAGGGATCACGATCCCCAAACCTATCAGCGGGTCAAAGCCACCGAGGCAGAACAAAAGCACTACGAGCAGGAGCTCAAACGCTGTAAGACAAAGGAAGAGGCACAGCGCATCAGAATGGCCCACGCCGCCACCTCCCTAAGCACCGTAAACGAAATCAAAAACAACCCCAACATTCCGGAAAGCAAAAAGCTGGAGCTCGTGTGGAACGAACACCGCAAAAACATGGCCCTCCAGCAGACCACCCAGGAATTCATAGAGAGCGGCAAATACGCCAAGCTCCCCACAGAGGCCGAAAAGCAAAAAGCCGAAAAGGATCTGGAGGAAGCAAAAAAAGCCGAGCAGGGCATCGAAGATCCCGCAAAGCCCGACAAATCCGAAGAACCCAAAGACAAAGAAATTTCCGAAAGCCAGGACTCTCCAGAGCAGCTCCCGAAAGAATCCGAGGTAAACGCCGAAAAAGCCAAGGCTGCCCTGACCAGAAAAGAAATGACCCGCCAGGAAGCAGAATCCACCCCCGAGGCCCTAAAAGTAAAGCGCGCCAAAGCCCGCGCCGCCTACCGGGAAGCCCAATCCATGGCCAAACCGGACATCCCCATGCCCGCCAGGAATCTGGACGTAACCGCAGGCTAACCCTTATAGGAATCAACCAAAAATATCAGGGCTGCAGTCTGGAAAAACCAGCCGCCCAGGAAAAAAATCTCTTCTACTCATGCATGTTAGCTCTCCGAGCGGAGCAAGAGTAGAAGAGATTTTTTTCCTGGGCAGCGTCCGTACAGAGCCTTGCACCGTCCGTCTTACATAAGCCCCACCAAAGCCTCATGAATCCCCCCATTCGTCGCCAAAACACTCCCCCTCTTCAAAAGCTCCAACGCCTCCCCCTCAAAATCCGTAACCTTCCCTCCAGCCTCAGAAACCAGCAGCATCCCCGCCGCAAAATCCCAGGGACTCAGCCGCTCCTCAAAAAACCCTCCCGTACGCCCACAGGCAACGTAGGCCAGATCCAGAGCCGCCGACCCTGTCCTGCGCACATCCTGACACTCCAAAAACACCCGCTCAAGCCGCCGAAAATTCTTCCCCGCCAGCTCCTTCTCATAAGGCGCCGTTCCAAAGGCAACAATCGTATCCCCCAGCTTCTTTGCCGAAGACACATGGACCGGCCGCCCATTCAAAAAACACCCCTTCCCCTTCTCTGCCGAAAAAACCTCCTCCCGAAACGGATCATAAACCACCCCTAAGATAATCTCCCCCTTCTCATAGAGACCCAAAGACACCGTACTATGCTGATAATCATGAATCAGATTCGTCGTCCCATCCACAGGGTCCAGAATCCAGAAAACATCCCCGGACATCTCATGAAGCCCTTCCTCCTCCCCCAAAAGAGGAATCCCCGGCGCCAGCTTTTGAAGCTCCTCTTCCAGAAAACACTCAATCTTCGTATCCACCTGGGTAACATAATCCGCAAGCCCCTTCACCTTAACGCGGCCCGCCATTTCCCGGTTCTCCACAAAGCCTTTTGTCCGCTTTACAAGCTCAATCACTTCTTTGATTTCCATCTCTTTTCTCTCTCCTCCTCATTCCCTTTCTCTCTCCTGCCATATTCCCGCAGAATTTCATGAAACTGGCTTCCGCAGCGTTCCAGCTCCCCTAGGACAGCGTCAATCTTTTCCCCCTCAAGAAACCAGTTATCCCGTCCGATTCCTCTGGTAACTGCCGGACACACAAAAAATTCCGTATCCGGATACAGAATCTCATAATACAGAAGCGCCCGCCTTGCATGACAGGCCTGGGGACAGAGTATGGCCCGCGAAATGCGAAGCCCCAGCTCATCCGTCACCCGCCTGGAATAAATGGCATTTTCATAGGTAAAGGTTGCCTGCTGCTCCCTTAGAATCGCCTCCGGCAAAACACCCTGTTCCACCAGAATATCCCGCAAAAACTCCCACTCCGTCTCATAGCCGGGAATGGTACAGTGTCCCACAGGCTTGCTAAAGCGGCCGGAAGGAAGAATGTAAGGGGCGTATCCCTGCCGAAACAGCTCTGCCGCCCGCAGGGCAATGGCCCCCTGATTCCCTCCCGGAATAAAAATAATATCTGCCTTTTCCGGCTTATGCTCCACAAAAATAAAGTCCGTAATGTCCTCGATAAATTTCATCCTACGCTCCTCTCCTCTCCCATTATAGAAAGAAGCCCTGGGAAGATCAAGGATTACTTTTTTATTTCCAATTTCCAAAAAGAATGGTATAATAGACCGAGGAGATTCTTTTCATTTACAGGGGAGGAGCATATATGAGCAGCCAAATGAACGCAGATCACCATCTGATTGAACAGATCCTGTCCACTCTGTGTACTCCGGAGGAAGGCCATAGAAGGGAAAAAACGACTTCTGTCCCCTCCCAAGATTTCAGAAAGCAGACAGCCCTGGAGCTTAAGGCATTTATGGACGAGATGCCCGGCGGCTTCTTTATTTATCATGCAGACGGAAATGAGGAGATTCTCTATGCCAACAAGGCCATGGTCCGGCTTTACAACTGCAGCTCTCTAGCGGAATTTCGGGAGCTGACCGGCAACTCCTTCCGGGGCCTGGTGCACCCAGAGGATCTGGAAGCCGTGGAAGCAAGCATCTGGGAGCAGATTTCCGAAAGCAAGTATGATCTGGATTATGTGGAGTACCGCATCATTCAAAAGGGCGGAGAAATTCGCTGGGTGGAAGATTACGGACATTTTCTCCGCAGTGAATCTGCAGGCGATCTCTTCTATGTGTTTATCGGAGATGCAACGGAGAAAAGGGCGCAGCAAAACGAGGAGCAGCTGCGAAGACTGGAGGTCATAGAGGGCTTAAGCAGCAATTATGAGTCCATCCTCTATGTAGATCTCAAGGAAGACAGCATTCTCCCCTATCGCATGAGTCCCCGAGCTATGCAGCTCTTCGGAGACAGCTTTCGCCTTCGCTCCTTTCAATGGTTCCGCTTGGATTATGTAAATACCTGGGTCTCCCAAAAGGACAGGGAACAGGTTGCCAAAGCCATGGATCCTGCCCGGATTCAGGGAAGTCTTTCCTCCTCCGATGCATATTATGTAAACTATCAGGTAGAACAAAATGGGGAAACCCAGTATTATCAGCTGCGGATTGCCGGAGTAGGCAGCCAGATCCCCGTTACCCGGGCCGTGCTGGGCTTTCGCCGGGTGGACGAGGAAATCCGCCATGAGATAGAGCAAAAGAAGCTTTTTGAGGATGCCTTAAATGACGCCAGACTGGCCAACCTGGCCAAGAACAATTTTCTTGCCAATATGTCCCACGATATCCGCACGCCCTTAAACGCCCTTCTCGGCTTTATCACGCTGGCCCGGGATCACATGACGGAGCCGGAAAAGCTTGGGGAATACCTGGGCAGAATTCAGACCTCCAGTGAGCTTTTGCTCTCCCTTTTCAACGATATTTTAGAGATTTCCCGTATGGAATCAGGGAGCTTCCAGACAGAGGAAATTCCCTGCTGCCTGTCGGATCTGATCCGGAACGTGAACCGGGATTTATCCCCCAGAGCAGAAAAAAAGCAGCTTTCCCTGTCTGCGGATTTTTCCGGGCTCACTCATCCGGATGTCTACAGCGATCCGGACAAGCTTAAGGAAATCCTGATGTGTCTGGGTACCAATGCCATAAAGTATACCCAGGCCGGCGGACAGGTGCGTATCTCTATCGTGGAGCAGAAAGCTCCCTCCAACAATTATGCTGCCTATGCATTCACCGTGGAGGATACGGGAGTCGGCATTGCAAAGGGGGATCTGAACCGCATCTTTGATCCCTTTGAGCGGATCAAAAATACCACCTTCAGCGGTGTCCACGGCACAGGCCTGGGGCTTACCATTGTCCGGCGCCTGGTGGATATTATGGACGGAACGATCTCCGTCGAAAGTGAGCCCGGACAGGGAAGCCGGTTTACGGTTACCCTTAATCTGCGGATTCAGGACCAGAAGGCATTTCAGCCAAAGACTGCTCAGGAGCTCCTGCTCAAACGGATGGGAGAGCGCCGAATTCTTCTGGTGGATGACAATGATCTAAATCTGGAGCTGGAATCTGAGCTTCTTGAAGATCTGGGCTTTCATGTGGACACGGCCATGGACGGCCGCATGGCCTTAGAGCAGCTTACGGGGGCTGCTCCGGACCGTTACGCCCTGGTTCTTATGGATATTCAGATGCCGGTGATGAACGGCTATGAGGCTGCCCAGCTCATCCGCAGCCAGGAGGATCCCATCCTTCGGCGGATTCCCATTGTGGCTCTCTCGGCCAATGCCTTTGATGAGGATCGGCGCATGTCCCGAAGGAGCGGCATGAACGCCCACATGGCCAAGCCCTTAAATACGGATCAGCTTTTGGAGCTGATGGTGGATATTATTTAAACCGCAGGCTGTACCTGGCGCTTAAGGCTGCCCCGCAGGCTGCCTCCTCCTGAAGATCCGTCAGGGTAAGCTCTGCCTGAAAAAGGCTTTCTAGGGCCTCCCGAAGGGCGGCATTTTTCCGCACTCCATTTCCGGAGGCCAGAAGTTTTTCTGCCTTGATTCCCAGTCCCCGGCTTATTTTCTTGTAAATCTCATAATACTCTCCTGCAATTCCCTGTATGAAGCCTCGCACCAGATTCTCAGGGCGCAGGTTTTCTTCGCTGATCCCGCTTATGCTTCCCAAAAGCTCCGGATTTGTCCGGGTTCCCTGAAACCTTGTGTCAACCCGGATTCCCCCTGCATCCGCCCCTGCAGATTTTACCAGCCTTTCCATAAGCTCATACTGCTCTTCTGCTTTTAAGCCCATGGCTTTGGCGCAGGCTTCAAAAAAATGCTCCAGAATGGCATAGGCACGGCCTGCACAGAGAATGGCCCCGGTGAGGATGTATTTTTTCTGAAGGTAAGGACGGGCCTCGATTCCGGGCGCCTCAAAGTGCTCGCCTGACAGAACCGAAAGCTGGCCGCCGGTCCCCACATTTACCTGCCATACCTGCTCCTCAACCCCCACTGTCCCAAGAAAGCTGGCCTGGTTATCTCCCAGGCTTACAAACACCGGCCTTCCCTCATAGAGGCCCAGCTCTTCTACCTCAGCCGTTACCTTTGGGAGCAATGCCGGGTTCATCCCTGCGTCCTTGATGATCTCTGTCTGAAAGCGCCAGATTTTTGTGTCGTAGAAACCCAGGCTTGCTCCGTTGCTGGCGTGGAGAAGAGGCGTCTTTCTTCCGGTGAGGCACATGCCCAGATAGTCGGCAATGGTACACATGGATGTGCTGCCCGGGGGGACCAGACCCTTTTTTACATGGTAGAGGTGGGTCACCAGGCCGTAGCCTGTCGAAGCGGGGATCCCGTACGTTCTTTTCAGCCATGCGGTGACGGATTCGCCGTTAAATTCCGCCTGATCACCGCTTTTGTCCTGCCAGGTATACAGATGACTGACGGCTTGTCCCTCCTCATCGGTATAGAGGATTCCATGCATCTGTCCGGTAAGTCCGATGGCTTCTACGAAAGGGTATTGCTCCAGCAGTTCGTCAAGAAGGATCCTTGCCTTTTTTACGAGCAGCTCCCCGTCCTGGATGCGCTCCCACTCCTGCTTTGTACGGAGGAAGCTGTTGTTTGGAACCGTTCTTATGGCCAGAAGCTGCTTTTTCTCTGTATCCATGACAACGGCGCTGATTGTGGTAGTTCCGATATCGATTCCGATTGTTTTCAATCTTGTCCTCCATTCCAGTTCTGCAATACCCCTTCCGGCGCTGTCGGCGGGATTTTGCTGTTCGCTGTGTTCTTATGGGTTTGTGTTATTTCTATTTTATTCTAATTGGGTCTTTTGTCAAAGAGTTTTTCTTGCTTTTCCTTCTCTCTTCTGTTAGAGTAAGGTCATACAAGTCGAAAATGAATCATCTAAGAAAAAAGTGAGGTAGGAAAATGGGAATGGAAAATAAATGTGATACGACTGCTTGTAATGGAAATTGTGATTCCTGTGACGGGAATATTACGGTGACTTTGACTCTGGATAATGACGAACAGGTGGAATGTGCGATTTTGACGATTTTTCCGGTGAATGGCCGGGATTATATTGCGCTTCTCCCTTTGGATGAGGATGGGAAGAATGAGGATGGCGAGGTGTTCATTTACCGGTATGACAATACCGAGGGATCGCCGGTGCTGGAGAATATTGAAGATGATGAGGAGTATGAGGCTGTGGCAGATGCTTTTGATGAGATGCTGGATGCGGCGGAGTATGATGAGTTGGTGGGGGAGGATGAGCTGTAGGTAGGGTTTGAGGGACGGAGTTAAGGAGGAAGGGGCTGGATCAGCCCATGGTGTATCCGCCTTCCTCTAGGGGGTAGATGCCCGGCTTTTCCAATATCCAGTGTTCGTCTGTACGTGAACCGTACGAACCTTGTAATAAGGAGGGACCCACAAGGTGGGAGGATTCCTTATTACCGGATATGGAAAAGCCGGAGGGACTCTTTTTCGTCAGTCTCCCCTCACTACTTTTTACTTAACCGCCTTTGAATATAATCTTTCACTTCCTCTTTGGGCATTCCAAGTGCAATGGACAGCTCTGCATACAGATGATCCTCCGCCGCCTTAAAATAACGCTCGTCCACAGTGGTGGCCTTTTTCCCCTGGGCCTTTCTCTGCTGCTGCCTAAGGTAGGAGGTCTTGATAATCTGAATCCACTCTCTGGGATTGCAGCTTCGAATGGCTTCTTTATAGCGCAATTCCCGCACCTTATCATCCTTCTCCCAAAGCTCCTCTATGGTCGGAATCTCATCCACCAGTAAGGCTGCCTCCTCCTCTGTCATCACTGCCCGAATCACTACCTTCTCATTATCCACAGGCGTAAAAATCCGATTTCCCTTTTTAAAGCAGGGATTTAACACATAGTAAAGGCGATCCCCCGATACGCCTGCTATATTCGGCGAAGTAATATCCTCGATCTCGCACACTCCTGTGGTTCCGTAAACAATATACCCTCCTTTTTCAAACATAGGCTCTCCTCCTGTCTTCCCCAAATACATAATACGTTTCTGAATCAACTCCTTTATCCCAATGTTCCTGTAAAAGGATGATGTAAGACAAAAACCGCCTGCTGTCAAAAAACAACGCGCAGCGGTTTGTATTTTACAACTTCTGTCTCTATTATAACAGAAAACTTTAGATCTTTCTAACAATTTTTTCTTGTTTTTCCTTTTTTGTTACATTTAACTGATAAATGCGGGAGGGATTTTGGCTATTTTGCTACAGTCATGGAGTTTATGCAGAATCATTTATCAGATTTTCTCCGTAAGTTTTTATTTTTTTGAAAATGATATCGCTTAATCCCTTATTTTGTGTTAGAATAAAATATATAAACTTTCTGTTTCACATCACATGTGGTATCTGTAAACATACCTTTGAAATTATCCTCTGAAAGAAGAATTCATCATGGAAAATTTTCAAAAAAGACTTCTAAATACTGTCAATATTTTTGATATCTTAATTGTTCTATATCAATTTGTTAATACTTCCAATGGACCCTCTTACATAAAACAGTATGGCGAAAATTTAAATAAGGGCTACTTTGAAGCTCCTCTATATCAGTGTTTAAACCAATTGATTGATGAACTGCTTGATGAGAACATCTCTTTTGATATGTTCAAGGAGGAGCTTGCCAATCTTTGTAAGGAGGAGCCCTCGCCTGATTTTTGTATATGGATTTTGCTGTATTTTGATCAAATTTTAGAGGAATATGAGCGATATCCCCACCTTAAGCAGAACCGCCGCCTTTCTCTGCAAAGGCTTACTGCTGTGGGACCTTTAAATACCTCTTTAGACGGATATCAACTCTACTATACTCCGGTAAAAGGGATTCCTTATCATAGTCCTGTGATCCGGAATATCCGAAGCGCTCAGTTGAGGGATACCTCTAAAATTGCGTCTCTGCTTAGCAGCTATCATATTATCTCAAAGCCTGCGGATGAGCCGTATTTGATCGTAAAAAAGTATGAAACGCAGGAATTTAAGGAATGCTTTGCAGGCCCGGATTCCACATTAAAAATTGCAGTGGTACCCTTTTATAAAGATACCTGGTATAAGACAAAACTCTCGGAAACACCCATTCGCAATTATTTTGAAATCCTATCGGAATCCTCTTTGGAGGAAACAATCAACACTGCTTATATCCGGATGCTGGAAACGCTGAATCAACAAAACGTGGATATTGTAGTTTTCCCGGAATTAGCCATGAATGCTTCTACCAAAAACGTCGTTTGCAAATGGCTGGCCGCGCAGTACTTCGGCAATCCTGCCTTTAAAATCAAACTGATTTTTCTTGGTTCCTTCTGGAATTACATGGATAAAACCAATACCTGTACGCTCCTTTCCTCCACAGGTACGGTCCTTCTGGAGAACCACAAAAAAATCGGATTTATCTATAAAAACCCGGAGAATAGGAAACAATATCACGAAGCGCTTTCTCAAAGACCAAGCTATTTTGAGGCACTTGATCTGGATTACCTCGGAAGATTGATTTACTTCATCTGCCGAGATTCTCTTGAAGATTTAGATCAAGCCTATTTATGGAATCAGCATCATATAAATATAGAAGTGATTTCAAGCTATTCAAAATCCTTGTCACACTTTGAAAATAAAATGCGGTATTTTTCTCAGACTCATAAGGGAATCTCCGTGGTTGCCAACTGCTGTGAGCCTCGTTCTCAAAAGGACACCGTTGGTTTTATATCTCTGCCTGCAACAGATCTTTCTTCTGAAAACCGGAATGCGGAAGGCTTCCTTTTGCATCATCGGCCAACAGGCCATTGTCAAAATCATTGTGAGATCTGTAAATGTTATGAAATTTTCACACTTTACCCGTTTAAAGTGGAAAACTATGCACAGTATCAAACTCTGAAAGCGGAACGTCGCTTTTCTCAGGATCATGCGAACATATCCACTTGCACTTTTCTCGCAAAAACGTTATAATCTTTACAACGTTACATAAACGTTACCAATTTGTGGGGAGGACTTCTATGCAGACAAGACTTTACTTACAAGAATACTTAAGTGAGCTTCTAAAGGAGCAGAATTCTGAAAAGCTTAGCGCTCTGACGGAAAAGCTCAAGGATTTACTGGTTTCAAGTATCGTCAATCATACAGTAAGTGAGTTATCGCCCTCTTTTTCTATTGACGAAAGAAAACTGGAAGCATATGAGAATTTCTTAGGCCTGGCAGATAACAAGGAATATCAAAGAGTTTACTATTATGCCCTCATGAAAATGACGGCAGAAATATTTCAGGAGGCAGGTACAAGGCTTGCCGCTCAGGAGCAATACCATGCGATTTATCGATATAAATATATGATACCGGTGTTGGAGCAACTGTCGCAAAACCGCATGATGGGCCACAAGCAGCTGGCTGAACACTTAAATATTTCCAGCCAAAGCCTCTCTAATTTTTTCAGAAGAACCAAGGAATTGGATTTCTGGCAAAAGAAACGGTGCAGCTCCAGTTCTTTTTATGTCATTACGGCCCAAGGAAAGGATGCCTATCGCTATTACCAGTTAAATGTTTCCGTCAAAACCAACCCAGGTAATGCGGAGCAGCTTCTGATCTCTGCCTACTCTCTGCTCAATCAGGAATTGCAAAAACAAGCGCCACATTCCGAGAATATTCTTCACCTGTTAAACCAAAAACACGGCAAAGGACAGTCTCTGTTTCATTCTCTGGAGCTAAAGGTCCAGATCAACAATGTGATCAATAACTTTAAATATTTGGAATACCATGAAAAGATCCGTGTTGAAGAGCGCTATACCGACAATTTGATAGGAAATGACGAATTTGATGTTGCAACGGATATTATCCGAAACGGAGAAATTGCCCTGGAGGAGGGATTTTATGATTGAAAAGATAAACACTTATTTGGAAGCCTTGAAGCAGGACCCGGAAAATCAGCTTCTGAAAAAGGAGCTTCAAAATAATATCTGCAATCTTCTTATTGAGGAAGTAAAAAGGACAGAACAGCCCTACGATTTTGAGACATGGAAAACCATTTATCCCAATACTTCGTTTTGGGAACTGATAGAAGCGCAAGTGAACAAAAAAACGCAGATTTACCTTTTTCTGACCGAATTTCGAAATCTTCCCTTCCGGCAAAAATCGGAATATCTGAAGAAAATATTTTTTCTAAACTACGAGGAGCGGGAAAGCATTTCTTATGCTGTCGAACAATTGAAGATTTCCAAAAACCTGGCGGCCTCTATCTTTCAGATATTAACCTACAGTGAAGATCTGATATTAAATCGTTACGTATCCAAACGGCGCTTCTCTGACATGATGTATGAGATCACTGGACTTTCCGAAAAAGAAACCGCATTACTATGGAGCCTCTACGAGGAACATCAGCAAAAAATCGAACCCATGATCCATGCAAAAAAGATGGTTTTTCTGGAGCAAAAAATCAATCGGCTTGAATCTCAATATTCCAGCATTTTAAATTGTATGGATCGCATCAGCGATGTGCTTACGCTGATGGTATCGGAGGCGGAAGAATAGGCGCTGTATTACTCCTCCATCAAAAGCTTCACCCGCAAAATTCTCCGAACCGACTCTTCCAGTCTCTCCTCTGAGATCCGCTCTTCCAAAACGGCTTGTTGAATTCCCTCACAGGCTTCGGAAAAGTTCTTTGGCATCAGCAGCAGATCCACTCCTGCCTCCACGGCTCGCACTGCCGCCTCACCGGAGCTGTAGGCTTTGGCTATGGCTCCCATATTCAGGGCATCGGTGATTACAAGCCCTTCGTACCCCAGATCTCCCCGCAATATTTCCGTTATCATCCGGTGGGATAAAGAGCTGGGGGTGTGATCTCCTGTCACCTCCGGAAGGGAAATGTGAGCCACCATCACCATATCCACGCCGCACTCCTGGGCTGCGGCAAAGGGCACCAGCTCGGCAGACTTTAATTCCTCATAGCTTCTCTCGCTGTAAGCATACCCCTCATGGGTATCGTCTTTTGTTGCCCCATGGCCTGGAAAATGCTTGAAGGCGCTCAAAATCCCCTCCCCATGAAGGCCTTCCGTGACGGCAGCTGCCAGCTCTGTAACCTTCTGGGGATCGTTTCCAAAGGATCGATCTCCTATCACCGTATTTTTCTCATTTGTTATCACATCGGCATCCGGAGCAAAATCCACATTAAAGCCAAGCTCCCGAAGATACCCTCCGATGGCCGCGCCGGCTTCATAGGCCTCCTCCTGACTTGTGATTTCTCCCATAGGCCTCACATGCTCTACGGAAAAAGCCGGATGGTTCCCAATGCGGGCAACACGGCCGCCCTCCTCGTCAATGCACAGAAAGAGAGGAAGCCCTTCCACTTCCCTTCCGTAATCCCGGACAGCCTCCAGCATTTCCTTTGTCTGAGCCTCTGATACCAAATTAGAAGAAAAGTAAATGAGTCCTCCCACCGGATATTTCTCCAGACTGCTCCTGGTAGCCTCCCCGGCTGCGGTAACAGGCGACACACCGGTTAACTGGTCCGGAGTAAGGATAAACAATTGACAGATTTTTTCCTCCAGGGTCATCTCACCTAAAAGCTCCTCGATGCGCTGACCTAAAAGCTCCTCCTGTGTAGGCTCCTGCCCCAACTGCTCCAAACCTGTGTCCACGGACTCCTGCGGCACCTCTGCCTGTTCCGGCAGCTCCCCGGCGTCCTCAAGTCTTTCTTCCATCTTTACAGGCTCTTCCTCCCTATGCCCCTCTGTCCTTCTTAAAGCCGTCTTCCAGAGAAAAGCTCCCGTTCCTGCCAGGAGCAAAAGAAGAACGGCCAGTATGAATCCTTTTAATCGGTTTTGATTTCTCCTGCGTCTTCTCCTCCGTCTCTTCATTGCACCCCTGCTTCCTTCCTGACATCCATGCTCCACAACCTTCTCCCCCGGCGCCTCCCGATCTCCTGCTGGTTTTATTATATGGCATTTATTACACCATCACAATATCTATTTTATAGCGCCGGCATTACCTGGAAATAACCTTCCTTTCTCCCCCATCCTATGGTATAATTCATCTCAGAAAGAGAAGTCCCGTTCTCCGGGGCGCTCCATCTGAATGATCATCTGGAGGGAAAAAACATGAAACAGAAAACACGCATTTTTATTACCATGGTTTTATGCCTCTGCCTGCTGTGGGGAGGCAACGCACCTGTCAAAGCGGCCCAGAACGGACTTACCGCTCTCACCTTTGACGCAGACTATTACTACAATGCCTATCCGGATCTACAGGCAGCTTTGGGCCATGACTACAACACCCTATATAACCACTACCTGAATTTCGGCCTTGCAGAGGGCCGCTCCGGCAGCGCAGAATTCAATTGCCTGGTATACCGGAACAATTACCCGGATCTCCAGGCCGCCTACGGAGACGACTACCGCGCCTACTGCATCCACTACGAGAACTACGGCAAAGCGGAAGGCCGCAGTGCAGCCGGAGACGGCATGGCACTCACCACTTCCTCGGAAGCTCCTGCCAGCACCCTTCTCGGCACCTATTCCACAACCTACAATCCCGACATTTCAAGGGCAGTGAACGTATCCCTGGCATCCTCCCGCATCAACGGCGTTGTCATCGAGCCGGGAGAAGGCTTCTCCTTCAACCACACAATCCTGCCAAGAACGGCTGCCAACGGCTATGTAGAGGCCAACATGATCGTAAACAAAAAATACGTCCTCGGAACCGGCGGAGGAATCTGTCAAGTCTCCTCCACCCTCTATGCAGCCATGCTGACCGCAGGTTTGCCGGCCACCGAACGCCACCCCCACTCCCTAAGCGTAGGCTACATCCCCGATGGAATGGACGCAACCATCTCCGGCAACGCCCTGGATCTGCAATTTACCAACATCTTCGACACCCCCATCCAAATCCAAGCCACCGCCGACCAGGGCACCCTGACCGTATCAATCTATAAACTATAGCGCACAAATGAAAATTACCAAAATACATAAAACATCCTCGGCAACTTCTAAGCCAAAAACGTAAATTCGGTTCCGCCGCAAAAGAAGCCCGCAGGCTTCTTTTGCGGCGGAACCGTCACACACACACCTACCGAATCCACTCCCGCAAAACATCCTCCAGCTTCCCAATATCCACCGGCTTAGAAACATGTCCATTCATCCCGGCCTCCTCTGCCTTCCGAATATCATCCGCAAAAGCATCCGCCGTCATAGCAATAATGGGGATCCGCTTCAGATCCTCCCGCCCAGAGCCCCGAATCGCCTTCGCCGCCTCATATCCGTTCATCACCGGCATCTGAATATCCATAAAGATCAGATCAAAATACCCCGGCTCATGCTCCAGCACACAGCGCAGTGCAAGCTCCCCATTCAGGGCCTGCTCCACCTTGATGCCGACCACATCCAAAAGCTCTGTCGCCACCTCAATATTCAGCTCATTATCCTCCACCAGAAGCACCCGCTTCCCGGAGAAATCCTCCTGCTGAAAAGCCTCCAGAGCCGTAATCTCCTTCTCCTCGCTTCCAAGGCCCAGGACTTCTTTAAGCACCCTGGTCAGCCTGGACTTAAACAGCGGCTTCTCAATAAAGGCATCCACCCCTGCGTCCAGGGCCTCCGACTCAATCTCCGACCAGTCATAGGCAGACAGAATAATAATGGGAATTTCCTCTCCCACCACACTGCGAATCTCCCTGGCAGTCTCCAAGCCGCCCTTCCCCGGCATTTTCCAGTCCAGAATCACCACGGAGAAATCCTTCGCCGCCTCCCGGGCCTCCACAATGCGCTTTACAGCCGTGTCCCCGTCAAGAACATACTCCGCCTCCATCTGAAGACTGTTTAAGATCTCACAGGCGCTCTCGCAGGCCTCCTCCTCATCATCCACCACAAGCACCGGAAGCGACACAAGAGATTCCAGATCCTCTTTGGTAATATCATCAAGCTTCAGATAAACCATGACCGTAAACTTGGAGCCTTCCCCCAGCACACTCTCCACCTTAATATCGCCGTTCATCATCCGGGCAATGGTTACCGCGATGGTCATGCCAAGACCCGTTCCCTCAATCTTCCCCGTGCGGGAATCCGCAGCTCTGGAAAACGGCTCAAAGATCTTGTCAATATATTCCTTTTCCATACCGATGCCCGTATCTTCAAAGGTGAATTCGTAGCATCCGCTTCCCTGAATATGGGAGGGCTTCTCCTCAATGGAAATACTGATTTGCCCGCCCTCCGGCGTAAACTTAATGGCATTTCCCATAATATTCATAAAGATCTGCTGCAGCCTCTGCTCATCCCCCACCACATCCTCATGGTCAAGACTGGCAATGTTCACCTTAAGCTTCAGCCCCTTGGCCTCCATCTGGGCATGGAACACCGTAAGCAGACTCTCCATGGTATCCGAAAGATTAAAGGCGCCCTCCGTAAGGCTGACCTTGCCGCTCTCAATCCGGCTCATATCCAGGACCTCATTGATGAGGCCCAAAAGATGCTTACTGGAAACCGTAATCTTGCTTAAGGCATCCAGCACGCGTTCCCTTTCATCAATATGCATACCGGCAACGGCCGTCATTCCCAGAATGGCATTCATAGGCGTACGGATATCGTGGCTCATCCTGGAGAGGAAGTCGCTCTTTGCATGATTGGCAGACTCTGCCCGCTCCGCAGCCAGAGCCAGCATTTCCTTCTGTTTCTCCTCCCGATGAATAATTTCATCGATACTGCGGACAGTCAGCGTAACGGCAAGAGGACGCTCCTCCCCCATCTCCGCCACCGTGATGGCCGCAGAGCACCACTCATACTTGCCCTCCTCATCCATTCGTTTGTACTGAAACTCAATGTGATCCTCTGTCTCAAGCTGTTTTAAAATATTGGACAGGTTCAGAAATTCCTCCAGCTGCTGCCGGTATTCCTCCTCAATCATCCCTGCCTCAAAGCGGCTTGATACGAATTCCTTGTTGTAATCGCCGGCCTCGGCATCCTTTCCCCGATGGGGATAGAGCATCTCATAGCACCCGTTTTCCACATCAATATAGTAGATTGCCCGGTACGCCCGCGCCGTGCCGTTCATAGCATTCTGGTAGATCCGGTTCCGGCCTGCCATCTGATCCCGCTCCTCCATAAGAAGCTGACTCTGCCTCTCGTGACTGTAGTCATGGAGCGCCTGAAACACCACAACCACAAGTCCCAGAAGAACCAACACGATGCTTATGTAATTGAAGGTATCCAAGCCGGAAAGAATTTCTCTTTCCGAGATCGTCAAAATGGCCGTCCAGCCATTGGCCATATGGTGAAAATAGACATTTCGCGTTTCCCCTTCCAGGGCAGTCACATTTTCCAGAACCTGGTTATCCTTCTCCCCGTCCGCCATTTCCATAAAGCCGTCCACCAGCTCCTGGAATTCCTCGTATTCGTGATTCAGAGGAGACTTATAATAAAGAAGCGTGCCCTCCCGGCCAAGCAGGTAATAGGCTGCATTCTTTGGGAGCTTCATATTTTCATTGTTCCGCTCAAAACAGGAGAACATCATGTCAATCGCAAGAAAGCTTCCCGTGGAGGGAATGGCTTTACACATGGTAACCACAGGCTGTCCCGTCATCTCGTCCATATAGGCGGAAGAAATGTAAATTTCTCCCTCTGCCGCCATGGCTCCCTGATAATAATCCCGCTCCTCCACCTTAAAGTCCGTCATAGCCTCGATCTGGGGATTGTTGGATATCATCTGTGTGCCGCCCATGGCTTTTCCGTAAATTTGAATATTCTCAGAGCCATACAGATCCATAAGCCCGTTCATAAAAGGATAGAGCCCCTCCCGAAGCTCCTCCAGGGTGATATCGTCCTGCTCCCGCTCCTCAATATAATTTACACTGATGGTCAGAATCGACTCGCAGGTACTGATATTGCCCTCCTCCGCCGAGGAATAATTTTCCACCAGAGTCAGCCCCATTTTGTTGGTATTCTCTATCAGGGAATTGCGCAAAATGTGAGTACACAACACCACCATACAGATAAAAGCGGCTAATAGGAGGATGTTGTTGCGCATCTTTCTCAATAATTGTTTCTTCTTGCTTCTACTCATCTCGATCGTTACCTTTCGGGAATTCTTTTTCTCTTTTCAGATATTTTTTGACATTTTAGCTCTTTTGACTGCTGTTCTTCTATTATAACAAAGATTTCCAAAAATTCCTACGGCTAATTTAAAAACTGTAAAAGAAATTAACCGAAAGGAAAAGGAGGATTGAGCCATGACCCATAGCGAAAAAAGACGATATCTGATAAAAGAGCTTTTAGCAGAGCTGCCGCAGTACAAATATATGGAAATACCAGACAATACAGAGGAGCAGAAGCGGCTTCTTAGAAGTCTGATGAATATACGCGCCCCCCGCCCGATTGGAAAGGAATTTCTAAAAGTGCAGGACGAATATCTAAGCGCAGAGGTTGCAAAAAAAGGGATTACGGACAGTGACGCCCTGCCCGTATCTCCTGCCAATAGCCGGCTGATCCTTTGGCGCGGGGATATTACCACCTTAAAGGTGGATGCGATTGTAAATGCCGCTAACAGCGCTTTAAGGGGATGCTTCGTACCTTGCCATTCTTGCGTGGATAACATCATTCACAGCGTCAGCGGTATCCAGCTGCGCCTAGCCTGTGACAAGCTGATGACAGAGCAGGGACATGACGAGCCGACGGGGAAAGCAAAGCTGACCCCTGCTTTCAATCTCCCCTGCCGTTACGTTCTGCATACGGTGGGACCGATCGTTCACGGGCAGCTAACAGAGCAGCATTGCAGGCAGCTTGCAGACTGCTATGAGTCATGCATGGAGCAGCTTGCCGCCAAGCATGGGCTAAAAAGCATTGCTTTCTGTTGTATTTCCACAGGGGAATTTCATTTTCCACAGAAAAAAGCGGCCGAAATCGCCGTGCAGACAGTGACAGCGTATTTACAGAAAGACACACAGATTGAAAAGGTTATTTTCAATGTCTTCAAGCAGGAGGATTTTGACCTTTATAGAGCTATTCTGCACGTATGACTTATATAGGGGCGCTGCCCTGATCGGCTCCTATTATTTTCCAGACGCTCCGCGGTTCATGCATGCACATCCTTATGCTTCAAATACCAAATCCCCACACAGATAAACAGCATAAGGAACACACACACGGCCGCTAAAAAGCTCGTCGGACTGGAAAGGGCGTCTGTGTTCTTATTGGCATTCATGCCCATCATCATCAGAGAATAAGGCCACACTACTCCATATCCCTTACTGCTCAAAAGGAAGCCGACCACGCTGCCAAGAAGGGCAATTGCTATCGGAACTGCAAAGCTTCGGATCATCATAGACAACACAAGCTGCAGGGCCGCCGTCACCATACCGCCCAAACTTCCCCGAAGCAGCCAGAAAAAGATTTCCCCGGGGGGAAGCCCCGGCAGGCCTACCAGCTTTCCTGACAGGGTAAACAGCACCCCAACCCAAAGCTGAAGCGCAACCGTACAGCGCAAAGCCAATAATAGCTTTGCCAGGAAAATGTCCCGTTCCGCCACAGGCATGGTCATGAGGCTGTTCCAATTATAATTCAGATGCTCCACCCTCCAGATATAAGAACAGTAAATAGCAATCAAAGGCCCGTAGAAAAAATTGGCATAAAACAGGGAATGCTGGGTCCAAAGGGAATACCATTCTGATTTTAAGATACTTATATTGTTCAGATAATTCCCAGCGCCCAGCAAAGCCGGAAGCAGCGGAATTGCCAAAAACACAAGCCATAGATGGGAATGTCTGAGCTTAAGCTGCTCTGTCTTCATACATGCTGTCAGCATAGTAAAACTCCTCCTTTCAATCGCACCCCGGTGTGCGGCGAATGAACAGCTGTCTTCCAAAAGCATACCCCAAGGGAAGCACAAGCAAAAGGGTAAGTAACGCCGACTTATCCGGAGGTACCTCATAATAACTCACAATCCGGCTGCTCTCATCCCAATTCTGTCCGATATACCCCAGAAGATTATAGTAGGCCCATATCACAGGCCTCCAGAGCGGCGAGGACAGAAACCAGCTGAACAATCCCAGGAAGGAACCGGCCAGCCCCACAGCCAGCGGCAGAATCTGATTGACGCTAAAAAGAGACAGAAGCATCTGCACCAGCAGAACCCCAAGGCTTACAAGGCCGCATTGCAAAAGAAAGCAAAGCAGATGGCGAAGCGTCATTCCGCCGGCAAATCCATGAAGCCTTGCAAAGACGAGCATCATCACAAGCTCCGCTGTCACATAACCCTCTACATAGACCGTCCCCGTCAGAAGCTTCAAATCAAACAGCCTCCCCTTGCGCTCCATGGTACACAGAAGCTTCAGCATATTTCCCTTCAGCTCCACATCGCAGAGACGGCTGGCAAGCATGGCAATCATGGTAGGCATCAAGATTGTATTCACAAGACCTAAGCACATCAAAAGCCACATCCAGGCCTCCTTCCCGGATTCCATATGTGAGCTTCGCATCGCCCAGGAGATCCAGACAAAGGTAAACAAGAGAAATGCCGCCGGCACCAGTGCAATCCTCCTGCGCCGTACCTTCATCCACTCGGTTTTCCATTCACGCAGCATCAGAGACTCCCCCTCCTTCCTGTAAGGCTTAAGAAGATTTCCTCCAGGCTCTTCTGCTTTTCCTCCACCCGGTATACGCCGGCTCCGCCTGCGCAGAGACAGCCGATAAGCCGGGCCGTGGCATCGTCCGTAAGCCTCGGAAGCTCCAGGGCTTCCTCCTCAATCCTGCAGGAAACGCCTTCTCTTTTTAAAATCTCCAGAGCCACAGTCCGATTCATGGCGCACAGCCTTAAGCTCCCCCGGCTGTGCTCATGAAGAACCTCCAGTTTATCCTGAAAAATCAGATGTCCATGGTTGATAATCCCTACATAATCTGCCATCTGATCCATCTCTCCCAAAAGATGGCTGGACACCAGCACCGTCATACCCATGCGTCCCGGAAGCTCCCGAATCAGCTCCCGGATTTCCTGGATGCCGGCAGGATCCAGCCCATTGGTGGGCTCATCCAGAATCAGAAGGGACGGACGGCCAAGTAAGGCTTCGGCCAGGCCAAGGCGCTGCTTCATTCCAAGAGAATATTCCTTTACCCTTTTATCCTGCTGCTCCATAAGCCGCACCAGCTTTAATACCTGGTCAATCTCCTCCTTGGACACCCCTTTTAGAGTCTTAACAATCTCCAGGTTCTCCCGCCCGGTCAGATGTCCGTAGTAGGAAGGCGACTCGATGAGGGAGCCCGTCTCCTTTAAAACGGCAATGCGGTTGTTTCGGTTTACCGCCTCTCCTCCTATGGTAACCCGCCCGGCGCTGATCTGAATCAGTCCCAGAAGCATCTTAAGCGTCGTGCTCTTTCCGGCTCCGTTGGGTCCCATAAAGCCATAGACGCAAGCCCTGGGCACCTTTAGATCCACATCTTTTACCACCTCCTTGTCCCCATATTGCTTGGTCAATCCTTTTGTCTCTACCATATATTCCATATGCATTCCTCCTTTTTATCCCCGGCCTCATAAAATTTCCATATGCGGACCTGTGCATACAAAAAGCATACGCCCTCTGCCTTACATGGCAATGACGTATGCCTTACATTTACCTTAATTTTTTCAAAAGCATAAGAATTTTTTCTTGATTTGTTCTATAATCAAATCATAAGCGACTATAATTAGGAGGCTTGATGCTCATGAACCATATCTACGAATGCAAAATTCTTCTGGTGGACGATAATCGGGAGCTGCTTTCCATGGTGACCCGGATGCTGAAAAGAGAAGGCTTCTCCCAGATAAAGGCCGTCTCCTGCTGCCGGGAGGCCAAAGAGGCTCTTCAAGAGGAGCTCCCGGAACTCATCATCCTGGATGTGATGCTCCCGGACGGGAACGGCTTTTCCCTGTTCCAGGAAATTCGTCAAAAAGCGGATATTCCGATTCTCTTTCTCTCTGCCAGGGACGAGGACAACGACCGTCTTCTGGGCCTTGGACTGGGTGCGGATGACTATCTGACCAAGCCCTTTCTTCCCAAAGAGCTAAGCCTGCGGATCGGCGCTATCATCCGCAGAACCTATCTATCCGGTCATGAAGCCCAGTCCCGGGCCTCCGATCTGACCTTAGGAGAGCGCACCGTTCATTTTGATCAGGGAAGCGTAAAGGGCCCCCTGGGAGAGACTGCGCTGACCGCCAAGGAGCTCCTGATCCTAAAGAAACTCTATGAAAACCTTAATAAAATCGTTACCTTTGACGCCCTCTGCGATGCGGTGTGGGGAGACGGCTATTACACCTACGAAAATACTCTGATGGTGCATATCCGGCGTCTCCGGGAAAAGCTGGAGGAGGATCCCTCACATCCCAAATGGCTTTTGACCGCCCGGGGTATCGGCTATCGACTGAGCGTACCCCTTTCCTAAATCATGCTTGCCCCAAGACAAAAAATAGAAAGGAATCCTAAGGTAAAACTCCCATGAAGGATCTGCTTAACATATACCGGCGTTACATTCTCACTGCCGCCCTTCTCTGTGTTCTCGTTCTGGTTTTTAACCTGCTGCTTTTGTTCCTCTTTCTTCTGAGCCAGTTTGGATATAAATCGGCCGCAGCCTATCAGGACTCCCGCATCGATGTCCTGTCCAGCAAGCTTACTTTGGAAAACGGGCAATATGTACTCACAGATGATGCCCGTCAGAAGGTGGATGAGGAGCTGGCCTTTGCCATGCTCCTTAACCAAAAGGGAGAGGTTATCTGGAATCGGAATCTTCCCCGCGACCTTCCCCGCTCCTATTCCCTCACGGAGGTTGCCTCCTTCACCCGCTGGTATCTGATGGATTACCCCGTAAAGGTATACATCCGCCCGGACGGCCTTCTTGTGACAGCCACTCCCCGCCATTCCATGTGGAAGTATAGCGTGGAATTCAAGGAAGACCTTTTGGAGGCTTTTCCTCTCTATCTGCTTCTGGTTCTTCTCAGCAATCTGCTGCTTATCTTTGCCTTTGCCGTCCTCTTTGGCCGGCGCTTTTATACCTCCCTAAAGCCTCTGGCAAAGGGAATCGAACAGCTCACCCAGGACCAGCCTCTCTCCCTGTCTGAGCACGGTATCGTAGGGGAGCTGGCCGGAAAGCTCAATGAGGTCTCCGCTACCCTTCTTTTCCAGCGGAAGGCCCTGGAAAAGAGGGACCATGCAAGAACCAGCTGGATCGCCGGTGTCTCCCACGATATCCGTACTCCCCTGTCTCTGATTCTGGGCTTTGGCGACAGTCTTGCCGAAAGTCCCCATTTAGATCCGGAGGAACAAAAGGAGGCTGCTTCCATTCGGGAAAACAGCCTTCTTATCAAACGTCTGATTGCAGACCTGAACCTCACCTCCCGCCTGGAGTATGATTCTTATCCTTTACAAATAAAGGAGTATGCCCCCGCCGCCCTTCTTCGAAATCTGCTTGCCTCCTACTATAATCATGGACTGGAAGAGCCCTGGTCCCTGGAGCTTTCCCTGGATTCCTCCCTGGAGGGCCTCACTCTGAAGGGCGATCCGGATCTTCTCCTTAGGGCCTTTTGCAATCTGACGGACAACAGCATCCGTCACAATCCGAAGGGCTGCGAGATTGAGATCCGCGGAAGCCTTCAGGGGGATTTTGTGAAGCTTACCTTTTCCGATACGGGAGACGGCATCCCCGTCCGGGTGATCAAAGCCCTCTATCGCAAAGAGATTTCCAAAAGCGGCGATTCCCTCCCCCATGTGATGGGACTTCGAATCGTAAAACAGATCATCGAGGCCCACCAAGGGATTTTGGAGTTCTCTCTCTCAAGAGAGGTATGCCGCTCGGTGGTGGTGAAGCTGCCTCTTGCGGATGCCTGACACCTTACGCGTCCCCCACAACCAAAATTTTCTCAAGCTCCTCTACCTCTCCGGTTTTTACAATCCGTACCTGCTCGGGCGCGGATACCAGGACAGCCGTGGTCAAATCGTAGCCCTCCGCCGCAATGGCCTCCATGTCAAATTCCAGCAAGCGATCTCCTGCCTTCACCTTTTCGCCGGCTTCCCGCAGTGGACAAAAATGCTTCCCCTGAAGCTCCACCGTATTGATTCCCACATGAATCAATACTTCCGTTCCGCTCTCACTCACAAGCCCAATGGCATGCCGAGTATCAAAAAACATGGAAATCTCTCCGTCAAAAGGCGCTACCACCTGGCCCTTTGCAGGGATAATGCCCACGCCTGCTCCCAGCGCTCCGGAGGCAAAGGTTGCATCTGCAATCTCCGTATGAGGAATCACCCGGCCTTCCACCGGCGCATAAACGGCATTTGCTTCCGTCTCTACGGATACGGCCGGAGCCTCCTCAGTATTTTTCGGGCCTTCTTTGGCATCCTCTTCCGGATCCTTATATCCAAATACCCAGGTTAATGCGAAGGCTACCCCCGCCGCAATGAGAAACATTATGATATAGTTGATCGGATCGTGCAGACACAGCAGCAGACCGAAGATACCGGTAACGCCGGTTCCGGTTGCGCCAAGCCCTACGATGGACGCATACAGAGCTCCGCAGGCCCCGCCTACGGCGCCGCAGATAAAGGGCTTAAAGAAGCGTAAGTTTACACCAAAGATAGCCGGCTCCGTAATTCCCATAAAGCAGGACATCGCGGAAGGCACTGCCATGGACTTGGTTCTCTGATTCTTTGTCTTCAAGGCGACCGCCAGTGTGGCCGCGCCCTGTGCAATATTTGCGGCGGAGGCCAGAGGAAGCCAGTAGGTCATTCCATACAGCCCAAGCTGCCCCACATCAATAACCGTATACATATGATGAACGCCCGCTACAACCGTGGTGGAATAAAGCCCTCCCATCAAAAAGCTTCCGATTCCCATGGGCAGGGCAATCAACTGCTGCACGCCGCCGATGATTCCGTTCTCAATGGCTACAAATACCGGTCCGATGACAGAGTAGGTCAGATAGCCTGTGGCAAACACGCTCACCAGCGGTGTCACAAAGAGGTCAAACATAGCAGGAACGATTTTATGCAGCTTCTTTTCAATCATACACATGACAAAGACTGCAATGATAACCGGAATCACATGCCCCTGGTAGCCCACCAGATCCACCTCATACAGGCCGAACCATACCTTCTGGGTCTTAAGGACTCCCTGACTGGCAACCGTCCAGGCATTCTGCAGATCCGGGTGAATCATCAGCATACCGATGACCGCGCCCAGATAGGGATTTCCTCCGAAAACCTTCGCCGCACTGTAGGCAATCAAAATCGGCAGGAACACATAAGCCGTATTGGCAAACAGATTAGCAAATACAAAGATGGAGCCGGAGGTATCAATGCTTAAAAATCCGTTATTTACCATAAAGTTTAGGGCTTCCATAATTCCCATCAGAAATCCGCTTGCCACAATGGCCGGAATAATAGGAACAAAGATATCCCCCAGAATTTTTATCGCCTGCTTGTAGAAGGGCTGCTTGGCCGCCGCTGCCGCCTTGGCATCCTCCTTGCTCGCCGCAGTCAGACCGGATACTGCCAGAAACTCGTCATACACCTTGTTGACGGTTCCCGTTCCCAGAATGATTTGAAGCTGTCCGGAAGCGCTGAATACCCCCTTAACGCCTTCAATCTCCTCCACTGCCTTGGCATCACATTTGGCATTGTCCGCCAGCACCAGGCGAAGCCGTGTTGCACAGTGAGCCGCGGAAATCAGATTCTCTCTTTTCCCGACTTTTTCGTAAATCGCTTCTGCCGTTTTTCTGTAGTCCATAACGTTCTCCTCTCCTTTTTAGACCCCATGGGTCATTTTATATTAACTGCGGCCGGGTATCGTTCCGAGTCCGGCTGCCCGCAGTCAATCTTCTTTTTCCGAGTGAAAATAGTAAACGCCTCTGCCGTCCTCCGACTTAAGCCGTACGGAGTAAGAATACCCCTGAGGATAAAAACGGGTAGTAAATACATCCCTTCCTCCGTTTAAGAATACCTCCACACTGGACACATCCATCAAAATCCTGAGCTTTCTAAGCCCGCTCACCTCCCTGCCGCGAACCGTACGGCCCGCGCCAAGAACCGGATCGGTAAATTCCATCCAGAAGATTCCTTCTTCCTTGTTGTACCAAAGCTTCAAGCCCTCTGCCAGTAGGATGGTAAAGCTCCCTCCCCGGGTATAAAGTACAAGCTCGCAACAAGGCTCCACCATTCTCTCTAAGTACCCTTCCCAGGAACAAGAACAGTTCCACCAGTCCGAGAGCTCCTTCACAGGCCTTTGACAAAGAACCCCGCCTTCGATAGACAACTCCCTGGGGATTGTCATCATATGCTGCCAGCCGTCCTCTGCCGTTGGGCTGGCATAAACCTCCTCCATGTCCGGAAGCCCCATCCATGCAATCTGGATTCTCCGCCCGTCCTCTGCAAGAAAGGTCTGAGGCGCATAGAAGTCAAAGCCTCCGTCCAGCTCCCGAAAGGCTCCCAGGGACGCTCCGGTGCGAAAATCTCCCTCAAGAAAACAGGTAACGCTCTGGTATAGGTTGGCATATTTTAAGCCCTCTGCCCTGACCCCCTGAGGGGAAATGCTCAATACAGTCCGGCCGTTCAGCTCATAGAGATCCGGGCATTCCCACATATAGCCGAAAGCCTCCTCCGTCTCAAACCGCCTTAAGAATTCCCACCTTTTCTTATCCTCTGAGGAAAAAAGCAGGGCCACTCCCTTGTCTTCCTTTGTCCTGGCCCCCTGGATCATATAGTAGGAGCCCTCCTGCTTCCACACCTTGGGATCCCGCACATGACAGGTTAAATCAGAAGGGTAATCCTTATTCTCCATGAGGACCTCCTTAGATTCCAGGGTTCTGCCATCCCTGCTGACGGCCAGCATCGTAGAGGATCTTCTTCCCGTATGAACAAAATCATGCGCGCCTGCTTCCTTTACATTTCCCGTGTAATACAGATACATACTCCCATCCTCTGTGAGGGAGGATCCGGAGTAAACTCCGTGGCAGTCCTCCGGCTGATCCGGCATCATGGGCGCCCCCTCAAAGGTCCAGTGCAGCAGATCCCTGCTGGTGCAATGCCCCCAAAACTTTAATCCGCCTTTTACCTCAAAGGGCGAAAACTGATAAAATACATGATAGATCCCCTGATATTGGCAAAGGCCGTTGGGATCATTGAGCCATCCAAAGGGCGGCGCTATATGAAGCTTCGGCCGCCAACGATTCTTTTCCCTGTTTCTGTCATAATGAAGCTGCTCTTCTTCAAGCAGCTGATTCCATAAACGATGAAGCGCATTCATAGGCCCTCTCTTTTCCTTTCAAACAGATTTATCTCTACAGCGCATAAGCTTTCGTTTGCAATAACAGTAAGAACGGCTCCCCTCCTTTGTGAATACGTATTTACAAAGGAGGAAAGAAAAAGGGCACACTACGCCCTTCTATAGTTGAAAACAGAGCTTTCCCTGGGGATCAGCTTTGCCTGCATGGGCCAGCCCTCCACATGTCTGTCCTCCGGCTGCTCAATCTTATGAAAAAGCAGCTCCATTGCCTTTACCGCCATGGCCTCGTTGGGCTGAGACACACTGGAAAGAGAGGGATACAGATATTCGCACATGTAGGTATTGTCAAAGCCCACCAATCCGGCCTGACCGGGGACCCCAATTCCCAATTTTTGAAGAATCCCCAATATTTGCAGGGCTCTCCGATCGTTATAAGCAAAAATTCCTGTCCGCCCCGGATATTTCTCCCAATGCTTTTTTATCTCCTTTTCGAGCACAGCCGGATCCTTAGTGGAGATTTTTGTAAACCGCTCTTCAAAAGCAGGATCAAGCTCTCCCAAAGCCCCCACAAAGCCCTGATACTTCTGATCCACCTCATTTCCAAAGAAAAGATAGCTGTCATAGCCCTCCTGGAAGAGGTGGCGTCCCACCTGCGCTCCGGCCTCCCAGTGATCCACATAAACGGAATCCAGCCCCCGGGCCTGCCTGGTAATTACAACTGCGGGAATATCAAGACTTCGGATAAGCGCCCTCCATCCGGCAGTCTCCTCCTGTACCGGAACAATCAGGAATCCGTCCACGCGGTAACGCTGAACCACCTCCAGGCACTCCTGCTCATGGCCCAAATCATAATTGGTATTAAACAGAATCAGACTATAACCATTCTTTCTTGCCTCCTGCTCCAGGTATTTTACCAGGTCCGCGAAAAAGGCATTGGAGATGTCTGTCAAAATCACCCCGATCAGGCGGGTTTTGCTCCCTGCCAGACTCTGGGCCATCATGTTAGGCTGATATCCGTGAGCCTTTGCACAGGCGATTACCCGTTCCCGCACCTCCGGATTTACTGCCTGGTTCCCATTTAACACCCGGGAAACTGTGGGTTGAGAAACTCCTGTCAGCCGGGCGATCTCCGTCATTGTAATCATGGCTCTCTCCTCTTTGTGAATACGCATTCACAAAACCTAATATCATAATACAAAACTATAACTCCTCTGTCAATTATACGATATTGACAAAAATAGAAGAGCATTATTGTGCACATTGCTAAACCGCCCACCAGCACCTTCCCGGGTCAGTCGCAAAATAGGACAGCAGCCATTTCCGATATCCAGTGTACGGCTGTTCGCGTACAGGCTGTCTGATATGGACGGAGATTGCCTTAGCAATGTCCGTACAGAGCAGACAGAATGTACGAGAACCGTCCGCACACCGGATATGGAAATGGCTGCTGTCCTATTTTGCGACTGACCCTCACAACTTATGTCTTTATCACATTTTCACTTCCTCAGCCACCTGCTCCTCACAGGATCGCATAGCATCAATAGTCATGGAAAACAGCTTGTCAAGCTCCCATCCCAGAGCCTCCGCTCCATCGCGGATCACCTCCCGGGAGCAGCCAGCCGCAAAGCGTTTGTCCTTAAACTTCTTTTTCAAACTGGAAACCTCCATATCCATGACACTCTTTGAAGGGCGCATCCGGGCAGCGGCTCCGATTAATCCTGTAAGCTCATCTGTGGCAAAGAGCACCTTCTCCATCTCATGCTCCGGCTTTACCTCCGACACCAGGCCATAGCCATGGCTGCACACCGCATGGATCAGCTCTTCCTCTGCGCCTCCCTCCTTTAGAAGCTCCGGCGCTTTCCGGCAGTGCTCTTCCGGATACTGTTCAAAATCAATGTCATGGAGAAGTCCTGCAATTCCCCAGAAATCCTCCTCCTCCCCATATCCAAGCTCCTTAGCATACCAGCGCATAACCCCCTCCACGGTCAGGGCATGCAGAATATGAAAGGGCTCCTGATTGTACTTCCTAAGCAGGGCCAAAGCCTGCTCTCTTGTCAAATTTGTCTTCATCTTAATCTCCTATTTTATTCCAGTCCCGCAATCTTTCTAAACCCGGAAGCAGCCGCCCCCGATAAACTCCCGCACCAGGGAATTGTCCGGGATAAAGGAGCTGTCCACGCCCAGGAAATAATCCAGGAACTTTAAGAGCCGCTTGGCCTCCAGGTACTCCGGCTCCTGCCGCCCGATTCCAAAAAGCAACGGCTCCGCATACTGCTTCAGCACCGCCAGCTCATAGATCAGAGCAGAGTTGAACATGGCATCCGCCTCCTCCTGATAGGGGAAGATATTCTCATCCTCTCCCCGCCGTACAGAGGGCCACATACTGATCGTCCGGGCCGCTCCCGAGCCTCTGGTCCGGGCATCCCGCACCATCCGGCGGATCAGGCGTCCGTCCGTGCTGGGAATCCGGTTGTGCTCATCCACATTGAGCTGGGTGAGAGCGCTGATGTAAATCTTAAACTTGCTCTCTCTGGGCAGGCTGTAGGAAAGCTTGTCATTCAGGCAGTGAATCCCCTCCAGCACCAAGATATCCTCATTTCCGAGGGTCATATAGTCTCCATGATACTCCTTTTTCCCAAGCTTAAAATTAAAGCGGGGAATCTCCACCGTCTTACCGGCCAGAAGCTCACTCATCTGCCGGTTGAAAAGCTCTGTGTCCACGGCGCCCAGACACTCAAAGTTATAGTTGCCGTCCTCATCCTTGGGGGTCAGCTCCCGCTCCACAAAGTAATTATCCACGGCAATGGGATGGGGACGCAGGCCCGCAGCCCGAAGCTGAATGGACAGCCGATGAGAGAAGGTCGTCTTTCCCGAGGAAGAAGGCCCTGCAATCATGATAAACTTCCGGCTCCTGTCTTCTGCAATGGTCCGGGCAATCTCTGCAATCTTCCGCTCCTGGAGCGCCTCCTGAGCCATCACCAGATCTTGCATGCCTCCCCTGGAAATACAGTCGTTCAGATCGCCTACCGTAGACACCTCCAGCATATCTCCCCAAGAAACGGATTCCTTCATCACCTGGAAAACCTTGTGCTGAGGCTTAAAGGGCGGCACGGTCTCAGGCTTGCTCTGAAGCGGAAATTGAATCACAAAGCCCACATCATACAAATAAAGCTCAAAATACTTCAGATAGCTGGTATCCGGCACCATATATCCATAGTAATAATCCTCAAAATTTCCCAGCTTGTAGATATTTACCCGGGAAGCCCGGCGATAGCGGAACAGCTTCTCCTTGTCGTACATCTTATGGGTATGGAAAATGGCAAGAGCCTCGTCCGTATTCACATTCCTTTTTTCAATGGGCAGCTTGCGCTCTATAAGCTCCAGCATCTTCTCCTTAATCTTCTCCAGAAGCTCCTCGTTCAGCAAAAGATCTCCCTCCAGAGTACAGTAATAGCCGTTGCTCAAGGAATACTGTACCTGGGCCCGGTGTATCCGGTCATGGCCTATCACCTTATAGATGGCCTTCATCAAAAGCAGCGTCATACTCCGCCGGTAGGTCTGCTGACCGATAAAGGTGGCCGTGGTCAGAAACCGAAGCTCACAGTCTGCGGACAGCTTCTTTTCAAGCTCCTGGAGCCTGTGATCTACGGATACCAGCACAATATCGTGAGGGTAATCCTTCTGATGCTCCCTGGCAATGGCCTGATACGTGGTTCCTTCCGGGTACTCATACACCTGTTCGTTAATTTTTACCTTATAATCCATGCCCCATCCTCCTATTCCAGTTTTTATTGCAGTTTTGCAGCCTCCCTAAAGCACCGTAAAGGGCTGCCGCACTGCCTCTGTGTAAACCGTAAGCTTTGGGAAATTCGTCTCCACAAAGCCTTTCAGATCCTCAATGAAAATATGCTCAATCCCGTAATGCCCGGCGTCAATGATCGCCATGCCGCAGTCGTCCATATCAATTCCCGTATGGTGATCAATATCCCCTGTGATCAGCACATCCGCTCCCGCCAAAAAGGCCGGCTTTGCCATGCTTTTGCCTGCTCCCGGCGAGAGGGCGGCTATCCTTACTATCTTATTCAAGTCCCCGAAAACCTTTACGTTGGGAAGGTGAAAACGCTCCTTCACAAGCTCTGCGCATTCTTTCAGGGTCATAGGCGACGGCAGGCTTCCCACCCGTCCGATGCCCTCTCCGTCAAAGACCTCCTCCAGCACAAAGGGATCCCGCAAATCCAGACGGGAAGCCGCAAGCTCCGCCATTCCCATTACATCGTAATTGGTGTGCATGGCATAATAGGATACGTTTTCCCGGATCAGGCGAACCAGCCTCCGGCCCACATAATCATCTGTGGTCACGGACTTGATGCTGCCGAAAATCATGGGATGATGGGTCAGCAGAACATCCGCCCCTGCCTTTAATGCCCCGTCAATCGCAGCATCCGTAGCATCCAGAGCGATATATACCGTCCGGATCTCCTGCTCCCGATCTCCTGCAAGAAGTCCCACATTGTCCCAGTCGCAGGCATATACCTTCGGATACCGCTCCTCGATTCTTTCAATCAGGTCCTGACATCTTATCATCCGGCCTTTTCCCCCCTTCTTCCAACTGTTCTCCTGCCTTAGCACGTCTCGCCAGCTCCTCTCTGCAGTTATCAAGAGCCTTCTCCACAAGCCTGATATCCCGCCTTGCGAACTCCTCGCCGGTGACAGGACTGTCCTTCCCTCGCGCCAGGATTCTCTCTAAAATCTCTTTCTGTGTTCGAAGATGCTTTTCTATATACTTCTCAAGGACCGGCAGGCTCTGCTGAAGATCGAACCGGCCATAATGATATTCCTGAATGGTGTAGGATCGATAGGGACCCTGTACGGCCTTCATCATAGGATAATATTTTCCGCCCTCGAACACAATGTCCTCACATACAATCTCCCATCCCTTCATATGGAGCCATTGCCGAAGATCCGCAATATCCGACTGAGGCTGCAGGACGAGCTCCTTAGCCTCCGACAGGACCTCATCCCTTTCGCCCAAAATCCGCTCCATCAAAAGACCGCCCATCCCGGCCAAAAGCAGCGTATCCGCCTCCCCCGGCTCAAGCCTTGCAGTTCCGTTGGAAAGTCTCACCTCTATGTACGCAGAAAGGCCCGCTTCCAGAATATGCTCCCTGGCCCGCTTTAGAGGGCCGGGATTCCTGTCTATGGCAATGACGGACGAAATCCGTTTCTTTTCACACAGATAAATGGGGATATAGGCATGATCCGTCCCTATATCCGCCAGACGGTTCCCTTCCGTAACCATCCGGGCCACCCGTTCCATTCGTTTTGACAGCTTCATCGTTTTAATCCAAATAATCTTTGAGCTTTCTGCTGCGGCTTGGGTGGCGAAGCTTCCGAAGAGCCTTGGCCTCAATCTGCCGGATACGCTCTCTTGTTACATTGAATTCCTTACCAACCTCCTCCAGGGTGCGGGCTCGTCCGTCATCCAGGCCAAAACGCAGGCGCAGCACCTTCTGCTCCCGGTCCGTAAGGGTACTCAATACCTCCACCAGCTGCTCCTTTAGGAGGGTAAAGGCCGCCGCGTCCGAGGGAACGGGAACATTGTCGTCCTGGATAAAATCTCCCAGATGGCTGTCCTCCTCCTCGCCGATGGGCGTCTCTAAGGATACGGGCTCCTGGGAAATCTTCAGAATCTCCCGCACCCGCTCCACGGGAAGCTTCATCTCCTCCGCAATCTCCTCCGGGGAGGGCTCCCGGCCAAGCTCCTGCAAAAGCTGTCTGGAAACCCGGATCAGCTTGTTGATGGTCTCCACCATATGCACAGGGATCCGGATGGTTCTCGCCTGATCTGCAATGGCTCGCGTGATGGCCTGGCGAATCCACCAGGTGGCATAGGTGCTGAACTTATAGCCCTTGCGGTAGTCAAACTTCTCCACCGCCTTAATAAGACCCAGATTGCCCTCCTGAATCAAATCCAGGAACAGCATTCCCCGGCCCACATAGCGCTTGGCAATGCTGACCACCAGACGTAAGTTTGCCTCCGCCAGGCGCTTCTTGGCATCCTCGTCTCCAAGCTCCATCCGCTTTGCCAGCTCAATCTCCTCCTCCGCACTTAAAAGAGGCACCTTTCCAATCTCCTTCAAATACATGCGGACAGGATCCTCAATACTCACACCATCCGGTACGGAAAGATCGATTTGCTCAACATCGACTTCATCCTCGTCGGTGAGAATGATCTCATCGTCATCGTCGTCGCTGGTAATCCGGAGCACGTCAATATTGTGGGCTTCCAGGTATTCCAGGATCTTCTCGAAATGCTCCGCATCCAGCTCCATGTCGCCGAAAAAGTCAC
>JAAVZL010000012.1 GCA_022791635.1 Lachnospiraceae bacterium
CACGCCGCCAGCGTTCATCCTGAGCCAGGATCAAACTCTCATGTTCGAGTCTTTGACTTAGCAAGATGGTTTCGAGCTTACTCAAAACCCATATCTTGACACTTGGTGAGATCCTTTCGAACCTAGTGACAAGATATTTCCGCTTCGTCTGATCTTTGGTCAGAACAACTACTAGCTATTCTTCCCGTTCTTACTGTTTTTAGGTCGCTCTACTTTATCTCTAAAATAGGCTGTTCCTGAATAATTCTCTTAGAATTTTCAAGGTTTTTACACTGTTTAGTTATCAAGGTTCGCTTGTCGCCGCGTTCAACACGCAACTTTGACATCTTACCACGCCGTTCCTGCTTTGTCAATACCTGATTTTGTATTTTTTCAAAAACATGTTTCTCACCAGCGCGGTGGAATTATATTATATCATCTTGTCCCTCTCCTGTCAATGACTGGAAAGAGAAAAAAAAATATCTTTTAAAAAAACGGAGAAAGAGGGATTTGAACCCTCGCGCCGTTATTCACGACCTACACCCTTAGCAGGGGCGCCTCTTCAGCCTCTTGAGTATTTCTCCTGAAATTCTGTTTTTCAAACGATATTCTTTTTACGCCACTTGTGACGCAGAAATTATTATACTTGACCTTTACTCGTTTGTCAACAGGTTTTTTTCTTTTTTCCGATTTTCCCGCAGATGTTGAAAAAACGTGCTGAGCATTTGGCTGCATTCCGCCTCCAGTACCCCCCGCTCCACCTCCGCCTGATGATTAAACTGAGGATGCTCTAAAAGATTCAGAACCGAGCCGGCACAGCCTGCCTTGGGATTCATGGCACCAATAACAACTCGTCCCACCCTGGCCTGAACAATGGCCCCGGCGCACATTTGACAGGGTTCCAGAGTGATGTACATGGTACAGTCCTCCAACCTCCAGTCCCCTGTCCGTTTGCTTGCCTTTCGGATCGCATTCAGCTCCGCATGAGACAACGTATTCTTATCCGTATTCCTTCGGTTGTACCCTCGGGCAATGATTTTTCCTTCCCTCACAATGACGCAGCCAATGGGAACCTCCTCAAGGGCCTCTGCCTTTCGGGCTTGCCGCAGAGCCTCCTTCATATATCTTTCGTCCACTGTCATAGCCTTTTCCCTCTGTCTTCCTGTTCCAATCCGCCTATGCGCCCAGGGTTCGACACCAATAGCCGAAGCTTCCCTTTCCTGCAGCCGGCTCCCTCAGCATTCGAAATTCCTGAAAGCCGAACATAGATGCCATCATCTGCTCTTGTTCGCTGTAAACTCCGGGAACTCCTATGTAATAGGTAACTCCTTCCCCTGTCTGTCGCTGCAAAAGCAGCAAATGGCGATAATGGTAAATTCCGTGAAGAAGAAAACTGTTATTGCCAAGCTCCCACTTGTCTCTCGGCACCCTTGTAAGACTCTTTGGATCCAGACGAATGCTGGACATGACGGCTCCGCCTTCTTCCACATACTGCATAACGGGAAAATGTCTGGTGAGATACTCCCATTGTTCCCGCCTGGAATCCGGTTTTTTCTCCGGAACCTCTGGTGCTGTTCTTTCTCCCTGCACTGCTTCCGGCTCTGCCGCTTCCTGGTCGAAAGCATCCGGAGCATCTGCCATTATCTGTGCAGCCTTAAGTCCTTCTTCCGATTCTCTCTCTTCCTTAGAAGCTGTTCCTTCAGGTGCTCCACCCACAGCCTGCCTGACCGACCTCCTCAGGGGCTCAAAGCGCTCCACATCTACCGGAAAATCATTCCACTGCGCCGCATAAATGTGGTCCTCCCCTTCTATATAAATTCCCTGGCTTTCCTCCAGGCTAAAGCCGCTCTTCATCAGATTGTCCGTCTCTGTGACTCCGTTCCACTCCAAAGCACCGTTTGTATTCTGAAGCTCTCCCAGCGGCTGACCGGAAAGGCGCTCCCGCTTCTGGATAAAGATGTAGGCCTCGTGGGGCTTTTGGCCCCGGGTATAGAAGCCCCGCATATGAATCTGGATTTTGCAGACTCCGTCCCGGGCATTCACCTTTACAAATCCAAGGCTCTCCTTCTTTTCTCCCTGAACATACTCATAAATATAAGAAATAAACCGCTTATAGTCAGACAAACATATACCTCCTATTCCAGTTCCGTAATCCCACTGTTTTCTCTGAAATATTCTATGCCTGACTTGTCTTTCTCATGTCTAATCGAAGAAAACTTCGTAAACATTCTATTCTTTTGGGGGCTGTAAGGCCTCCTGATGAGACCAGGTGATATTGGCAAGCTCTGCAAACTGTGCAAGGGTCAGAGCTTCCCCGCGGACACCCGGCGAAAGTCCCATATGCTTAAGTGCCTCTTCCAGGCTCTCCTTGGGCACCCGAATATCCGGTGCATGGCTTAAGCCGTTTACCAGGGTTTTTCTGCGTTGCTGGAAGGAGGCCCGTATCAGCCGGAAGAGATATGCTTCGTTTTCCACCCGGACAGGCGGCCTCTCATGGCGGGTCAGCTTTATCACCGCCGAGCCGACCTTGGGTCTTGGAAGAAAGCAGTTGGGAGGCACATTGGCAATCAGCTCCGGCTTTGCATAATACTGCACTGCCATGGAAAGAGCGCCGTAATCCTTGGAACCCGGACCTGTCCGCATCCGATCCGCCACCTCTTTTTGCACCATAACGGTGATGCTTTCTACCGGCACGTGACTCTCAAAAAGCCCCATAATTATCGGTGTTGTGATGTAATAAGGAAGATTCGCCACCACCTTGACGGGCCTCCCCCCATTCTGCTCCCTGGCCAACCGGCCAAGATCCACCTTCAGAATATCCTCGTTCAGAATCGTCACATTGTCATAGCCCTTCAGGGTCTCCCCTAATATGGGAATCAGGGCCTTATCAATCTCTATGGCCGCAACCCTGCCCGCCCCATAGGCCAGATACTGAGTCATGGTTCCGATTCCCGGCCCTACCTCAACCACAAAGTCCTCCGGCCCAATCTGCGCGGCACGGATAATTTTATCCAGCACATGAGTATCAATGAGAAAATTCTGTCCGTATTTTTTTTGAAATACAAACTTATATTGATTCAATATTGCAATGGTATTTTGGGGATTTCCCAGCGTTGGCACAGGTCTCTCCATCAAAAAATTCTCCTTCTCCCGTAAAAGCAGCTTATTTTGCGGCCGGTCCACTATGTTCCGAAATACAGGGCCTTGGCATTCTCATTGGTTACCCGGATGACCTTCTCTGTCTCAACCCCCTTAAGCCGGCCAATGGCCTCTGCTATATAGGGAAGATTTAAGGAGGAATTCCGCTTCCCCCGATGAGGCTCCGGCGCAAGATACGGACAATCCGTCTCCAAAAGGATCCGCTCAAGAGGCAGCATTTTTACAACCTCTTTCAGCTTCTTCGCGTTTTTGAAGGTAACAACGCCGCCAATACCAATGTAATATCCCATATCCAGGTACGCTCTGGCAAGCTCCGCGGTGTAGGAAAAGCAGTGTATCACGCCCCGAAGCTTTGGCGAATGGGCCTTTTGCACTGCCTCCAGGGTATCGGCCGCCGCCTCCCTGCTGTGTATAATCACCGGAAGCTTAAGCTCCTTTGCCAGCTCCATCTGGCGGTGAAACCAGTATTTCTGAAGCTCATGCCTTTCCTTATCCCAGTAATAATCAAGCCCGATTTCCCCTACCGCCACCACCTTGGGCTGCCGGCATTGCTCCCGCAGCCATGCAAAGCTCTCCTCGTTTAGCTCCCCTGTCTCGTCGGGATGAATCCCTACCGCCGCGTAGAGAAAGGGATACTGCTTTGCCAGCGCCAGGGTGCTCTTTACAGAACTTAAGCTGGCGCTGACGTTAACAATGGCTTCAATCCCCTGATCCCGGCACTCTCTCAGAATCTCCTCCCGATCCTGATCAAAAGCCTCATCATCATAATGAGCGTGACTTTCAAATATCATCTGGTCTCTTCACTTCCTGTTCTACCTATGCCGGGGCTACCTCATTTTGCGACTGCCCGGCTTTCTTTGTCAAATGCTATATCAGCATACCATAAAACAGAAAATTAATCAAAGAGGATCTTCTATCGGTTTTGATGGCTCTTCCGAATCAGGTACAGAATCAGAATGGAAATGCTGAGAGCTACTCCCAGGCCCATACCGACCAGATTGGCAAGAGCCTCTGACAGATCACCGGTCTTTGGAGAGAGCACTTTCACTACCTCCACAATTTTCTCGGTGACAGAAGGCTCCTGGGACTCTCTGACCTTTCGCACCGTCTCCTGAAGCTCTTTTACCTTATCTTCCTCTGTCTCCACCGTGTCCACAATCTCATAGGCCGGCTCTTCCTCTGTCTCGGCCGGAACGCCGCTTACACTCCTTAAGTAGAGCTTTGTAAGTGTCTCTGCCTCATCCCGGTATGTCACGCCTGCCTGCACGCCAGTAACCTCAATCTCATTGGGAATGGTTCCCTTTGCCGTGGCGCGGGATTTCACCATGTAGACCGGAGCCTCCTCTCTGCTAAAGCCCCCATCCACAGTTCCGTAGCACATGCGAAATGCCTTTATATGCTCTTCCTCCCCGGTCAGACCTTCCGGCACCTCCAGGTGGTGGTTGGTCTCGGTGTCCAGATCCTCCGCCCAGAGCTGCCACTTTTCATCCTGGTTGGTCTGATACTCCACGCTGTAGGTGAGGTCCTGATTATACGTCCCCGTCCAGAGCTCCGTGGGCCATACCTGCTCTGACAGGCTATCCGTCAGGGTGAAATGTTCCAGCGGATGCCTGGTATTATTTTTCACCACCTGAACGGTGCTTTTGTAGATATCTCCGGCCTGAGTGAGCGCTATGGTTGTCTCATCCACCTGCACCCTGGCATCCAATATCTCGGCCGGTTCATTTTTCACAATTTGAGAAAGAGAAAGCAAGGCTCTTTGATCCTGTTCATAGAACGCATCCAGCTCTATGCTTTCCTCATTCAGGGTATACCCTGCCGGTGCAGACAGCTCCTTCACCCGGTAGCGGCCGTGAGGCAGATCCGGCGCAAATACGGCCTCTTTTATCCCGCCGTCCTCCCCTATGACCGTCTCGGCCGTGGCAATCAGGGTATCGGCTTTTACCACAACCTTTCCTTTGTGATTTAAAATATCCTCTCCCGCAAAGAGGCCGAATACGGCTCCTGCAAGGGGATTGTCGTTTTCCGCATCCTGCTTGGCAATGCTTACGCGCACCCTTTGGCGGGGATTTGTGTAGGAAGTATCCCGGTAAATGACCGGCACCTCCTGGCCTGCATAGGCGATCTCGATTTCCCGGGGACCGGCGTTTTCTTCACTTAGCGCAAAGCCCTCTCCAGCCTTGATTTGCGTCACGGTGTATCTCCCCAGAGGAAGTCCTTTGGCAATATCCGTTCCCTCCCAGTCCTCCTGGCCGGTCCAGGTCTTTCCATCCTCATCCGTAGTCAGCGTAGCAATAAGCTCCCCCCTGGCATAAATTCGTTCCGAGCTGTTGCCGCCCTCAGGCGTATCAATGTCCTCGGCAGCCCGTATCTCAAACTGGGCTCCTTTCACAGGCCTCATTTCATAGTGAAATACGTAATCCCGGTAGGCGGTCAGCTCTTTTTCCACAGCTCCCTCCTCCTCTTCTGCCTTTACAAAAATCCCTGCCAGGTGGCTCCAAAAGCTCTGGAGGATATTTCCGAGACGGCTTAGAATCGTACTTCCCTCCTGCTTCGCAGATACAAGCTTTTCCCCCTCCGCATAAACGGAAATCTTGCCTACAGCCGGCTCATTGCTCTGCCTTGCAAGAACCACAAAGGCGCCTGTCTCTTCCTCATAGCGTGCCTCCTCGGAGGATACCGCAAATCTTGCCCGTCCCTTGGGCGCTGCCGTCCAGGCGCCGTCTGCCTCCCGCTCATAGAAGGTATGATTCTTGGCGCTGGTCTCCTTCACATCCTTGGCAATGATTCCTTCCCTGCCCTGGAGGATATAGCCCTCTGGAGCCTGCAGCTCTTCCAGCTCGTAGACGCCGCTTGGAAGCTTGCCCGGGGTTTCGATATAGACATTGCAGGTCTCGTCCGCCGCTTCTTCCATAAGCCTTGTGGTAAAGGGATGCTCTCTGGTTCCCATCCATACGCCCTGGCTGTACTGAACCACCAGATCCTTATATTTCAGCCTGTAGGCCGCCTTCTGAGCCGTGGTCATTTCTCTAGTGTAATAGTTGAACCAGGCATCCTCCACGTCATGAATCACATAGGAGGCTCCCTCCTTTGATACAGGCCTGTTCCGAAACGTATCATATTTTACAATCCGCACCAGAGACATAATGGGGCGGTCCATAAGAATCACCGTGTCGGAGCGCTTCTCCCCCAGACCGTCCCCGTCTGTAACAGCATCCTCATCGTCTTCCGTTATTGTGACGGCGATAGGGCGGGTGGCGATCGCATTCTTCGGCACCGTAGTTTCCACAATCAGGTAGCGGCCGTAGGGAAGTCTGGGCGTAGTTACCACGCCCTTTGCGTCCGGTTCCAGCTCCGCCACCAGATAGGCATGCTCATTCCCGCTGTCCGCCGCATGTTTTGTTCCGTCCTGATACACAAGAGATTTCACCAGTTTCCCGGAGGCCACCTCCAAGGAGTCCTCCTCCTCATAAACAGTTGCAGGCCTTATGCTGCGAAAAGCCTCATAACCCAGGGTCGTTATATCCCGATAATCGTCTAGGATGGCCTGGGGAAGCTCCTCGTCCGGCAGATGCATATACGCTCCGTCCGCCAGCTCAGAGAGCAGGTATACACTGAATTTTGCTCCCCGCATCGGCTCCAGCTTGTCGGCGTTATCTGCTCCCGTCACTTTATAAAAGGAAACAGCCTGCTTTTTCACCTGCTCATAGACAGATTCATCTGTAACCTCCACAACCGCCTTCTTTTCTCCCTGATAAGCGATCTCAAAGGGATATCTCTTAGGATCTACCAGGTAACCTTCACTGGCCGACTCCTCTTTCAAATAATAGCGTCCAATCTCCAGGCCTTCGATTGCAATTCCGGCGTCTTTGGTCGTTTTCATTAAGGCCGTTCCCTGAGGATCATACCGATAGGTGCGCACACCGTCCCTGCTGCTCACAAAGCGCACCCTCACCTCCCCATCCTTGGGACAGAGAACTCCGGTAGCTCCGTCCTGATGCATAATATCCTCTGCCGCATACAGCCGATAGGTGGCTCCCGCAAGGGTGGCATCTCCCTGGGAAATGGTATCCCGACCTTCCAAATCCTTCTTAAGGAAGGTCAGACGCCCCAGAACTCTCTGATCTCCAAAGGAACCGTCCGCCTGGTTGGATACGGTAAGGGTAGACTTATTCTTCGTCCGATCTGCCGAAATCGAAAAATCATATACCCTCTTATCCGCATCTGTGGATGCTGCGGTAACACCGGCAGGGTCTCTAAAGTCTCCGAAATAGCCTTCCGGAGCCCTCGTTTCTATGATCCGGAACCTTCCCTGATTGTCGGAAGAGTAGTAAAGCCAGGAGGGCGTTATGTAAGCTCCCCTCATTCCCTCCGAAAGGGTCATACCCGTCCCGGCCCCTTCCATGGTTCCGGTCTCGTAAGGGGAAGCATTTTGATTTGTAGTTCCCAAGTAGGGGACATAAGCTTTGCGCTTCTCACTCCAGGTATAGACAGAAAACAGAGCACCCCGCAGAGGATTTCCCGTCTCCTTATCCACCTTTTTAAGCTGTGCCTTGATTTTAAAGGGCTCATTGTAGAGCTGTGTCTCTGTCACCTCTCCGCCGGAGCCTGCGGGCTTTTTGGTGACAATGCTGTTAAGCGGCTGATAGAATTCCAGCTCGCCCTCGGTCACCTCATAGCGGACTACCCGGCCGTTCTCGTCGTATTTAATCAAAGGCTTCTGACTGCCGTCCGGCATCAGACGGCGGGTAAATTCATAGCGCCAGTTTTTCGTCACATTGGTCACTGCATTGTTCACCTGTATCGGCTGACTCTGGGAGGGCAGGGTACGCAAGAGCCGTACCGTGACGCTGTCTGCCCGGGAGCCGGATACGGTCCAATGCTTCTCCCCCGTAAACTGCACGGTTCCATATTTCAGCTTCGGAGTAATCACTCCCGTCTTTCGCTCCTCCTCATGGTAGATGCCACCCTTGATCTGATAGGTTACAACGGCCCCTGCCTTTGTGGGCGTATTCTGAATCTCCCCCGGCGTTGTACCCTTTGCGTCCCGATTGGTGGGATAGGAGGTATCGGAGAGCAGGTAACGGTAGGCGTCCCTAAGCTTTAACCTTACCGTACAGCTGTAGGTGGTTCCCGGCCCCTCGGGAATGTTCCACACGAGCTGGCCGGTGCTGCTGTTCAGACGGACATTCTGTATCCCTCCCGTTGCGTTTAAGATCGACACCGGCTCCCAGTAAGCCGTTTCAATCTGATCTGTGAGGATCTTACGGACGGCTCTGACCTCGCCGCCTTTTTTCTCAATATGAAACAAGGTCTCGGCAAAGGCTGATCCGGTTCCGCCGGAAAAAGAAAGGTTCTGCCAGAAGCTGGCCGTATGCGCGCTGCTGGTAGCCAGCTCCTTTAGAAAGCGGGTGCCCTCGGAGTCAGGCGTCATCCCTACCGCCAGCGTAAACAGCTCTGTATTTGGGAGAGACTTCACCTGATTTGCCAGGGATCTCACCTCGCTTAAATTGGAATCTCCGCACATGCCGTCGGAAATAAAGATCACCTTGGTGTACACATCCTTATGCCTGCTGTCCGAAGCATTCCGCTCCCGGATAATGCGACAGACCTCTTGGAAGGATTCCTTGTAATAGGTTCCGGAATAGGTCTGAACGTTGTTCACCGCCGTCTTTACCTGGCTGTAATTTTCTGTCAGCCCCACGTAATTGTAGAGCCCCTGATCCCGCTTATCCCCCGTCTGCCGCTCATAGTCGCCGGCAAAGCTCCAGAAGGCCACTCTCGACTTATTTTTGGAAGCCGGAACCTTCTCGTTGTGCTGTGCAATCAGATCCACAAGCTCCCGAATTCCCTGCTTGGCCATGGTCAGGCGATCCTGACAGCCGTTTCCGTAAACAGGGGTAATATTCTGCCTGGAGGCGTTGAAATGACGGTTCCAGAATTTTGCCCCACTTGGCAGATTATCAAACCACACGCCGGTGGCTACGTCCCGGCCCGTATAGTAGTCCAAAAGCTGAAGGGAAATGCCTCCCTTGTAGTAATAGTGATTGGGATTGATGCAGGGGGAATTGGAATTCTTAAAGGTTGCGGACGCACCTCCGCCCTCCCAAGTGGACTCGTTTAAGGACATGGTTCGGGTCCGATCCAGAATGATAATGTAATCCACAGGCGTGTTGCTGTAGTCAGAGGTATCCCGCTCTGTGATGGTCAGCTCCGCATAGCCGTCCTCAATGTCGGTCCAGCGGGCGGACTTGCCAAGCTCCACGTCCGGCTCATTGTCCTTCTTGGTGGAGGCGGTGCTGCCCTGCCAGTCTCCGTCAATGCTCAAATCCGCTCCGGAGAGATCTCCGTACTCAATGGATTCCCTCTCGTAAAGCAGCACCTTTACATCTGCATCCGGCATGGAAAAGAGGACTGCTTCCTCGCTCATCTCAAATTCCACCTCAGCGCCTTCCAAAGCTGTGGTCACATTTGCCTCCCAGAGCTTGTCCCCTGTATTGGTTACGGTAATCCTCACCTCCGTACCCTCACAGAGAATCTCCGGGGAGACCTCAGCGGACAGATGAGAACTAGGCTGCTCCAGCTCATCCATACAGACAACCTCTACCCTGTGTTTCTGCCTGGCAGCCGCCACAAGCTCCATATCGCTCTCTGCCGCCACAAAGCGGACCAGCACGGCTCCCGCCTCATCAGGCTCCGTAATGTCCAACTCTACCTCCAAACCCTCCGCATCTGTCATGGCTATGCTTTCCGTATCTATCAGATAGCCCTCCTCCGGAGTCAGGGTAGCCGTGATGGCCTGCCCGGCCGTATATTCCTCACAGTCAAAGGTGACAGTCACATGTGACACCGCTGCCGTTATCTGAAGCTGTGCCTCAGGGGGATCCGTTTCCTCCGGTTCCCCCTCCGTGCTGCCGGTCTCCTCCGATTCTTCATCCGTATCATCCGCAGGTTCCTCCAGGCCTTCCGCCGCCGGCTGCTCCTCGTCTGCTTCTGCCGGCTCTGCTGCCGGCTGCTTCTCCTCCGTTTCTGTCGGCTCTGCCTCCGGTTGCTTTTCATCCGTCTCCGGCGGTTCCTCTGCCGGCTTCTTTTCACCCGTCTCCGCTGTTGTCTGCGTTTTCTCCTCTGTCTCCGCCGGCTCTGACGCCGCTGCTTCCGTCTGCTGCAGCGGCAGAACGGCTGCCTCTGCTCCGGATGATCCCATCAGCATTGCTATCACAAGGAAAAGCATCAACGCCCGCTTTCCCATTCTGCCCGTTTTCCCTTTCATCCTATCAAATCCTTTCTATGATGTATTCCCGCCAACAGCCGCCGGGGGATGTCTCTTTTTCAATCCTTTACCAGGAACACAATCTCATCCTTAAGCTTCCGGGTAATGATACTGCCGTCCGGACATCGGATATCCAAAACACCGGCTCCGCTGCGGTTCTGAATATATCCGGATATCTTTATCTTATAATTTTCCGTCTCCGCTTTCTCTGTCAGGCGCTCCGACAAGGCCGCCTCATAGCGATCTCCCCGGCGCTTCAAACGGGCTCGTCCGATACGCTTATAGCCGCCGCTGTAAAGGGCTCCGTAAACAGGTGCCGTATACAAATAGAGATATCCCACCGCCACCGCCAGCAGTATTCCCACCACCGCCCCTGTAAGAATAAGTGCCAAGGGCGTTCGGGGAGCTCCTAAGGGCGTCTCCTCCTCCTGAATGCTTGTGATTTCCGGCTCTGCTTCCTGTTCCGTCTCTTCTGACTGCTCAAGCTCTCCTTCCCGCTCCGGTGGAGTTATTCCTTCTGCCGGCAGGGCTTCCTCCGGCACCTCCTCTTCCTGTGTCTCCTCCAACAGCTCTCCCATAAGCTCCCTGTTTACTGCTGCGCCTTCCTGCCATCCGCTTCCTGTCTCCGCAAGGGGAGCTTCATACTCATAAAGATACTCCACCACTGTGGACTGAATGCTGGACTCCTTTGCATAGCCCGTATACGTCATGGTGGCCTCCCAGGCCGCGTCATAATCCACCGCATAGTTCTGAAGGCCGCCATAGCAGCACAAAGCCTCATATTCCAGCGGCATACCCTGCTCACTCTCTCTTGTAACCTCATAGATGGCATAAAGAAGCTCACAGGCAACCTCACCCTGCTGCTGCGTCATGGAAATGCGCTCCAAATCATTGTCCGGCAGCCCCGTGATGGTCTTTGTAACCGTGATAAGCTCTGTTCCCTCTGAGGATTCAAGGCCGGCGGTCCGCATCCTTATGGAATCCTCATTTAAGATATAAAGGGTATTTCCCTCCTCCTCGTATCTTGGTATTAAGGTCACCTGCCCCGCAGGAAGCAGCATGGTCTTTGTGAGGGTATCCCCCTCCACCGTGCGCGTCTCCGTTATCTCTGACGGACCTTTCGGCTCCGCCGCGTAAACCCTCCTGCTGAAAATTAAAATCATACAGATACCGAACAAAATGCAATTTCTTTTCATCCTTTTTCGTCCCCTTTCCTGGCTGAATTTCCACTGCTCTCCCCGGAAAGCTCCACCACATACTTTACGTCTGCAAAGCCCACCAGATCGCCCTGCCGGATGCGGGCCTTTTCATTAACCTCCAGACGTCCTCCGTTTAAAAAGGTGCCGTTTGTGGAATTTAAGTCCGTCAGATAATAGGCGCCATCCTCCCGGGAAATCTTTCCGTGAATCCGGGAGATTCCCCGGGCCTTAATCCAGCCGTCCACCGCATCCTTTTTCTTTCCGATAAGGAATGGATTCCTTGTAATCTCCATGCTGGAGTAAGCCGAATTCTCACTGCGCAGAACAAGCCCCGGCTTCCTTTTCAGAAATACCGTCTCTCCCGCCCTACTTTCCTCCAAGAGCCTGTCCCCAGGCTTCTCCCTATCCGGCGTTCTTTCCTCCGCAGATACCGGCGTCTTCTCCTCTCGCTCTTCCTCCTTGGGCTCCTCCGTCCGGCTTCCCTCCTTCCACTTATCCAGCACCTCCTTTAAGGAGCCATGCTCCTCCCCTGCCATCCGGTAGAATTCATAGCCAAGGGCCACGGATCCCGGATCCTCCTTGTCCAGCCGGTCCAGCAGGTACTCCGCCAGGTCAAACAGTCCGTCTCTTAAATCTCCCTCATAAAAGGGAAACAGGCAGAAGGAGCATTCCCACACATCCGGATCCAGATAAATATAGTCCGGGTTTAAAATCAGTCCTTTCGTATCCAAAAGGTATTCCTCACAACTTCCTGCCGTTTGAAGGAGCCCCCGAAGCAGCGCTTCCAGCTCCCGGGCTCTGAGACGCTTGCGATCCAATACGAGACGCAGGTTCTGTCTGGAGGTAATCTCATAGTAAAAGGCAGCCCTTCGATCCACCAGGCTTAACCGGCACTCAAGAAGCCCCGGAATCCGGTTTTTTACCAGCATGCCAATCTGATAGCTGTTCTGAAAGTCCTCCTGCTCCAGAATCAAATAATTTCGTTCCAGCTCTCTTTTATAGGTTGTTTTCATCTTCTCTCCTCTGCCCCCTTTCCTATTTTCTTAAGTCCTCTGCTCACCCGAAGGCGTGCCACGGGATTGATGCGCCTGGCCTCCTCCTGTTCGTGAATTTCCAGGCCTCCCAGAAGGCCGCTCCGGCCCTGATAGCTGACCACAATCTTGTCTCTCGTCACCTTCACCGACGCCTGAAGCTCCCGAAGGGCCAGAAGCTTCCCTCTGGCAAGCCCTGCTGCCTGTCCGCAAAGCCAATCCTCCAGCTCCTTTTCCGTCTGATATTTCCGGACCGCTCCCTTTCCTGCCAGCTCTGCCGCGCAGGAGGACAGCACACTTCTGTCATGAAGATAAAGACAGAGACACAGGAACACAAAGGTCAGAAGCATCAAAAAGGGTACCAGCAGAGACGCCTCCACCGTAAGGCTTCCCTTCCGCAAATGTTTTTTCATAGCATCAATCCTCCCGCAAATGCCAGCAGTAAAAAAGGTACCAGGGGAACCCGATCCTTAAGGCGCACCTTCCGAAGCGCAACCCCGATTCCCTGAATCAACGCGCAGCAGAGGGTTCCTAAGGCCAAAAGCCTCAGATTTTCCCAAAAGCCCAGGTAGATCCCCGTCACCCCAAGGAGAAGGCCGTCTCCAAAGCCGATGGCTTCCCCGGTGAGAAAGGCAAGGATCAGCAGGGCCAGGCCAATGGCTATCCCTCCCGCAAGCTCCCAGGGCCTCTGAAAGCCCAGGGCCAGGTTGAGGCCTGCCCCAAGCAGGGCAAAGCCTCCCAGGCTTAGAAGACTCACCTCTCCCTTTTTCAGATCCAGCAGACCGTTAATGAGCAAAAGTGCAAGAACGCTGCCTTTGATTATCATTTCTTCCATTTTCTATCCTCCGCATACCGAGCAGGGAGGCATGCCCCCTGTCTCGGAGATCAAAACCGTATGAATGCCTCTCACCAGCCCTGAGCAGTTGAGGCTCTCATGACAGCGATTTCCGTCTGTTGTCACATATACCACTGCGCTTCCGTTTTTCCAGCACCGCTCACAGGGATAATACTTGGCCCCATGCTCGTTTCGAAGGCTTTCGATCTCGGAAAAGCTCTTCTGCTGAATGGAAAGCTTCAGATGACGGCAGCTTAACTTTCGGTGGTACACGGTCCCGTAATCCGTGACATAGACAATCTCCTCCCCTTCCTCTCCCCGGTTATTCCCTCTTCCTCCAAAGCCTGTCCACCCCCGCACCCTTCTGGTCTGTGTGATGCGAATGGGATGAAACCAGGAAAGCCCCGGGGGAAGCGTCACCTGATAGGAAGCTCTTAAGGTAATCATGGAATCCTCCGAACTCCAGCCGCTTCCTAGGAAGGAAATCCCGTCTGTGCCCCCTTTTATCATGCCTGCCGCAGGCCTTCCCTTTACATATTCCTTTACCTGCTGCTTTCCGCTGACTGCCACCACCAGAGAGCCCTCTGCCCCCTTTGCATGATAGGCCAGGCACGACAGCTCCTTTCCTGCGTCCGCAAGCCCCCTTCCTATCTCTGTCTGAAGCCTCGTCAGTACCAGAAGATAAAGGAGGGCTGTCAGGGCAAACAGGAAGAGAGGAAATACCAGGGCCGCCTCCACGGTCATACTGCCCCTTCTCCTGGCAGGGATGCACTGTGACATTCTTTCGTCATGGGAAATATGATATGAATACTGAGAATTATTTTGAATATCAGAGAAATGATTCGGAACTGCCTGGAGAGTTTTCCATTTTTTCAAAGACCCCCCTGTACGAAAGAACATCACAGTACACCCCTTTTCGTTTTTGATTCTTTTACCATTCATAGCAAAAGCTGCGCTCTGCCGTCAGCTCTCTTCCGTTGGCAATCACGGCCCGCAGGCGAAAGCCGTCCGTACACTGATCCACATAAAAGCCGCTGTTCCCTGAAAGGCGGCGAATCACCCCTTCCATTGCATCCAGGCTTCGCATGGTTTTCTTCTCCCGGCCGGTAGCGGTAAGCAAAATTCCCAGATAGTCCTCATAGGAAAGGCCCTGGGCATCCTCTCCGGAATCAAAGCCGGAGATGGAATTCGAAAGGTCCAGCGCTCCGGACAGGGAGGTCCGCCACCGTCCTCCGCTCTTGTAAAAGGCGCATTTTTTTCCGCTTAAGAGAACGCGCACATCCATAACGCTCTCCCCGAAGGCCCAGGCAAGCATCAGCACCTGCTTGACCGCCTCCACCAGCCCCGGTATCATGGTGGCTCCCACCATCAGAAGCGCCAGGGCCTCGCACTCTGCCTTTTTGGCAGAATCCGTCTGTAAATAGGCATAGTTCATTCCCTCCCGCATCAAAAGAATCCGGTTGCACACCCTCTCCAGGTTGGCAATGTCCGTATCCTCCCCTGCAATCAGGTACTCCAGCTGATAATCAAGCCAGGGCTCCTCCTCCCGCCCCTCTGTAAGGAATTCCACGGCGTGAGAGAAATGCTCCATGAGATAGGCGTGAAAAAACAGGTCATTTCCTATGCTTCCCTCATAAACCCCTCTCGGGCCCACGCCCTCCAGACAGGAACGCACAGAAGGCGCCTGTGTAAGATCCGCCTTCTTCCCGGATACCTTTCCCGGGTCTGTGAGAACCAGATGAAGAATGCTGCCTGCCTTTAAGGCCTCTGTGGAGGATACGGGATCCGGGGTGGAAACCTCCTCTATCTCCTCTCTGCGGCGGCGCAGCTCCTCTAAGTTCCTCTGCTCTCGCCCGTCTGCCTCGCTGTAGGCCTCATAGCGTTCCTCCGCCACCTCTGCCAGCCCCCCGCAGTGCAGGAGACGCTCCACCAAAGCTGCGCCCGTAGCCTGCTTTTCATGGGAAACTGCCTGCTCATAGTAGACCATTCCCCTTTCATCGGAGGCCCGGGAAAAGTCCCAGACCTCCAGGGCCGCCCTGCTGCCCTCTGACAAATTTTCCAGCAGGAACCAGCGCAGACGCTGTTTTAAATACTCCGTATCCTCCTGCCCTGTTCCATAGCCCAAATCCACGTAGAACAAATCATAGCGCTCCAAAAGCTCCCGGTGATATTCTGAGAGAACTGAAGTCTCCGCAAGCTCCAGGGCTTCCTCCGCCTGACTGCGCAGAAGGGCATAGCGGGCCGACCACAGGCAGGCCTCAAGAAGAAACAGCAAAACTGCCAGCAAGAGGCTTACCAATACCGTAATCTCTCCCTTTTTCCACATGCCGCCCCTCCATTGTCGGCTAAATCGTGCCGCTCTGAGCCGTGATCTTGTCAAAGATGCTATTGACCAGGGCTGTGAGCTGCGTCTTAAAAATAATTACCAGGCCAATCAAAACTACCAAAATCAATATCATTTCCACTACGCCGATTCCGTCCTCTTCCTTCCAAAACCGATTCCAAATCTGTCTTATCATACTTTCTCAATCCTTTCTGAAATATTAACGTTACATCTGCATAGACATTCCTGCCGGTACCAGAATCAGCAGCATTACAACCACCAGCATGAGAATCATGGGCAGTAAAAGCCGGGTTGCCGCCTCCTCCCCTGCGCAGGCCGCCTGTTCTCTTCGCTGTTCAAAGGCCTCCTGCACCTCCCCCTGCAAAAGCTCCGTAAGTCCCTGGCTGCCCTTTCTGAGATTCTGCTCCAGCAAAATGGAGAGCTTTAAATAACAGGGGATCCTGCACCGCAGTCCGAAGCTCTCATAGGCCTTCACCTCGGCAATTCCGTTCTGCATTTCCCGAACGGTAAGGGCCATCTCCTCATATGCATAGCGAAGCTCCTCCGCCCCCTGCTCCCGCTTTGCCTGATAATCCCGCACAATCAGTTCCCAGGCAAAGCGCACGGTGGCTCCGGCGCCCATGAGCAGAACCAGCTTGCTTACAATGCGTCCGTAATCCCTTCGCATCTGCCTCTCCCGCTCTCTTGTCTTCTGTCCAAGCTCCCGATCCTGGGCCATATAGACGGCCGCCAGGGATACCAAGGTGAGAATGAGAACTCCCAGAGCCGCGGACGAGGGCTTCTCCTCCCAGGTGAGGCGCTTTCCCTGAACCTCCAGAGGAAGCTCCCTGTGATCCTTCTCACCGCCGCTCTCCTCCAGCTCCTCCATTTCCCTGGTAAGCTCCTGCAAAAAAATCTCGGCAGGACTTAACAGGGGCGGAAGGACTCTGGCATAGCCCCGGTATACGGCTTCCTCCTGGTTGCAGCTTAGGTAAGCAGTCAGCTCTACGATGGTGCCCTCCTCCTTTAGGTTCTCTGGCCGAAGGCTCCCGTCCAGATTGAGGACCTCATAGGAGTCAAGCTCCCAGGTAAGCTTTACCGGCAAACCCTCCACCTTGGTAATGAGCTTTAAATCCTTCCGTACCTCCTCCAGCGACTTGTTTTCTCCCAGAATATACGTCTCCATCTGCTCTACGGTCTCCCGGAGCAGCTCTTTACTCTCCTCCCGGGACAGCTTTTTCGGCTCCACCAGCACGGTAAGGCTTTCGGCCTCCTCTCCCTCCGCCTGCACCCAAAGCTCCTGACGGTAGGCAAAGGGGCGGCGGGTGAGGTAACAGCCCTCCTTAAGGCTCTGGCCGGTGTGAGCGGAAATCCCCGCCGCCACCGTGATCCCAAGGCCTGCCAAAAGCACCTTCAGAAGCAGGCTGACCTTCCTAAGGTAGTAGGCCTCCTCCTCTTTTTTTCCGTCTGTTCCCGTGGAAAGGAGCTTTAAATGCTGCCGGACGGCCTCCCTGCCCGGAAGCCATGCTCCGATGTGATTCAGAATCCATTTGCTGATCCTCATAGGCTACACCTCAATATCCAAAAGCTTTTTTCCCAGATGCCAGGCAGCCAGATATAGTCCCAGGCAGGCGGTCATGACGGCAATGCCTGCCGCATTCCCATAGAGGGGATCCAAAAATCCCCGACAACCCACCCGCAAATAGAGAATCATTCCAAAGGGAACCAGATTCATCACCCGCTGCTCGTATTTTCTGGAAGCCAGGGCCGTGGCTACCTGTCGCTCTGTCTCTACGGTCTGGGCAATGGTACGGGCCGTGTCCTTCATAATTCCTATGAGGTCCCCGCCACTTCTCTTTCCCACGGAAAAGATCTCCCCAAAGGTCTGTGCCTCCTCCAAACCGCTTCGCCCGGCAAAGTCCTCAATGGCTGCCTCCAGGGTCTGATTGGCGTCCATCTTCCGCTCCATGGCAGAAAGCTCCTGGAGAATATCTGCATTTCCCGGGTAAATCAGGCTTAAGTCCTTTCTGGCTTCCCGGATGGCATTCTCCGCCGAATAGCCGGCCGCCAGGGCTGCGGCAATCCCCTGAACCGCATCCTTAAACTGAAGCTTTAAAGCCTTTCGCCTCTTTTCTCCCAGGCTCTGTCCCTTTTCCCGCAAAAGCCACAAAAATACCAGAGGAAAGAGGAAGAAGGCCCAGAAAGAATTGTAAAAACACAGGGCAATCACCCCTGTCAGCATTCCTGCCTCCAGGCTCCACAACAGCTTCTCTCTTTTTCCCGGCCGATAGCTCCTGTAATCCATCCTAGCTCCTCCCCATTCCTGCTGCCATAAGCTTGTCCGTATGGAGCAGCTCCTCCCGCTTTTTCAGGCTCCCCCTGACAATCCGGTCCTCCTCCCCCTCCTCCTCAAAGGCAAATAAGGGGCGCAGGAGGATCTCTCCCTCCCGGATCCCGTCAAGCTCCGCAATTTCCAGCACCCGGCGGCTTCCGTCCCGCAGCCTTCCCAGGTGGACAATGAGATCCACGCCGGAAGCAATCTGCCTGCGAATGGCCGCCAGGGGAAGATCCATCCCCATGAGCACCATGGTCTCCAGGCGGCTCAGCATATCTCTGGGGCTGTTGGCATGGCCGGTGCTTAAGGAACCGTCGTGGCCGGTGTTCATGGCCTGAAGCATATCAATGGCCTCTGCTCCCCGAACCTCTCCCACAAGAATGCGATTAGGCCGCATACGAAGGGCTGTCCGGATGAGATCCCGGATGGTAATCTCATGTTCTCCCTCCAGATTGGCGCCTCGGGCCTCTAAGGTTACCAGATTCTCAGCCCGTTTTAGCTGGAGCTCCGCGTTGTCTTCTATGGTGATAATCCGCTCTCCCGGTGGAATAAATTCCGAGAGGGCGTTGAGAAAGGTGGTTTTTCCGGAGCCTGTGCCGCCGCTTACGAAGATATTGTAGCCGGCAATTACCACCTGCCTGAGAAAGTCTGCCGCCTCTCTGGTGACGGAATTCCACTCCACAAGCTGAGCAATCCGGATGGGATGCTCGGGGAACCGGCGGATGGTGATCACCGGGCCGTTGAGGGCCACGGGGTCCAGGACAATATTTACCCGGGAGCCGTCGGCCAGCCTGGCGTCGGCAATGGGGTTTGCCTTGGAAATGCTCCGGTTGCAGAAGCTTACGATCTGCTGCACCACATCCTCCAGCTTCTCTTTGGAGGAAAATTCCTTGTGCCAGCGGTACAAGTGCCCTCTTTTTTCCACAAAGATATCCCTGGGGCCATTGACCATAATCTCCGTGACTTCCTTGTCCTCTATCAGCTCCTGCAACAGATCCAGCCGTCGGATTCCGTTAAACAATTCCCTCTGGAGCCGCAGCTTTTCCGCAAGAAGCAGATAGCTTTGACTGCTGAAGGCCAGAATTTCCTCATCGATCAGCCGCTCCACCTCCTCGTCCGTAAGCTCTCTGGACAAATCCAGCTTTCTTTGGATCTCTTCCTGGAGATCCTGACGTATCTGACTGCTGTCTCGTCTCACTCCCCTGCCCACCTCCTTCCTTCGGCTTTTGCATAGGCCTCAAGCTCTGTTATATCCGTCAAAAACAGCTTCTCTGTCCTGGCGCTAAGCTCTTCCAGTCCCAAAAGCTCCAGGGTGTCCTCGTACTGTTTAAGCTTTCCCTGGGCGGTCTCGTCCCGGGTTAAGGGCATGTAAATTTTGTCGCAGGCCTCCAGCAGCTCAAAAAGTCCTTTTACGCTGCTGCCCAGATCCATAAGCAGAAATTCATAGCGGCTTTCTTTTTCCAGGGCCGCAAGAAGCCGGGCCCAGTCCTCTCCCTGAATATCCCAGAGCTCTAGGGGGGATCGGACCGGGGGAAGATAGTCGAGGCCTCCAATCTGCCGCACAATACTCTCTAGTTTACAGGCGAAGGCCTTTTTCCCCTGCTTCAAAAAGTACATCAACTCTGAGAGGGTAAAGCCTTCCTCATGGGGATAGAGCGCCGGGAAGCCGGAAAACTCTTCCATATTCAGATAAAGGGTCCGCTTCTGCTTTGTCAGCTCCCGCCCGAGAGCCAGGGCAAGGCTTGTCTTTCCCACTCGTCCAAGGGGCGAAAAGATGCCTATCCGCCGAAGGCTGCCAAGCTTCACGGCTGCTCCCAGGCTCTGGGGCACCCTCTCTGCATAGATAGAAAAGGCTTTTCTTAAGATCTGGGGGCAGGATTGATATTTGTAAATCATCGGGCACTCCAGCTCCTCCTCCTGATATTCCTCTTCCGTCAGGCAGATGATCTGTCCTGCAAGTTCGTTCTTTTGTACCTCATCCAGCATGGCTTGGGAGAGCAGAAGAATATCTGCCGGACGCTCCTTTTCATCCTCTATAAGTTCCTCCAGGCTGGTAAAGCCATGGACTGTGAACAGAGGCTCCCGATGCCCGTTGGCATATTCCGCAAACCGCAGCGTGTAGTCTTGCTCTTTGTCACAGATGGCAAGCTCCTTTCTCTTCACCAAAGCCCTCCCTTCAGAAGCAGCGCTCCTGTCAGCAGGCAGGCAAGGATCTGCAGCTCCAGAAATGCCGCAGCCATCAGGACGGATCCCTTATGTTTCTGCAAAAATTGCAGGATAAATCCCAAACTGTTACCTCCTTTTACTTCAATCATTCACTCTGGAAATATGGTTTGACTCAAACCGAAGATGTTGGCTGCGCCGCCTGAGGCGCCAGCCAGGAAAGATTAATCGATCTTGAATTAGATTATAGAGCGGTTTCCTTTTTTTGTAAATTGTAAAATTTTCACAAAATTCCGAAGGCCGAAATCCCGTAAAGGAGCCCAAGCCCGCTGATACCAAGGCTTCCCACTGTCAAAAGGGTCCATACATTCAGTCCTACAAATACGGCGATATTTTGAGAAATCAGGATTGCATTGATAATCTGGATTCCGATTGCGCCAAATACCATGCGTAGCAGAAAATTTAATATCTTCATCTCTTTGTCCTGATGGTTTTTTACCATTATATGGATATTTGATCCAATATATTCTATTTTTTAGTATAAATGCCAGTAAATTTGCCTATACTTTTATTACAACACAAATACCTATTATGGAAAGTGGGGATTGTAGTATGGGGTTTTTGCGAAGAGAGCCGGCTTTGCCGGAGGATTCCTTCACTAGGCGGCAGCTTTTGGAGGATCTTCATTCCACTAAGAATGCACTGGACACTGCTTATGCCAATTTTGAGACTGTGGTGGATCCGGATCTTATTGATTGTTATACTTATGAAATTTATTCGGTGCAGAAACGTTATAAGTTTCTTTTGGAGCAGGCGAAGCAGATGGATTTGCAAACCTTTCATTAGAGATTTTTTATTTGTGCTCTGTGGGCGTTACATATTGCGTTGTGTGAGCTTTGCGGAGCAAAGGGGGGAACAGAAGGGTGAAGGGTGAGGGTCTGCCGCGAAATGAGACCGCAGGCTTTTCCGATATCCGGTGTCCGGCTGTTCACGTACATCCTGTCTGATATTGGCGGGCAAATACACAAGGATCCCACAGGCGAAGCCTGTCAAATCCAAAAATATTTGTCCGACAAGAGCAGACAGGATGTACGTGAACCGTCCGAACACGGATATGGAAAAGCCTGCGGTCTCATTTCGCGGCAGGCCATTTACTTTTTGGCTGCTTTTTGTTTTAGGGGTTGTTTTTTCATTAACAGATCTCGGCTCCGGAGGGCATTTTTTTCTCTGGAACCACCAAGGCCAGGTTGCCGTCCGCATCCTCTGCGCAGAGCAGCATTCCCTCGGACTTTACGCCTGCCAGGGTGGCGGGCTTTAGGTTTACCAGTACCATAACCTTTTTTCCTACCATCTCTTCCGGTGTGTAATGGGCTTTGATACCGGAGACTATCTGCTTTACTTGGCTGCCGATGCGAACCTGGGAGCAGAGGAGCTTTTTGGATTTCTTCACTGCTTCACAGGCAATGATCTCTCCCACCTGGAATTGGAGCTTTTCGAAGTCGTCAAAGGTAATCTCTGCCTTTGGCTCCAGATCGATTACTGGTTCTACCGGCTTTTCGGGCTGTGTCTCTTCTGCCTTTTTTTCCTCTACCTTTGCCAGCACCTCGTTGACGTCCAGGCGGGCAAAGAGGATCTCGGGCTTCTCGGTTACCTTCTGACCGGACTCATAGAGGCCGAACATGTTCATCACCTCTATGGAGCGCTTCTTTGCGCCAAGCTGAGCCAGAATCTTTGCAGAGGTCTCAGGCATGAAGGGCTCCAGAAGGGACGCGCCGATGCTGATTCCCTCTACCAGATTGTAGAGCACGGTGGCCAGGCGGTCCTTTTTGCTCTCGTCCTTGGCCAGCGCCCAGGGCATGGTCTCGTCAATGTATTTGTTGCAGCGCTTAAAGAGGTTAAAGATCTCCGTCATGGCGTCCGCTACCCGAAGCTCTTCCATCTTATCTGCTACCCGCTGAGCTGTGGTCACTGCCGTCTCGCGGAGATCCCGATCCAGGGGCTCCAGGAAGCCGGGATTGCTCACTATGCCGCCGAAATATTTGTTGGACATGGAGACGGTGCGGTTCACCAGATTACCAAGGGTATTGGCAAGCTCGGAGTTCATGCGCTCTACCATCAGCTCCCAGGTGATGACGCCGTCGTTGTCAAAGGGCATCTCGTGAAGCACAAAGTACCGCACGGCGTCCACGCCGAACATTTCTACCAGTTCGTCTGCATAGAGCACATTTCCTTTGGACTTGCTCATCTTGCCGTCTCCCTGCAGAAGCCAGGGATGGCCGAATACCTGCTTGGGCAGGGGCAGATCAAGGGCCATCAGGAAGATGGGCCAGTAGATGGTGTGGAAGCGGATGATATCCTTTCCGATCAGGTGCAGGTCTGCCGGCCAGTCTTTTTTGAACTGCTCGGTGGATTCTCCGTCGCAGTTGTAGCCGATTCCGGTGATATAGTTTGTCAGAGCGTCCAGCCATACATAGGTGACGTGCTTTGGATCAAAGCTTACGGGAATGCCCCAGCGAAAGGAGGTTCTGGACACGCAGAGATCCTGGAGGCCCGGGAGCAGGAAGTTGTTCATCATCTCGTTTTTCCGGGAGACGGGCTGAATAAATTCCGGGTGGGTGTTGATGTGCTCAATGAGCCGATCTGCGTATTTGCTCATTTTGAAGAAATAGGCTTCCTCTTTGGCGGGCTTTACTTCTCTTCCGCAGTCGGGACACTTGCCGTCCACCAGCTGGGATTCGGTGAAAAAGGATTCGCAGGGGGTACAGTACATGCCTTCATAGTAGCCTTTATAGATGTCGCCCTGGTCGTAGAGCTTTTTGAAGATCTTCTGTACCTGAGCCTCGTGATCCGAATCTGTGGTGCGGATGAACTTGTCGTAGGAGGTGTTCATCAGATCCCAGATGCAGCGGATCTCTCCTGCCACATGATCAACAAATTCCTTGGGCGTTACGCCGGCTTCCTTTGCCTTCTCCTCGATCTTCTGTCCATGCTCGTCTGTTCCGGTCTGGAAGAAGACGTCGCAGCCCTGCATTCTCTTGAAGCGGGCGATGGCGTCTGCCAGCACGATCTCGTAGGTGTTGCCGATGTGGGGCTTCCCGGAGGTGTAGGCAATGGCGGTGGTGATGTAATATTTTTGCTTTTCCATTTTTACAATTCCTCTCTTTCTGTTAATTTTGAGCGCAAAATTTCTTTTCTGCTCGTGCACCGGGCATCCGTAAGCTTCCATCCTCTTCCTCCGGGCACCGTGTACACAAAAAACCCGTCTTCCTTATCACTAAAGAAGACGGGCATATTCCCGTGTTACCACTTCCGTTCGTCTGCCTCTCACGAGAACAGACCTCTACGAGTACCTTCATACTCCTCCGCTATAACAGGCGGAATCCTGTCACGGCTTATCGCTTCCCTGCGTTCATCCGTGCCGCTCTGAAACCATCTTCGGCCAGCTTCCATATCTTCCCTCTCAGCAACCGGGAATTCTCTGTAGAATATCTGACAGGCCTACTCTTTTCTTCCCTGCGTTTTTCTATTGCATAGGGAAATCCTAGCATATGGAAAAATTTTTGTCAAGGCTCTTGTAACGCCAGAAATTATCATATCCGATTATTATCTCCCAATCAGCACCGTTTTCCCGCAGAAAGCAAAGCCATATTTTCGTATTCTGTCCCTTGGGAGCCCCTTTTCGATCAATGCGGCCGCATAGTTCTTCTCTTCTATCTGCCGCAGTGCAGCCCTGACCGTATCCGCAAGCTCCGGCTCCTCATCCGTATCTTGCACCTTAAACTCTATAAGAATCCCATCCTCTTTTTTCGGATCTCTTGGCTCCAGCATCACGTCATAGCGGCCAAAGCCGCTTTCCCGATTGGAAGTCAGCGCATACCGGTCAGCCAGATCCACCATCAGCCCAAGAACAAATCCGTGATAGAAACGCTCCGGCTCCTGCTCGGACGGATTTTTCCCCGTATCAAAATAGCTGAATGTCGCTAAAGCCACTTTGTTCATATACACATTCATGACTTTGAGATCATCATCCAGTAACGCTTTGATAAAATCGTTGTACGCATAGGCTGCTCTGCCGAACCATTTGCGGATCATATTGGCAAACATAATCCGCACCTCCAGGTTTGTAAGGCAAAGCTCGTAAACCTGTGTCCAGTCGCCGTAGGCCGATGTCCGGGTTTCGACGCTTTTCACGCGCAGATATCCGCTGGCCAGCAGCAGGCTCCAGACGGCCTGTTCATCCTGATCCAGCTGATGGAATACGATCTGCTCGTCAATGACCGTATGGATGGATCCTCCGCAGAGCAGTTTCTCAAATTCCTGCTTGAGCTTTTTGTCACCCTCTTGAACCAGCTTTCCTGCCAATGCGTTTGAGCTGGAGTTTGCCCAATAGGCTCCCACCCTTTTTTTATCTAAATAATGCAAAATGGACCAGGGGTTATAGATATCTGCCGTCTTTCCAAACGTAAATCCATCATACCAGGATTTTACCTCTTCTTTCTGGCTTAAGAGTCCAAACTCGTCCAAAGCCTCAAAAACCTCTTCTTCTGTAAATCCAAAGCTATCTGTATATTTTTCCGAGGTTACCGTTACAATCTCAAGATTATTCAAATCGGAAAAAATAGATTCCTTGCTTACTCTGGTTATTCCCGTCATAAGTGCACATTCCAGGTAAGGATTTGTCTTAAATGTTGCATTGAACATGCTTCGGATAAAAGAGGTCATCTCCTCCCAATATCCGTTTACATAGGCTTCCTGCATGGGCGTATCATATTCATCCATGAGAATCATTACCTTTTTTCCATAGTACCGGGAAAGGTAGCTTGACAGCATTTTCAGAGAAAAGGAAGCTTCATAGTCCTCCATATCTACAGATACATTTCGGAAGTCCTGCTTTTCCGATTCATTTAAAAGGTCACCTTGAAGCAAAAAGTCGTATTGATTGTAAATATTCCTGATAATGCGGCAGATTGTCTTCCGTGTCTGGTCAAAGCTTGTCTCTTTCACATCCGCAAAACTAATCATGATCACGGGATAGGTACCCTGCAATTCCCTGTACTCTGACTTTTGCCAGATATTCAATCCCTCAAACAGATCCGCTCTGCCGGCATAGTCTACGGAAAAAAATTTCTCCACCATGCTCATGGTCAGCGTCTTTCCGAATCTTCTCGGACGTGTTATCAGCGTTACACTGTCTTTCTGCTCCCACCATTCCTGTATGAATGATGTTTTATCTACATAAAAGCAATTCTCTCTTCGAATTGTTTCAAAATCCTGCTGCCCGATTCCGACTGTTCTTGGCATATTTTTGTCTCCTTTCCCAAACTTTTTCACAAATCCCGCCTTTATCATATGGGGTTATTAAATTCTGTCTTTCTTTTAATATACAGGAAACTCCCCCCAAATACAACGTCAAAACCCGAATAATAAATAGCATTTCTCCCCAAATTTCCTCATAGAATACACCAACAATACTTCTGGTGAGAATATGAAACGTAAAAAACTTTTGACTGCAGGCGTTCTCCTGCTTCTTTTTCTGTGCTGCGGCATTTTTCTGCTTCCAAGACTTCAAAGAACTTCCGCCGAGACTGCGGACGAGGCTTTTGAACGTTTTACTCATACATTATTTTTAGACGAGATTTCCTCCGATGCTCTGACACTTCACTACACATTCTCGGAGCCGGAGCGTTTCGGAATCACAGATGTTCCCTCCGCTTTCCGTCTCTACTCCAGGGATTCCTCCGATGCCACGGCTGCCTGCCTGGAAAATACAAGGCAGGCACTTTCTGCCTTTTCCCGGGAGGAACTTTCCGATTCCAAACGGCTCACCTATGATATTTTGTCCTATCAGCTTGAAAAGCAGGCAGCTCTTCTTGATTTTCCATACTATGAAGAGATATTCAGCCCCACTTTAGGCACCCAGGCACAGCTCCCCATTCTTCTGGCCGAATATGCCTTTCGAACCGAACAGGATATTGAGAATTATCTTTCTCTCCTTTCTACCATAGATGCCTATTACGAAAGCTTGATGGACTATGAGCGGGAAAAGGCTGAGGCCGGACTGTTTATGTCGGACGAGACGGCTGAGGCCGTGATTGCTCAGTGCCGGGCCTTTCTCTCCAATCCTGGGGAGCATTTTCTTCTTTCTACCTTTGAGGAACGGATAGATTCCGCAGATTTTCTTTCCGAAGAAAAGGCCAAAAAATATCTCGATTCCAATCGGACTGTGTTTTTCGGGCATGTGATTCCGGCTTATGAGCTTTTGATTGGCGGCCTCACAGACCTTAAGGGTTCCGGACAAAATCCCGGGGGACTCTGCCATTATCCCCAGGGAGCGGATTATTATGAGGCCCTGGTGGCTTCCGTCACCGGCTCCGGGCGAACTATGGAGGAGATCCTGCTGCTCATAGAGGAGCAGCTGGATACGGATCTGGAAACCGTTGCCTACCTTGTCAACCAGAATCCGGAGCTTATCGAGACCCTCTCCAGACAGACCGAGGCCCTGGAGCCTCAGGTCATACTAAAAACGCTGGAGCAGCGCATCGGAGATCAGTTCCCTTCCGCGCCCTCCGTGTCCTGCCAGGTTAAATATGTGGACGCTTCACTGGAGAAGTCTTTAAGCCCTGCCTTTTATCTGGCCCCGCCTCTGGATCGGATGAACGAGCATGTGATCTATATCAATCCTGCCGCTCACTATGACAATCTCTCCCTCTTTACCACCCTGGCCCATGAGGGATGGCCGGGCCACCTTTACCAGGCTGTCTACGAAAATTCCTGCGGCCTTGATCCGGTGCGGAAGCTCTTTTCCTGTGGCGGCTATGTGGAGGGCTGGGCTACCTATGTAGAATGGCTGTCCTATGCCTATGCACTCCCGGATCCTGAGACAGCAGAGCTCTTGTCTGCCAATGGCGCTATTTCTCTGGGACTTCATGCCCGGGCGGATCTGGGAATCCACTATGAGGGCTGGTCTCTTGAGGATACAGAAAGCTTTTTTGCCGGCTACGGCGTTACGAATCCGGATACGGTGTATCAGATATATCAGGCTGTGCTTCAGGATCCGGGAAATTATCTCAAGTACTATCTTGGGGCCGCCGAAATCCTCAAATTAAAAGAGCAGGCAAGCGCTGCTCTTTCGGATGACTTTGTGCTCAAGGATTTCCACACCTTTTTCCTTTCCATGGGGCCTGCTCCTTTTCCGGTGATTGCGGATTATCTGGAGGAATGGCTGAGCGCTAGAACCGCCCGGACAGCAGCTTCACCAACAGCCAGTTTGCCCGGAAGGGGCGCATCAGATTCCAGTAGCCAATCCCGAGAAATCCGTAGTCTATGGCTGTTCGAAGCTTAACCTCCATGCTTCTTACATCCTCAAACCAGACCTCATGGGTGAGGCCGTTCTCCTGGTAGGTGTACCAGGGGCTCTGGGCCGTCTTGTCATATTGAATAGGGGTGCCATGTATGGCAGCCCGGCGGACGGCCTCTACATTTCCCATGATTTCCGCCACGGACTCTCCCCGCACAAAGGGCTGCGTCCAATCATAAGCATAGTTGGGGATTCCCATGAGAATTTTATTTCTGGGGATTTCCGTAACTGCATAATCCAGCACCTGTCGGACCATGCTGATGTCCCCACTCATAAGTCATCAAAAATACCTGATCCGCGTTTGCCCCAAGGAGTGCGTAATCCATGCCCTCGTAAAACAGGCCCTTTTGTTCCCCGGAGGTCTTTGGGGCCAGGGCTACGGAAACCTGGTATCCCTCCCGGCTCATGGATTCCCGAAGATTGCCCACAAAGGCTGCGTAGCTTTCCCGGTTCTCCGGAAGGATGTATTCAAAATCCACATCCACCCCTGCTCTCTCACGGTCTCCAAAAGATTCCCAATCAATATCTGCTGCATTTCCGGATCCTCGGACACCGCCTTCACCAGCTGATTGTTAAAGTTCCCCTGCTCGGAAAAGGGAGTCAGCACGAGAATCGGCCGGCCCCCCATCTGCCAGGCCAGAGAGATCATCCAGATAAAGAAGAGCCTCCCGCAAAACCCAATCCTCCACAAAGGGATAAGCATAGCCTGTCACATAAAGATTGTGCTCCTCCTGCCCCTGGTAGCGTATCACCAGACTTTGTCCGGTACGCAGATAGCTTTGATTTAACACATACGGATTGTTTTGATAGAGCTGCCGCTCTATCAGGCCGTAGGCCGCCGCGATCTCCTCCACGTTCTCTCCCTCTGCTACCGTGTGAAGCAGAGTTGGAATTAAAACAAGCACTGCCATGCCTGCCGGAAGATAGGGAAGCTCTGCCAGCTGATTGTCATAAGTAGGCCTCTGGGGAGATACAACATACCTCGCCACAATGCTTTCTGGCGTGTCACCCGGCTGCACCACATAAATCTCCATAGCTATTTCTCCTATTCCAGTTCCGCAAATCCCTGCGTCCGTAAATCCTTCTGTGCGCTTCGGGGATACTGCTGTTCCAGTTCCGCAGTATCCTCACATCATCCCGGCCAGCACCACGCTTGCGGCAATTCCGGCCGCTGTGGCAAGGAGGGCTCCTGTCAGGGTGTGCCGGGTCTTTCGGACCTTGGCCGTCATAAAATAGACGCTCATGGTATAAAAGATGGTCTCCGTACATCCCATCATAATGGATGCGATGAGTCCCAGGCGGGAATCCGTCCCGTATTTCTGAAAGATATCCAGGGCCAGCCCTGTGGCCGCAGACGAGGAAAACATGCGGACTATGGTCAAAGGCACAAGCTCTGAGGGAAAATGAACAAAGGCTGTTATCCGGCCTAAAGCCCCGGAGAGAAAATCCAGAAATCCCGAGGCCCGAAGCACTCCCACTGCCACCATCAATCCAATCAGGGTAGGCATAATCTGAATCACGGTCTGAAAACCATCCTTGGCTCCCCTGACAAAATCATCGTAAACCGGTCGTTTTCTCAGAATTCCATATGCAATTACATAAAAAATCAAAAGGGGAACCAGTAAATCAGAGGTATAGAGAATGATACGAATTGCCGCCTGCATAGAGCCGCCCTTTGCCGTACGCTTTTTTCTATTCTATGACGGAAAAAGGCTGAATATTTCTGCAAAAGCATTGGGACAGCCTGCTGTCTTTTCTGCCGGCTGCCCCAATACCCGTATTCTATGAAATCCAGTAAGGATCTTCCTTCTGCTTTTGCTGCTTCAGTTTTTCGTTCGCAGCCTCCACATTCATCCTGGAAAGCACCAGGGTAATCACAAAATTGATAAGCAGCGGAATCCACAGATACATAAAGTAGAGCATCTGCATACAGGATTCCGGCTGAGTCGTCAGGTTCTTGTCAAATCCGCTTGCCGCAAGAAGCCAGCCGGCAATGGCTGTTCCCAGACCGCCTCCCAGCTTTACCCCCAGGGAGGTGCAGGAGTACATGGTTCCGTCCACCCGCTTTCCTGTTGTCAGATAGGTGTACTCGGAGCAGGAGGCAATCACCGCATTCATATCTCCCTGCCAGGGCCCCTGTCCAAAGGCGGCGATTCCCGTAAAGAGCAGCATCAGGGGAATACTGCCCAGATAACCTGCCGCTACCACCAGGGCGCGTCCTAAGGTTCCCAGCATATAGCCTCTCAGATTCAGCTTATACATGCCCTTCCACCTGGCCACAAGGGCGGGCGTAAACACCAGCGCCGCTATCAGCGGAATATTGATGGCCCAGGAGAAGACTCCGTACAGGTTTTCATTTTTCAGAACATAGGTCATGTAATAAATGCCCATATTCAGCATGGCTCCATAGATCTGCTGGAGAATATAGACCACACAGATCATCAGATAAAACCGGTTGGAGGCCAAAAGCTTTGCCGCCGTGGCAAGCCCGTACTTTTCCTCCGCCCTGTGCTCCTGCTGCCCCTCATTGAGCTCCTTCTCCGAAAGCTCCTTCACGGATAAGGCAGAGATGGTGTTCACCACCAGGCCAATCAGGGCATAGAGAATGGCAACCGTTCTCCAGCCTCCGGCTCCTCCGCCGCAGGCAGCCACCGCCCAGATGGTGACGGATTGAATCAGCAGACTTGTGCCGAATGCAAAGATAAACCGGTAGGACCCCATCTGAACCCGCTCCTTGCTGTTTTTTGTCACAAGGGCAGTTAAGGCAGAGTAGGCAATGTTGTTGGCCGTATAGAATACCGCGTTTAACAGCGTGTAAGCAATAAAAAACCATGCATACTGAGCCGTCCTCCCCAGGTTTAAGGGAATGGCAAAGATGGCGGCCAGGGTAACGGCACAGCCGATATACCCGTAGAGCATCCAGGGTCTGGCCTTTCCGAGCCTGGTTTTTGTCTTGTCAATCATGGCCCCGAAGAAGATATCCGTCACGCCGTCAAAAAGCTTGGAAGCCGCAATCAGACTTCCCACCACCCCCGGGTGAAGTCCTACAGTGTTGGTCAGGTAAATCATTACAAAGGAGGATAAGAATGCATATACTACATTTCCTGCAATATCTCCGGAACCGTATCCCACTTTGTTGTACCATTTTAAATACGTTTTTTCTTGCATAAAGCGCTCCTTTCTATTCCAGTTCCGCATCTGTTCGTCAATACCCCGAAATTTAGATGCTGTTCTGGGCTATCTACATTCCCACAGCCGGGCATCCGCTTCCGGATTGATGCATGCTCGGATACCCGAAAAGGGGAATTGTAAACAAATTAATGATTTTTTAATGGTACAAGTTTAATTGTGAAGTTAAATGTTTCTTCGTCAAATCGATATTTCTCGAGAAGCTCCGGTCCGCAGCTGTTAGAGCCGATGCCGTTCTGGGCATAATCCAGACACAGAATCGTGCTGCCGGAAGGCTTCAGTTCATAATTGTGTGCTTTTTTCTCCAATTCCTCCTGTGTATAAACGGATGCATTAAAGGAAAACGGTTTTCCGGACACTGCTGCCAGGCTGCAGGAGCCTCCCGATAAGATCACATAGTCACAGTTCAGATGACTTCCGTTCTCCTGGGGACGAAGGTAATCCTCGTGAAGCTTAAGGACGGGAGCCTGATACAGTCCGTGAACAGAAGCCCGGCGTTTATCCCGATAACTCTCATAGGGGCCCAGTCCAAAGTAGGATATCTGATTCAAATCCTCCTTTAAAAACAGGCGGATTCCAAACCGGGGAAGCTCCGGGAATTCCGGATTGCGCTTTACGGAAAAGGAAGCGTCAAGCCTCCCGCCTGCGTCCACATGCCAGAGGGTCTCTATTCTCATCATGGTCTGCACGGCAGCCGCCCCCATGGACATGCCGCACCGGATCTCCACGCCGGAATCCGTCTTTCTAACCCTGGTATCATAGGCCCGGGCATAAGCCCTGTCATACTGCGCCCGCTTCCATTCCTGCATCACATACCTGTCATTATCCGTAGGCGCACGCCAGATATTCAGCTCCATAGGTCCATTCAGATACTGCCGCCCCCCGAACCAAAGCTCACGAAACAGACCGGTCCGCTTGTCAAGGCAATAAGAAAACTCCTCTCCTTCCAGGAAAACAGCCTCGTCACTCTCCCTGACGCCTACTTTTTGGGAGGCTCTCTTCCCGCAATTCAAAAGCTTACATGCCGTCTGATTCCGGTTATCCCCGGTCTCAAGGGGAAGCTCCTCGTAGCCAAGAAGATGACCGGCCGGAACCAGAGGCGTATCCTCTTTCTGATAATAGGTAAGCTTCAAATATACCCGCCCTGCATCCGGCAGGTTCACAGGAAGCGTACTGCATCCTGTCTGCCCCGGCTTTACGGAGCAGGCCGGCAGCGTACCGCTCTGACGGCAGATTCCGTCGCAGCTTACCTCATAGTGAATCTCAACCGCCTCCTGTAAATCCGTAAAATCCAGATAATTCCGAAGGGTCAGTCTTCCCGTCTCCTGGTCAAAGGAAACAATCCTCACCGGGCGGTAGACATTTCGGTATTCCAGAAGTCCCGTATGGGGCCAGCGGTCCGGATAAACCAGGCCGTCCATACAGAAGTTCCCGTCGTGAATGACCTCTCCATGATCGCCTCCGTAATAGTAAACGGTTTTCCCCTCCGGCGTCTTTCCATGGTCTACGGCGTGGTCACACCACTCCCACACAAAGCCTCCGCACAGGGTCCTATACTGATGAAACAGTGCAAAGTAATCCTCCAAATCTCCGGGACCGTTTCCCATAGCGTGGCTGTACTCGCAGAGAATCATGGGCTTTGCAGGATTCTGGTCCAGATAGTCCCGCATTTCATCCAGGGAGGGGTACATTCTGCTGTATAAATCCAGGTTGGAAAAATCGTACGCTTTTCCGCCTTTTCGATATCTGGCACTCTCGTAGTGAGTCAGCCGGGAGCCGTCATATTCCTTGGTCCATTTGAGCGCCTTTTCAAAATTGCAGCCATAGGCGCTCTCATTTCCCATGGACCAGATAACGATGCAGGGCCGGTTCTTATCCCGCTCCACCATAAGCCGCACCCGATCCAGAATGGCTTTCTCCCACATGGGATCGTCTGCAATGGCTTCGTTCCAGCGGTCGAATTTATTGGCATCGGAATTGTCGTGATAATAGATCTCCGACGGTCCGTGGCTCTCCATGTCCGCCTCATCAATCACCAGAAAGCCATACTTGTCACACAGCTCATAGAAAAACGGCGCATTGGGATAGTGACTGGTGCGGATGGCATTAAAATTGTGCTGCTTCATCATGGTCAGATCCCGGATCAGCTGGTCTTTGCTTATGGCAAAGCCGGTCACCGGATCCGAGTCATGGCGGTTCACGCCCCGGAACACAATTTCCTTTCCGTTAAAGAAAACCGTGTTTTCCAGAATATGTATTTCCCGCAACCCCACATGGTCTGTAATAACCTCCTTGTCTGTCTCAAGCACTAAGGTATAGAGATAGGGCGCCTCCGTATTCCAAAGAATGGGCGCCGGAATCCGAAGCACCGCCTCCTTCTCTCCCTTCAGGCTCACCTGGTCCACCAGGGAATTCTCCCGGTCAAAGAGGGAGACCGTCACCGGCAGCTGCTCCTGAAAATAACGTATTTTAACCTTGGCCTTTGCCGTCCCGTCTTCCAGGGCGGTTTTTACAGCGTAATCTTGGATCCCCTGTTCGGGCCGCCTTAAGAGATACACGTCCCGGAAAATGCCGCTCATGCGGAACTTATCCTGATCCTCTAAGTAGCTTCCGTCGCACCACTTGAGCACAAGGACAGCCAGACGGTTTTTTCCCTCCGCCAGAATATCGCTTACGTCAAACTCACTGGTACAGTGAGATACCTGGCTGTAGCCAACGTAGACCCCGTTGAGCCACACATAGAAGCAGGCGTCCACTCCCTCAAAGTTCAGATAGCCTTTGGGGGCATTCCCGTCTCTTTGGTAATCAAATTCCCGCACATAGACCCCGCAAGGATTGTCCTGGGGAACGTAAGGGGGATCAAAGGGGAAGGGATAACGAATGTTGGTGTACTGATGTGCATCGCAGCCTGCCGTCTGCCAGGTGCCCGGCACCTTGATTTGGTCAAAGGATGAAACATCAAAGTCCGTCTCATAAAAAGCATCCTTCAGGTCATAAATGCTTTTATAGTAGGAAAAGCTCCAGTCGCCGCTTAAAAGCAAAAAGCGGTCTGAGCCCTCCCTGTCCTCCGCCAGCGTATCCATCCTTAGGGAAGCCGGAATATAGTAGGCCCGGGGCGGCATGGTATTCTCATGCAGCATGTTCACATTTTCATAGTGTCGTGGTACAATCATACGTTTTCCTCCTGTTCCTATTTTGTATTCTTTTTCAAACAGCTTCTTGTCCGTACCATGTAACAGCTGTTTTCTTTTTTACTTTTTCCGCTCTTCTTCTCTTAGTTCCTATTATAATGATTCCCGGACGAATCGTCCATAGACTGCATTAGACAAAACATGCACAAAATGATACAATTAGGATATATCAGAAGTTCAAATGCCGCACATTGGGATGCAATATTAGACAGCAGACTTTTCCATATCCGTGTTCGGACGGTTCACGTACATTCTGTCTGCTCTGTACGGACATTGCTAAAGCAATATCCGCCCATATCAGACAGCCTGTCCGCGAACAGCCGGACACTGAATATTGGAAATGTCTGCTGTCTAATATTGCATCCCAATCACCTGACAATCATTTACAGAAAGGAGGCAGCCATATGTATATAAATTCTGCTTATTTAAACAATTCCCTGGTGGATTTTAAGGATAAGAGCAGACCGCTTATTGTGGGAAGCTGCGGAACCTATCATTTATATACCAGACCCAAGCTTCCCACTTACCGTCCGAAAGGGCGGCTGGATTTTCAGCTTTTGTATATTGCCTCAGGACTTGCACATTTCTATTTTGACAACAGCGAGAAAGATACCCTGGTTCCCGCCGGGCATATGGTGCTCTACCGGCCCAAGGAGCCTCAGCGATACATTTACTATGGGAATGAACAGACAGAGGTGTACTGGGTACATTTTACGGGAAGCAGCGTGAAGAAAATTCTTCAGAGCTATGGGATTACAAACGAAATGCGTATCCTTCCCACCGGAGCCTCTCTGGACTATGCCCGGATTTTCAAGCAGATGATCCACGAGCTGCAGCGGTGCCAGACCCATTATCCGGAAGTATTAACCCTGCTGCTGCGTCAGCTTTTTATTCTGATTCACCGGCAGCTCACCCGGGAGCACACCCGGAAAAATGATTATCTGGAGACGGAGATGTCTCTTGCCATGCAGTTTTTCAACGACAACTACAACACGGAGGTGAATATTGAGGAGTATGCTTCCACAAGGGGCATGAGTGTGAGCTGGTTTATCCGCAGCTTTAAGCAGTATACTCACACCACGCCTATGCAGTATATTGTATCGAGACGCATTACAAATGCGCAAATGCTTCTGGAGACGACCAATTACAATATTACGGAAATTGGGCAGATTGTGGGGTACGACAATTCCCTGTATTTCAGCCGGATCTTTCGGAAGCAGAAGGGGATGTCGCCCTCGGAGTATCGAAAATCAGGGCAGCCAGGAAAGAATTAGAGTGCACCAGGCCTTTGATGGAAATGGCTGCTGTCCTATTTTGCGGCATCCCCATTATGCCCGCGCTGTGAACACCTGTCTTCTTCCAAACAGGTAGTTTCCGGGAGTTTTTGTCATATTTGCCATCTGTTCCAGGAAGTAGCTGATCTGTAAGCTTTTGCTGGCATGAAGCTTCTCCTGGATGGATGCCAGAAAGCGCTCCTTGCTGGAGGTGTCTGCTCCGGCAAAGGTTTGATCCAGCTCTACCTTCTCTAGCTTCTTATACTGCTCCTCCTGCCTCTCTTTATAATCCTTTCGGTTGCTTTTTATGAGGTCCAGATTTTTCATGGCCCACCGAACCATGAAGAAGGCGGCTTCTATATCGCCTTTCGTCTCCTTCAGCTTCTTATAGGTCTCATATTCCTTCGGGGCCTTCATTTCCATAGCATAAAGATACTCTGCCGAATGATCCTCGTGCACATAACCTTCCCCGTCTATCTGTATGATATCTTTTACATTGTAATCCATCTCACAGCTTCCCACGCGCGTTCCGCTTGCGCCGATTTTGGCAATGGAGCGCATGGCTTCCATGAAGGAGGACTTTGTCCTGTCGTCCATAAATTGATCCGCAAGGTACTGCGCCTTTTCCACGCCGAGTCCTATCTGAGCCAGACGATCCTCCTCCGTGAGGCCGTGGACATTGTGAGGGAGAAAATCCCTGCGAATGATCTGATAGACATTATCCTTAAGCTCCTGGCTTTTTCCCTTTAATGCATCGGTAATGGCATTGTCAATGCGGGCATAACCTGTGTGAAAGGGCGTGACAGGCCCTGTTTCTATGATAACGGGCTTGGGCTTTTGGGGCACCCCGGAGGAGCTGCCTGCCTTCGTCGCCAGGGGTTCCTTATTTATGGGCTTTTGGGAGGCAAAGCCTTCCCTTATTCTGGCGTCCTGCTCCGGAGAAATCTGCTCGGACCAGTGGCGGATTGGCTGACTGCCTGTGGAATGATAGCAGGTACAATTTATCATGAAAGCTGCCTCCTTCTTACGTGCGCTTTTGAATGGTGTTCCTATATTTTTATATCGGCAGGCTGGGATGGCGGGATAATCTGTTTTCACGGTTTTATGCAGAAAGCTAAGGGGCTGTCGCAAAATAGGGTAGCAGACTTTTCTGATATCCAGTGTCCGGCTGTTCGCGCACAGGCTGTCTGATATGGACGGATATTGCTTAGGCAATGTCCGTACAAAGCAGACAGAATGTGTGAGAACCGTCCGAACACCGGATATGGAAAAGTCTACTGCCCTATTTTGCGACAGCCCCCTTGTGTCGGGTTAATGACACGAATTTTTTGAAAAAATTACATTTCAAACTTTTCTATTTTACATTCATGCTTTTTATTTTTCTTTTCATAATTAATTCCAACAAGCAAAATATTTCCCCATTTTAATTCCAGAACCAATGCCGGATTTATCGGCAAACCCATTTCCTATCGGCAATTCTCTTACAAGAGTATAATCTCTGCAGGCGCTATAATATGCCAGTGCAATCACACTGCTTAGAGAAATTTCATTGTTATATATTAAGCTAGAAGAACTTTTCATATGGACTTCCTGTATCATCTGTGCCAAGTCTTGTTCATCCATTGCCAAAGTAGCTTTAAGCAAAGTTTCCGATGCGCTAATTGCTCTGATTACCTCTTCCCACCCATCATTTTTAATGGCCCGCAGAAAAGCGCTCCTTACCTCATCATTTGGAATAAAAACTTTTTTTGTCTTGCTATCATAAGCCATGTATCCCATATGAATCAATAACGTGACCACATCATCTGCGGAGTTAAATGAAGTAATATCATTTTGAAAAGATTCCACATCAATACTACACCGCCGACCTCCCAACATGTCTACAATCAATTGTCTTAATCCATCAAAATCCATTGCAATATACATCATTAAAGACTCATAAGTCTCTGTTCCTGAATATAACTCACTACTTTAAGAGTCGAATTTCTCTTCATTTCCTCAAGTGCATTTCCGTACATCCACTGGATATCCAAAAAAATTACATTATATTTATTCAGGTGCATCTTAAAAAATTCATTTTGGCTTATGTTAAGTCCCATAAATAGTTTCTCAGAATGGCATCCTTTACTGTAATACGCCGCCAACATAGTTACTGCCATTGTTTTTCCAAATCTTCTCGGCCTGCCGGAACAAATCAATGGTCTGTCTTATCCACATACAACTCGGAATTAACAGAAACTGCAAACTGCTCATTTCCTGGATTTAAATATATGCCCATGCTTACACGCTCCTCCCTATTAATCATTTTTTCTATATATAGCAGTAGTAATCATTTTATGTAATACTTTTATTAATAAAAAAGGGGGGAACCGCCAGTTTCATTCTAGTTTATCTATTATGCATTGTCAATGCCCTGGGCGTACAAGGGGACATTTGCAGATATAAAAGTCTGCTGTTCTATTTTGCGACAGCCCCTTTCCCATCCATCACCTTACAATATACAACCGCCACCGCCGTACTCACCATGGTCGCCACGATGGCCGGACCCACAATTGCAGCCGGATTCACGCTCCCGTACTGGCTCCGGTAGGCAATGATATTCACCGGAATCAATTGCAGGGACGAAATGTTAATAATTAAGAAGGTGCACATTTCATTGCTGGCCGTTCCCTTAGGCACAGGCGGTCGGATGGCTTTCCTGCCCGGCTTTCCTGCCCGCCCTTTCCTCCGCTCCTCCTCCAGCTCCTCCAAGGCCTCCATGGCCTTAAGTCCCGCCGGTGTGGCCGCCCAGCCCAGGCCGAAAATATTGGCTATGATATTGGTGGTTATGTATTCCCTTGCCTTGTGTCCTTTGGGAATGCCCGGAAACATAAAGTTAATAAAGGGCTGAAGCTTTCCCGCCGCCTGGCGGATCATTCCGCTCTTCTGAGCAATCTCCATCAGCCCCACCCAAAGAGACATCACCCCCGTCATCGTAATGCACAGACTTACCGCATCCTTTGCAGAATCAAGAGCTGCGGCCGTCAGCTCCGGAAGCCTCCCTTGAAAGGCTCCGTACACAACACCCACCAGCAGCATGGCGCCCCATAAATAATTTAACATTTTATACCGTTCTTTTCTCTTTTACAATCAATATATTATCTTGTGTCTCGTCCCATGTTTCCTAACAATATTTTTCTTAATTTTCCACATTTTTCGCGCATTTTTGTAAATTTTTTTACAGGAGCTTTTTTCATTTTTCGCCAAGATTTCTTAAATTTTCTATTGGAATCTTGCAAACTTTTTGTTATACTAACAAGCAAGAACGTGCTACTATCGCAGAAGGAGGAGACACATGAAGAACACTGGAGTAGTTAGAAGACTAGACGAGCTGGGACGTATCACGCTTCCAATGGAATTACGGAAGGTATTTAACATTGAAGAACGCGATTCTCTCGAAATCTATGTGGAAGATGACAAAATCATTTTAAAGAAATATGCACCTACGGATATCTTCACAGGAGATCGAGAAGATCTGATTGAGTATCACGGGAAAATGGTTTCCAGAAAGACCATCGAGGATCTGGCAAAGCTTGCGGATCTCATTTAAAAATCCTGCTACATAATCAAACCGGCAACCATGAACATGGCTACCGGTTTTCTTTTATGCACACGGGCGCGCGGCGAGCAGGGAGAAAAAACTTCCCTACTCGATTGATTACACAGAAGCGCTATTCTCTGTCATCTCCAATGGATAAAAGCTCCTGATAAATATCCCGCCGGGATACCCCCCGATCCTTTGCCACAAGACGCATGGCCTCCTTATGGGGAATTCCCTGGTCCTCATAGAGCGCCATATGCTTCTTGAGGCTCCAATCCTGCCAGGCCTCCTGCCGCTCTCTTACAAGCTCCTCCTGCTTTTTCCCCTCGATCACCAGCACGCATTCCCCTCTGGGCTCCTCCGTCTCATAGTAGCGGATTGCCTCCTGAAAATCCGTCCGGAAAGCAGTCTCATATTTCTTCGTCAGCTCCCGAAGGACAGTCAGCCGCCGGTTGCCCAAAAGCTCGTAAAGCTCCTCCAGGGTTCTTTTCAGACGGTGAGGCGCCTCATAAAGAATCATAGTTCGGGTCTCCCGCGTCAGTTCCTCCAAAACAGCCTGCCGTTCCTTCTTATCTCCAGGCAGAAAGGCCTCAAAGGCAAAGCGCCTGGTTCCAAGGGCCGACAGGGTCAGCGCCGTGATGCAGGCCGAGGCTCCGGGAAGAGAGGTCACCTCGATCCCCTCCTGGGCACACATTTTCACCAGCTCCTCTCCCGGGTCGGAAATCCCCGGGGTTCCCGCATCCGTAATCAGCGCAATCTGCATCCCCTGCAAAAGCTTGGCAATGAGCTCTCTGCCCTTGTCATACTTGTTGTATTCGTGATAGCTTGTCATAGGCGTGTGAATCTCAAAATGATTCAAAAGCTTGATGCTGTTCCGGGTATCCTCCGCAGCAATCAGGTCCACCTCCCGCAGGGTTCGAAGCACCCGAAGGGTGATATCCTCCAGATTCCCGATCGGTGTGGCACACAAATATAATTTTCCCTTCATACCCTTCTCCTCACAAAAGGCCTTCACCTCCTGCGTCCTTGCCTTCTCAATACCCATAGATATCCGTAATCTCGTCCGTATAAACTCCCGGCCTCTCATATACAATCAAAGGCTTTTCCACCGTAATCCGGGACCTTCCCCCCAACAGCGCCTCAATGAGAACCATATTGGGCTCCTTATCCGCAAAGGGATACACCAGGCGCATCCGCTTGGGTTCCAGGCGGTGCTGCACAAGGCAGGTAAAAATCTCCGCCAGGCGGAAGGGCCGGTGGACCAGGTAAAAGCGTCCCCCTGGGCGAAGCACCCTTGCCGTCTGCCCGATCACATCCTCCAGCGTACACAGAATCTCGTGGCGGGCTATGGCCTTGGGCTGCTCCGGGTTCACCAGACCGTGGTTTCCCGTCATATAGGGAGGATTGCAGGTCACCACATCAAAAGAAGCAGCCCCGAAAAGAGCTGCTGCTTCTTTGATATCTCCGGTCACAATGGAAATGGAATCCTCCAGGTGATTGTACGCCACACTGCGCCTTGCCATGTCTGCGCTCTCCCTTTGAATCTCCAGTCCGGTAAAGTCCCGCCCTTTTGTCTTCCCCCGAAGAAGAATGGGAATGATTCCCGTTCCGGTTCCCAAATCCAGCGCCCGCTCCCCGGGCTTTACCCTTGCAAAACCGGACAGCAGCACTGCGTCCATGCCAAAGCAGAAGGTGTGGGGATTCTGAATGATCCGGTAGCCGTTTCTTTGAAGCTCATCCAGACGTTCTCCCTCCAAAAGCTTAATTGTCATCTAACTTTGATTTTCCCTCCTGGCGTTCCAGCGCCTCCAGCTTCTTTAGCTCCTTGTCGGCAATGTCGCCCTTGTCCTTCCTGCGCCTGGGCCGGAATTTCAGCTCATCCACCTTGTACTCCCGAATCTCCTTCTCGTCCCCCTCCAGGGTCACAATCACCTTCACCTTTTGGCGCAACACATTGACGCTCTGTACCTCTCCCCGAAGTCCGTCACTGGTGGTCACATGATCTCCCAGGCCCGGCAGACGGCTGTTAAGCTCCTCGTAGGTCTCCTGCTCATGCTTCAGGCAGCACATGAGGCGGCCGCACACGCCGGAGATCTTGGTGGGGTTCAGGGAGAGATTCTGCTCCTTTGCCATCTTAATGGAAACGGGAATAAATTCCGACAGATGGGTATGACAGCAAAGGCTTCTTCCGCAGATGCCGATGCCTCCCACAATCTTCGTCTCGTCCCGCACGCCAATCTGGCGCAGCTCAATGCGGGTCTTAAACACGGCGGCTAAGTCCTTCACCAGCTCCCGAAAATCAATGCGGCCGTCCGCCGTAAAATAAAACAGCACCTTATTGTTGTCAAAGGTATATTCTGCCTGTATCAGCTTCATATCCAGCTTATGCTTGCGGATCTTTTCCAGGCAAATCTGAAAGGCCTCCTTTTCCTTCTGCCGGTTGGCGGCTTCCTTGGCGTCATCCTCTGCCGTGGCGATCCGGAGAACGGGCTTTAAGGGCTGAATGACCTTATCGCCCTCCACCTCCTTGGTTCCCACCACCACATATCCATACTCTATCCCTCTGGCCGTCTCTACAATCACATGCTTTCCCTTGGGGATATTCAGTCTTCCGGGAGAGAAATAGTACACCTTTCCCGCGTTCCGGAATCTGACTCCTATTACCTTTTCCATTTCAATTCTCCTTTATAGTCAGCAGAAGAAGCTCCATGGTGAGCTCAAAATTCACATTGGCCTTGAGCCTTACCTTGGCCTTCTCCAGTGCATCGATAATCTGTTCCAGACCCTCATAAGATATCTTAGTGGCCTGCAAGCTGATATCATTGATCTCCTCTGAAAACACTAGGTCATCCACCTGTCTTGTGGCTTTAAACAGCAAAACGTCCCGATACCAGAGAGCCAGCAAGTCCAGATAATCGTTGATATCCGTCTTGTAATCCGACACCCTGCGAATGGCCTCGGTGATCTCCCAAAGCTCCATATCGCCCATATGGCGCACCAGATGAACCGCATGATCCTTAAGCTCCGCAAAATGCTCCGACAGGGCAAGCATGCGAGCTCTTCCCACATTCCCCCTGGCAAAGGCCGTACACAGATCTGCCTGGTAATCGGGAATGCGCAGTTGCTCCATCAGGTAGCTCCGGATAAGGCTGTCCTTCACCGGACGCAGCTTTAAGGTCACACAGCGGGACAAAATAGTAGGCAAAAAGGCCTCCGAGTTGGTGGTCAAAAGCAGAATCACACCGTAGGAGGGCGGCTCCTCAATGGTCTTTAAGAGAGCATTTTGGGCCTGAACGGTCATCTTTTCCGCCTCATCTATGAGATAAATCTTGTAGGGACTGCTATAAGGGCGAATCTGAATATCCCCGCAGAGCTGATCCCGGATATCCTCCACTCCGATGGAGCCAGGCTTTTCGTGATGAACATAGATAATGTCCGGCTGATTGCCGCTGATCGTCTGCTTGCAGGAGCGGCAGACGCCGCAGGGAGAAATCTCCCCCTTCTCACATTGCAGGGTCTGGGCAAAGGTCTGGGCAAGCAGATTCTTGCCGGAGCCCTCCTCCCCGTCCAGAATATAGGCGTGGGAGATCTTTTTGAGACGAATGGCGTTCTGCAAATGGCTGATAATTTCTTCATGACCCAGGATATCTTTAAAATCTGGCATAAAATCTCCCCTCCTTTTTCTCTACAATTGCTGTTCACTGTCTACCTGTAGTATATCACATTTCCTCTGTAAAAGACAAACTTTTTACACTTCCATTTGCTCCCGAATATAATTCGTAATTTCCTCGATGCATTCCTGGAGATTTTTGTTGTAAAAACGCCGTCCGATCCGTGCCGCAAGAAGCCGTTCCTCCCCAAAGTCCGCGCTGTCCGTCAGGAATCTCCGGCACATTTCCGCATATCTTGGCTGCTCCTGACTCCGCTCCCGGTCAAGGGCTCTCTGAAGACGCTCTCCGTCCTCCACCTCAATGTAAACAGGGACCACCTTATCCTCCCCGTAATATTTCCGGATTGCCACAAAGGAGTCTAAAACGCCAATCATGACATAATGAAACCGATCCAGATCCACATGCTTTCCGTCTGCGGTAAAATATTTCCAGGTCCCATGAACGGTCTCATAAGATCGCAGCTCAATGACCTTTCCCACCGCCTCCATGCGGGACAGCTCCTCTTCATTCGTAAAATGATACTCCACCCCCGGCGTCTCCTCTGCCCGCATAGGGCGGGTGGTGTAGGGAATCACAGGCCGAAGCCCAAGCTCCTTATTTTCCATTAAATTCTTATAAATGGTATCCTTTCCGGTGGAGCTTTTTCCAAATAGATAAAAGATCTTTCCCATATGCTTATCTCCTGCTTTTCCTGCTTCTATTCCACGGGCCCGGTTACCCGCCGGTCCCTTACCACGGCGATCCGTCCCTGTCCGTCAAGGCCATGAAGCCGTTGTCCCCTTCCCGCCGCTGCCTTGATTTCACGGCAAAGTCCGGCATCAAGGCGCTCACCGGGAACCACCAAGGGAATTCCCGGCGGATAGAGGTAGAGATAGGAAGCGCTGAGGCGGTTTTCACCTTTGTCCGCCTCCACCCACTCCCTGTCCTCCTCCAGTGCCTGCCACAGAGGCAGCGCCGCCTGGGCCTTTCGGATCTGCCGGCTTTTTTCTCTCTTTGATTTTTGGTTCTGTGGGCTGCCGCCATCCTCCTGCAGGGTCTTATCCAAAGTATGCAACGCAGCGTCAAGGCGCTCAAAATTCTCCCTTTGATCCGCCACGCTGGATATCCCTGTCACATAAGCTCCTGCTGCCATCTCCATCTCCAAATGCGCCTGCGCCCGAAGCCAGCGGGAAAGTCCGGCGCCGGTCAAGGCTTCCTCTTCCGAAAATATTACCAGTCTGGAGCGGTCAAAGTCCGAAACGCCCTCTCTTCCCACAAGCTCCTTTCCCAGCAGCCTTAAGTTCCTCAGATCCCGGCATTCCACTCGAAATTGCTCCAGACGCTCCGTGTATGCCGCAAAAAGAGCTTCCCCCTTTTTCTCCAGCAGCTCCATACAGTCGTCCAGGGAGGCCATCAGCACGTAAGAGGGGCTGCTGCTCTGATACACGGATAAATAGCTTCGAAGCCTTTCCCGATCCACCAAGTCTCCCTGCACATGCAGAAGCGCCGTCTGCGTCAGCGATGGCAGAGTCTTATGCACGCTCTGAATCACCACATCGGCCCCGGCCCTCAGGGCATCCTCGGGAAAATAAGCGGAAAATGGAAAATGAGCCCCATGGGCCTGATCCACAATCAGCGGCACCCCATGGCAGTGACAAATCTCTGCCACTGCCTTCACATCCAGGCAGACGCCCTCATAGGTGGGCGAGGTCACAAACACGGCCTCGATTCCCTCGTGCATAGTCAGAGACTTATCCACATCCTCTGGTAAAATCCCGCCGTTTATCCCCAATTCCACAAGAATCTGAGGATAAAGATAGTGCACTTTAAGCCTTAAAAGAGCCGCCCCATGGTAGGCGCTGCGGTGGCTGTTCCTGGCAAGCAAAAGCTCTCCGTCCGGGCGGGTGCAGCCGGATATGGCGCTTAAGACCCCCGCCGTACTGCCGTTTACCAGAAAGTGGGTTTCCTCCGCCCCATAGACAGCGGCCGCCCGGGCCTGGGCCTGGGCCAGAATTCCGTGCTCCTGAGGGTGATGCAGATCGTCAAAGCCGTGGATCTCCGTAATATCCAATCCGTAAGGACCGCTTGCTCCCCCCATATGCCGCTTATGGCCGGGCATATGAAATCCATAAAAATCCGATGCTCCATAAGCCGAAAGCTTCTGATGCAAGGGCCCTTTTGGCATGCTCACTTCTCTTTCCTCTCCCATTGCATTCCTCCGTTTAACAAATCCGCCATCTCCGGAAATGGATCCAGGCTTCTCTTTAGAATCCCCTTCATATAGGCAATCAGGATTCCAAAATTGGTCATGGGAACCCCTCCCACGGCCGCCTGCTCCACGCGGCACTGCATCTCCCGCTCTGAGAGCATACAGCCGCCGCAGTGGACAATAAGCCGGTAGGGAGAAAGATCCTCCGGAAAATCCGTTCCCGAGGCAAAGGAAAGCTTTAAATTCTTTCCCGTATACTCCCGGATCCAGCGGGGCAGCTTTACGGTGCCGATATCCTCACACTGGCGGTGATGGGTACAGCCCTCGGCAATGAGCACCGAATCCCCCTCCCTTAGCTCCTCCAGCATCCCGGCCCCCAAAACCGCCCTGGCCAGACTGCCCTTATAGCGGGCAAACAGGATAGAGAAGGAGGTCAGCAGGATACCTTCCGGCGTCTCCTTGTGCACCCTGTCAAACACCTGACTGTCCGTAATCACAAGCCTTGGCCTCCCGGGAAGAAGCGCAAGCGTCCTCTTAAGCTCCATCTCTCTCACTGTCACAGAGACAGCGCCTGCCTCCAGAACATCCCGAATGGTCTGCTGCTGAGGTAGAATCAGGCGTCCCTTAGGCGCGCTCTTGTCAATAGGCACCACCAGCACCACCAAATCCATGGGATTAAGCAGATCCCCCACAAGCCGTTTTGTCTGCCTCTCCCGGGGCAAAAGCTTTGACAATTGCTCCTTCAGCTCCTCTATCCCCTGACCCGTGCGGGCGCTGACATATAGGGCATTGGGCTCCTTCGGTGCGGCTGCCCCCCAAGCCAGGTCACATTTATTATAAATAAGTAAAAAAGGAATCTGACGATCCTGAAGCTCTCTTGCAAGCCGCCCGTCCAGCTCGTCCATTCCCACGGTTTTATCTATCACCAGAAGCGCCAGATCGGTTTTCTTAAGCAGCTCACGGCTTTTTTGTACCCGAAGCATTCCAAGATCCCCCTCGTCGTCCAGTCCCGGCGTATCCATAAAGAGAACGGGACCCAGGGGAAGAAGCTCCATTGCCTTATAAACGGGATCTGTGGTGGTTCCCTTGGTCTCGGACACAAGGGCGGCCTCCTGACCGGTAACGGCATTCAAAATACTGGATTTTCCCGAATTGCGCTTTCCGAAAATGCCGATGCGGACTCTTTCTGATGAAGGGGTATCGTTTAAGCTCATAAAAGTCTCCTGCTTTCCTTCTCCCAGCTTCTTTTTTCGTCCGCTGGGAGCGGTTTTTCTATTTCTCTCTATGGTACTATAAAATTCCTGAAATTGCTACCAAAAAACAGGAGCGAATCATCGCTCCTGTCTTCTTTCTATTCCTGCCTGTTAGAAAATTCTTCTTACTGCCAGAATCGGCTTGTAGTTGGCCGGTGATGTATATTTGATTCCGGTGGCTGCCGTACTTGCATGTACGATGGTATTGTTGCCGCAGTAGATTGCCACATGGCCGCTGTAGCAGATAATGTCTCCCGGCTGTGCCTCGGAAAGGCTCACGCCGTAACCCATGCTGCGCATTGCGCTGGAGGAGTGGGGAAGACCCACGCCAAAGTTGGCATATACGCTCATAACAAAGCCGGAGCAGTCTGCACCGTTTGTAAGGCTGGTACCGCCATATACATAAGGATTGCCCACAAACTGACTTGCAAAGGATGCCACTGCGTTTCCGCTGCTGCTTCCGCCGCCATTGCCGAGAGCGGAATTCTGGCCGGCGCCTGTCTTAGCTGCCGCTTCTGCCGCTTTCCGTCTGCCCTCTTCCTTGGCTGCCTCTTCCTTCTCCAGTCTGGCTCTTTCCTCTTCCTTGGACTCTGCCTGAACAAAATCCGTCCGCAGATCTACGAACTCCTTGGATACCCAGCCGTCGCCTTCCTCGATGGATACCTGTACCCAGTCATCCGTCTCGTCCGTAACCGTAAGCTCCTCCTCTTCTCCAATAAGTCCTAAGATGCTGGACTCCGTACTGGCCTCATTTCTCACTCGAAGGGTCTCTGTGGTAACGGTGGCAACCCGCTTTCCAACCTCTGCGGCCAGAGCCTCTGCCTCGTCTCCGGTAACCACATAATCACTCTTTACATATCCGGTAACGCTTCCGGAGGTAATCTTGAACCAGCCGTCCACATCCTCCTCAATGGTTCCTGCAGACTCATCATAAAGCTTTCCGAGAATCTCACCCTCCTCACTGGGAAGACTTCTCACATTTACGTAGTCATTTACCTGCGCGATACAAATCCCGTCGTATTCGGAAGGAGTCAGCTCCTCTACCACCTTCTCATCCACCGTAGGATCTGCTGTATGGGCCTCTGTCATGACGGATGCTATTCCCTCTTCTCCAAAAGAAGAAAGGTTGCTGGCCTCTGCCTTGATTCCGCCAAAGCTAAAGCAAAGAGCACCAGTCAGACACAACGTTGTCAATTTATAAACTCTCATTATTTTTTACTATCCTCCGTAAGGTTCTCAACTCAATTATTACAAATTTGTTAAGACTTATGAAAGAATTATAACAGTCCGATTACTTGTTGTCAACCTTTTCTGCAATTTTTGATCATATTTCCAGCACTCTTCTCTTGACTTTCCCACTTTTTTTGTTAAAATATAAGAAACAATAATCATTATTGTTATTGGAATACTCCTGAAAAAGGAGGAAAGGAGGGCTATATGACTGCCTTAAAATACAGCCGCCAGCGGGAATGCATCAAAAGCTTTCTGCTTTCCCGATACGATCACCCCACGGCGGATACCATTTATATAAATGTAAGAAAAGAGTTTCCCAACATCAGTCTGGGAACCGTCTACCGCAATCTTGCTCTCTTGACAGACTTAGGAGAGATCATCAAGATCACCACCGACGGCGCCGACCGCTTTGACGCCCACGTGGAACCCCACTCACACTTTGTATGCAAAAAGTGCCGCGGACTTCTTGACATTCATATGGAAAATGAAGACTTTATCAACACAGAGGCCCAGAAGTCCTTTCCCGGCCGTATCGAAGGACATACGGTGCAATACTACGGGATTTGCAGCGATTGTCTGAAAGACGAACCTTTGCAGCCAATCTAATCACAAAATCTTCACAAATTTTTACCCGGAAAATAAAAATTAACTCTTGACGCTTGTTCAAATCTGTGATATCTTAATAACAGTAATCATTACTGTTTTAGAACACAAAATATTTTTTATAAGAAAAGGAGAATAAAAGCATGAAGAAATTCGTATGTCAGGTATGTGGTTATGTTCACGAGGGAGATTCCGCTCCCGAGAAGTGTCCCCAGTGCGGCGTTGGTCCGGACAAGTTCACCGAGCAGGCCGAGGGCCTTTCCTGGGCAGCCGAGCACGTAGTAGGCGTTGCCAAGGGCGTAAGCGAGGATATTCTTGAGGACTTAAGAGCAAACTTCAACGGAGAGTGCTCCGAGGTTGGTATGTATCTTGCTATGGCAAGAGTTGCTCACAGAGAGGGTTATCCGGAGATCGGCCTGTACTGGGAGAAGGCAGCTTACGAGGAGGCTGAGCATGCCGCTAAGTTTGCTGAGCTTCTGGGCGAGGTTGTGACCGACAGCACCAAGAAGAACCTGGAGATGAGAGTTGCCGCTGAGAACGGCGCTACCGCCGGCAAGTTTGACCTGGCCAAGAGAGCAAAGGCTGCAAACCTGGATGCAATTCATGACACCGTTCATGAGATGGCGCGCGACGAGGCTCGTCATGGCAAGGCATTTGAGGGACTTCTTAAGAGATACTTTGGCTAAGAAAAAATACAGGGGTATGTCGGAGCAATCCGGCATACCCTTATTTTTTTGCTGGCAGCTATATCTGAATGAAGGTTTTAATTTTATTCAAAAATTCATTTTCAACATAATCTGAAATGTATATATGCGGGCCCTCTCAATCACATCCAGAAACTCCAGCGTATCCAGCTCCAAAGGAAATCCGCATTTAAAATAACACATCCCCTCTCTCATTCCACCCATACAGCTGGTCCATAATTTCACTTTTGGAAATCCCTCCGGGCAAAGACAACAACAGCATCTGTATCCGCAGCACTCGTTCCTCCATCTGTAGTCTCCCTCCATCCTTTCTCCAAAAAGCATCCGAACCTTCTCCTTTATTTTCATTATATCGACGATTCCTCTAAAAAGTCAATCTAAATCCCTTGACATTTTAAACCCCCAGGTATAATATATATGCATCAGCACATAGTATTAAAAACTACATGTTAGAATATAATCTTGAAAAGGAGACCTATCTATGAAATTTGAAATCAAAGACCCCGGCAGCGCCATCACCCATTTCATCGGTATGCTCATGGCTGCCTTCGCCGCTACCCCGCTGTTAATCAGAGCCGCAAGCCAGCCCGACATCATTCACGTCATCTCCCTGTCCATCTTCATCGGAAGCATGATCCTCCTCTACGGAGCCAGCGCCACCTACCACACCCTGAATCTCTCCGAGCGCTCCAACCGCATCCTGCGAAAAATCGATCACATGATGATCTTCGTCCTCATAGCCGGTTCCTACACCCCCGTCTGCCTCATCGTCTTAGGCAACAAAACCGGCTACACCCTCTGCGCCCTGGTATGGAGCATCGCCCTGGCCGGAATCCTCATCAAAGCCCTCTGGATCACCTGCCCCAAATGGTTCTCCTCCATCCTCTACATTGCCATGGGCTGGGTCTGCGTCCTGGCCTTCACCCAGATCCTCAACTCCCTCTCCCCAGCCGCCTTCGCCTGGCTCCTGGCCGGAGGAATCATCTACACCATAGGCGGCATCATCTACGCCCTAAAGCTGCCCATCTTCAACGCAAAGCACAAACACTTCGGCTCCCACGAAATCTTCCACCTCTTCGTCATGGGCGGAAGCATCTGCCACTTCATCATGATGTACGTATTCGTAGCCCCCATGCCCCTATAAAAACAAAATTGCCAACCCCCAAAAAATCCCTTATAATAAAAGAGCCTTCACAAGAAGGCTCTTTCTCAACGAACCACAGTCAAAGCCAGGGGCTGCCGCAGCATAAGACAGCAGGCTTTTCCGATATCCCTTGTCCGGCTGTTCACGCACAGCCTGTCTGATATGAACGAACATTGACCCAAACAACCTGAATTTATCAAAAGCTTCCCAGGGGCAATGTACGTACAGAGCAGACAGGATGTACGTGAACCGTCCGAACAAGGGATATGGAAATGACTGCTGTCTTATGCTGCGGCAGCCCCGTCCCTATATCCGTATCCCCAAGAAAGAAAGGCCCCCCAATGAAATTCTACACCTACATCCTAAACTGCTCCGACAACACCCTCTACACCGGCTGGACCACCAACCTAACCAACCGCCTCAAAGCCCACAACACCGGCAAAGGCGCCAAATACACCCGCTCCCGCCTCCCGGTCACCCTAGTCTACTACGAAACCTTCCCCGCCAAACGCCAAGCCCTGCAAAGAGAAGCCGCCATCAAAAAACTAAGCCGCCCCCAAAAGGAACGGCTTATCACAACCAACCCAATTACTTCCATGAATACCATAAAAGCATAGGAATCTACTGAAGAAGCGTCATCGGATCCACACTCTCTCCATCCTTGCGAACCCCAAAATAAACATTACACCCCTCCTGAGCATAATACTTCGTAGGCTCACTCACATACCCAATGGTCTCCCCAGCCTTCCGGTAATCCCCCTCCTTCACCGTCAGCTCCTTCAACTGCCCGTAAATCAATTCATACCCATTTCCAATATCCATAGTAACCGTAGTCCCCGTCTCATCCAGCGTCTCAATAGAAGTCACCTTCCCCTGAGCCGCACACATCACAGAAGCATCCTGGCTTCCCTGAATGATCACCGCCGGATTATACTTATACTGATTCAAAGTAGAAAAATAAACCGACTTGTCCATACTATAATCCAAAATAATATTCCCGGCAATGGGCCACATCAGCTTATCCGTCTCCGCCGAAAAATTAAGGGTAGGCTCCTCCGTCATCACATCCCCTCCGGAGGCCTCCTCCATCTCATCAATCACGATATTCTCCGCAATCTCCTCCGGCTCTGCCTGGAACTCACTCTCCAGCTCCGCTCCATAAGCTACCGTATTCTCCCGGATCTTATTATCCGTCTCCTTCTCCCGCGTTGCCGAGGCAGAAGCCGCCTCCTGCCGCTGCTCCTCCTTCTCCTGCTCCTCCAAAGCCTTCCGTGCTTCCTCCTGCTTTGCCTTTTCCTCCGCCTGTTTCTTCTGCTCGGCCTCCGCTACCTGCTGCTCAAGCTCCTGCTGTTTCTGATCACTCTTTCCCACCGTATACATGCCAATCATGGCAACCACGGCCAAAAGGCAGAGACTGAACGCAACCGTAACAGTCCTTCCTCCAAATGTACTCTTTTTCTTTCTTTTTACTGTCATAAGCTTCACCTCTATACTAGATTTCACACGTTTTCGCTGTGCTGCTAATCATAGCATAGCCACTTTATGACAAGCTTATACATTCCACATTTTTATAAAAATAGCTTAAAATTTCCAGGTAAGTCTTTCCGTCAGCCGCCTGCCGATTGGCCTGATACATACTCAGTCCCAAACCGTGCCCAAGCCCCTTTGTCACTGCCCGGATGCCGTCCTCCGTCTGCTCCAGAGTAAAGCTGCTGGAATTTAAGCCAAAACGACTGCGAAACTCCTCCCCGGCCAGAAGCTCCTCCCCCAGAGAAAGCTCCGTCACATACCCCGCATCATCCCGGGTTCGAATCTCGGGAAGCTCCCTAAGAGAAAGAATCTGAATGCTCAGATAATCCGCCGCCTCCACGTCCGTGGCACAGTCCACAGACTCCAAGTAGGAATACCCCTCCCCCAGCACCTGACCACTGCGTGTTTTCCCTGCACTCACCGCATGGTACGGCAGATCCACCGGCAGCCCATTGATCGTCAGAATCCTCCCCTCCGTGGCCGACACCGCTCTTTGAACCTTCTCCCCATACAGTTCCCACTGATCATAACCCAACAGCTGTCGAAGCTCCTCCGGAGACGCATAATCAAAGCCCATGGTCTTTAAATCCTCTTCCCGAATAGACTGCAGCGCTTCCATAGGACTGTCGGCCCCATAAAACTCCATGCTTTTTTTCAAAAGATTAGTCCGAATAATCACCGCCTGGGCTTTCAGCGCTTCCGTCTGATAAGAAAGAGGCATCTGCCCCGGCAGAATACCCGCCACATAGTCCTCAAGGCCCGGGCCCTGTGCCGGCTTCTCCTCCCCCTTCATATTTCCGGTACGAAATACCACCGCCACATAGGGAAGCAGGATTAAAATAATAAATATCGATATTCCTGTCTTTATTTTTTCTCTCATGTTACATTTTATGAATCAAGAGGCAAAATAGACTTTTGGGACACAGAAACAAAAGAAGCCATGCCACTATCGACACAGCTTCTTTTATAAATATCATTTGATACCCACAGCCCTCTTATAAGGTTACAGAAATCTTATCCAGATGCCAGATCTCATCCACATACTCCCGGATAGTCCGGTCAGAGGAGAACTTTCCGCAGGAGGCCGTGTTCATGATGGCCTTCTTTGCCCAGCCCTTTTCATCCCGATATGCTTCCTCTATCTTCTTATGAGCCTCCGCATAGGAACGGAAATCCTTCAGGATAAAGTAAGTATCCGCCCGATCGCTGCTCTTGGTATTGAGAAGGGAATCATAAATATCCCGGAACCGCTCCGGATCATTGGGTGCATAGTAGCCGTTGATAAGCTGCATAAGCACCTGACGGATATCCTGGTCACTGTTGAAGATATCCATGGGATTGTAACCGCCGTTCTGCTCGTAGTTGATGACCTCATCGGAGCTCAAGCCGAAGATAATGGCGTTCTCCTCGCCCATCTCCTCCACCATCTCCACGTTGGCTCCGTCCATGGTTCCGATAGTAATAGCGCCGTTGAGCATAAACTTCATGTTGCCCGTACCGGAAGCCTCCTTGCTGGCCGTGGAAATCTGCTCAGACACATCCGCCGCCGCGAAAATAAGCTCCGCATTGGATACCCGGTAATCCTCGATAAATACCACCTTCAGCTTGCCGTTAATGGAAGCATCGTTGTTGATCACCTCTGCCACAGCGTTGATCAGCTTAATGGTCAGCTTTGCACGGTGATAGCCTGCCGCTGCCTTTGCGCCGAAAATAAAGGTTCTTGGATAGAAGGGCATCTCCGAATGCTCCTTAATCTGGTTGTACAGATACATCACATGGAGAATGTTCATCAGCTGGCGCTTATACTCGTGGAGACGTTTTACCTGTACGTCGAAAATAGATCTGGGATCCACCTCGATTCCATTGTGCTCCAAAATGTATTTTGCAAGGCGAACCTTATTCTGATACTTGATGTTCATAAACTCCTGCTGAGCCTTCTCATCATCCACATAGATCTTAAGCTTGCTAATCTGGGACAGATCCGTAATCCACTCATCCCCGATGTGATCCGTTACCCAGGCTGCCAGCAGCGGATTGCCGTGAAGCAGGAACCGACGCTGGGTGATTCCATTGGTCTTATTGTTGAACTTCTCCGGCATCATCTGATAGAAGTCCCGAAGCTCCTGATTCTTGAGAATCTCCGTATGGAGTCTCGCCACACCGTTGACGGAATAGCCTGCCGCAATGGCAAGGTGGGCCATCTTCACCTGCCCGTCGTAGATAATGGCCATCTTGCGCACCTTCTCATGATCTCCCGGATACTTCTTCTGAATCTCCAGGATAAAGCGGCGGTTGATCTCCTCGATGATCTGATATACACGGGGAAGCAGTCTGGAAAACAGCTCAATAGGCCATTTCTCCAACGCCTCGGACATAATCGTGTGGTTGGTATAGGCACAGGTCTTTGTGGTAACCTCCCACGCCTCATCCCACTCCAGATACTCCTCGTCAATGAGCACACGCATCAGCTCTGCCACTGCCACCGTAGGATGGGTGTCGTTGAGCTGGAAGGTTGCCTTTTCATAGAATTTGCGGATATCCTTGTGGGTATCCTTATATTTTGCAACGGCTCTCTGCACGCTTGCAGAGATAAAGAAATACTGCTGCTTCAGGCGAAGCTCCTTGCCTGCCATGTGATTGTCATTGGGATAGAGAACCTCAACGATAAGCTTTGCCAGGTTTTCCTCCTCCACGGCCTTCTGGTACTCGCCCTTGCCAAAGGAATCCAGATGGAAGGAATTCATAGGCTCCGCGTCCCAGATGCGAAGGGTATTTACCACATTGTTGCCATAGCCTACCACCGGCAGATCGCAGGGCACGGCGCGGACGCTCTGATAGCCCTTCTGCACGAAATGATTTCTCCCGTTCTTATCCGTCTCCACATCCACATAGCCGCCGATTTTGATAATCTGCGCATACTCCGTGCGCCGTAACTCAAAGGGATTGCCGTTTTTCAGCCACTCATCCGGCACCTCAAGCTGATAGCCGTCCTTGATCTTCTGCTTGAACATTCCGTAGTGATAACGGATGCCGCAGCCATAGGCCACATAGCCAAGGGTGGACAGAGAATCCAAAAAACAGGCTGCCAGTCTTCCAAGACCTCCGTTTCCGAGAGCCGCATCCGGCTCCTGATCCTCAATGAGATTCAGATCACAGCCAAGCTCCTCCAGGGCTTCCTTTACTCCGTCGTAAAAGGTCAGGTTGATCAGGTTATTTCCCAGAGCGCGGCCCATGAGAAATTCCATGGACATATAGTAAACAATCTTGGGATCCTTCTTTTTCATTTCCTCCTGGGTTGCCAGCCAGGCGTCAATAACTGCGTCCTTGGTTGCCAGCGCTACGGCGTGAAAAATCTGCTGCTGTGTGGCCTCCTCCATATTTCTTCTGTAGAGCGTTTTTACATTGTAGACAACGCTTCTCTTAAAGAGTTCCTTATCAAAAGGTCTCTTGCTCATGGTAAATCCCTCCTGTTTTTTTTATTTTTCTTTATGGACGTTCCACACCAAGGGTTACTTCCTCCCCGTTGATGCTCCAGTCCTTAACGTATCCTTTTGCTGCGCCGAATCTTACCTCCAGGGCCAGCACCTCCGACTGAATGGTCTCCCCGTGGGTCTTGAAAAGCTTTGCAATCTTCTCATTTCCCTGGCAGTAGATAATGATCTTATCCGTCACCTCAAAGTCAGCTTCCTTGCGCATGGTCTGAATCTTGCTGATGACCTCCCGAATGTAGCCCTCCTCAAGAAGCTCCGGTGTGAGCTTGGTGTCAAGAACCACCGTGATCTCATTGTCCCCATCGGACACATAGCCTTCTGTTTGGGCCATATCGATCAGCAGATCTTCTTCTGATAATACCACAGAAACACCGTTTACGTCAAATGTGAGACTGCCTTTTTCCTTCAGCTCATCCATGGCCGCATTGCCGTCCACCTCCCCTAAATAGGCGCGGATACCGTTTAAGGATTTGCCGTATTTGGGGCCTACGGTCTTAAGCTGAGGCTTGAAGCTGTAGGTGGTAAAGGAGCGCACATCATCCGTAAAGGCAACCTCCTTCACATTGAGCTCATCCCGGATGATCTCCCGGTAATAGCCATCAAGCTCATAGGGCGCCTTCACAAACATATGGGCAATGGGCTGGCGGTTCTTGATATTTGCAGCATTTCTGCAGGCCCGGCCCATAACCACAATGCGCAGAACCTCGTCCATGTTCTTCTCAAGCTCCGCATCAATCCACTCCTGCTTCACCTTAGGGAAATCACACAGGTGAATGCTCTCCGGCGCGCTCTTGTCAATGCCGCACACCAGATTCCGGTAAATGTCCTCGGTGATAAAGGGCACCATGGGCGCTGCCGCCTTGCAGATGGTTACCAGAGCGGTGTAAAGGGTCATATAGGCATTGATTTTGTCCTGCTCCATGCCCTTTGCCCAGAAGCGCTCACGGCTGCGGCGCACATACCAGTTGCTCATATCGTCCACGAACTCCTGAAGGGCTCTTGCCGTCTCGGGAATCCGGTAATTTGCCAGATTATCGTCCACCTGTCCCACAACCGTATTCAGCTTGGAGAGGAGCCATTTGTCCATGACATTTAAGGCCTCGTAATGAAGCTCATACTTTGTGGCGTCAAACTTGTCGATGTTGGCATACAGCACAAAGAATGCGTAGGTATTCCAGAGGGTGCCCATGAACTTGCGCTGTCCCTCCATCACAGCCTTTCCGTGGAAGCGGTTGGGCAGCCAGGGGGCGCTGTTCACATAGAAGTACCAGCGGATGGCGTCGGCCCCGTAGGTGGCCAGCGCCTCAAAGGGATCCACGGCATTTCCCTTGGACTTGCTCATCTTCTGTCCGTTCTCATCCTGTACATGGCCCAGCACGATGACATTTTCGTAGGGAGCCCTGTTGAAAATCAATGTGGACTCCGCAAGAAGGGAGTAGAACCAGCCTCTCGTCTGATCCACGGCCTCGGAAATAAACTGGGCCGGGAACTGCTGCTCAAACAGCTCCTGATTTTCGAAGGGATAGTGGTGCTGTGCAAAAGGCATGGCTCCGGAGTCAAACCAGCAGTCAATGACCTCCGGCACACGGTGCATATCCTTACCGCACTTGGGGCACTTGACGGTAATTTCATCAATGTAGGGGCGGTGAAGCTCTACGGTGAGGGCCTTCTCATTGCCGCTCATTTCCAGAAGCTCCTTGCGGCTTCCGATGGCGTGCTGATGGCCGCACTCACACTCCCATACATTTAAGGGCGTTCCCCAGTAGCGGTTCCGGCTGATGCCCCAGTCCTGAATATTCTCCAGCCAGTCCCCGAAGCGGCCCTTGCCGATACTCTCCGGAATCCAGTTGATGGTATTGTTATTGCGGATAAGATCCTCCTTCACGGCGGTCATTTTGATAAACCAGGACTCCCGCGCATAGTAGATAAGCGGCGTATCGCAGCGCCAGCAGAAGGGGTAGTCATGCTCGAATTTCGGTGCGGAGAAAAGCTTGCCCTCCTTGTCCAGATCCTTTAAAATCTCCGGGTCCGCTTTCTTCACAAACATACCAGCATAGGGAGTCTCCTCGGTCATATCGCCCTTGCCGTCCACGAACTGTACAAAGGGCAGATCATACCGGCGGCCCACCTGGGCATCGTCCTCACCAAAGGCCGGCGCAATGTGAACGATTCCCGTACCGTCTGTCATGGTGACATAGGTATCGCAGGTTACATAGTGACCCTTTTTGTGCTGCTTTGCGGCCGCCTCTCCCGCGCAGGCAAACAGGGGCTCATATTCCTTGTATTCCAGATCCTTTCCCGTGTAGGTTTCCAGGATCTCATAGGCCAGTGTCCCCTCCTCTGCCAGGGAGCCGAGCACCTTGTCAAGGAGCTCTTGGGCCATATAATAGGTATAGCCGTCTGCCGCCTTTACCTTTACATAGGCGTCATTGGGGTTCACGCAGAGACCCACATTGGAGGGCAGAGTCCAGGGTGTGGTGGTCCAGGCCAGGAAATAGGCATCCTCCCCCACAACCTTGAAGCGCACAATGGCAGAGCGCTCCTTCACAGCCTTGTAGCCCTGTGCCACCTCGTGGGAGGACAGAGGCGTCCCACAGCGGGGGCAGTAGGGTACAATCTTAAAGCCCTTATAGAGAAGTCCCTTTTTCCAGATCTCCTTTAAGGCCCACCACTCGGATTCGATATAGTCATCGTGGTAGGTCACATAGGGGTCGTCCATGTCGGCCCAGAAGCCTACGGTGCCGGAGAAATCCTCCCACATACCCTTGTACTTCCACACGCTCTCCTTACATTTTGTAATAAAGGGATCGAGACCGTACTCCTCAATCTGCTCCTTTCCGTCCAGGCCTAAGAGCTTTTCCACCTCCAGCTCCACCGGAAGCCCGTGGGTATCCCAGCCTGCCTTCCTGGGAACCATATACCCCTTCATGGTGCGGTATCTGGGAATCATATCCTTAATGACACGGGTCAGTACGTGTCCGATGTGAGGCTTTCCGTTGGCCGTCGGCGGGCCGTCATAAAAGGTATAGGTCTCGCCCTCCTTGCGGCTTTCCATACTTTTTTCAAAAATATGGTTTTCCTTCCAGAAGGCCTCCACATTCTTTTCCCGCTCTACGAAATTGAGATTGGGCGATACTTTTTCATACATTGTAACTCCTCCAATTCTGCAGCACGTAAACCATGCCCTTAAGCGCCGCTGTTTTACTCTTGATTAAAGAAAGCTCCCATCCTGTAAAAGGACGGAAGCCAAGCTTCTGTTATACCACCTGTTACAACATGCTGTCACATGCTTTTCCCTTTAACGGAGGAAAACCGTCAGTACCTAAGAGACTGCGCCTCTTTCAGCCTGCCGCTCAGAAGTGATCTTCAGAAAAATCCTACTTGCGCCGGGCTTCCACCCTCCCCGGCTCGCTTTGCCGTTTGGATAGCTCTTACTGTCTTCCTCATTGCCTTTGCTTATCGTTCATTAGTATAACGTGCTTTTGCTTGGTTTGTCAATGTTTTCGGCCTTTTTCTTGCAGGTTTTTTCTTAAAGAAATGTAAACTTTTTGTAATAGACCTTGCACCTGTAAAAAAAATAACATATACTTGTAGGTGTCATTTTGTTTCTATTCACTCTGTGACCAGCAATATGATCTTTCTTTACATTATTGATAAACGATACTTTTCTGATAGATAAAAAATTCGATGTCTTTCTAAAGGAGCTTTCAATATGAAATTTTCACATAGATTTTGGGCTGCCGCCTTAAGCCTTGCTTTGCTGGGCTCTGCTTTTTTTTATCCCATCCATGCAGATGCTGCCAAAAAAAAGCGAGGCCCCACGGCCGCGGAGATTGCAGCCGCGGAGCAGGCGGAACAAGAGCGGCAGGATGCTTACAACAAAGCCATTGACTCCAATCAAATAGAGGGTTGGCCTCAGGGTCCCCAGATTTATGCAGAGTCTGCCATTGTGATCGAGGCCGATACGGGAGCCGTTCTTTATAATAAGGATATGGATATGCGCAATTATCCTGCCAGTATTACAAAGATCATGACGGCCCTTGTGACCCTGGAGCATTGCTCCTTAGATGAGGTAGTCACCTACTCCTACTATGCCACCCACTCCATCGAGGCCGGCAGCAGCAGCATCGGCCGGACAGACGACGAGCAGCTCACGGTTGAGGAATCTCTTTACGGACTTTTGCTGGAGTCTGCCAATGAGTGCGGCAATGCACTGGCGGAGCACGTGGCCGGCTCCGTGGAAGCCTTTGCGGATCTGATGAACCAAAAGGCGGAGGAGCTGGGCTGCACCAATACGCATTTTGTCAATCCCCACGGCCTCCACGATGAGAATCATTATACCTCTGCCCATGATATGGCTCTTATTATGAAGGCGGCGATCCAGAATGAAAATTTTGTCCGCATCTCCGGAACGCCGAATTTTGAATTACATCCTACCAATAAGCATGATGAAATTACGTATATGAAAAATCATCATTACATGATTGGGCCCTACAAGGGTATCACCAAATATCTGGATGATACGGTCATTGCCGGCAAAACGGGAGGCACTTCTGCAGCCAAGAGAACCCTTGTCACGGCTGCGGAGCGGGGCGGAATGACATTGATTGTCGTTACCATGCGCACCGGAGCAGATCCCAGCGGAGAACTGGGGCTCCCCCTATTCCCCGATACTGCCCTGCTTTTGAACTATGCGTCGGAGAATTTCAGCAAGATCAATGTAGCCGCCAATGAGACAAATTTTTCTGTCAACAGCTCCGGCTTTTTCCACACGGGAAGCGCTATCTTTGGTCAGATGGATCCTTTGATAGAAATTAATAAAAATGATTACATTGTTCTGCCAAATGATATCCCCTTTACGGAGGCCTCCCCGGAGCTGACCTTCCAGAGCGAAGAGGACTCGGAAACCATTGCCACCCTGGCCTATACCTGGCAGGGACAGCCTGTGGGCTCTGCTTCCATTCAGCTTGCCCAGTCTAAGATCCCGGCATTTTCCTTTGATCGGGAAACAGGGGATCCGGAGAGTCCGGATGTAGAGAGCTCACCGGAGTCTCAGCCAAAGAAATTTATCCAAATCAATGTCCGTCTGGTTCTGACCGGTATTCTGATTGCGGCTGCTGTTGTTCTTCTCTGCATTCTCTTCCAAAAGCTGTCAAAGCAGTGGGATCTCATGGGAAAGCTTCGCCGTTTCCGACTTAGCAAGCGGCGCAAGCGCAAGAAGCGACGGAGAGTCACTCCCCGGAACCGCTATCAGCGGACACCGAAAAAGCGGAATTCTCCTTACTCGGATTTGGATCTTTAGGGAATAGGAGCTTATAGATTCAGCCCTCTGACATTATCACAGAAAAGCGTCAGAGGGCTGATATTATTTCGTTAAGCCTTGAAAGATTACCAATCCAAGGGAGGCGATGCCATTTTCTACAGCTTCCTTGCCTCTGCCATTCGTTCTGCAAATTGCTCGTAAAAGCTTTTGTCCTCCTCATATGGCTTTAGGTAGAAGGCCTTTAGCAGATACATGCTCAGGCTCTTTTGGAAGCTTCCCTCCTCTGTGTGCTCTAAACGCCTGGACAGGGACTTCAGAAAGTAATGCCACTCAATAATAAAGGCTTCGTTTTTCTTCGCCTCCGGCGTGTCAATCCACTTCTGCACCTTAACCTTTGTCTTGGGTTCTTTTTTGCATTCATGCACCTGCAGAAAATATTGAAAGCTCTCATTTTCATAATAGCGGCCCAGAGGAAAGATACGGCACATGCCCGGGCGAAAGGGGTGAATCCGGCAACGGCCCTCTTTGCTTAAAAAGCTGCATTGCTTCTGAGGACCTGTCATTTTCAGATTAGGCAAAATGATTCCCTCCACCAGATTGAGCTCGACTTCCTTTTCCAGAAAATCTTCAAACGAGCGGTGAAGGCCTGTGGTCAGGCGAAAGGCGTCATAAGGATCCAGCACAATGCTGCTTCCCATGCCCCGGCAGCAGTCGGAGCAGCCCTGGCAGCCCCCGCAGTCTGCCCTCACCATATCCCGCAGGCTGTAAAATCTTCCGTCTGAGACTTCTTTCATATCAATTTCCCGTTCCATTTTGGTTCTCCTTTTGTTTTTCTGTGTTACAGTTCAGCCGTGCTGTGGTGAAAGCCGTTCTCTGGCTATTCCGCTATCCAGTGTACGTGAACCGTCCGAACACAGGATATGGAAAAGTCAGAGGATGGCTTTTGCCACAGCGCGGTTGAACTGTAACTTTTCTTTTGGGATAAGATCTTTTCTTTATTTTTCACTTGTGTACTCATTTATTTTATGGTACACTCTTAACTGGAAGTCAGTCAAGATTCATTTTGCTGCTTTTTCTTTGTCGCTATAGCTCAGCTGGATAGAGCGACCGCCTCCTAAGCGGTAGGCCGGAGGTTCAAATCCTCTTAGCGACGCTAAAAATTTCGCCGAAAACCCTGCAAACCAGGATTTTCGGCGTTTCTTATTTTCCGAGAGAAATCGAACTTAGATTTTTTGTTTATTGCTTAGCCTGCTTCGGCTTGCTAATGATTAGCAGGATTTTTGCCGAGTTTGCTAATCAAAATGCCTTTCCTACTAAATTGAATATATCTAAGGCATATCTTTATCTGCCAGATAAAAGAAATTCCGCAAGCCGAAGAAGCACAGCAGAACACAGAGCCATTGGTATCACCGACAAACCAAGAAATGCGTCTGAAGCAAATTGCCTTGGTCTCTTTTTTGACCTTTTTCGCACATTAGCAGGTAAGCACCTATCAATTTTTGAAAAAATACGTTATACTAATGCTACTAAAGTTTTCGAGCAGACAGATTACAATCCTGCCATTAGATAAATCGTTGCCAGAAAGGCAATGTCATGAAGTTCTTTCAGGGCTTAACTTCATGACATTGGCCAGAAAGGGGTAAGTTTTCATATATGGAAAATGATAAAATTCAGTTATTTGAAGATAGAAAAATCCGTACCGCTTGGGACGAGGAACAGGAAGAATGGTATTTTTCGGTTGTAGATGTGGTCGCTGTACTGACGGACAGCGTTGACCCAACGGCATATTGGCGTAAGCTGAAACAGCGACTTAAAAATGAGGGAAATGAAACCGTGACGAACTGTCACGGTTTGAAAATGACTGCCACAGACGGCAAAAAACGCATGACGGATGTCGCAACAATGGAACAGCTTTTGCGTATCATTCAGTCAATCCCCTCACCAAAAGCAGAACCTTTTAAGGCATGGTTTCGGCGGTACCTATATGCCATTTATGTTCAGTTCCCCTCAGGAAGACTCGGTATCGTAAACTACTGCAGAAACCATACTCAGGGCGGATACCCCAACCAGTATATTCATTACCACTATTCATATCTGATTGAAAGTGAGGGAATAAAGCAATATGTGATTGACCACTGTGGACTTTGTGTGCATATGTGCCAATACGATTTCCATAGCAGTGCATCAGATGACATCCAGAGCGGCTTCGTAACACCTTTCGATGTAAAATGGGAGTATCTGATCAACTGGGATCATGATCTCCCTTGCATTCATCGATTGTGACTGTGCAAAGGAAGGTGACGAGTACACCGTAATGTGGGGCACTGATCCTGAGACTGCGCAGCCGATCCGCGCTAAAATTGCCCGGTTTCCTTACTACAATGAAGAATATAGAAATGAAACATTTGATACAGAAAAAATCCTTCATCCGGTATTTTAAGATCGATATCACAAATATCCAATCATGCTGGCCATAGCTATGAGATGTATTTAGGGCCGTTGCCTGGGAAGATGAATTCACCTTCCCGAGCAACAGCCCCGTTTTTATGTCTAATATCTACGGTATGGATTGTTCCTAAAAAACCATCTCTCCCTGAAGCCAAATCACACCCTTAAACCGCCGTCCCACCTGGGGCTCTCCCAAAAGATCCTTCTGATTGATACAAACCTCAAAAACCAGATCGTGGCTCTCCACCGTAAGCACATAAATCTGCTCCTCGGTCAGCGTATTCTCCACCTGTCTGCACTCCAGAATCTCTCCCAGAATACTGTAATGGTCACACTCTACTCCGTAAGGCATAAAGTATGTAGACACAATGGAAAATACGTCTTCGTTTGCAATTCGCCTGGAAATCATGGAATAAGTGTCCATGTCTTCCAGGGTGAGATTTTCAATGGCTTCCTCATCGCCTTCCCTGGCAGCCTGAATCAGCTTTGTCCGCTGAAGTACTGCGTCTGAGTTTTCCTCCTCTGTCATTCCCTTTACAACGGGAAGCAGTATCTTACCGCTTGTGGAAAGACCGGTAAACTTAAGGGTAACAGTGCAAGACGAAAGCTGATTCAAACGCTTTTCGTTCAGCAGATCCGCTACATTCTGCACATAAAAGATAATTGACACGCCCAGGGATAAATCATCGCAGACACCTGCATAGGATTCCTTCTCCGCATGGCGCTCTACGGTAACGCTGTCGTACAGCTTCTCCTGCTTTCCCTGGAAATAAGGGAAATAATAGCTGCGGCGGTAATTCTCCCGCTCATCGTACTCTCCCCGAAGCATGATACCCATACCTGGAGCAAATTCCTTTTTCCGCTCGGAAAAATCCACCCCGTTCCGATTTCCGGAGGTGCGCTCACTGTGATAACTCTCCTCTGTCATTTGAAGCAGTAAATTCAACTGCTCCTTATCCTTAATTTCACTAAAACCTACAGCCCTCAAATATTCATGCACTGCATTTCACCTCCTTTTGCATAACAGCATATCTACTTAACCTCTTTTTTCCAAAAAAGAACCAAGTTATCCACATATTCATACACTTATCCACATGTTGTCCCGATTTCCGGACCATCTCATTTCTCACTGAATTCGTGTCTGTCCACCTATATAAGGCTTTAAAGCCTCAGGAATGCTGACACTTCCGTCCGCATTCAAATTGTTCTCCAAAAATGCAATCAGCATACGGGGCGGAGCAACTACCGTATTATTTAGTGTATGCGCAAAGTACTTTCCACTTTCCCCGTTGATGCGGATTTTTAACCGGCGGGCCTGGGCATCTCCTAAATTGGAACAGCTTCCCACCTCAAAATACTTCTTCTGTCTGGGCGACCAGGCCTCCACGTCTACGGACTTCACCTTCAAATCGGCCAGATCTCCGGAACAGCATTCCAGCGTGCGAACAGGAATATCCAGGGAGCGGAAAAGATCTACCGTATTCTGCCACAGCTTATCAAACCACATGGGGCTGTCCTCTGGCTCGCAGACAACAATCATTTCCTGCTTTTCAAACTGATGAATCCGGTATACGCCCCTCTCCTCCAAGCCATGGGCTCCCTTCTCCTTCCGAAAACAAGGAGAATAGCTGGTCAGGGTCTGGGGCAGACTCTCCGGCTGAAGAATGGTATCGATAAATTTGCCAATCATGGAATGCTCGCTGGTTCCGATGAGGTACAGATCCTCACCCTCAATCTTGTACATCATAGCATCCATCTCCGCAAAGCTCATAACGCCTGTAACCACGTTACTGCGGATCATAAAGGGAGGCACACAGTAGGTAAAGCCCCGGCCAATCATAAAGTCTCGGGCATAAGCTATCACTGCGGAGTGAAGCCTTGCAATGTCGCCCATCAGATAATAGAAGCCATTTCCCGCAACCTTTCTGGCGCTGTCCAGATCAATTCCATTAAAACGCTCCATAATCTCCGTATGGTAAGGAATTTCAAAATCAGGCACTACCGGCTCCCCATACCGCTGTACCTCCACATTCTCACTGTCATCCTTTCCAATGGGAACACTGGGATCAATGATATTGGGAATGGTCATCATAATTTTCAGAATCCGCTCATCCAGATCCTTCTCCTTCTCGGAAAGCTCGGCCAGACGGTCCGCCTGAGCAGCCACCTGCTTCTTGACCTCCTCTGCCTCTTCCTTCTTTCCCTGAGCCATCAGCGCGCCGATCTGCTTGGAAAGCTTATTCCGCGTGCCCCGCAGGGTATCTGCCTCCTGCTGAGCTGTCCGCTTGTCCGCATCCAGTGCAATGACCTCGTCCACCAATGCAAGCTTCTGATCCTGGAATTTATTTTTAATATTCTGCTTTACAATCTCCGGGTTTTCCCGCACAAATTTCATATCAAGCATAATGGTAATCTCCTTTGTTTTTCCTGCTGTTACTTTCCCATCATATACTACTCTGTCCCATTTTTCAAGCCTGGCTTTTATTTTTTGCCTGATTTAAAGCTTTTCCTTCCTCCTCGGAAAGCTGAATCTCGCTTCCGCCTCTCTTAATTTCCTTGATATAAGAATAACTTCCCTCATTGGCATAAACAGAATTAATGATAAAGCCATTCTCCTCCTGATCAAGAAGAGCCAAAGCGTAACTTAACTCTCCGCTCATTTCCCGGAATGCATCATATTTTACCATTCCCATTTTTTGATAAGTCATGCATTGAATTCGTTTCAATGCATCGATTTCTTCCTGGAGCTGTTTGTTTTCCTTACTGACAATCTGGACCTTCTCCATACAGGACAAAAGGCTCTCCTCCAGACTCTCCCCATCCTTTCCTTCCAAAAAAGCATCCATGCGTTTTCTCAGCTTCTTTTGTTTACATAACATAACAATTATTACAATAATTAAAATCACAACGAGAAATGCAATGCCAAGTAAATAAAATGCCGGATCAATCCCCGTATATTGATAAACGTACTCTAAAATCGGGCTGTTCACGCTTTTTCCTCCTGTCCGTAATTTTGCAGCTATTCCTGCTCTATATGAATCCGAAGCATACTCTTATTCATAAATCTATGTATGAGGGCTATTCAAAATCAAATCCGTAATTCGCTCCAAATCATCTTTGGAATAATACTCAATTTCAATTTTACCATTGCCTTTTGGCTTCTGATGGATAGATACCTTGCTTCCCACGGCAGCCTTCATCCGCTCCTCCAGATCCGTATAAATGAAATCCTGTACGATCGCTTCCTTTTTCTTCTCTGTCTTCCCTTTCTGAATATCTTTTACCAGCTTCTCAATTTCACGAACACTAAGCTTCTCATCGAAAACGCGAGTCGCTGTAGCCGCCTGCAGCTCCGGATCCTCAATTCCCAGCAAAGCTCTGGCATGTCCGGTTGTCAGCATATCGTCGATGACCATCTGCTGCACCCGCTCATCCAGCTTCAGAAGCCGCATAGAATTGGTAACCGTCGTCCTGCTTTTGGACACCCGCTCTGCCACTTCATCCTGCTTCAAATGAAACTCCTCCAGGAGGCGCTTGTAAGCGATAGCCTCCTCAATAGGATTCAGACTTTCCCTCTGAATATTTTCAATCAAGGAAATCTCCACAATTTCAATATCCGTATACTCCTTCACAATCACCGGAACTTCCTTAAGACCGGCCAGCTTCGCAGCCCGCCATCTTCTCTCACCGGCAATAATCTCATAAAACCCGTTCTTCTCCTGTACAATCAAAGGCTGTATAATTCCAAACTGACGGATAGAATCCGCAAGCTCCTCCAAAGCATCCTCATCAAACTGCTTCCGCGGCTGATCTTTATTGGGTCCTACCTTTGATATTTTCACCTTAAGCTCAATGGGTTTCTCAACAATTTTTTCAACAACCTTCTCAACGATCTTTTCCTTCTCTGGTGGGGTAGCCTTAATTGTCTCAGGAATAAGACTGTCCAATCCCTTTCCCAGTCCGCTCTTTCTCGCCACTTTAACTTTCCTCCCTATTTATTACTTCATCTGCCAAAGCCCGATAACTCTCTGCCCCTGCCGACTTTGTATCATATATGGTAATCGGATACCCATGACTGGGCGCCTCTGCCAACCTTACGTTTCTCGGAATAATTGTGCTGTAAACCTTCTGCTTCACATTCGCTCTTACATTCTCCACCACCTGTAAAGAAAGATTCGTCCTGGCATCAAACATTGTAAAGACGATTCCCTCCATATCCAGATAAGGATTCAAACGCTCCTTGACAAGGTTAATCGTATGAATTAGCTGACTCAATCCCTCCAAAGCATAATACTCACATTGAATCGGAACCAAAACCGTATCAGCCGTCGTCATAGCATTGATGGTCAAAAGATTCAAAGAAGGAGGACAATCGATTAAAATAAAATCGTATTTATCCTTAATCTGATCCACTTCCTTCTTAATAATATACTCTTTCTCCGGAATCCCAATCAACTCGATCTCTGCCGCTGCCAAATTCACACTGGACGGAATTAAAAAAAGATTTTCGAACTCTGTATACTCTGTACAGTTTTGAATTGAAGTTTCCCCAAGAATCAAATCATAAACTGTATACTCCAGTTGACTCTTCTCAACTCCTACACCGCTGGTCGCATTTCCCTGAGGATCTAAATCTATTAACAAAACCTTTTTGTTTTTCTCCGCCAAGGCCGCCGATAAATTAATTGCAGTCGTTGTCTTCCCAACACCACCTTTTTGATTAGCAATTGCTATTACTCTGCCCATATATAATAATTCCTTTCCAATGTTTCACGTGAAACAATTTTATCGTAGGTTATTTTTCATTATAGCACACAACCTTGTAATGTAAAACTAAAAATTTAATGTTTCACGTGAAACATTAAATTTTCACAAAAAATAGTATTTTAAAGTTGTAGGTCTACTAAAATTACGCTATGATATTTAACGAAAATCCGGAAAACTTGTAAAGGCTTCGGGCAAGAACCGCCACCCCTGTTCAGGGCGGCCCTCCTCCCCTACGCCGGCCACTTTCCGAAATTCAAACCACCAACTCTAGCAAATACTAAAAGCTATAATCTTGTAATATAAAAGCAGAAACTTATGTTTCACGTGAAACGTCAAATTTTCACAAAAATACTATTTTAAAGTTGTAGGTATACTAAAATTACGCTATGATATTTAACGAAGATCCGGAAAACTTGTGAAGGCTTCGGGCAAGAACCGCCACCCCTGTTCGGGGCGGCCCTCCTCCCCTACGCCGACCACTCTCCGAAGTTCAAAACAACATCAATCTCACATTGAAAAGCCAAAGATATACACAAATATACCTCCAACAACGTAAATGGTTTTCAAAAGAATTCATCAGACTCTTCCGATATCAAGTGTCCGGCTGTTCACGCACAGGATGTCTGATATGAACGAACATTATCCAAGAACAACTACCTCCCTAAAAATATTTAAAGGGGAATGTTCGATCAGAGCAGACAACCTGTACGTGAACCGTCCGAACACTAATATGAAAAAGTCTGATGGATTTTTTTGAAAACCCTCACAACCTTGAACTCAGCAAATAGGCTCCTTCCCAGGAATCCCCGCCTTCCTCGGATACTTCAAAGGCGTCTTTTCCACCTTCTCCACCTTCAAAAGACCCCGAAACAAATCCGACCCTGGAATTAAAAATTCCTCTCGCTCTACAATTTTCCCTCCAAGCACCTCAATAGCCCGCTCTCCCATCTTCAGCTCTTCAACAACCTTTCCCCCCTTATAAGCCACAAAACTCCCCCCTAACCTCACAAAAGGAATACAATATTCAGCCAAGGAAGCCAAATTTGCCACCGCTCTGGAGACACAAAGATCAAACTCTTCCCGATATTCTTCTTTCCGAGCGAAATCCTCTGCCCGGCCATGAATTGTCCGAATCTTCTCCAATCCCAGCTCTTCAATTACCTCATCCAAAAACCGTACCCGTTTATTGAGCGAATCCAAAAGCACCACCTCCAACTCCGGATACATAATCTTCAAAGGAATTCCCGGAAACCCGGCTCCTGTTCCCACATCAATCAATTTTCCTGCCAGACAAGGAGTCACCACCCGGCAAAGCATTAAACTATCCAGAAAATGCTTCAGAACGACTTCCTCAAACCCTACAATGGCCGTCAAATTCATAACCCGATTCTTAGCAATCAGCATCTCATAGTAGAAAAGAAACTGCTCCATCTGCCTCTCCGACAAATGCAGAGAAGCCTTCCCAAAAGCATCCCGAATATAATCTCCCTGATTTCTCATTGTGCTTCCCCAAGCTCCTTTCCCGTGACTCCTCGTCTTCGACTTTCCAGGTAAACCAAAAGCACGGAAACATCTGCCGGAGAAACCCCGGAAATCCGTGAAGCCTGTCCGATGGAAACCGGCCGATACAATTCCAGTTTCTGTCTGGCCTCTGTCCGAAGGCTTGGAACCTCCTCATAAGAAAGATCTGCCGGAATCCGCTTTTGCTCCAGCTTCTTGAACTGTTCTACCTGCTTTTCCTGCCTTCGAATATATCCCTCATACTTAATATGAATATTCACCTGCTCTGCAACACCTCTGGCAAGTACAGGCCGCTCCGGATCCAAAGGCGCCAGCAGCTCATAACTCAGCTCTGGTCGTCGGATTAATTCCGCAAGAGTAGATCCGGAGGTCAGAGGTGTACTCCCTGCCTGTATTAAGACCTCCTGCACCTGGCTGCTCGTTCCCAGGTTCATGTGCTCTACCCGCTTAATTTCCTCTGCAATCTGACGCTCCTTTTTCAAGAGCTCCTGATAGCGCTCCTCGGAAATAAGTCCTACCTGATATCCAAGCTTTGTCAAGCGCAGATCGGCATTGTCCTGGCGAAGCAGAAGACGATACTCTGCCCGGGAGGTCATCATCCGATAGGGCTCACGATTTTCCTTTGTCACCAAATCATCCACCAGTACACCAAGATAAGCTTGAGAACGATCTAAAATTATCTGCTCTTTCCCTAAAAGCTTCATGGCCGCATTGATTCCTGCCAGAAGACCCTGTGCTGCCGCCTCCTCATAACCGGAGCTTCCGTTAAACTGTCCTCCGCTAAAAAGGCCCGAAATCTTCCGAAGCTCTAGGGTAGGAAGAAGCTGCCTTGGATCTATGCAATCATACTCAATGGCATAGGCATTGCGCACGATCCGCACATGCTCCAGGCCGGCCACGGAGGAATACATCTGATGCTGCACATCCTCGGGAAGAGAGCTTGACATTCCTCCCACGTACATTTCATTGGTGGATAGTCCCTCCGGCTCGATAAAAACCTGGTGGCGGCTCTTGTCTGCAAACCTTACTACCTTATCTTCAATAGAAGGACAGTACCGTGGCCCCGTTCCTTCAATGACTCCGGAATACAAGGGGGAACGATCCAGATTTTTGCGGATTATTTCATGGGTTCTCTCATTGGTATAAGTGAGCCAGCAGGAAACCTGCTCCTTCTGCACAGATTCCGGATCTGTGGTAAAAGAAAAGGGAATCACCCTCTCATCTCCGAGCTGCTCTTCCATCTTACTAAAATCAATGGAGCGACGGTCAATCCGCGCCGGTGTTCCGGTCTTAAAGCGGTACATGGAAATGCCAAGGGCTTTCAGAGAATCTGTCAAATGATTCGCTGCCTGGAGACCGTTGGGGCCTGTGGCATTACTTACGGAACCATAGATGCATCTGGCCCTCAAATATGTTCCCGTACAGAGAATCACCGCCCTGGCAGAGTACAAGGCTCCGGAATAGGTCTTCACTCCTGTTACCTGGCGACCTTCTGTAAGAATCTCTGTCACTTCTCCCTGAACGATGGCCAGGTGATCTGTATTCTCTAAAACCTGCCGCATACTGCAGCTGTAGGCTGCCTTATCTGCCTGGGCCCTGAGAGAATGCACGGCCGGCCCTTTGGACGCATTGAGCATTTTGGACTGAATAAAAGTTCGATCAATATTCTTTCCCATTTCTCCGCCCAGGGCATCAATCTCCCGCACCAAATGTCCCTTGGAAGTTCCTCCGATATTGGGATTGCAGGGCATCAGGGCAATGCTGTCTATACTCATGGTAAAAAGAATCGTATCAAGACCTAGCCGGGCACAGGCCAGAGCCGCCTCACATCCCGCATGTCCGGCGCCTACCACCACTACCTGACAAGTCTCCTCGTATACTGCTTCTGTTTTCATTCTATCGTTCTCCCATTATTTTCCAGTGCAGAATTTACCAAATATTTCCTCTACCAGATCTTCTCCCAGATCTTCACCCAGAATACGCCCAAGTGAGGTATAAGCTCCCATCAAATCAATGGTATAGAAATCCTCCGGCATGCCTGCTAGAATACTGTCTCTCACCAGAAGAAGGCTTTTTTCTGCATCCTCCAAAGCTTCCTTATGGCGGACATTGGTAAGGATAAGCTCTTCATCAAAGGAAATCCCACCCTGGAAAAAAAGCTCACAAAGCTTTTCTTCTAATTTCTGAAATCCCTCTCTCTCCTTTGCGGAGATGGCTATCACCGGATGAAAGGTCTGACTTTTTAGCTCTTCCTCAGTCACTATGGTCTCTAAATCTGATTTATTCAGCAGTACGATAGCCTTCTTCCCTTCAAGAAGCTTCAAAATCTCCTCATCGCTCTCATCCAGCCTGCAGGATCCGTCCACCACATAGAGGATTAAATCAGCCGTCTCTGCCTGCTCTTTGGCCCGGCTCACACCAATCTGTTCCACAAGATCTTCTGTCTTACGAATCCCGGCAGTATCCAAAAGCTTTAAATAAATCCCGCTCAGAGAAAGCTGCTCCTCCAACACATCCCGGGTTGTTCCGGCAATGTCTGTGACAATCGCCCGCTCCTCCCCAAGAAGAGCATTCAAGAGAGAAGATTTTCCCGCATTGGGTTTTCCCAAAATCACGGTTTTGATTCCTTCTTTTACCATTCGTCCATTTTCAAAGGCGGACAATAAATCTTTTGTTTCTTTTAAAAACTCTTCCAGAACCTTAAAAAGCCGTTCTCCATACCCGTCAAGACTCATATGCTCCGGATCATCCAAGGCTGCTTCCAAAAATGCCGTTTCATACAAAATCTTCTCTCGAAAGTCTTTCACCTTTGAGCTCAGAGAACCCTTTAGCTGAGAAACCGAGGTTTTCAGAGCCATTTGATTTTTGGCCTGAATCACATCCATCACAGCCTCTGCCTGAGAAAGATCGATCCTCCCATTCAAAAATGCCCGCTTTGTAAATTCCCCGGGCTCTGCAATCCGGGCTCCGTTTTTAAGCACTGTTTCCAAAATACGGCGTAAAAGAAAGACGCCTCCGTGACAGTCTATCTCTGCCACATCTTCCGCCGTGTAGCTGTGGGGTCCCCGCATCAAAAGAACAAGTACCTCATCAAGCATCTCATTTCCATCATAGATTGTGCCATAATGGATGCTATAGGAGGGCTGAACAGTCATCTGCTTTTCCGAATTTTTAGGCCGAAAGATTTCTTCTATAATAGAAAAAGCAGCCTCTCCGCTGATCCGGACAATCCCAATCCCGGAGCTCATCATCGGTGTAGCTATGGCTGCAATGGTATCCTGTTTCATAAAACTCCTCCTGTTTCAAAAAGGAACGCCTTAGCGTTCCTTTTTCTTATAATTCCGATTATAGCGATTTCGATTCTTTCCGCCGTTGTAACGCTCCAGCCGAACGCCTTCTCTTAAGGTAACCACCACTCGACGGTAAGGCTCCTCACCTTCACTATGGGTACATACGAATTTATCATTCTGGAGAGCAGAATGAATCACCCGCCGCTCGTAAGGATTCATAGGCTCCAGAGAAACCGGCTTTCTTGTACGCTTCACCTTATGAGAAATATTCTTTGCCAGGTTTTCCAGAGTTGCTCGTCTTCTCTCCCGATAATTCTCCGTATCTACCTTCACACGGATATATTCCTCACTGACCTTATTGGCAACAAGGCTGGTCAGATATTGAAGTGAATCCAGAGTCTGTCCTCTCTTTCCGATGAGAACGCCCATATCCTCCCCTTCAAGCTCCACATTGATCTCCCGATCCATGGGATTGGCCGTCACCCTTACCTCGACCTTCATCTCCATAGCCGCAAACACCTTATCCAGGAATTCCTTCACCGGAACAACATCAATCACGATAGGCTTCTTTTCTTCCTGAATCTCTACCGGCTTCTTTTCCGTCTTTTCTTCCTTTACGGCTTCCTTCTTTACCTCTTCCTTAATTTCCTTCTTAGGCTCTTTTTTCGGCTCCTCTGACACAACCGGCTTTTCCTTTACCTTTTCCAGAATCTTTTCTACTTCCTCTTCCGCCTTCTTAGAAGCCTGAACCTCTTCCTCTGTCTGCAGATGAGCTTTGATCACTGCTTTCTTGCTTCCGATTCCAAGAAATCCGGCGCTTCCCTGGGAAATTACTTCATATGCAATTTTATCTCTTGTGGTTCCAAACTGAATCGCAGCTTCCAGAATGGCATCGTCTACGGTTTTTGCAGAAACCTCAATATATTCTTCCATGATTAACCCCCGTCCCCTATTTATTTTTACCCTTATTATGCTTCTCGTTGTACTGTTCTACCATTCTCGCTTTGGCTGCCAGACTTCCCGGCTTAGCCGTTCCCTTATTGTAGAACTCTGTGGAATCCTGAATCGCCCTTTGACGCTCCTCCGAGGTAATCTCCCGCTTGGTGGATTCTACATTCCGGGTACTTGTCCTGGCCACACTGCTGAGACGCTCCGGCGGAAGCCCGTTCTTCTCCCTCTTTCGATTGTAGGCTTCTATATTCTTTCTGATTTCCTCATCAATATCCATCGTACTCAAATGCTTATTAATTACCACCTGCTGAATAGTACGAACAACGGCGCTCATAATCCAGTAGATGCCCACACCAACCGGAAGGATGGCACAGAAATAAACAGACATCAAAGGCATAAAATTATTCATCATTTTCATGGACTGCATCATCTCGTTGTTCTCTCCGTCTGCAGACGCAGCTGCCTGAGGCATCAACTTTAAGCTGAACCACTGGCTCAAGCCTGCCAGAACCGGAATCAAAAGAGCAATGACAATCCACAGATAATTTCCCTCAGAAAAACTCTCTTTGATGGTATACCAGGGTGAATTTACAATGTTAAGTCCCAGGAAATTATTAAATCCGCTTAAAGTATGCTGTGTACTCTCCACAACCGTGCTCAGACTGGGAAACTCGGCCGCAATGCTGTCCCACTCTGCAGTGGTAGCCTTGTTCAGCACATCAATAATTGTATTCTCCAGGGCAAAATCACGCTTTTGAAAGGAAGCGGCGCTCTTAAGGCCCTGGATAAACGTTCCTCCTCCCGGAGTGCTGAGAAGATTCGTTACCAGAGGATAATAAGCCATCTTAATCTTATCAATATAAGCAGGAATTGCATATACAACCGCATACACTGCAAGCAAAACCGGAAGCTGAATCAGCATGGGAAGACAAGTTCCCGTAGGTGAGGTGCCGTACTTTGCATAAACGGCTTTCGTCTCATCCTGCATTTTCAGCATGGAAGCCTGATCCTGCTTTCCCTTATACTTCTTCTGAATAGCCTGAATCTCCGGATTCATCCGCATAGACATTCTGGAAAACTTCTGCTGCTTATAGGTCAGAGGAATCATCAGCATATACACAATGATGGTAAACAAAATAATGGCAAGGCCTACATTGCCAATCCCGATAGATTCCAGAAAATTAAAAATTACATTGATAATCCAGCCTAAAAGTCTCGCAATATCTCCCAGGAGAAATCTGGAATCTTGTGTTAAAAACAAACTTGTCAATGGAAAAATCCTCCTTTAGCTTTCACCCCGCCGATATCCCTCTGCGCACAAAAAAGCGTGCAAATACAAGAAACCCTCACGGTACCGGATCATATCCTCCCTTAGAAAAGGGATTACACCGCAAAATCCTCCATGCAGCCATAAGACTGCCTCTTAAGGCTCCATACTTCTGAATGGCCTCCAAACCATACTGAGAACAGCTGGGAATATAAGGACATCTGGTGCTTTTCATCGGTGAAAGATATTTCTGATAAAATTGAATCAATCTGATCAATATGATTTTCATTCTTTTTTGATAACTCCCTGAAGCTTTCCCAAATGAACCAATGCACTGCCAATTTCCTCAAAACTCTTTCCCTTTGCATTGACTCTTGCGACGACTACCATGTCCAAACCACTATTGAACATGTCTTCCCGTAGCCTATAGTTTTCCCGAACCAGTCTTGTTATCCGGTGTCTCACCACACTGTTTCCTACCCTCTTACTGACAGAAACGCCAAGACGGTTTCTCGCAAGACCGTTTTCCCTCACATAGAGAACAAGATAACGGTTTGCGTAAGATTTTCCTTCCTTATAAATAAGCTGAAAATCCCGGTTCTTCTTCAATGATTCCGAATGAGGATATTTCATTTCTCCTCCATTCCAAACATCCCTATATGCCAAAATAACGGCGAATTAAGGAAACACCTTACAGGTATCCCTATATGCCAAAATAACGGCGAATTAAGGAAAAAAGGCCACTTAACGCGGCCTAGGCTGACAACTTCTTTCTTCCCTTTAATCTTCTTGCTGCTAATACCTTTCTGCCGCCTGCAGTGCTCATTCTGGCGCGGAAGCCGTGAACTCTTGCCCTTGATTTCTTCTTTGGCTGAAATGTCATTTTCATCTCTCAAAACACCTCCTCTTCTAAAAAGCATTATCTCAATTATATTCGGAAAAGACCCCAAAGTCAAGCAATTTACCGGCTTTTTTCACTTTTCCCCATTCCAAACAGTATCTTGTTATGAAAAAAGATCTTATCCACAACATGTGGATAAGCTGTGGATAATATGTGGAAATAAAGGCAAGCACGCTGGAATTTTTTATTTTTTCTTGATTCTAAAAATGATTTGGTATATTATTGAATATAGGACATTATGCATTTTATTCAAATAGATACAGTTTTTAAATCCTAAGGAGAACAAAAACATGAACTTGATTTTAGATAAATGGAAGGACATTCTGGAGCATATCCGAAAAGAGCATGAGCTCTCCGATGTTTCCTTTGAAACCTGGCTCCTTCCCTTAAAGATACACAGCATTGCAGATCACACCGTACGCATCATTGTCCCTGTGGATCAGATGGTTACCTATTTAAATTCCAAATTCAAAATTCCCATCTATGTGGCGATTGCAGAATTCACAGGAGAAAAGTACGAAATTGAATTTATTACAAAGGAAGAGGCAAAGATCCTTGACCAGAATCAAAAAAAGGAAGCCCCCACTCCTCTTCCACGGAAAGCAGCTCCTGCAAATGTAATTGCAGAGCATTCCAATATCAATGCAAAATACACCTTTGACACCTTTGTGGTGGGCAATAACAACAAATTTGCCCATGCTGCCTCCCTGGCCGTGGCCGAGACGCCGGGAATCGTCTACAATCCCCTCTTCCTCCACGGAGGCGTTGGACTTGGCAAGACCCACCTTATGCACGCCATTGCCAACCATATTTTAAGCAGCAATCCCAACATGAAGGTACTCTATGTAACCAGCGAATACTTCACCAACGAGCTGATTGAAACCCTGCGTGCAGGCGATCCCACCGGTATGACCAAATTTCGCGAAAAATACCGGAACATCGATGTGCTCTTAATCGACGACGTACAGTTTATCATCGGAAAAGAAAGTACCCAGGAAGAATTCTTCCATACCTTCAATTCCCTTCACAATGTCAACAAGCAGATTATCATCTCCAGCGATCGTCCGCCCAAAGACATTGAGACACTGGAGGAACGTCTTCGGACACGCTTTGAGTGCGGCCTCATTGCCGACATTTCCTCCCCGGATTTTGAGACACGTATGGCCATCCTCCGCAAAAAAGAGGAGCTGGAAGGCTATCAGATCGATGACGCCATCATCACCTACATAGCCTCCAACGTCAAGTCCAACATCCGAGAGCTGGAAGGCGCCTTCAACCGGCTTATCGCCCTCTCCACACTGGAAAATCGCTCCATCGACATGCTTCTTGCAGAAGAAGCCATCAAGGACATCATCTCCCCAGGAGAGAGCCGCAAAGTAACCTCCGAGCTTATCATTGATATAGTAGCAGAGCATTTCCATATCAAACCGGAAGATATCAAGGGAAAGAAACGTACCGCAGAGATCGTATACCCCCGCCAAATTGCCATGTACCTCTGTCAAGATCACGGAGATTCCCTAAAACGAATCGGAGATCTCCTAGGCGGAAGAGATCACACCACGGTCATGCACGGAGTCGAAAAAATAACAAACGAACTAAAAACCAACGACTCCACCCCCCGCCTCATACAAACCATCCGAAAAAAGATTTACCCAAACTAATAAAGCATTATGCAGCCTCAAAAACTGACCGCAAGTGATGCAATACTATTAAGCTAAACCAGCGAAAACTGACCGGCGCAGGGGAGGAGGGCCGCCCCGGTTAGGAGTTATCCTAAGGGGTACCAAGCAAGGCTTGGTGGATTCCTTAGGATCTAGGTGGCGGCTCTTGCCCGGAGCCTTCACAGCCTCCCGGGTAAGAAAAATATTGCCAACCAAGTAAATTTATTCGGTGGATAACTCACGGATAACCCATGGAAAACTTTTTTCCCATTTCAGCCATGTGCATAACTCACCAGTTATCCAAGAGCTCTAAGAAGCCTTTTCACATACTTGTCCCTCAAAGGGATCCCTATATTTCAAGGCTTCACACCAATTATCAACATATTCACAGTCCCTACGAAGAATACTACGGATTATCTTATTTATTTATATATGAAAGGAGTTTTCCACAACATGAAAATTGTCTGTAAGAAAGCTGATTTACTAAAAGGTGTAAACATTGTCCAAAAGGCAGTTCCCTCCAAAACCACCATGTCTATCCTGGAGTGCATTCTAATCGACGCCTCCACCCAGAAAATCAAGCTCACAGCCAATGACATGGAGCTTGGAATTGAAACCGTAATAGAAGGTGATGTTCTGGAAAAGGGAATCGTGGCCATTGACGCCAAAATCTTCTCCGAAATTGTCCGCAAGCTTCCGGATAATTATGTAGCTATCGAGACAGACGCCAATTTCAAAACCAGGATCACCTGCGAGAAAGCAAGGTTTGATATCTCCGGCAAATCCGGGGAGGATTTTTCGTATCTTCCCTACATTGAGAAGGAAGGCTCCATAGCCATCTCTCAATTCAGCCTAAAGGAAGTGATCAAACAGACCATCTTCTCCATTTCCGATAATGAAAATAATAAGATGATGACAGGAGAGCTTTTCGAGCTGAAGGACGGTAATCTGAAGGTAGTATCCCTAGACGGTCACCGCGTATCCATCCGTAACCTGGAGCTTAAGGAAAGCTATGAGCCCAAAAAGGTAATTGTACCCGGAAAAACGCTTATAGAGATCAGCAAGATCCTCTCCGGCGAAATGGATTCCATGGTTCACATCTTCTTTACCAAAAATCATATTGTCTTTGAATTTGACGAGACAGTGGTTGTATCCCGCCTGATTGAGGGAGACTATTTCCGCATTGAGCAGATGCTTTCCAATGACTACGAGACAAAGGTAAAGGTCAACAAAAAGGAACTTTTAAACTGTATTGACCGCGCCACCCTCCTCATCAAGGAAGGTGACAAAAAGCCCATCATCATTCAGATTGAGGATGGAGAAATGCGTCTCAAGATCACCTCAGGCGTAGGCTCCATGAACGAAGAGATTGTCATTGAGAAGGAGGGAAAGGACATCCTGATTGGATTTAACCCCAAGTTTTTGATAGACGCCCTCCGTGTCATTGACGATGAGATGGTGACCCTGTATATGGTAAATCCCAAGGCCCCCTGCTTTATTCGGGACGAGGAGCAGTCTTATATATATCTGATTCTGCCTGTAAACTTTAACAGTGCAGTAAATTAAGGAGCAGGTGAGAATATGGAAGAAATACGGATCCGGGATTCCTTTATTAAGCTTGGGCAGGCTCTAAAGCTTGCAGGCCTTGTGGATTCCGGGGTAGATGCAAAATATGTGATACAGGACGGAAAGGTACGTGTCAATGGAGAGACAGAATATCAGAGAGGGAAAAAGCTTTATCCCGGCGATATATTCTCCTATCAGGGACAGGATGTCAAGGTATCATGATTATACAATCCATGGAGCTTAAGAATTTCCGCAATTACCGGGAACTCAAGCTTAATTTTGATCCAAATACAAATATTTTCTATGGAGACAATGCGCAGGGAAAGACCAATATCCTGGAGGCCGCTTACTTAAGCGGAACTACAAAATCCCACAAGGGAAGCCGCGATCGGGAGCTCATTCGCTTTGGAGAGGAGGAAGGTCATCTGCGCACCTTTGTAAAAAAAGGTTCCATGGATTACCGCATTGATATTCATCTGAAAAAGAGCAGAACCAAGGGCATTGCCATAAATGGAGTTCCCATCAAAAAGGCGGGAGAGCTTTTTGGAATTGCAAACTTTGTATTTTTCTCTCCGGAGGACTTAAGCATTATCAAGGAGGGACCTGCAGAGCGAAGAAGATTTCTCGATATGGAGCTTTGTCAGCTTGACAAGCTGTATCTTCACGATCTGGTCAGCTACAATCGGGTGCTCGCTCAGAGAAACCGGCTCCTAAAGGATCTGGCATTTCGCAGGGATTTGGAAGAGACCCTGGATATCTGGGATCTAAATCTGGCAGAATACGGAAAGCGTATGATTGCCGGAAGAGAGCTGTTTATCCGGCAGCTTGGGGAGATTATTTCCGGGATTCACAGAAGGCTGTCAGGAGGAAAGGAAGCTCTTGAAATTTTTTATGAAAAAAATGCAGAGGAAGAAGGACTTTATGAGGCCATTCGGGGGAACCGGGAGAGAGACAAAAAAATGAAAACCTCCACCGTAGGACCCCACCGGGATGACCTGCGGTTTGTGATAGATTCTGTTGATATTCGAAAATTCGGTTCCCAGGGCCAGCAGAGAACGGCCGCACTTTCCCTGAAATTATCGGAAATTGAACTGGTAAAGCAAAGAATTCATGATACACCCATTCTATTATTGGACGATGTATTGTCTGAACTGGATCACAATCGGCAAAACTATCTACTAAACAGCATTCATGATATTCAAACAATGATTACCTGTACCGGGCTGGATGAATTTGTAAATCACCGCTTTTCCGTCAATAAGGTATTCCGGGTCATGGATGGAACCGTACAGAGTGAGAATTAGGACATAAGGATTGGAAGTTAAGCAAAAGTAAGACAGGAGGCATATATGAATACAGAATACGGTGCAGATCAAATCCAGATTTTGGAGGGCCTGGAGGCCGTTCGGAAAAGACCTGGTATGTATATTGGAAGCACCTCCCTAAGAGGACTTCACCATCTGGTCTATGAAATTGTGGACAATTCCGTAGACGAAGCCCTGGCAGGCTTTTGCAAAAATATCGACGTATCCATCAACGAGGACAATTCCATTACGGTGATGGATGACGGCCGTGGAATTCCCGTTGGTATCAATCACAAGGCCGGTATTCCTGCGGTGGAGGTGGTGTTTACCATCCTTCATGCGGGAGGAAAGTTCGGCGGCGGAGGATATAAGGTGTCCGGCGGACTCCACGGAGTAGGTGCTTCTGTTGTCAATGCCCTGTCCGAGTGGCTTGAGGTTACCATCTATGCAGACGGAAAGATTTACCGGCAGCGCTACGAGAGAGGCCATGTGATCTATAAGCTAAAAGAGATCGGCACCTGTGATCCGGAAAAAACCGGCACTACCGTTAGCTTTTTCCCGGACAGAGAGATTTTCGAGGAGACGATTTTTGACTATGATACCCTGAAGGTGCGCTTGCGGGAGATGGCCTTTTTAACCAAGGGCTTAAATATCATTCTGCGGGATAAGCGTGAGGGCCAGGAAACGGTAAAGGAATTCTGCTATGAGGGCGGAATCCGTCAGTTTGTGGAGTATTTAAACAGATCCAAGACCAGTCTCTATGATCCCATTATCTATTGTGAGGGCATGGTCAACGATGTGTACGTGGAGGTTTCCATGCAGCACAACGACTCCTACACGGAAAACTGCTACAGCTTTGTAAACAATATCAATACTCCCGAGGGTGGAACCCATTTGACAGGCTTTAAGAATGCCATTACAAAGACCTTCAATGATTATGCCAGAAAAAATAAGCTTTTGAAGGAGAATGAACCCTCCTTAAGCGGCGAGGATATCCGGGAGGGCCTTACGGCCATTATCAGCATTAAGGTGGCGGAGCCCCAGTTCGAGGGCCAGACCAAGCAGAAGCTGGGGAACAGCGAGGCCAGAGGCGCCGTGGACAATGTGGTATCCGAGCAGCTGATGATTTTCCTGGAGCAGAATCCTGCCATTGCCAAGGTGATTCTGGAAAAGTCCATTCTGGCCCAAAGGGCCCGGGATGCGGCAAGAAAAGCCCGGGATCTCACGAGAAGAAAGACGGCCCTTGACGGCATGGCTCTTCCCGGCAAACTTGCGGACTGCTCTGACAAGAATCCGGAGAACTGCGAGATCTATATTGTGGAGGGAGATTCCGCCGGAGGCTCTGCAAAGACGGCCCGCTCCCGGGCCACCCAGGCTATTCTTCCCCTGAGAGGAAAAATTCTCAATGTGGAGAAGGCAAGGCTGGATAAAATTTATGCCAATGCGGAGATTAAGGCCATGATCACGGCCTTTGGAACGGGAATCCATGAGGATTTCGATCTCTCCAAGCTTCGGTACCACAAGATCATTCTCATGACGGATGCGGACGTGGACGGAGCCCACATCAGTACGCTGCTTTTGACCTTTATTTATCGTTTTATGCCGGATCTCATCCGGGAGGGCTATGTGTATCTGGCACAGCCGCCCCTCTATAAGCTTGAGAAGAGCAAGAGAGTCTGGTATGCCTACAGCGACGAAGAGCTGAACGATATTCTCACAGAGGTGGGAAGGGATCAGAACAACAAGATTCAGCGGTACAAGGGACTGGGCGAGATGGATGCGGATCAGCTGTGGGAGACCACCATGGATCCGGAGCGCCGGATTCTGAAACGGGTGATGATGGACGATACAGAGTCTGCGGAGATTGATCTTACCTTTACCACGCTCATGGGCGATAAGGTGGAGCCAAGACGGGAGTTTATTGAAACGAATGCCAAGTATGTAAAGAACCTGGATATTTGATTGTTACATGGGAGCTTGCAAAATGGGAGTAGGAGAATAGAATGGAAGATAATATCTTTGATAAAGTCCACGAGGTGGATTTGAAAAAGACCATGGAGGATTCCTATATTGATTATGCCATGAGTGTGATTGCAGCCCGGGCCCTGCCGGATGTGCGGGACGGCTTAAAGCCGGTACAGCGCCGGGTGCTGTACTCTATGATTGAGCTGAACAACGGTCCGGATAAACCTCATCGAAAATGTGCCCGTATCGTCGGCGATACCATGGGTAAATATCACCCTCACGGCGACAGCTCCATCTACGGAGCTCTGGTGAATATGGCCCAGGAATGGTCTACCCGGTATCCTCTGGTGGACGGACACGGCAACTTCGGATCCGTGGACGGAGACGGGGCTGCGGCTATGCGTTATACTGAAGCCCGTTTAAGTAAGATCTCCATGGAGATGCTGGCGGATATCAACAAGGACACGGTTGACTTTGTCCCCAACTTTGACGAGACAGAGAAGGAGCCCTCTGTGCTTCCCTCCCGGTATCCCAACCTTTTGGTAAACGGAACCACCGGTATTGCCGTGGGTATGGCTACCAATATTCCTCCCCACAACCTGCGGGAAGTAATTGCCGCAGTGGTAAAGCTGATTGACAATCGCATTCTGGAGGATCGGGATACGGAGATCGAGGAGGTCTTACGGATTGTAAAGGGGCCGGACTTCCCCACCGGAGCGGAGATTCTGGGAACAAGAGGCATCGAGGAAGCCTACCGGACGGGAAGAGGCAAGATTCGGGTCCGGGCCATCACCAATATTGAATCCATGGCAAACGGAAAGAATCGGATCATTGTGACGGAACTTCCCTATATGGTCAATAAGGCCCGCCTCATTGAGAAGATTGCGGATCTGGTGAAGGAAAAACGCATCGACGGCATTACCTACATCGGAGACGAGTCCAGCCGGGAGGGAATGCGCATCAATATTGAGCTGAGAAAGGATGTCAATGCAAATGTAGTTCTCAATCAGCTTTATAAGCATACCCAGCTGCAGGATACCTTTGGCGTCAATATGCTCTCTCTGGTGAAAAACCAGCCGAAGACCTTAAATCTTCTTGATATGCTGAAATATTATCTGCTTCATCAGGAGGACGTGGTCACCCGCCGGACGAAATATGAGCTTAACAAGGCGGAGGAGCGGGCTCACATCTTAAAGGGTCTGCTGATTGCCCTGGATCACATTGACGAGGTGATTCAGATTATTCGCAGCTCCCGATCCACTCAGATTGCAAAGGAACGCCTGATGGAGCGTTTTGAGCTGGACGATGTGCAGGCACAGGCCATTGTGGATATGCGGCTTCGGGCTCTCACCGGCTTAGAGCGGGAGAAGCTTGAGGCAGAGTATCAGAGTCTGATGGAGCAGATTGCCTACTTAAAGGGCATTCTGGCCGATGAGAAGAAGCTTCTTGGGGTGATTCGGGAGGAGATTCTTATTATTTCCGAGAAATACGGAGATGAGAGAAGAACTCATATTGGCTATGATGAATTTGATTTGTCCATGGAGGATCTGATTCCTGAGGAGGATACGGTGATCACCATGACAAATCTTGGCTATATAAAGCGAATGACCACCGATAATTTTAAGAGTCAGAACAGGGGCGGCAAGGGCATTAAGGGAATGCAGACTATCAATGAGGACTACATTGAGGATCTGATGATGACCACCACCCACCATTACCTGATGTTCTTTACCAACACAGGAAAGGTCTACCGTCTGAAGGCTTATGAGATCCCGGAGGCCGGCAGAACCTCCAGGGGAACGGCTATCATCAATCTTCTGCAGCTGCAGCCGGGAGAGAAGATTACGGCTGTGATCCCGATTAAGGATTACAATGAGGGCAAATATCTGTTTATGGCTACCCGAAACGGCCTGGTGAAAAAGACCTCCATTCTGGATTACGCCAATGTGCGGAAGACCGGGCTTCTGGCTATCAATCTTCGGGACGGCGACGAGCTTATCGAGGTCAAATATACGGACAATGAACAGGATGTACTGCTGATTACCAAGTTCGGCATGTGTATCCGCTTCCATGAGACGGATGTAAGGCCCACAGGCCGTACATCCATGGGTGTGATCGGTATGAACCTCACCGATCAGGACGAGGTTGTGGCCATGCAGGTTCATACCCAGGGCGAGTATCTTCTGGTGGTATCGGAGAAAGGCCTTGGAAAGCGTACGGCCATGGAGGAATTCAGTTCTCAGAACAGGGGCGGCAAGGGCATCAAGTGCTATAAGATTACGGAAAAGACCGGAAATGTCATCGGAGCCAAGGCGGTGAATGAGGAGAATGAGGTGATGCTCATTACCACCGAGGGCATTATTATCCGTATCCCCTGCAGCGGAATCTCCATTGTGGGAAGGATTGCCTCCGGTGTGAAGCTGATGAATGTAGATTCGGAAAATGTAGTGGTGGCGAGCATTGCAAAGGTTCGGGGCCAGGAGGATTCCGGTGAGGAATCACAGGAAGAGGAGCCTTTAGAAGAGGGTTTGTCAGATAACGAGTAGGCGATTATTGGGAGAATTGCATGGAAAACAGGATACTACATGTGGGAAAGCAGACCATTATATGGCTTTCCATCCTCTTTATAGGCTTTTTGACGGTCATCAGTCTACTTAGCACTGCTTATTTTAGTAAGGAAACCTCCTTTGCGGAGCATCCTCAATACCGAATGGATTCTGTCCTTTTAAACGGACTCTTTCTTTTGGCAGCGTTATTCTTTTGCTACTGGTTTTTGAAGGGAATGAGGACCGAAGGATCGGGAGAAAAAATTCTGGTCCTTCTGGTCACTGTATTTGTGATAGGCGTAAGCCTTCTGTGGACAGCCGTAAGCCATACGTATCCGGAAGCAGATCAAAAGGCTGTTTCCTGGGTGGCCTATCTTACATCCCAGAACAACTTTCTTTTTTTTGAACATGGAAAGTATATGCAGATTTATCCCAATCAGCTGGGGCTTACCGCCATCTTAGAGGGGCTTTACCGGCTGGCCGGGGAGGAAAACCATAAGCTGTTCATGTATGTGACGGCTCTGTCCAACGGGGCTGTGGTCTATCTCCTTTATAAGATAACGAAAAAGCTGTTTCACAGTGAAAAAATAAATGCTCTGGTGCTGCTTCTCTCTATGGGCTGTATCCAGATCATGCTTTATACTACTTTTTTGTATGGAATTATGCTGGGCCTTTCCCTGGCTCTGGCTTCTTTTCTGTTTTTGCTTTACTGTCTGGAGGAAAAAACATGGGGAGGGAAAAAGCTTCTTTATGGCTTTTTATCTGCTGTGTTGATAGGCCTGTCCATTCAGGTAAAAAATAATTACAGCATCTTTCTTGTGGCTTTGGCGCTTCTGCTTCTCTATAAGGCTCTGGAGCAGAGGAAGCTCTGGCCGGTTTTGATGGCTTTTTTTCTGATTTTTACATCTGCCCTTATGGGAAAGGGATTGACTGCCTTTTATGAAGCGCGCTCCGGCATTCCCATAACCGGCGGCATGCCAAAGACGCTCTGGATTGCCATGGGCATGCAGGAGGGGGAGCGGGCAGAGGGGTGGTATAACGGATTTAATTATAATACCTTTCTTAAGACCGACTGTGATCCCAAAAAGAGCAGCGCTATCGCAAAGGAAGCGATTGAGGAGTCCTTGGAGGGCTTTGTCTCAGATCCCCTTTACGCCTTAAGCTTTTACTACAAAAAGACGGCTTCCCAGTGGAATGAGCCTACCTATGAGGCCTTGTGGGTGAATCAGTTTCACCAGGGAGATTTTTCGGTGATTGTTCAGAGCATCTATGAGGGGAAGCTGTATACTCTGCTTCATGAGTATATGAATGGATATCAGAGCCTGATTTTCGGTGCGGCTTTTCTTTGTCTTCTGTACCGCAGAAGAAGCTTTAAGCCGGAGCAGTTGTTTTTGTTGTTGGTCATTCTGGGCGGTTTTGCCTTTCACACCCTGTGGGAGGCAAAGTCTCAGTATATTTTTCCGTATTTTGTGATCCTTCTTCCCTATGGGGCGGCAGGAATCGTAAGCCTTACCGGGCAGATGGAGGAGATAAGGAGAAAACGAGATGATAGATAGGGGATCTCAGCGGATCAGTCTTTTGTCAGCAGTCTTGGCTCTTCCTGCTACCGCTCTTATGGCCTGGCTGGTCATGAGGGCGCTTTATACGAAAGTTCCGCAGTATGAAGAATTTGTCACAGGCTATACCACCTGGACAGCCTACTATAAATCCGGCGATATGACACTGGCTTATCTGGTGATTGGCGGTGTTCTGGTTTTTTATGTGGTTTTTTACCTCCTTGGATGCCTGTTGTCCCAAAGGCTTGTCTGGCTTAGAGGGAATCTGGATGTATGTGAGACCTATGGGAAGGAATGGAATATAAAAAGGAAAAAATTGGAAAAGTGTGGTTTTCTGCTTTTATTTGTTCCCTTTTCTATTGCTTCCCTGTTAAAGGCTCTTCAGCTTTTGTTTCCCCTGTCAAGTCCAAAGGCCCTCCTACTGCCTTTGCAAGCGGCGGGATTTTTTCTGGCCCTTGTATGCTGTATCTGGTATCTGAAACAGGAAAAGGAAGGATTTATGAAGCAGGCTCTCTCTTACAGCCAGCTTTTCCTGCCTCTGTGTTTTTTGGGAATCGCCCACTATGAATATATGCGGGAGGGAGAGGTGATTACCCAGTATGTTTCCCTTCCGATGAAGGCCGCTATGGGAGCGGTCACCCTGATTCTTGTAGGCTATAATGCATACCGCATATTTTGGAAGGACCACGCAAAAGAAGAGGGAACGGTTTACTTGAGTAGCTTTCTCTCTCTGGCCGTGTATGCCTCTTATGTGCTTCCCAGGGGAACCATTTCCGGATCTCCTCTGGAAATGTACCACTATGGGGAATTTTCCGTGCCGCTGCATCAGCTTTTGCATTTTGGCACCGTTCCCTATCTGGATACCATGCCCATTCACGGGGTCTGCGATTATATTCAGGCCGGCGTATGGTATACCCTCTTTGACGGAACCTATGCTACCTTTGAGGCTGCTATGGTCATTGGTTGTGTGCTCATTGCCGTGATCACCGCTGCGCTTATCTATGCTTGCGTGGAGAATAAGCTGGCGGGACTTTTGTGCATTCTCTTGTTTTCCCTGTTTGGGGATCCCTATTACTATACCAGGTGGGCCTTTGTTCTGCCCTTTATTGTGGTGGTATTTTCCAGGCAGGTGCGAACGGACTTTGCAAAGCTTTTGTGGTGCTGGACTTTTATCTCCATCCTGTCCATTGCCTGGAACCCTTCCATCGGAGGGGCCTGTGCGCTGGCGGCTCTGCCTATGATCCTCTATGAGGGGATTCATGAGAGGGGATGGAGGATGTTTCTGGAGCTTAAAAACAAGGAGGGACGCAGAAGACTTCTGCCCTGGTATCTGCCCCTTTTGATCCTTGGCATTTCCTTTATCCCCATGTTTTTCGCAATTCTTCGCTATATTGTGGAAAACTCTGCGGCAATCCTGGAAACTACGGGGGATATTCTTCTGGAGGAGCTTACAACGCCTTATGTATGGTATGCGACCTTTGGCTTTTCCCTGGCTTTGCTGGCCGGCTGCTATTTTCTCACGGAGAAAAAGGGGGAGGAGAAAAAGCTGGCTCTCTATGGGCTGATTTTTCTGATCCTCTTTAACAGCATTATTGTAAAATATACCTTTGTGCGGACGCAGTTTGGAGAGCGGGGGATCATTGTCACCGCAGTGAGCAGCCTTTTTCTGATTCTGATGATTTTTCTGCCTTACTTAAGGGAGCATCGCTCTTTAAGCACGGCGGTTATCGGGATCGTTCTCTTTGCCTGTACCCTGTGGGCAAAGGGAGCGCCTCTGTGGGAGCTGCCCGGAAGGCTCTTTGATCGGGAGGAAATTTCGGATGATTATGTGTATGCGCCGGTGGAGGAGACAGGGATCCCCGGACTTGGGGATATCTATATCACGAAGACCCAGAAAAACGAATTGATGGATCTTAACGATTTGGCCAATGGCCTGTGTGAGAAGGATTACCAGTTTGTGGATATGACCAATCAGCTGGCGCACTATAATATTTTGAATAAAAAGGTGCTTCTGCCCTTTAGCAGCACTTATAATACCAACAACCGGGTGATGCAGTTAAGGGCTATCGAGGTGCTTCGTGAGCTTTCACCGGAGGTTCTTGTGGTCTGGCCTGCCTGGGAGCACGACTCCGGGTCCTTAAGCACGAGAAATTATTATCTCTATCAGTATCTGATGGCAAACTATGTTCCCTGCAAATATAAGACGGCTCTGTTTTTTACCAACCGGCAGGAGATTGCGGATCAGTATGAGCCGGCCTATGAGGAGATGGGACAGGTCATGCACATGGAACGGCTGAAAATGCTGCCGGCTCTCTGGGGAAATGAAACGCTGAAGGAAAAGGAGACAGAAGAAATTCCCCTTTCCTACAGTCTCATAGATACCAATGCAGAGGAGACGGGAGAAAACAGCTACCGCATGACTGCGGAGGAAACGTACTTTATGTATGTGTTCGAGGAGCTTCTTGAAGGCTCCAAGGTTCCCCTCTTAAGAGTATCTGTGAGGGCAAAGGATGATTTGGAGGAAAAGGTAAGCTTTGAGGGCGTTGTCTATTTTATGGAGGAGGGGACGGGCTTAAAGGAAAGCCACCGCTTTATCTATGACGGAGGAGAGGGCGAATTTCTGATTCCGCTCACCTCAAGCCCCTACTGGAGCTATTCGGATAAGCTTCAAACCCTGATGCTGGATTTTATCGGCAGCGGCCTTTTAGACAGAGAGCTTGAAATTACTGTTACCTTTGAGAGGCTCAGGCTGTTTTCCGAAGTATAAAAATACAAATGACATTGGCAAGAGACAAAGGAGGAAGTGTGTGATGGGTACAAAGGATAAGATTCTGCTTTTTATTCCGGGGTATAACTGTGAAAAGCAAATTGTCCGGGTTCTTGGACAGCTGGATGAGAGGATTCTCTCCTTCATCACCCATGTGATTGTGGTCAATAACCGGAGCACGGACGAGACGGAGGATGCGGTCATAGGGTATGCCAAGGAGCACCCCGCTCTGCCGCTTACGCTCCTTCGAAATCAGGATAATTACGGTCTTGGGGGATCCCACAAGACTGCTTTTCAATATGCCATGGATCAGGGCTATGACTATGTGATCGTACTCCACGGGGATGACCAGGGAGATATTCACGATCTATACGGAGTGCTGAAAAAGAAGCTCTATCGGAAATACGATTGCTGCCTGGGAGGCCGTTTTATGCGGGGCTCCCGCTTAAAGGGCTATTCTCTCTTCCGTACCTTCGGAAATATTGTCTATAACTTTCTCTTTTCTTTGGTGGTGCGAAACCGTATTTTTGATCTGGGATCCGGACTTAATATGTATTCCGTAAGCATGTTAAAGGATCATTTTTATGAAAAATTTCCCGATAAGCTGACCTTTAATTACTGTATGATCCTTGCCTCTCACTATTACGGACATAGAATCATGTTCTTCCCCATTACCTGGAGGGAGGAGGATCAGGTGTCCAATGTGAAGATGGCAAGTCAGGCTCTGTCCGTCCTGAAAATGCTGGGCTCCTATGGAATCAACCATAGCTTTATCAAAAAAGAGCTCCGGGAGGTTCCAAGGAAGGCCTACCTGGCAGATGTAATACACGAAAGCTAAAGGAACCGCTTCGGAATCGGAGCTGTTGTAAAACAAGAGAGGGCTGTCTATGAAGCTTTTGTACTTTGTACCACTGTTTCTGGCAGGATTTTTTGTGGTGCATGCATTAAAAATGATGCGTTTTTATCTGGTGCTTTTGGAGCAGAAGATCTCCCTGAAGGAATTTGCATATTTGTACGTGAAGACCACCTTTCTCAACCTGCTGATTCCCTTTAAGCTGGGGGAGGTCTACAGGGCCTTCTGCGTGGTACGGTTTACCAAATGCGTGCAGACAGGGATCTTAAGCGTGGTGCTGGACCGATTTTTTGACACCTTTATTTTACTGCTGTTTTTGATTCCCTATGATTTCCTTGTCCTTCACCGGCTGACCTTCATCACAGGGTTTTTGCTGCTCTTTCTGTTGCTGGTGATGCTGATATACCGGATGTTTGAGCCTACCTACCGATATCTCAACGGATATATGATCCGAAATTCCAGAAGCAAGAGAGGGATCTTTATTCTCTCGGCATTGGAGATGTTTCGGGAATGGTATGATTACACCAAGGACTTGATCGGGGGAAGACAGTATTTGATTGTATTTAACTCGGCTCTTGGATGGATAGCAGAGTTTGGTCTCCTCTGGCTGATTTCCGCAGGCCTAGAGATAGGCTTTGGACTGGTGGAATTCGGGGATTATATTCAGTCCGTATTTTCCTTTGAAAAGAGCGCCGTGTTTCTCATCTATAATCGTTTGAGCATGTATCTTCTGTTTGCACTGATTCTCATCTTTTGGTGCATCAGAGCCCTGGGGAGAAGAAAGAAATGAAAAAAAAGGTATTTGTTCTGTATGATGACAGAATCCGTCCCAATGAAAAGATTGCACAGGTAGCGGGAAATAAAAGCTACGGGAGCATTATCTTTAAGCAGAAAACCATACAGAGCCGCTTAGAGGAGGCCTTAGAGGAGAAGGATTATATTCTGAAATTTTATCCCTTTTCCCAGGAGGAGAAGCGGGAGGAGAGTATTCGCGCCGTGCTGTCTGCCGTTCAGATGGCCTCGGTGGTTTACCTCTATTCCTCCTACGGAATCGGAGACAGAAAGCTCTTTGGATTTCTTCTGGATAAGGCCCAGTTTTTGAACCGGTCCAAGAGGGTGGAGGTGGTTCGGAAGACGGCCGCTCTGCTGTTTGCGGACATTGAGCAGTTTCGAGAGTGGGTGAAGAAGGGCAGCAATCCGGAGGGCAGTGAGGATATGGAATCCCTGTCCGGAGAAATGTTTTTGGATTTAAGCTCCTTTGATACCTTTATCCGGTTTATTACCAGCGGATTTGACGCCCGGTTCTTTAATACCCTGGAGGGGGACGAATATACGGTAACCAAGCGCTCCTCCAACAAAGAGAAGATAAAGAGCGAGTATCAGTTTTATCAGTTTCTTCCAAAGGAAATGCAGCACTGGTTTGTGCAGCCTTTTTCCTATGAGGAGTCTGCAGATTCTGCTTCCTACACCATGGAGCGGATGCATATGACGGATCTGGCCATTCAATATGTGCACGGAGCCATTTCCCCGGAGGATTTGGACTCCATTTTGCGCCAGCTCTTTTATTTCCTGCGGACCCGGTGTACCAAGCGGATCTCGGAGGAGGAATATAAGAGGCAGTCAGAAAGCCTCTATCTTGAGAAGGTATTAAAGCGGCTTGAGGAGCTTAAGAAGAACTCTTACTTTGCGAATATGAATCAAATCCTCGGAGCCGGAACTGCCTATGAAGATATTGATGCGGTGTATGCCCACTATCAAAGACTTTATGAGCGTGTCCATCGGAAGTATCGCTTTGAGCCTCTCGCTACGGTAAGCCACGGGGATCTGTGCTTTTCCAATATTCTCTATCAGCGCCATGCCAATATCCTGCGGATGATCGATCCCAAGGGGGCTAAAAAGGAGGAGGACCTTTTTATGAACCCCTGGTATGATCTGGCAAAGCTGTCCCACTCCATCTGCGGCCGGTACGACTTCTTTAACAGCGGTCTTTATCGGGTGGAGATTGGAAAGGACTTGAGGCTTTCCCTACAGGTGGATTTTGATAATCAGGCCTATAAGGAATGCTTTGAGAGGTATCTTAAGGAAAATCAGTTTTCTTATCCGGTGGTCCGGCTGTATGAGGCCTCTCTGTTTTTGTCCATGCTTCCTCTGCATATGGACAATCCCCAGAAGGTATTCGGATTTTTGCTGAACGGAATTGAAATCTTAGAGGAGGTGGAGAAATGTTTGAAGGATTGACCCTGGTGATGGATATTGACGGAACCATCTGTCCCATAAAGAGGAAGGATCAGGAATACATAGACATTGTTCCATACAAAGAGATTGTGGAGAAAATGCGGGAGTATAAGGCCGGCGGCGCAAGGATTGTGCTTTACACCTCCCGGAATATGAATACCTATAAGGGAAATCTGGGGCTTATCAATGTCAACACGGCCAAGGTCCTCATGAGGTGGCTGGAAAAATGGGAGATTCCCTATGACGAGGTTCTCTACGGAAAGCCCTGGCCGGGTCATCGGGGCTTTTATGTGGATGATCGCTGTATTCGGCCTGACGAGTTCCTGAAATACTCCGAGGAGGAGATTGATAAGCTTTGTAAGGACAGTCAGCCAAAATAGAAGGAATGTCAGTGTGAGTTTTGGAAAACTTTAAGGGGGGATGAGGAATGAATCTTGTAATTACCATGGCAGGCTTGGGGACGCGGTTTCGAAAGGCCGGCTATACCGTGCCGAAATATCAGATTATGGCTCACGGAAAGACACTCTTTGAGTGGTCAATGGAGAGCCTTGCGTCCTTTCGAAGACCGGAGGATATATACTTCTTTATTCTGCGAAAAGAGGATGAGGCAGCTGATTTTATTCGGGAGAAATGTCATGCCATGGGGATTTCCAAGGTACGGATCATTGAGCTTTTGGAAATGACCGACGGGCAGGCAACTACAGCCATGCTTGGCGCTCCCTATTGGGATAAGGAGGAGCCTCTTTTGGTGTATAACATTGATACCTATGTGGAGGCAGGCCAGATGTATCCGGAGCAGCTTTGCGGGGACGGCTTTATTCCCTGCTTTTTGGGGGAGGGCGATCACTGGAGCTTTGTGCGCCTGAATGAGGAGGAAAAGGCTGTGGAGGTCCGGGAAAAGGAGCGCATCTCCGACTACTGTACCCTGGGAGCCTATTATTTCAGAACCTGCGGCCTCTATGAGAAGCTTTATAAGGAATATTACGGGGAAGGCGCCAACCTGGAAAAGGGGGAGAAATACATTGCGCCCCTGTATAATTATCTGATTCAATGTGGAAAAGAGGTCCGGATTTCCGTGATCGATGTGGATAAGATCCATGTGCTCGGAACCCCGGAGGAGCTTGATTACTTTAAGGAGCACTATAAGAAATGAAACGAAGGCTCTGGCCGGTGGCAGCCCTTGTCCATTGGCTGATTAGTTTTTTTACGGACCCCCTTGTGCTTACCTGTGAGCGGAATTTGAAGTACGGACTTTGGAAGGCAGCCTTTCTTTTGTTCCTTCTGGTAGTCTACGGATTTGCAGGCTATCTCTTAAGGGAGGTTTCCGGGAACACCCTGGGTGTATCCCCTTATGCACAGAAAGCATGTGCAAATCAAAGTAGCCAGGCAGTGCGCAAAATGCTTCTGCTTTCGGGAATCTATGCCCTGGTGATGCTGTGCTTTCTTTTGCTTACCTGGCCGGGTATCTGGCGCATGGACGAGTATACCATCCTCATGCATGCCCGCAACCTGCATGTTCATTTCTGGCAGGGATATCTGACCTCCGTGTACTATATTTTTGCCCTGATGATGGTACCCACACCGGCCTTTATCGTATATATGCAATGCCTCATTGCCGCAGGTGTTGTGGGATATCTGGTGTATAAGCTTTGGATTTATACGGGAAAAAGAAGGATTGCCTACCTTTTGTATGTGCCCTTTTTCTTTCTTCCGGTGATTGATTCCAATCTCTATCCCATGCGGATGAGCATCTATGCCTTTCTGGAGCTTTTGCTTCTTGCAAAGCTTTGCTTTTGGAGCTATGAGAGGCGGATGCCGGGAAAGGCAGAGCTTTTCGGAACGCTGCTTCTGGGGGGAGTGGTTACCTGCTGGAGAACGGAATCCATTTATTATCTGCTGCTGTTTCCTGTGCTTCTGGGGGTCTGCCTTTGGAGGCTTGCCTCGAAAAAACAGGTGAAGCAGGCGGTCTTACTGTTTCTGGTCTTTGGAATTCTGCTGGTGGGAATTCAGAAGGTGGGAGAGGGAAAGGAGCGGGGAGAGCGCTATGAGCTTACGGCTCTCATTCGCCCTCTGGTTCCTCTTTTGGTGGAGGCCGCCTACGAGGAGGAGCAGGATCTGGTTAAGACCATTGATCAGGTGGTGAACTGTGCCTATATCTTTGAGGGCGCCTCTTTGGGTATGAACGGGATTGAAATCTTCTGGGGATATCTGGAGCAGGGGCTTATGCGGGATACGTATACGCCGGAAGAATACAGGGAGTTTCAAGCGGCCTTTTTAAAGCTCGTTCTGCGGCATCCTAAAATTTTTATCAGGGAGCGGATGGAAGTGTATCTTAACTCCAGTAAGCTTCTGGGAAGGATTACGGATCAGGATCCTCCCGCGCCTCCGTTAAACAAAAACCTGCGGTATCAGACCTATGCACTCCTGGAGCTTCGCTCTCTTAAGGATTGCCATACCCAGGGAAGAGCTGCGGCTTTTTGCTATTCTTCTATTTTGCCATTCCTTTTTTTGGCATCCGGAGGCCTTCTCTTTGTATGGAAGAAAAAATGGGTATATGCAGGCAGCGCCTGGATGGCGGCTCTAAAGGTTCCTCTGATTCTTTTGACAGCGCCGGAGCCTCTGTTTATGTATTATTACTCCGTCTATCTCTGCGGATGGGTTCTTCCCTTTATGGCGGTGATTCTGTTCGTTAACAAAAGAAAGGAAGCAGCTGTACAATGAAAAAGATAAAGATCCAAAGGCTTTGGCTGACTGTGGCGGTGGTTCACTTTCTTGTGAGCCTTCTTACGGACGCTCTCATCATTACCTGTGAAAATTCTCTGGTTTACGGCATCTGGAAGGTCGTATTTCTCGTGTTTGTTCTCGGCTTTTATCAGGTGGTGGGATATGTAGTTCAAAGATACGCTTCCGGGGATCCGGCTGTGCGAAAAATCGTGCGGCTTGCCGGAATTTATTTCCTGATTATGATGTGCTTTTTGCTTCTGACCTGGCCGGGCGTCTGGAGAATTGATGAATTTACTATTTTGAGGACGGCCCGCAATCTCCATATTCATTATTGGCAGGGATATCTTACCTCCGTGTATTATATTCTCTGTCTGATGATGCTGCCCTATCCCGTGTCCGTGATTCTGTTTATGTGCCTCGCCAACTCTGCCATTGTGGGATATCTGGTGTATAAGCTTTGGACCTTTACGGGAAAAAAGAGAATGGCTTACGTTCTGTTTGTGCCCTTTTGCTTCTTTCCGGTGATTGATTCCAATCTTTATCCCATGCGGATGAGCATCTATGCCTTTCTGGAGCTTTTGCTTTTGGCCAAGATCTGCTTTTGGGTATATGAAAAAAGGATGCCGCAAAAGGGGGAGTTTGCCTGGACGGCTTTGCTGGCGGGGATTATTACAGCCTGGAGGAGTGAATCCATCTATTATCTTTTGCTGTTTCCGCTGCTGCTTGTCGTGCTTTTTTGGAAGCAGGTTTCCGGGAAGGTGATGAAAAGGGCGGTAGCCTGGTATCTTCTCTGCGCGCTGTTTTTGGTAGGCTTTCAGAAGATTGGGGAAGGGGGCATCGGCGGCAGCGACGGGTATGAGATCACGGCCATGATTCGGCCTCTTACACCTCTTCTGGTGGACGCCGCCTATGCGGAGGAAAAGGATTTGATCGCCGCCTGTGACAAGATCCTCAACTGTGCCTATGTGTTTCAGGGAGCCTCCGAGGGGGAGAACGGGATTGGAATCTTCTGGAGATGGGCCGGAGAGGGTCTGGTGCGGGATACGTATAACCGGGAGGAATACCGGGACTTTAAGCGAGCCTATTATGAGCTGATTCTGCGGCATCCCAAGACCTTTTTGCGGGAGCGCCTTGATACGTATTTCCTGTCTACGGAGCTTTTGGGCAGGATTACGGACGGGGAGCCGCCGTCGCCGCCTCTCAATCAGAAGCTGCGGTATTATGTGTATGCCGCGCTGGAATGCCGTTCCTTTGAGGATTTTTATACGCAGGTGCCGGCGGGCGTGATTGTTTATTCCACCATACCGCCCTCCCTTGTTCTGGCTGTGGCAGTTCTGTGGTTTTTGTGGAAAAGGAAATGGGTGTATGCAGGCTGCGGGGCGCTGGTGGCCCTTAAGGTGCCCCTTGTATTTTTGACGGCACCGGGAACTTTGTTTATGTATTATTATTCTCCTTATCTGTGCGGATGGATACTTTTGTTTTTTGTGGGAATTTTATGGTATAGGAAGAAAACGGACGGCAGGGAGGCGGCAGTGTGAAACGGATTCTTTTGATGGTGCTCTACAATCTTCCTTTTGTGCCCTGGTGGTGGCACCAGCTTTGTTCTTACGCCAAGCATACGGATGAAATTGCGGTGGAGAAGAAATATGCGCTGTTGAAAAAGATTACCCTTCATGCCAACAAAGGGGGAAGGGTGAAGATTAAGGTCTTTGGGAAGGAGCATATTCCTTCGGAAAAGGGGTTTATCTTTTTTCCCAATCATCAGGGGCTGTTTGACGTTCTGTCTATTATTGAGGCCTGTGATGTGCCTTTTTCCGTGGTGGCAAAGATTGAGGTGAAGAATGTTCCCTTTTTAAAGCAGGTGTTTGCCATTCTAAAGGCGAAGTTTATGGATCGGGAGAATGTGCGTCAGTCTCTTGGAATTATCCGGGAGGTGACGGAGGAGGTAAAGGAGGGAAAGAACTATCTGATTTTTCCGGAAGGGACACGGTCTAAGAAGGGAAATGAGGTAGGAGAGTTTAAGGGCGGAAGCTTCAAGAGCGCGATGAATGCCAGATGCCCCATTGTGCCGGTGGCTATGCTGAATGCTTATCAGGCTTTTGACACCAACAGCATCCGGCCGGTTACGGTGGAGGTGCATTTTTTAAAGCCGATTCCCTATGAGGAGTATGAGGGAATGCGCTCCCGGGAGATTGCAGAGCTGGTGCGGGGGCAGATTGTGGAAACAATCGAAAAGAGCTTAAATGGGGATTGACAAGCAGGGAAAGAAATGCTATGTTTTAACTACCTATACGACTGACGGAAGTGGAGAAAACCACAGGGAGTATAGGGATTGAGAAGCCGACCGTCTGGGCATTTATCGCTTGGACTGCGGCTTTTTTGTTTCAGCAGGGCTGCATGGGGCTATCGCAAAATAGGACAGCCCCAAGGAAAGGAGAATGGAGATGGAAATGATTTCACTGGCACAGACTCTCAGGGAGAATTCTTATCCTGGGAGAGGAATTGTGATTGGCAGATCCGAGAACGGAAAAAAGGCTGTTACGGCTTACTTTATTATGGGGAGAAGCGAGAACAGCAGGAATCGGGTGTTTGTGGAGGATGGTGAGGGAATTCGTACGCAGGCTTTTGATCCCTCGAAGCTTACGGATCCCAGCCTGATTATTTATGCGCCGGTGCGGGTGCTTGGAACGAAGACGATTGTGACCAACGGGGATCAGACGGATACGATCTATGAGTGTATGGATCGGGGAATGACCTTTGAGCAGGCGCTTAGGACCCGGGAGTTTGAGCCGGACGGGCCGAACTATACGCCGCGTATTTCCGGAATTTTGGAGATTGAGGATGGGAAGTTTTCTTATGCCATGTCGATTCTGAAAAGCAATCAGGGGGATCCTTCTTCCTGTAATCGATTTACATTCTCTTATGAGAATGCGCCTGCGGGGGAAGGGCATTTTATACATACCTATCAGTGTGACGGGGAGCCTTTGCCAAGCTTTGAGGGGGAGCCGAAGCTTGTGGGGATTCCGGATGATATGGAGAAGTTTTGCAATATGCTGTGGCTGAATCTCAATGAGGAGAATAAGGTTTCGCTTTTTGTGAGGTACCTTGATCTTGAGACGGGCAGGTATGAGACAAAAATTGTGAATAAGAATGAGTAGGCAGTGTTTATTTGGAAATAATTACAGAACTACAAAATAGGAGATGATTTTATGAGAGAGCTGGAGTTGAAGTATGGGTGTAACCCGAATCAGAAGCCTTCTAAGATTTATGTGGCGGACGGAAGGGAGCTTCCGGTTACGGTGCTTTGCGGAAGGCCGGGGTATATTAATTTTTTGGATGCTTTTAACGGATGGCAGCTGGCGAGGGAGCTTAAGGAGGCTACGGGGCTTCCGGCGGCGACTTCCTTTAAGCACGTGTCGCCGGCAGGAGCGGCTGTGGGGCTTCCCCTTGACGATACCTTGAAGAAGATTTACTGGGTGGAGGATATGGGAGAGCTTTCTCCTCTGGCCTGTGCCTATGCGAGAGCCCGGGGAGCGGATAGGATGTCCTCTTTTGGAGATTTTATTGCTTTGTCCGATGTCTGTGATAAGGATACGGCTTCCATCATCAAGCGGGAGGTTTCCGACGGAGTGATTGCACCCGGATATACAGAGGAAGCATTGGAAATCCTGAAGGCGAAGAAGAAGGGGAATTACAATGTGATTCAGATAGATCCGGATTATCGCCCGGCGCCTTTGGAGCATAAGGAGGTTTACGGAATTACCTTTGAGCAGGGGAGACAGGAGCTTCCCATTGACGATGCGCTTCTCTCTCATGTGGTGACCAGGAATCAGGAGCTCAGTGAGGAGGCGAAGCGGGATCTGAAGATTTCTCTGATTACTTTGAAGTATACCCAGTCGAATTCCGTGTGCTTTGTGAAGGGCGGACAGGCCATTGGAATTGGTGCGGGGCAGCAGTCCCGGGTTCACTGTACGCGTCTGGCCGGACAGAAGGCGGATAATTGGTTTTTGCGTCAGAGTCCTAAGGTTTTGGGGCTTACCTTTGTGGATGGTATTGGACGGGCGGATCGGGATAATGCCATTGACGTGTATATTGGAAATGAATATATGGATGTGCTGGCGGAAGGAGCATGGCAGAAAATCTTCAAGGTAAAGCCGGAGGTGTTTACGGAGGAGGAAAAGCGCGCCTGGTTGAATCAGATGAAAGATGTGACGGTGGGCTCGGATGCCTTCTTCCCCTTTAGCGACAATATTGAGCGGGCTAGGAAGAGCGGGGTGAAGTATATTGCTCAGCCGGGGGGATCCGTGCGGGACGATCTGGTGATTGAGACCTGCGATAAGTATGGAATGGTGATGGCATTTACGGGAATACGGCTGTTTCATCATTAAGACTTGCAAAATTCAGGAAAGGGATCTATAATCATTTTGTAAACAACATATTTGGAAATGGGGAGCTGGCAGAAAGCCGGCTGAGAGGAAGCTGAAGCGCTTCGACCCACAACCTGATTTGGATAATGCCAACGTAGGGATTCTGATAAGTCATGTAAGAGACGCCTGCGGCGTCTCTTTTTTTACGGCTTATATAAAGGGGCTGTCGCAAAACAGGGCAGCAGACTTTTCCATATCCATGTTCGGACGGTTCTCGTACATTCTGCCTGCTCTGTACGGACATTGCCGCGGCAATCTCCGTCCATATCAGACAGCCTGTACGCGAACAGCCGGACACTGGATATCGGAAAAGTCTGCTGCCCTATTTTGCGACAGCCCCTTTTCATCTATAAGGTCTATATTGGCAGAACCCCGGTATCACGGCCGTGATACAAAAGAGAAAGGAGCGATAGGAAATGAATCAAGACAACGGAACAAAGAGGGTGGCCCTGGCAGGGGTATTGACGGCTCTGGCCGTAGTGGGAAGCCTTATCAATTTCCCGGTGGCAGGGAGCAAATGCGCTCCCGTCCAGCACATGGTCAACGTGCTGGCAGCTGTTCTTCTGGGCCCTTGGTGGAGCGTGGGGATTGCTTTTTGTGCAAGTCTTCTGCGGAACCTGCTGGGGATTGGAAGCCTGCTGGCATTTCCGGGAAGTATGGTGGGAGCCTTCTGCTGCGCAAGAATCTATCAGAAGACAAAAAAGATTTCTTTCACCTGTATCGGGGAGGCTTTTGGAACCGGAATTTTGGGAGGAATTGCAGCTTATCCGGTGGCAAGGCTTTTGATGGGGGCAGAGCCTGCGGGATTATTCGTCTATGTGGTCCCCTTCCTTATTTCCACTATGGCAGGAAGCCTTCTGGCCTATTTTTTGATTACCATACTGGAAAAGAGCAGGGCTTTGGCCCAGGCCCGGAGGATGGAGTAAAGGAATGGAAGAAGGGCAGAACTTACATCCAAAGATTCACTGCCTGACCAATCCGGTTTCCATGAGGGATACGGCCAATGTTCTGCTGGCAGCAGGCGGCAGTGGGATTATGGCGCAGGATCCGGCGGAGGTGGAGGAAGTTACTTCTTTTTGTCAGGCGGTCCTGCTGAATACGGGCGTGCCAGATGAGCGTAAATTTGAAGCGTGTAAGCTGGCGGGAATAAGAGCCAATGCTTTGGAGCGTCCGGTGGTATTGGATCCGGTAGGCGTAGGAGCCAGCGATTTTCGCCGAAGCCGGGTAAGAAGTCTGCTGGAGCAGATAGAAGTATCCATCATCCGCTGTAATCAGGAGGAAGCCTGTGTGTTGTTACAGTGCCTGACAGGAGATGAAGAGCTATCGCAAAAGGTTTTACAAAAAAACCGGGGAGGGGTGGAAAGCGCTGTATGCCTTGAAGAGACGGAACTGGAAGGACTGGCCTGTTGCTTGGGAAAAGCCTGCCGCTGTACGGTATTGATCAGTGGGCGGGAGGACGTAATTTCCGACGGAAACCGCATAGAAATAATTCCCGGAGGAGATAGGCGGATGCGAAGAATCACGGGGAGCGGCTGTATGCTGTCAGCTTTATGCGCCCTGTTCTGCGGATATGGACGGGAAGCATATGAAGCTGCGAGAGAAGCCTCCGTATTATGGAAGGAAAGTGCACGCAGAGCGGGGATCAAGGCAGATTGCGGCGGGAAAGGCATCGGAAGCTTTCACAATTATCTTTTGGATGCAGTGGAGGAGCTCTGTTCCACATAAAGAGGGTTGATTTCTTTACGTACTGTGGACAGAGCATTCGGGCAGATACAAAAAGGAGAGACAAATGAAGATAAAAAAGGAGGCTCTGCGGTTGTATGCGGTGACGGACAGACGCTGGTTGAAGACGAGGGAGACCTTAAGAAGCTCGGTGGAAGAGCTGTTGAAAGCAGGGGTTACCTGTGTACAGCTTCGGGAAAAGGAAGCAGGGGAAGAGCTGCTTTTACAGGAGGCAGAGGAATTGCAAGCATTGTGTGCCTATTACGGGGTACCGCTGATTATCAATGATTACCCGGGCATTGCGAAAAAAGTGAAGGCGTCAGGAGTGCATGTGGGGCTGTCGGACATGGAGGTAGAGGGGGTCCGGAAATGTCTGGGAGAGGAGTTTATCATCGGAGCCAGCGCTCACAATGTGCGGGAGGCCAGGGAGGCGGAAGCGGCCGGAGCAGACTATATCGGCTGCGGAGCCGTCTTTGGAAGCAGCACCAAGAGGAATGTGACCGTGCTGGCCAAAGAGGAACTGAAAAGAATTTGTCAGGCAGTGGAGATACCGGTAGTCGCCATCGGCGGTATTACCCTTAAGAATGTAAGGCAGCTCGCAGGAACGGGGATAGCAGGGGTGGCTGTGGTGAGTGCCTTATTCTCTCCTGAGGATAAGGAGAGGGCGGTTCGGGAATTTTTAAAGAGCGGTTTCGATTTTTTGAAGGATGATGCCGGGAAGGAGGTCCAAGATGAAAACGGGATTGACCATTGCCGGAAGTGATTCCGGCGGAGGCGCCGGCATTCAGGCGGATATCAAGACCATGACCATGTATGGGGTGTTTGCCACCAGCGCCATTACGGCTTTGACGGCTCAGAATACCACAGGTGTCTTTGGAGTATGGGAGACGCCGCCGGAAGTTCTGGAAAGTCAGCTGGACTGTATTTTTACGGATATGCGGCCGGATGCAGTTAAGATCGGAATGCTGCCTTCCGAGGAAAGCATCCGGATAACGGCAGAAAGATTGAAGCGTTACCAGGCAGCTCACATGGTTCTGGATCCGGTGATGGCTTCCACCAGCGGCTCTGTATTTATGAAGGAGCAGACCGTAAAAGCGCTTAAGGAGCAGTTGTTTCCCCTGGCGGAGGTGGTTACGCCCAACCTTTCCGAGGCAGAGGCTTTGACAGGGATGAGAATACAGGGGAAAGGAGATATGGAGAAGGCGGCCGGAAGGATCTATGAGGACTGGCATTGTGCGGTGCTCCTAAAAGGGGGACATTTAAGGGAAAATGCGGATGATTTGCTGTATCGGAAGGGAAGGGCATTCTGGCTTCCCGGCAGGCGTATCGACAATCCCAATACCCACGGAACTGGCTGTACCCTCTCCAGCGCCATCGCAAGCGGTTTAGCCTTGGGTATGGAGCTTTGCGAGGCAGTGATTCAGGCAAAGAGGTATCTGACAGGAGCTCTGGAGCAGAGGTTGAATCTGGGGATGGGAAACGGTCCCCTGGACCATATGTATTCCATGAGGAACGGCCTATGGAAAAAGACCGGGGAAATGGGCTGTATGCAGACAAAAATCGAAACAAGAGAAAGGAAGGTAAAAATATGAATTCCTATACAACACAGATGGATGCGGCGAGAAAAGGGATTACAACCCCTCAGATGGAAGCAGTGGCCAAGAAGGAGCGAATGCCGGTGGAGCAGATCAAGAAGCTTGTGGCTGAGGGAAAGGTAGTGATTCCGGCCAATAAGCGCCATGCCTGCTTGAAGCCGGAGGGCATCGGAAGTATGCTGCGCACAAAGATCAATGTGAATCTGGGCGTATCCAGAGACTGCAAGGACTATGAAATGGAAATGGAGAAGGTGATGAATGCCGTAAAGCTGGGAGCAGAGGCGATTATGGATCTGTCCAGCCACGGGGATACGAGGCCTTTTCGACGGAAACTGACCGGGGAATGTCCGGCTATGATTGGTACGGTTCCCGTCTATGACAGTGTGATTCATTATCAGAGGGATCTTTCTACCCTGACGGCAAGGGATTTTGTAGAGGTGGTCCGGCTCCATGCAGAGGATGGTGTGGACTTTGTGACGCTTCACTGTGGCATTACCAGAAAAACCATAGAACAGATACGGGAGAATAAGCGGAAAATGAATCTTGTAAGCCGCGGAGGAAGCCTGGTGTTTGCCTGGATGAGTATGACCGGAGAGGAGAATCCTTTTTATGAATACTATGACGAGATTCTGGAGATTTGTGAGGAGTATGACGTAACGCTCTCTCTGGGAGATGCCTGCCGTCCGGGCTGCCTTATGGACGCCACGGACGTATGCCAGATGGAGGAGCTGGTGCGCTTGGGAGAGCTGACAAAGCGCGCCTGGGATCACAGGGTACAGGTGATGGTGGAGGGGCCGGGACACATGCCGCTTAACCAAGTGGCGGCCAATATGGAAGTGCAGAAAAATATTTGCAAGGGCGCGCCCTTCTATGTGCTGGGGCCTCTGGTGACGGACATTGCTCCCGGATATGATCACATTACTGCGGCGATTGGAGGAGCAGTGGCAGCCATGAGCGGCGCAGCCTTTCTCTGCTATGTAACGCCGGCGGAGCATTTGGCTCTTCCCAATGTGGAGGATGTAAAGCAGGGGATCATTGCCTCCCGAATTGCGGCTCACGCGGCGGATATTGCCAAGGGGATACCAGGGGCCAGAGATCGGGACGACCGCATGGCAGAAGCCCGCCGGGCCCTTGACTGGGAAGCTCAGTTTGCCTGCGCCATGGATCCGGATACGGCCAGAGCTATCCGCAGTGCCCGTCTTCCGGAGGAGGATCACAGCGATACCTGCAGCATGTGTGGGAAATTTTGTGCCGTGCGGAGTATGAATAAGGCTCTTGCAGGGGAATATATTGATATTTTGTAAATTTTTTATGAGAGCCAATACCCTGATAAGAAATCGAGTATTGGCTCCTATTTACATTATGTTCTAATTTTCAAGCGAACTAAGACTTATACCTAAGAGGCCTGATTTTCCAATTCCTGAATTCTGCGCAAAGCCTGTTCCAATTGCTCTTTCGTCTGTCCTAGTTGCTCTTTCGTCTGTCCTAATTTTTCTTCTGTAAGTGCCAGCTCTTCTTTTTTATGATCCAGCTCTTCCTGCATTTCATCGATCATCAGCTGTACCGTATTTCGGTCCAGCTCCTGCAGCTCTTTTGAAAAAAGTCCCATGATATCCTCCATATTCCGGCACATTTCATATACCTCATCATACATGGGCTTAAATTGTGGATAAGCCCTGATAAGCCTTGCAATTTCCACCGGCTCATCCGTACTTAAAAACATAAGCCATGCATTCAATTTCCCGGCTATGTCTTTATTTTGCTGTGTTTTTTTGAAAATGTCAATAGGGATAAAGATATATTTCTGAAGAAGTTCGATCTCGATTCCGGTGTCTGACTGCTGCTCACATCGGTGTATGTAATGATTGGGATATTGATGGAATTCATGGGGACTGGACTCGAATAGTACGATATTGTAAACAGATTTTATATCGCGGTAGCTGAACTTTTTCCGCTTTTTACTGCGCACCCGCTTGTATTGTCGCAGCAGCAAATCCGCAGAATAGCAGGCGCTGCGCTCTCCCGGGAATTTGTAACCAATTTTTTGAACCTCTACATTGGCCAGGCTTCCGTCTTGAAGCTCTACTACGATATCCGTAACTAACAGGGTGCTTTCGTCTGCAATGCGAGTAGAATCGTTTGGCAATACGGTATGGATTTTTACCCGGATCCCAAGAATCAGAGATAAAAATTCATTCAGCCGTTCCGGTGCGCTTTCCGGATTCATAACCTCTTTAAAAAAGGAATCATAGAGCATTCTGGGACCCTTTACCCCAATACAGAATTGCAAAAACTCCTGCTGCTGTTCTTCCGTCCAGGAGTAAAACAGCTCTGAAAGCTCCTTTTTTTCATGAATCTGTGTCAACACCTCCTCTCGTTCCTGAATCATGGGAAAATACTGTTTTAAATCTGTCATAAACCTACTCCTTTCCTACGGTTTTTTACCTTTTTTCTACAGAATTCTTTCCATAAATTTGCTGAAAATTGCTCCGAAACGGAGATACTGACAAAAGAAAAAAGAAAGCTGAAAAATGAAATTGGGAAAATATTCCTTTTTCTAAATGCTATCATAACATAAGATCCAAATTTTTACAAGAACAAAATTCATTGACAAACCAGAGGAGAACCGCTATACTAGAAATCTGAAATTGTTTAAAATTTCCGCACAGCCGGGGAGTTAGCGGTGCCCTGTACCCGCAATCCGCTACAGCGGGGGTGATATCCTGCCTCGGACCTTGAAATTGCATGCAGCCCTCTGTGAGCAGCATTGACGCCTGGGTCTTGCGCAACGGAAATCTGTGAACCGGGTCAGGTCAGGAATGGAGCAGCCCTAAGCAGAACCTTCTGTGTGCCGCGAGGCTGCCTGGGCCGAGCGGGCTTAGGAGGTAACTGGTGTCGTTTCGGGTTCAAAGCAGGATGTGCGGATTATAATAAAGCTTTGAAGAGGAGTTATTGCAGAGGCAGTAATTCCTTTTTTGCAATATCTAAGACAAAAGTTTGCACCGGGAAGGATGGGAAGGCATATGAGAATTCTGCTCACAGCCATCAATGCAAAATATATCCATTCCAATCTGGCCGTCTACAGCCTTAAGGCGGCAGCAAAAGAGCTGTCCACTCATGTGGAGGCGGCGGAATTCACCATCAATCACAGAACAGAGGAGATCCTTCGGGAAATCTACGGAAGAAAGCCGGATGTCCTGCTGTTCTCCTGCTATATCTGGAATGTGGAGATGGTAAAGGAGCTGACGGGGCTGTGCGCCAAGGTGCTGCCTGGAGTGCCAATCTGGCTGGGAGGGCCGGAGGTGAGCTATTGCGCCCGGGAGCTTTTGACAGAACATCCGGAGATTACGGGAATTTTAACCGGAGAGGGCGAGGAGAGCTTTCGACTGCTGACAGAGTGTTATGTAAGACACACCGAGGGCTTTCGTGAGATTCCGGGGGCCGTATTTCGGGTCTCAAAAATAAAGCCGGAGGGACAAAAGGAAGAAGAGAAAGCAGAGAGTAAAAATCAGATTCACAGTAACGAACCCGGAAATCCCCTTGTCTTAAGCACTTTGCCCTTCCCTTATGAGAATTTTGCGGATTTTGAACACCGCATCATTTACTATGAATCCGCCCGGGGCTGTCCCTTTTCCTGCAGCTACTGTCTTTCTTCCATAGATAAGCGGCTGCGGTTTCGGGATTTGAAGCTGGTATTTAAAGAGCTCCAATGCTTTCTTGATGCACGGGTGCCCCAGGTAAAATTTGTAGACCGCACCTTCAACTGCAACCGCCACCATGCCATGGCAATCTGGACATATCTTCTGGAGCATGACAACGGGGTGACGAATTTCCACTTTGAGATTGCGGCAGATCTTCTCACGGAAGAAGAGCTTGCCCTCATGGCCCGTATGCGCCCGGGCCTGATTCAGCTGGAGATCGGAGTGCAGTCCGTAAACCAGGCCACGCTGGAGGCCATTCACCGGCAGACCAACCTTGAGAAGGTGAGGGCCCATGTGGAGCGGATTCGCGCCATGGGAACCATTCATCAGCATTTGGACCTGATTGCCGGCCTGCCCTTTGAGGATTATAAAAGCTTCGTCCATTCCTTTGACCAGGTATTTGCCGTGAGGCCGGAGCAGTTGCAGCTGGGCTTTCTCAAGGTGCTTAAGGGAACTGCCATGGAGCAGGATGCGAAAAGCTTTGGAATCGTCTGTCAGGAAAAGCCGCCCTATGAGGTTTTGTATACCCGCTGGCTTTCCTTTTCCGATATTTTACAGCTAAAGGCAATTGAAGAAATGGTGGAAATCTATTATAATAGTCATCAATTCCGGCATACACTGGAGGAGATCCTTGAACGCTTTGCCTCACCCTTTGCATTCTTTGAGAGGCTGTCCGGCTTTTACGAGAGAGAAGGTCTGAACGGAAGAAGCCATTCCCGTATCCGGCGGTATGAAATTCTTCTTGCTTTTATCCGGGAGCTTGTGCCGGAGGAGGAAATGAGATATCGGGAGCTTTTGACGGTGGATCTCTATCTTCGGGAGAAGGTAAAAAGCCGTCCCTCCTTTGCATTGGATCAAAGCCCTTATGAAACAGAGCTTCGAGGGATCCGAAAGCAGGCGGGAAAAGAGAAGCACGTGGAGGCCCTGACCTTTCAGAGAGAGGATCCCCTCTACCTGATCTTTGATTACGGAAGAAGACATCCGCTGACCCGGGACGTCTGTGTCACAGTGTGGAGAGAAGGAACGGAAGCGGCGGTCAAATTGGGAACGAAAGAGGAAGCAAACACATGGTAAATACATACATTGCCCTGGATTTGGAGACCACGGGGCTTAACCCCTCCCGGGATCGAATCCTGGAGATTGGCGCCGTAAAGGTGGTAGAGGGACAGATTGCAGATACCTACGAGAACCTGGTAAATCCGGGCCGAAGCATTGGCCGGTGGATTGAGGAGCTCACAGGCATTACGGAGGAAATGGCAAGGACCGGAAGGGATACCGGGGAAGCCCTTAGGGAGCTTTTGGAATTCTGCGGGAATCTGCCCCTGCTGGGCCACAATATCATCTTTGATTACAGCTTTATCAAGCAGAACGCAGTCAATTTGAATCTGGAATTTGAAAGGGAAGGCATTGACACCCTGAAAATTGCCCGCGCCCTGTTTCCCGAGATGGAGCATCGAAGCCTCCAGGCTCTCGTAAGCTATTATCAGATTCCTCAGGAGCAGGCCCACCGGGCGGCCTCCGATGCCTTGTCTGCCATGGAGCTTTACCGGCGCATGCGGGAGGACTTTCCCGACAGTCCCGAGGAGCTTTTTAAGCCGAAGCCCCTGGTTTACAGTGTGAAAAAACAGGGCCCCATTACGCCTGCGCAAAAAGGGTACTTGAATGATCTGCTAAAATATCATAAAATAGCCTTGGAGATGTCTGTGGATAGTCTCACAAAAAATGAAGCATCAAGGATCATTGACCGCATTATATTGGAATATGGGAGGATTCAAAGATGAATTGGTACAGTAAAAAGACAAGAAAGATCATTTCCACAGTGATCATCGTAATTGTAGTTGTGGCTATGGTCGTACCCCTTTTGAGCTACGCGCTTTAAGAGAGGCCATCGGAATCAGAAAAGAGGAAGAGACTATGAAAAGGTTTGTTGGAGCCGGGCTTTTGCTTGCTCTTATCCTTGCCTTGGCAGGCATGGAGAGCCGGGAGGCGCTGGCAAAGGAAAAAGAAGAGCCCACCATCCACACGGGGATTTATGCGGATGACATCGATCTGTCCGGCATGACTGTGGGAGAGGCAAAGGCAGAGCTTAATGCCTATGTGAATCAGCTTCGGGAGGAAACCCTGACCCTTGAGATTTTTGATGAGCAGGTGGAGGTTACCCTGGGAGAGCTGGGCTTAAGCTGCACGAACATGGATGTGGCGAAGGAGGCTGCCCAGCTTGGCAAGACGGGCAATGTGATTCAGCGCTATAAGGACCGCATGGATCTGGAGCACGAAAATAAGGTTTATGAGCTTACCTGGAGCATCGACTCCGGCGCAGTGCGAAGCTTTGTGTCAACGGAGTGTGTGAAATTTGACTCCGAGGCCGAGGATGCAACCTTAAAGCGGGAGAACGGCGTATTTGAGATCGTGGACGGAAATACCGGCACAAAGCTGGATGTGGAGGGTTCTGTGCAGGCCATCCTTGATTATGTGGAGAACGAGTGGAACAAGGAGAACGGAACCATTACCCTTCCCGTGGAGACCGATTACCCCAGGGGAAGCAAGGAGGAGCTAAGCCGGGTAAAGGATGTGCTTGGAACCTTTACCACCAGCTATTCCACATCGGGCCCCAGTAGAAGCCAGAATGTAGCCAACGGCGCCCGGCTCATCAACGGGACCGTGCTCTATCCGGGAGATACCTTTTCCGCCTATGAGGTGGTAAGCCCCTTTTCCAGGGAGAACGGCTACGAGATGGCAGGCTCCTACCTGAACGGAAAGGTGGTAGACAGCTTGGGCGGCGGCATCTGTCAGGTATCCACCACTCTGTACAACGCCGTGCTTCTCTCGGAGCTTGAGGTTGTGGAACGGTCCAATCACTCCATGATTGTAACCTATGTGGATCCTTCGGCAGACGCAGCCATTGCGGGAACCTATAAGGACTTTAAATTTAAGAACGATACGGATGCGCCCATCTATATCGAGGGCTATACGGCGGACAAGAAAATTACCTTCACCATCTATGGGGAGGAGACGAGACCGGCTAATCGTACCATTCAGTATGTGAGCCAGACCTTAAGCGTCACCGAGCCCGGTGTCGTGATCATAGCGGATCCGGGACAGCCCATTGGCTTTCGGGCCGTGGAGGGCGCACATCGGGGCATGCAGGCAGAGCTGTATAAGCATGTGTATGTAAACGGTGTGGAGGAGAGCGTGACCAAGGTAAACAAGAGTACCTATAATCCCTCTCCCAGAACCGTAGTTGTGGGCGTGGCCGGTGATGAGGGCATGTCTGCGGAGATGCTGGAGGCAGTGGCGACCCAGGATGAGGGAATCGTAAATGCGGTTCTGGCCTCCTGTATTGAGCGTATGCAGTAGGAGCGGACAGTGGATGAAGGTGGGAAAGGTCTCGGAGACCATTTTAAAGAGAAGCATTTTTAAGCAAATCCGCACAAAGCGGGAGGAGGTACTTTTAGGAGCCGGCGTGGGAGAGGACTGTGCGGCGGTGAAGCTTTCCCCCGGGGAGGTATTTGTGCTTTCCACGGATCCCATTACGGGAACCATAAAGGATGTGGGAAATCTGGCCATTCAGGTGACGGTCAATGACCTGGCCAGCAGCGGGGCGGAGCCTGTGGGCGTCATGCTTACGGTGCTGCTTCCAAAGGCCGTTACCGAGGAGGATATCCGGGAAATGATGAGCCAGGTGGAGGAGGCCTGCTCTGTATTTCAGATTCAGGTGATGGGCGGCCACACGGAGGTGACGGCGGCCGTGGCGCAGCCGGTGATCAGCGTCACCGGAGTGGGAAAGGCCAGGGAGGATCAGCTGATTTCCACTGCCGGGGCAAAGGTCGGACAGGATATTCTGGTGACCAAATGGATCGGGATAGAGGGAACCTCCATCATTGCAAAGGAAAAGGAGGAGGAGCTGGGGAAACGATTCTCCAAATCCTTTGTGGAGACAGCCAAGGGCTTTGATCAGTACCTTTCGGTGCTGCCTGAGGCGAGGCTGGCGGTGAAGCTTGGCGTGAGCGCCATGCACGATGTGACGGAGGGCGGCATCTACGGAGCTTTGTGGGAGCTGGCGGAGGCTTCCGGTATTGGTCTTGAGATAGATTTAAAAGCCATCCCCATCCGTCAGGAGACGGTGGAGGTGTGTGAGCACTTCGGTCTGAATCCCTACTATTTGATTTCCAGTGGCTGCATGCTGATGGCAGGGGATCGGGGCCATGACCTGGTGCGGGAGCTCAAAAAGGCGGGAATCCCGGCGGCCGTGATCGGCAAGGCTGTGGAGGGGAAGGCCCGGAGAATCTTAAACGGCGAGGAAGAAGCCTTCCTGGAAAGACCCAGGACGGATGAGCTTTATAAAATATATCAATTAGAACAGGAGACAGAGGAATGCGGGAAAAAATTTTAACCTTTATAGAAAAAAACAGCCGTGTAGACTTAAAGGATCTGGCGGTGATGCTAGGCGTGGACGAGGTGACGGTGGCCAATGAGATTGCGGATATGGAGAAGGAGGGCGTCATCTGCGGTTATCACACCCTCATTGACTGGGAAAAGACAGGAGAGGAGAAGCTGACGGCTCTCATTGAGGTAAAGGTAACGCCTCAGCGGGGCCTGGGCTTTGATAAGGTGGCGGAGCGGATCTACAACTATGCGGAGGTAGACAGCGTTTATCTGATCTCCGGCGGTTTTGACTTTATGGTGATGATTGAGGGAAAAACCATGCGTGACGTGGCGCAGTTTGTATCCGACAAGCTCTCTCCCCTGGATACGGTCTTAAGCACGGCTACCCATTTTGTGCTGAAGAAGTATAAGGATCACGGATCCATTATGGTACATAAATCAAAGGATGAAAGGATGCTGATGACGCTGTGAGAAATTTTTTAGCTGACAAGGTTGTATCGATTCCCCCGTCAGGAATCCGGAAATTTTTTGATATTGTGAGTGAGATGCCGGACGCTATCTCCCTGGGTGTGGGGGAACCGGATTTTGACACCCCCTGGCATATTCGGGAGGAGGGCATTTATTCCCTGGAGCGGGGGCGTACCTTCTACACCTCCAATGCAGGCTTAAAGGAGCTCCGGGAGGAGATTGCAGGCTATCTTCAGCGGAGGATTCATGTAAGCTACGATCCCTTGAGGGAGACGGTGGTAACCGTGGGAGGAAGCGAGGGCATTGACATGGCCTTCCGCGCCGTGCTAAATCCGGGAGACGAAGTGCTGATCCCCCAGCCAAGCTATGTGTCCTACGAGCCCTGTGCTCTGCTGGCAGGAGGCGTGCCGGTCATTATCAACCTGAAGGAGGAGAATGAATTCCGGCTTACCAGGCAGGAGCTTCTTGACGCGGTTACGGAGAAAACCAAGATTCTGGTGCTTCCCTTCCCCAACAATCCCACCGGAGCCATTATGGAGCAAAGGGATCTGGAGGAGATTGCCCAGGTGATCATAGAAAAGGATCTTCTGGTGCTCTCTGACGAGATTTACTCGGAGCTCAGCTACAAGGGAGATCACGTATCCATCGCCGCCCTGCCGGGAATGCGGGAGCGGACCATCTTGATCAACGGATTTTCCAAGGCCTATGCCATGACAGGCTGGCGTCTGGGCTATGCCTGCGGTCCGGCGGATATTATCGAGCAGATGACGAAGATTCACCAGTTTGCCATTATGTGCGCCCCCACCAACAGTCAGTTTGCGGCCGTGGACGCCCTGCGTAACGGGGACGGGGATGTGGCGATGATGCGGGAATCCTACGATCAGAGAAGAAAGTTTGTAGTACATACCCTGCGGGAAATGGGCCTTACGTGCTTCGAGCCCTTCGGCGCCTTCTATGTGTTCCCCAGCATTCAGGAGTTCGGCGTCACATCGGACGAGTTTGCCACCCGCTTCCTGAAGGAGGAGAAGGTGGCCGTAGTGCCGGGAACGGCCTTCGGCGCCTGCGGAGAGGGCTTCCTCAGGCTGTCCTACGCCTATTCTCTGGAGGATCTAAAAGAGGCCTTCGGACGGCTCTCAAGGTTTGTGGAGCGCCTTCGGAAGGAAAAAGGGGAGAGCTGAGAATGGCCTTCAATATCGTACTGCTGGAGCCGGAAATTCCGGCCAATACGGGAAACATCGGCCGCACTTGCGTGGCGACCGGAACACGGCTTCACCTGATAGAGCCTCTGGGCTTTCGCCTGGGGGAAAAGGAGCTTAGGCGGGCCGGCCTCGACTACTGGCCCCGGCTTGACGTAACCATTTACAGCAATTTTGAAGATTTTTTATTGCGAAATCCGGGAGCAAAGCTCTATATGGCAACCACCAAGGCAAAAAAGGTGTATTCCCAGGTGAGCTTTGAGCCCGACTGCTATCTGATGTTTGGAAGTGAGGGAAGGGGAATCCCGGAGGAGCTGCTCCTTGCCCGCCAGGAAACGGCCATCCGCATTCCCATGCTTGGAGACAACCGGTCTTTGAATCTGTCCAACGCGGCGGCCATTGTACTCTATGAGGCTCTGCGGCAGCAGGGCTTTGCACAGATGAAGCTAGAGGGTTCCCTGACGAAATACCGCTGGAAATAAACGGGTGATAAGATGAAGAAGAGACAGCTGCCCAAAATCGGATATGGAATCTTAGTACTGGCCCTGGCAGTAAGCCTTGGGTTCGCTTCTCATGCCAAGAAGACGGATGAGATCGATCGGACCCAGGATGAGATTGACAAGACCCAGGATGAGATTGATAAGCAGCAGGACGAGATCGACAAAACCCAGAATGAGATCAATGCCACCAGGGACAAGCAGAAAAAGCTGGAGGAGGCAAAGGCCAATATGGAGGCCTACCTTAAGGATTTGAATGCTCAGTATGCCACCATCAGCGAGCAGATCGAGGATTTGAACCGTCAGATCGCAGAGAAGGAAGAGGAGATTGAGAGGACCCAGGAGGAGCTTGAGGAGGCAAAGCGGATCGAAGAGAAGCAGTACGAGGATATGAAAACCCGGATTCAGTATATGTACGAGAATTCTCAGGAATCCTTTCTGTCCATTCTTCTGGAGGAGGGGAATTTTGCCTCTGCTCTCAATAAGGCCAGCTTTGCGGCCAGCATTGCAGCCTATGACCGGCAGATGATGGAGAATTATGTGGCCCAGAAGGAGGCCATTGCCGATAAGGAGGCCAAGCTAGAGGGAGAGAAGGAAGCCCTGGACGAGCTTCACGCCTCCATTGTGGAAAAGCAGGATGAGGTTTCGGCCCTGGCCAAAAGCACCTCCGGGAAAATCGGTCAGCATATGAATGACATTGCCGCAGCCCAGGCAGCCCTGAACGGAAAAGCGGATACCCTGGAGAATCAAAAGGAAGTGCTGGATGCTCTGATTGCGGAGAAGAAGAGACTGGAGGCTTCTCTGGAGGCGGCCAAGCTGGCAGAGATCAACGCGTCCCTGGGAAATATCTCCGGTGTGCAGACCTCCGGAACGGACAGCGCCCACTACGGAGCCTACAATGCCACGGAAGAAGAGGTAACGGCCCTGGCCGTGCTGATTCACTGCGAGGCGGCCAATCAGGGAGCTGCGGGGCAGCTGGCGGTGGGAGCCGTAGTCATGAACCGAATCCGGGATCCCAGGTTTGCCCAGAGTACCATTATGAGCGTCATTCGGGCGCCGGGACAGTTTTCTCCGGTGACCTCGGGACGTTTTGATCTGGTGCTGCAGCAGGATTTGGGCAGTGTAAGCCAGGGCTGCTTTACGGCGGCCCGCCGTGCGATCGCGGGAGAATCCAATGTGGGCAACCGAGTGTTCTTCCGGACCCACAGAAATAACCCGGCATTAAGCGGTCTGATTATCGGAGATCATATTTTCTCCTACACCTGGAATTTTGCGCCGGAGGAAGGCGTTCCCAGGGAGGAGCCGCCTGCAGAGACCCCGCCGGAAGAAAATCCACCTGAGGAGACTTTGCCTGAGGAAAATCCTCCGGAAGAGACTCCTTCGGAGGAGAATCCGCCTGTAGAAACACCTCCAGCGGAGAATCCACCGGCAGAGGCTCCGCCGGATACGAATCCCCCGGAGGGAGGAGCCCCCGAAGGCAGCGCTCCACAGGGGAGCACACCGGACGGAACCACGCCGGAGAGCTCCTGAACCTTCAGCGCTAAATTGCATCCTTTTGCGATTTCTATGTATTGCAAAGCATGTTGCCGGTCACAGAGTGAATAGCAGCCGGCCAGACGGAAAAATCATGGAATCCGGTATTTTTTTACTGGACAAATACCGGATTCTATGATAATATAATCAATACTGACAGCAAAACAATTACATAACGGCGTGTGGCTCAGCTTGGTAGAGCGCTACGTTCGGGACGTAGAGGCCGCAGGTTCAAATCCTGTCACGCCGACTCCTTGGCAGGGGCGCCGGAAACCTGAAGATCAGAGGGTTTCCGGTTTTTTTATGCACAGGCCCGTGCAGCGGAAATATGCCACTGAAGTGGCGCACGGGCCGCGCGGCGAGTAGGGAGAAAAACTTCCCTACTCGATGGTACAGGCCCGCGCAGCAAAAATGTGCCACAGGAAAAGTCTATAGGGGCAGAGGAACAAGTTTGAAACTGAGAGGTAGCGGTTAGAGAGAAAGTGAATTGCGCCACAAACAAGCCATCATGTGGTGGCTTCGAAAAAATGAATATAGACACAACCCGTAATGTCGAACCGGAGCAGAATCGGAGAAACTTACATTAAAGATAACAGATACAGACAGCCTGCTGAGACAGTG
>JAAVZL010000013.1 GCA_022791635.1 Lachnospiraceae bacterium
AAGGTAGATAGGGCAGAGGTGGAAGTGCAGAGATGTATGGAGCTGACTGCTACTAATCGGTCGAGGGCTTGACCAAAAGCACATAGTGATTAGAGATAATTACGAGTGTAGGTCATAGGAAAAGGAAGAACAAAAACCAAGGTGTAAGAGATATTTGCAGTATATAGTTTTGAAGGTATATAAGAAGAAAAAAGCCTTTGGGAAAACCAGAGGCTTTTTTGTTGTTCCAAAAACAAAAAGAAGTGTCTCTTAAAATTTTACTCCCAAGGATTGCCCTATGCTTAGTGCAACTTTGGGAGTTTTATTCAAGTTACCAATTGGTTAAACTAAACTTAGTTGAGAATTTGTGCAAATGATCAATCAGAAAAAGGAGGAACAACATGGACAATGTAAAGCTTTTTCGCATCGACTACCGCCTTTTACACTGGCAGACAGGTGTTTTGTGGCAGCAAGCCATAGGAGCGACCATGATTCTGGTGGTGGGGGATGAGATTGCAAACAGCCCTATGCGCAAAAGCACTATAAAAATGGCGGCGCCTAAAACGGTACGGACAGAAATTGTTACGGTACAGAAGGCGGCAGACTTCCTGAATGGACCAAAGGCAGGGCGTTTTATCATTGAGCTTCTGGTGGAGAATACCACCGATGCCCTGGAGCTGGTGCAAAAGGTTCCGACGCTTCGGAGCGTAAATGCGGCGCTTATGAAGACTATGCCGGGCAAGCGCTTGCTGACAAAATATCTGGCGGTAAGCGATCAGGATATTGAGAATTTTAAAAAAATGATGGAATTGGGGGTCAGTGTGGAATGCTATACGGTACCCGGTGAGAAGGCAGTTAACATAACAAAGTATATCGGATAAGAAGGATAAGGGGGAACGTGTATGATATTACAGGCATTTTTATTAAGTGTAGTGGCATTTTTTGGTTATAGCAGTAATAAATTTTTGGGAGATTCTATGGTAAACCGTCCTCTGGTGACTGCTTCCCTTGCGGGTCTTGTGCTGGGAGATTTGCAGACAGGTCTTGTGATGGCAGGTACTTTGGAGCTTACCTGGATGGGCGTTATGTATTTGGGTCTTTCTATGCCTTCCGACGTTACGGCAGGCGCAATAATCGGTACAGCCTTCGCAATTCTCAGCCATTCGGAGGCCTCTGTAGCTCTGGCCATTTCGATTCCGGCCGGAATCCTGTGCACATATCTTGCCACTACAATTGAAGTGGCCATCAGTTTTCTGATGCACAAATGCGATGCCTATGCGTCAAAGGGGCAGATTGAAAAGGTAAACCGGATTCACATCGGTGCCGGTATTGTCAAGGCGTTGATTACCAGCTCTGTGATCTTTGCAACCATTGCTTTGGGGACAGATACCATTTCTCATTTAGTGAGCGTCTGCCCGGAATGGCTCATGAACGGCTTAAATGTAGTCAGCGGTCTTCTTCCGGCACTGGGCTTTGCCATGCTGCTCAATATTATGTGGGACAGGCGTTTCGTGGCATTTTTGCTGATTGGTTTTGTGCTTTCCGTGTATCTGGAGATGCCGGTAATGGCCATCACTGCCATCTCGGGCGCCGTAGCGGTTATCTATTATTTTCTTTCCAATCATGGGGAGGCACAGCCGGAGGAGGATTCTCTGTTTGATGACGAAGAGGAAGAGAGCTCTGAGATAGGAAAGACGGCGGAACTTACGGTAGATCCGGCAAAAAAGGTTACAAGAAAAGATCTGCGTACCATATTTTGGCGCAGCTTTTGCCATGAAGCTTCTTACAATGCAGAACGGCAGCAAGCGCTGGGGTTTGAATTTACACTTACGAAGCTGATAAAAAAGCTGTATCAGGACGATCCGGAGGCTTATTACGAAGCGTGTCAGCGGCATGTGGAATTTTTCAATGCCACGGTACAGGTGACGACCTTCCCGGTAGGCGTAGTTGCGGCAATGGAGGAGAAAAATGCCAACAGTAGAGAGAAGAATCTGGGTTCAACCATCAGTGCGGTAAAATCTGCCTTGATGGGGCCTATGTCAGCTATTGGCGATACCTTTTTCTGGGGATGCTTCCGTATCATTGCAGCTTCTGTAGGCGCTACCCTTTGTCTTGCAGGCAATCCCATTGGTCCTTTGGTATTCGTTGTTTTATACAATCTTCCCCACATTCTGGTCCGCTGGTTTGGACTCACCCTGGGATATAAGCTGGGAGAGAATTTTATGAGCATTATGGGAGAGGGAGGCTTGTTCCAAAGGCTTACGGATGCAGCTTATATCATTGGACTTACGGTAGTCGGGGCCATGACGGCCGGATACATCCATATGGTATTTGGACTGGAGCTTACCATAGGGGAATCGGTTGTTTCTGTACAGGGCATACTGGATGATATTTTTCTTAAGCTGCCGGCCCTTTTTCTGACCCTGTTTATTGCGTGGTTGATGAGAAGAAAGAATGTGAAGCCGGCTTTTGTGATCTTAACGCTTTTGGCTATCGGTATTGTATGTGGAGCCCTTGGAATTCTCATTGCTTAAGATAGGAGATATAGTTTTATGGAAAATCATATTATGATGGAATACATACGTGAGGAGGCTGTGATTTTGCGGCGGTTGGTAAAAGATCGAAAGGAGCTTACGGCTGCCTTTGTGAAACACCTGACCACGCATACGGTAAAGAAGATTTATTTCAGCGGTCATGGCTCCCCCTATCATGTGGGAATCATTGTGAAGCCTATGCTGGAAAAGCTGCTTTCTATAGAGGTATCAGCGGAGATTTCCACTCTATTTAACAATCACAGCGGATTTAATGTAAACGGAGTGTATAAGGGAGGGGAACAGCTCTTGATTTGTCCTGCACAGTCGGGAAGAACTACTGGACCTTATTATGCAGCGGTTAAGGCCAGAGAACTTGGAATTCCGGTTCTGTGCCTGACCCTCCGTCCGGAGGGAAAGTTGGCAAAGGAAAGCGATATTGTGATCGTAAAGGATTCCGGGGAGGAGGAGAGCTTTCCGGAGACAAAAGGGCATTTGACCTCGGTGGCGCTTTTGATGCTGTGTGTCTTGGAGGCGGCTTATGCAATGGGGAAGCTTAGCCAAGAGGCTTATGGAGAGTACATGGAGGCCTTTGAAAGGCTCCCCGGTGCCTGCAGCCGTGCTATGGAAGCAACTCTTGTCTGGTATGAGAAGCAAAAATCTGTGTTGATGGAGGAATCCTGCGCATCCATTATCGGATATGGAGAGAATTATGGAACAGCTCTTGAGGGAGCAATGAAAGTGCAGGAATCAACTCTGAAGGCCTGGTCAGGCTATGAGTGCGAAGAATACATGCATGGGAAAAATCAGGCTGTGTTGCAAAACAGTGTTCTGTTTTTCCTTTATGCAAAGGTTGGGGGACCGGAGACAGAGAGAATGCAGCAATTGGTGCAGTGGTGCCGAGAGCGCAGCCGGCATTGCTTTGTAGTGGGCAAAAAGGGAAATCCTTTGGAGGATGAAACATCCATTTGCTGGGAGGCAGTGGATCATCCTTATCTTTCCGCAATCGAATACCATATCCCTTTTCAGGTCTTATCTTATAAACTGGCAACGGATATGGGGCTTAGTACGATAGTAGCGAATCATGATTTTGCAGGAGCCCAGTTAAAAACAAGAATTGAGGAATGATACCATGCAATATATTATAGCCACCCACGGTCAGCTGGCCGCAGGGTATGAGAATACGGTGGAAATGCTCACACATTTTGAAAAGCTGCATGCGATTTGCGCCTATGGAGAGGAGAATTTTCCAGAAAATTTAGTCCGGCTGCTGGATTCCTTTGACGAAGAAGAGCAAATACTATTATTTGCAGATCTTTTGGGAGGCAGCGTGTGCCAGGAGGCAGTGAGCCTGATGGACGCTTACCCCAATCTCCATGTTATTGCGGGGATGAATCTGGCACTGGTTCTGGAGGTTATCATAAGCGGTCTTGAGCCGGGGAAACTTGACGAGGCGGTGGAGCATGCACGGGATCAGATTGTAAATATCAAAAAAAATCAGAGACTTTCTTAAATGCTTAAGGTGCGGTATGGACGGAATAGAGTTGACAAGACGACAGTGTGAATATATCTCTGTGTTGCTGGAAGCGGATGACTATGTAAGCTCTAAAGAGATCTCCAAGAAGGTAAAGCGTTCCAGCCGCACCGTAAAGGCAGATATGCGTGTACTTAAGGAAACGCTGCTGCCCCTTGGAATTCATTTAAATGCAAAAACAGGAAAAGGATATCTACTTGCATTTTCCAAGCCGGAAAACCGTACCTGGCTTTGGCAGTATCTGAAGGAGGAGCAAAAGCGCCAGTCACGCTCCGTACCGGACACGGCGAAAAAGAGAGAGCTCTACATTTTGCAGCAGCTCCTTTTGGAACGCCGCAAGGTTACTTTGTCAGGATTGTCGGAGGAGCTCTTCATTCACATTCCATCCATTCGCAGAGATATGAAGCATATCCGCCTTTTGCTGGAGGAATTTAACATACGGCTCTTGCATGCTCCGTACAAGGGATATTTTCTGGAGGGGAATGAGCTGGCAAAGAGAAACTGTATTTGTCACATGTTAGGGACAGAGGGGATTGTGTCTGCGCTTAAAGAGAAAGAATCGGAAGCCGACAAAAAGCATCAGCTTGTGAAAAAAAGAGTGCAGACCCTTGCAAAAAAGTATGAGATAGAATTTGATGACGCTGCCCTTGGCTTTTTGTCAGATTATCTCTGTGTCCTGCCCCTTTGGAAGGATGCTTCCCCCTCTTGCCTCCTTAAGAATGGGGAAGAGGGGCGAGAGCTTTCTCTGGCAAAGGAGCTTTGTTGTGAGCTGGAGCAGATTTTTGGCCGTACATTTGAGGAGGAAGCGAAAGCTTTAAGTCTCGTGATCCGCTGCAAACGCCGCTATGGTGAGGAGGAACTGACCCTGGCAGGCCGGGAGGTGGTGCGGCAGATGCTTCGGAAAATCCATCAGAAATTTGGTCTGGAGCTATGGAAGCAGGAAAGCTTTGCAGAAAGCCTGAAGCGGCATCTTCCGGCCTTTGTGTACAGGGCCCGCCTGGGCCTGACAGATCGGCTCCCCATCTTAAGAGAAGTGCTGTGTTACCATCCCATGGCGGTGGATATTGTAAATGAGGCGGCTGCCGTGCTGACAGAAGGGTATCAGCTTCCGGTGAATGAGTATGAGTTCGGAACGCTGGTGTTGTATTTTGCAACGGCCCTGGATTATCTGGATGCCAAGCGCAGAAGAAAAATTTTGATTACGGCCCCTGGCGGGGATGCAGAGGCGATGCTTTATGTAAATCAAATATCCCAGGCATTTGGAAACCTGGTAAAAAGTATTGAGATTTGTTCTATGGAGGATTTGGGCGGCCTTGCGTTTGACGGGGATGAGATCCTTGCGGGGCCAAAGCCGGTACCGGAGGTTCCGCCCTATATGAAGCAGGTGATTTTGACACAGAATTCCTTTGAGAATATTATTAAGATATACGAAGCTCTTACGGAAATTCCCCAGGGAACCTTTAACCTGGATGAAATGATCAGTGAGAAATGGTTTTTACGGCAGCAGAGCTTTCAAAATCAGGGGGAATATTATGAGAGGCTTTTTGACCACCTGTGCGAGACCAGAACCCTGGACCTTGAGGAGGCCCGGAAGCTCTATGAGAGGGTGGAGCCCTATGGACAGGAAATCGGGCGGGGAGTTGTAATGCTGCGAAGCTGTAATCCGTATGTCAATCCCTTTATTCATTTCACCCTGCTTAAGCAGCCCATGCAGTGGAAGGAAGAGTTTGCATCCATGGTAATTTTTATCAATGTCTCAGACGGAGACTTTGAGTATCGGAGCAATATTTACAAGCATCTCAATTACCTTCTTTGGAACCGCGATAATATAAACTATATCATCATGAAGCAAACGTATGAATTGCTCTTTGAATTTCTGCACATGGACTGGTCCTATAAACGAATGTACTCCATAAATGCGGAGGGCTTGCCTGTATTTACGGAAACAGGGTGCTAAACCAGCTCCCGGATAAGGGCAGCCGTCCTCTCAACCATATCCTCCACAAGGGCCTTTCCAAATTCTGCCGTAGCGGCTTTGCCGTCCCCAAAGGAGCCCGTCTCCACAAATTCCTTCCAGTGGATAGGCCGGTAAGGGTAATCCCTGGGCGGCTTTGGAAATTCGCAGGTGGCTTTGGAAAGATCCACAAGCTCCGGGCGCAGGTACAGCATCAGGGCTGTCTCCAGCTCTCCCGCGTGGGGAGCCATGGGCGTCTGTGATCTTGCCAGAGAGAGGGTCTCTTTGGAGAAGGCGAGGGGAAAGTGCCAGATGTTGTTCCAGCCGAATTCATCCAGAAGCTCCCTTGCCAGCTCCTTTAAGAAGGGATAATTTCCGTTGTGGCCGCTCATCAGAAGGATATTGGGCGCCTGCTGTTCCTCGAGGCTCATAATCAGCTCCCGAAGAAGGAGCTTTAGGGTGCCTGAGGAGAGAGAGAAGGTGCCGGGAAAGCCCTTGGCCGACCAGACCTGCCCGTAGGGGATCGGAGGAAGGACCAAAAGATTCGTCTTGGCGGCTATCCGCAGAGCAATCTCGAAGCCGATGATGGTGTCCGTGTCCAGGGGAAGATGATGTCCGTGCTGCTCACAGGAGCCGCAGACGAGAAGCACTCCCCGGGAGCGGGCCATCTTTTCCTTGAATTCCGGGGCAGTAAAATGTCCGGCATAAGCGTTCTGAAATTCCATAATGGATTCCTTTCTATCGCAATCAATGAAATCCGTTCTTGAAGTTGGTGAATTTCCACTATTTTTCCTATCAGTATAGCGAATATAAATGTTAAAATTACAAATAATTTTAGGAAAATAGCAATTATATTGGAAAATTTGACGAAACAGACAATTTTTACACAAATATGCTCTCCTGCTTTGCAACGTCATGAAGCTAAGCCCTGAAAGGCTTATAAAGGCTCCGGGCAAGAACCGCCACCCCTTAGCGGGGCGGCCCTCCTCCCCTGCGCCGGTAGTCTTTGCAGGCTTAACTTCATGACATTGTCCGCATTTTCCTAATTCCGATACTGCTTTGGCGTGAGCCCCGTATGCTTTTTAAATACCTTTGCAAAGTAGCTCTGATTGTCAAAGCCCACGGCAATGGCAATGTCGATGATGGAGTAGCTGGTATTGGTGAGCAGGTTTTTGCTCTCCTCAATGCGGATGTAGTTTAGGTATTCCTTAAAGGAAGAGCCAAAGGACTGCTTGAAAAGCGTTGAGAAATAGGAGGGGTTTAAATGCACCTGGCGCGCGGCATCCTCCAGCGTGATGGGCTGATTGTAATTCTGGGAGATAAATTGAATGGCGCTCTTTATCACCTCACTGTTTTTGTCAGAGGACTTCACAAACATACTTTCAATAAAATATTCTACCGTCCGCTGAAGCTGCCAGCAGAGATCCTCCTGATTGCGGGTGGAGTTGATGTCCTGGAGAAAGTTATTGCTGATTTTTAAGGCCACTTCTGTGCTGGCGCCGCCCTCCATGGCAGCCCGGGACAGTAAAGAGCAAAGCTCAATGGATCGGGTTCGGATACTGCTTAGGTTGCTTCCCCCCTGAAAGAATACATAGCCCAGAAGCTCGTTTAATACCCGTCTGGATTCGGGAACATTGCGCTCCTTCACCTTGCGTATTAGAAGCTTTTCCTTCTCGTAGGGATAGGAGGATTTGTCCACAGGCTCCTCGGATTTGTACATCTGAATGGATTCGTTGATGCGAGACTGCTGAACAATCTTGCTGCGGTTTTCATCCATCTGCCGGGTGGCGTTGGGGATGAGATGATTGAAGGTGTAGGAGAGGAGACGGCTGATCTGAGTGGCCTTTTCCGGAGTGATAATGAGAACGCTGTCCGTGGACTCATAGAGATCCAGAATGTTTTCCGTGGAGAGGGCATAGCGCTTGGCTATGTCAAGCAGCATCATGGAATCCGCCTCCTCCATGAGGAAGGGCCCTACTAAAATGGCTCCGAACAGGGTATCCTTGTTTACCAGCGGATAAATGATATGGTTCAGATTGGCGTGGCAGGAAAAAATATAGGACTCTCCCAGGTCCATGGCCCGTCGGCTGGCCTTGGCGTGGATGTCCCGGCAGGAATTCTTGTGCTTGGGGGAATCGGAGAGCAGCTTTTTGAACTGAGTGCAGAAGTTAAGAGCAGTGCCAAAGCCGCAGAGGGTATTTCCTGTCTCATCCAGGGCCTGAATGGGGAGTCCCAGGCAGGAATAGAAACATTCCAGGATTTCCTTTAGCTTTTGACTGTTGATAATCGTATAAAGATAAGGTTGCATTTGATACCTCCATGGATACGACGGATTAAGCGCTTCGCAATATCCATCCACTGTAAATCTACTGCTTTATTTTGCGACAATCTTTTACTAACTTTTACAATCATACCACAAAATCTGTAAAAATTACAAGTTTTCCAAAAATATTTCCACCATAGGGCAAAAAAATTTACTAAAATGGAGTTGTGCATGGGACAAGATAGAGGAGTTTTGGAATGTCATTGATTCAGGAAATATCAGAAAATATTCAGCTTGGAAAGGCGAAAAATGTCAGGCATCTGGTTTCCCGGGCTTTGGAGGAAGGAATAGAGCCTCAGCGCATCTTAAACGAAGGTCTTTTGACCGGGATGCTGGCTCTTGGCGATAAATTTAAAATGGATGAGGTTTTTGTGCCGGAGGTGCTGGTAGCCTCCCGGGCCATGAATGTAGGGCTTACCATATTGGAGAAGCACCTGGTGGACGAGGACGAGCCCTTTGTGGGCAAGGTGGTCTTAGGAACCGTCCGGGGAGACTGGCACGATATCGGAAAGCATATGGTATCCATGATGCTGCGAAGTGTGGGCTTTGAGGTAACGGACATCGGCTATGACGCGGATGCGGAACTTTTCCTGGATACGGCGGAGGAGATTCACGCGGATATTATTTGTATGTCTGCCCTGCTTACGACGACCATGCCCTCCATGGGGGAGGTCATACAGGCCATGGAAAAGAGAGGAATTCGCAATAAGTACATTGTAATGATAGGGGGCGCTCCGGTTAATGACCAGTTTGCCCGGGAGATTGAAGCAGATATCTATACCTCAGATGCAGTAAGCTGCGCTCAGGCGGCCCGAAAAGCCGTTCTGGAAAAGAAAGGGAAGCATGAAATTCACGAGTCTGCAAGCGGAATTGTCAAATGAAAAAATTTTGAAAAAATTAAACTGCACCATGGAATCGCCTCTTCATGATGAATTTCTGGAGGAGCTTCTGGAGATCAAGGATAAGGCAAGAGGTCTGCTTCGCCCCTATGGAGCCATGGCCTTTGGGACGATTCCGAAGCAGATTGCTACGGAGGAATATCCCGAGGGAACAAGGGTGGCCTATGTCATTACCACAGTGGGCGACGGGATCAGCAAGTATATTGAGGAATATTTTAATGAGGGCGACTATGTAAAGGGAATGCTGGCGGATGCACTGGCAGATATCTATCTCTTTGAGATGGAAAAATGCTGGGGGCACGCTCTGATGGAGGAGTGCCGGAAGGCCGGGTGCGGAATTTCCAGGCGTTTGGAGATCCCCCAGGATCTGCCTATGGAGACCCAGAGAGCGGCCTTTGAGGCCATCGGGGAGCAGGAGCTTACGGATATGCGCCTTTCGGAAGGATTTATGTTTTATCCGGTGAAGAGTATCTGCCATGTGTTTTTGCTCAGCAAGGAGGCGGAGCAGTTTGAGATTGACCACAACTGCCGTACCTGCCATAACAGAAGCTGCAATATGCGTCAGATTCAGCCTGTCACGCTTAAGGTGCATCGGAAGGGCTCCCTTTTTGTTCTGGAAAATATCGGAGATGAGACGATTTTAGATACCCTTCAGAGGGAGTGGCCGGACTATAGCGCCGTCTGCGGAAAGCGGGGCACCTGCGGAAAGTGCCGGGTTCGTATTCTTCACGGACAGGTGCTGCCATCCCCGGAGGATCGGGATTGTTTTACAGAGGAGGAGTTGAATGCCGGATGGCGTCTCTCCTGCAAGGCCTATCCCCTTACGGGCTGTGAGCTGGAGGCTTCTTTTGGAGAGGAGGGCTTTGCCGTCCTGACCACAGGGGAGAAGACGGAGAGGCTTGGGGCTTCGGCGGATGCCAAAGGATATGGGATTGCCGTTGATATGGGGACTACCACCCTGGCGGCGCAGCTGATTGAGCTGTCAAGCGGCCGCGTTCTTGAAACGGCCGTGTCGGTGAATCATCAGAGAAGCTTTGGGGCGGATGTGATTTCTCGGATTCAGGCCTCCAATACAGGAAAGAAGGAAGAGCTTCGCCGGCTTATCCGGGAGGATCTGGCACAGCTTATTGAGAGGCTGCTTGCGCAGCAGGAGGGAATCCGGGCGAAGGCTGTCTGCATTGCCGGAAATACGACCATGGGGCATCTTTTGATGGGATATTCCTGCGAGACTCTGGGAAGACTGCCCTTTGCGCCGGTGAATATTGAGGAGATTGCGGGGAGCGTCCGGGAAATTCTGGGAAAAGAGGCAGAGCAGGCAGGGCTTTTGGAGGAAGCAGAGGTTCGCCTTCTTCCCGGCATTTCGGCCTTTGTGGGAGCGGATATTACGGCAGGGCTTTTGACCTGCGGTTTTGATAAAAGAGAAGAGGTAAGCCTGTTTTTGGATCTGGGAACCAACGGCGAGATGGCTCTTGGAAATAAGGAGCGGATTTATGCCACCTCTACGGCGGCAGGTCCGGCCTTTGAGGGCGGAAATATTCACTGTGGCTGCGGAAGCATTCCCGGCGCTATCTGCCATGTGAGGATAGAGGCGGACGGAAATATTAGCACAGAGACCATCGACGGAAAGCCCCCGGTGGGCTTATGCGGAACAGGCCTGGTGGAGGCGGCCGCAGAGCTTCTTCGAAACGGCTTTTTAGACGAGACCGGAAGGCTTGACAAGGCCTATGCAAAGGAGGGCTTTCCTCTGGCCCGCACAGAGGAGGGAGAGCTTCTTTTGCTGACCCAGAAAGATATCCGGGAGCTTCAGCTGGCAAAGGCGGCCGTTCGGGCGGGAATTACCATTCTGACCCACAAGTACGGGATTTGCTGGGAGGATATCCGCCACGTGTTTCTGGCAGGGGGCTTCGGCTATGGAATGGATCTTAAGAAAGCTGCCCGGATTGGACTTTTGCCGGGAGTCTTGCTTGATAGGGTAGAGGTAGTGGGAAATACGGCTCTTTCGGGCGCAAAGCTGTATCTGATGGATCCGGAAGCTGTCCGCCGTCTTGGGGCTATCCGCAGGGTGAGCCGGGAGACGGCCCTGGCCAGGGAACCGGAATTTCAGGATTGCTATGTAGATGCCATGTATTTTGAGGAATGATCATACGGAGGGTTTGCATGCGGCCTTTTGTATATCAGATAAATAGGTTTGTAGCAGCTTTCTTAAGAGAGCTGTTACGCAGTTTACTCATGAACAGAAGAGAAAGAGAGGGAATGTATGGATTATATTCTTGACCTGTTGTTAAAACAGATTTTTGGTCAGCCGTTCTTGCTGCTGGCAATTGTAGTATTTATCGGTTATATCGCAATGAAACAGACCGTCGGCAAAGCCATCATCGGGGCCTTCAAGGCTTCCATCGGTATTCTCGTAATGGGAATGGGCTCCGGCGCTCTGATTGCTAATTTTGGCAAGCTTTTGACAGCCCTTCAGAATGCAACAGGCATTCAGGGAGCAGGACTTAACACCTACCCCACCATGACGGCCAGCTATGAGAAGATGGACGCCATCTTGGGAGAGGGAACAGGCGCAACCTGGGGAATCTATGTGCTTTTGGTAGCCTTTTTGATGAATCTGGTATTGGTAGCTCTGCGGAAATGGACCAAGATCCGTGCGGTGTACCTGACCGGAAACGCCATGATTGTACAGTGCGGAATCAGTACCTACATTGTGTGGAGATTCCTGGGAACCGGCATGGTGCCCACCGTGCTGATTGCTTCTCTGATTACGGCTCTTTACTGGGGCATCTGCTCCACGGCCCTGATTAAGCCCACCAAGGTGATCACCGGCGGCGCGGATCTGACGGTTGCCCATCAGCAGATGTTTATGAGCTATGTGGCCTACAAGGTGGCTCCCAAGCTTGGAAATCCTGAGGATGACATTGAGAAGAAGAAAATGCCCAAGTCCTTGAACTTCCTTCAGGACAGCGTTCTGGCTACCCTGCTGGTTATGTTGATTTCCACGGCAGTGATTATGCTGGTGATTGGGAAGGACGGCGTGGACTGGTTAAGAAGCGCAGACGGCTTCAACCAGGGCGGCTATAAGAACTTTATTGTGTTCCTTTTGTGGATTTCCATCACCCTGACCGCCAATATCTGGGTTCTGCTGGCAGGCGTGCGTATGTTTGTGGGAGAGCTTATGATGTCCTTTAAGGGAATCTCCGAAAAGCTTCTGCCCGGCGCAGTGGCAGGCGTGGACTGTGCGGCAATCTTCGGCTTTGCGCCTAAGTCCGTGGTTCTGGGACTCATTTGCGGCGCTATCGGACAGATTTTGGGCCTTGTGCTGCTGTTGGTATTCAAGAGTCCCATTTTTCTGGTGCCAGGCTTTATCCCGTTGTTCTTTGACAATGCCACGGTAGCTATTTTTGCCAATAAGTTCGGAGGCTATAAGGCGGCAGCAGGAATCTGCGTGGTCAATGGCTTGATACAAATTCTCGGTTCTATGCTGGCAGTATCCATGATGGAGCTGACCTGGTGGCAGGGAAGCGCCGACTATGCCACTGTCTGGGTAGGAATCATTGCAATCTTTAAGCTCATCGGCTCTGCGCTGGGAATTCCGGTGGCAGGTTAGCTGAAGCAGCAGTTTGAAACAGATAAGGCTTTGGGTGGGAAGAATCCTGCCCAAAGCCAGATGAAAATAATGATATAAGAAAGGAAGGAGAGCTTTATGTTAAATCTTTTATGTGTATGCCACAACGGCATGGGAACCAGTATGCTTTTGAAAATCAATGTCACCAACATCTGCAATGAGAACGGAATCAGCGCCACCGTGGAGGCCTGTGCCCACGGAGAGGCCATGAGTTTTCTGATGAACACGGATATCGTGCTCACCAGCCCGGAGATCGTGGAATTTCTGCCGGCTACGGATGCGAAGATCATTGCAACCACCAACCTGATGGATAAGGCCGAGGTGACGAGACTGCTGGTAGATGCGGTGAAAGAGCATTTCCCGAATGAGATTTCGTAAGGGGGACGGGGAATATGACCAGTTATGAGATTATGAAGGCCAATATTCATTTTCAGAATCCGGATCGAATCGGACTGCGCTTTGACCGGATCGCGGGAAAGGGCGATGTGTGCCGGATCTTTGTGCTTCCTCCCAAGGACAAGCGGGACAGCAGCAAGACCTACAGCGTGTCCAAGAAGGTGCGCCCCGGGGACAATGAGTACGATGAGTGGGGCTGCCTGTGGAGAAGCGACGGAAAAGGCTCTAATATGGGAGAGCCCTGCAATATCGCTCTGGAGGATCTGGAAGAGGATCTTGCGGATTTTGCATTTCCGGACCCTAAGGCAGAGGGACGCTTTGACGGTCTGGAGGAGGCGTTAAAGGAAGCCGAGGAGAAAGAGCTTTATGTGCAGCTTAACAGCCCTCAGTGTATTTTTGAGCGGATGCATTTCCTTCACGGCTTTGAGGATACCCTCTGTGATATTATTGAGCTGCCGGATGAGACGGCAGAGCTGGCAGAGAAGCTGGCAGATTATCAGATTGGCATCATTGAGGAGGCTTATCGACTGGGAAAGGGAAGAATCCATTGCTACGATACCACAGATGACTGGGGAACCCAGCAGGCGCTGATGATTTCTCCCAAGAAATTCCGGGAGATCTTTAAGCCGCAGTACAAGCGGATCTTTGACAAGGCCCATGAATGCGGCATGGACATCCGCTTCCATACGGATGGGAAGATTAACGATATTTTAGAGGACTTGATTGAGCTGGGTGTGGATATCATCAACATTCATCAGCCGAATCTGGTGGGAATCGACGAGATTTCCAAGATTGCTCAGGGGCGTATCTGCTTTGAGGTGTCTGTGGATATCCAGACCACACTGCCGACCGGAGACAAAGAGCGGATCGAAAAGGAAGCCAAGGAGCTGATTGAAAAGTGGGGAACCAGAAAGGGCGGCTTCATCGGCGTGGAGTACGGCTATCTGGATGCCATTGGAACAACGAAGGAAAGTATGCTTTTCGAGCTGGAATGCTTTGAGAAGTATGGGACTTATAAAGAGCAGGGATGATTATGACATTGTTTAACTATGCGCTTTGTATCCTGGCCCTTGCGGCGCTGGGAGCAGAGGCTTATCTGGTGATGAAGCGCAACCGGACTATTGCGGTGAAGGGAAAGGATGACTTTTTTACCCTTTGCCTGGTGATGCTTTTTGCCATGCTGCTTCTTCGGCCAAGTGTAGAGGCGGATCTGGTAGAGAGTCTTCGCAATACGCTGATTTTGATGGCGCTGTTTTTTTCCATGGGGGTGAAGCGGGGGATCAGTGTGCGGGGAATCGAGAAGCTGGGCTATGTGATCCCCTGGGAGCGCATTGAGGCAATTCAGGTTGCGCCCTACCAGATGAATAAGCTGATGCTGCTGTGTACGGCAGGGAAGCGCAGCTATAAGCTGTTCTTCCCCAAGTACCGGATCAAGGAGCTGGTTTTTGAGATACAGAAATATTATCCCAAAGTGTTGCTTGAGGAATCTTTGAAGGTATAGGTGAACAATATGATTATTATCGGCGAAAAGCTGAACGGAACCATTCCCTCCATGGCCAAGGCGATTGCCAACCGGGACGAGGAATGGATTAAGGAAATTGCCCGCAAGGAGGCGGATGCGGGAGCTGACTTTATCGATGTGTGCGCGTCGGTGGAGGTTGGCGAGGTGGAGACCCTCCACTGGATGATTGATTTGGTGCAGAGCGTGACCAGTGTGCCCATCTGCATTGACAGCCCAAGCACCGAGGTGCTGGCTCAGGCCTATGGATTTTGCAAGAAGCCGGGAATGTTCAACTCCGTGTCTATGGAGAGCAAGAAGCAGATTGACGGAATCTTTAAGATTATGGCGGAGAATCCGGGCTGGGAAGTGATTGCCATGCTCTGCGACGATACGGGAATTCCTAAGTCTGCGGCAGACCGTCTGCGTGTGTTTGAGGCGATTATGGAAAAGGCAAAGGAGTACGGAATCGATCCCTCCAGAATCCACATCGATCCCATCATTGAGGCGGCGGCCCTTATGGATCCGGATCGGGAGGACGGACCGGGAATTGCCATCAATACCAAGGTTATCCGGGCCATTCGCAAGGCTTATCCTACGATTCATATTACGTCGGCCATCAGCAATATTTCCCACGGTCTGCCTGCCAGAAAGTTTATGAACTATGCGTTCACGGCGTTGGTTCTGGAGGCAGGGCTGGACAGCGGAATCTTAGATCCCCTCAATGAGGGAATGCTGGGCGTGATTTACGCGGCAGAGGCGCTTCTGGGCCTTGACGAGGACGGATATTGTATGGAGTATATTGAGGCCTACAAGGACGGACTGTTTGGGAAACCTAAAAAATAACTTGTAATCAGCAGCATCCCCGAAGCGCATAGAACAATTTACGAACGAATGCTTTATCGGTCGGAAATTGTTCTTGACAAAGATGTGCTGAGAGGGATGCTGCGGAACTGGAATCAGTAATATCCTGGCAATGCACAAATCGATTTCCAGACAGAAGCTTTTATGGCTGGAAATTGATTTCCATAAAAGTGTATTGACAGGATATTACGGAACTGGAATAGGAGGGTATTCATTATGAGACCAGAAATTGAAGAAGTAAAAGAATTGGTAGTAAAGGGAAGTGCAAGAAAGGTTGGAAAGGCGGTGCAGGCGGCCCTGGATGCAGGCTGTGACGCCTCCGAGATTTTGAATCAGGGCATGGTGGAGGCCATGTCTGAGGTTGGAGATCAGTTTACCAAGAATGAGATTTTTGTATCTGAGATGCTGGTGGCGGCCAGAGCTATGAAGAAGGGCGTGGAGGTACTGCAGCCTCATCTGGCAGCAGGCTCTACAGGCGCTCTGGGCAAGGTGATCATTGCCACTGTGAAGAACGATCTTCACGACATCGGAAAGAACCTGGTGGCTATGATGATCGAGAGCGCCGGATTCCAGGTGCTGGATCTGGGCATTGACGTGCCCATTGCCAAGATTATTGAGTGCTATCGGGAGAACCCGGATACCAAGATCATTGCTCTGTCCGCTCTTCTGACCACTACCATGCCGGATCTGAGAGAGACGGTGGATGCCTTGAACAAGGAAGACTTCCGCAGTGATGTCAAGATCATGGTAGGCGGCGCGCCCATTACCCAGGCCTTTGCAGATGAGATTGGGGCAGACGGCTACTCCGCAGACGCGGCAGGCGCGGCTATCCTGGCGAAGGAGCTGGCGGCAGCTTCATAGGAAGTGGATAAGTAGTTCTGATATCAAAAACGGGTCGATATTGTCTGAAAAGATGATTTCGACCCGTTTTTTTCTGCTGAAATATGGGAAATACAGAAAAAATAGTCCCATAAATCCCCATTTTCATAAAAAATGTACTTAAATTCTGAAAATTTCTCTTGACATCGTTCGACAACAAAAGTATACTAAAAAATAAATAATAGTATATTATAAATGCAAAAAATTGTATACAATAAAATGAAAAATGAATTTAAATGGGGAGAAGGAACTCATTTGAAGAAATATGATTCATGAGACAGGAGGATGTAGAACATGAAAAGACGAAACCATTTATTCTTAAGCCTTGTACTGATTGTGGCTTTGCTTGCCGGATGCTCGGGGACTTCCGAGAAAGAGGTAACTAAGGAGCCTCAGGCAGAGGCTCCGGCAGAGGAGAGCAAGACAGTAGAGGAGCCGGAGCAGGAAGAGGGGGAGACCGAGGAGCCGGCGGCTGCTATCGGGGACAAGTCCATCAAGACGCCGGGAGCCTTTGACGTAGTGGATATTGAGCCCAACGAGCCCTACCGGATTGTGGTCACCCAGATGAATACCAATGACGCCAACGCCGTAACGGCTATGGACAGCTTCCGGGAGGCAGGCGCCTACTACGGCGTTGAGGTGATTGTGATGGACAATGAGGGAGACGCCGTACAGGCAGTCAGCAACCTGGAAAATGCCATCACCATGGAGGCGGACTTCTTCTTCAGCTACTGTGCGGATCAGGGCGCATGCGGGCAGATTGCCGAGCGGCTTAGGGAGGTAGGAATGCCCGGGGTTGCCATTCAGGTAGAGCTGGGAGATGACTTCCCCTACTTCCGTCTCGATCCGGCCATGAGCGGCGAGGCCAGTGGAACTCCCTTGGCAGAGGTGGCGAAGGAGAAATTCGGGGACGACGTGGACTTCTTCGTGGTGCTGGGATACCCGGAGGCAGGTCCTGTCATTGCGGATCGGTCTGCGGCAGCTATCGAGGCAGTCAAAGCGGTTTACCCGGATGTGGAAGTGATTGAGTACAGCTCCCAGGCAGATCCCGAGACCTCCCGCTCCGGCATGCAGGACATTCTGACGGCTCATCCGGAAGGAAACTTTATGTTCTGGGGACATCATGACCAGTATACCCTGGCAGCATATCAGGCCATCAAAGCGGCCGGCCGGGAGGAGCAGTGTGTGGTTACCTCCATTGTGGCCCTGGAATCCATGTGCGAGGAGATTCAGAGAGAAGGAACCTCTGTGAAGGGAACCGTTTCCATCCGGCCGGAGGTGTGGGGCTGGATGATGCTTCCCTATGCCATTGACTATCTGAACAACGGAACCGAGATTCCTCATGATCTGTATCAGCCCTGCCAGCTGATTACCAAGGAGAACATGGCGGAGATTTATCCGGAGCGTGTGGTTCAGTAGACTCGTATTTGTACCTTTTGGGGCTGGTTCTAAGGGGAACGGCGGCCAGCCCCCCTTTTTTGAAACCGGGAAATCGTGAAACGGCAGGAAAGGACCTCTGTGAAAAGGGGAATCCTGCAAAGCTGGAATAGAGAGGCCGAATGTGGAGAATATCATTTTACAGACAAAGGGGATTTGTAAATCCTTTGGAGGCACAAAGGCCCTGAAAGAGGTTGATTTTGAGCTGCGGCGCGGCGAAATACACGGTCTGATTGGAGAAAACGGGGCCGGAAAATCAACCCTGATCAAGATTATCGCAGGATATTATGTGAAGGATCAGGGGGAAATATTTGTGGACGGCCAGAGGCGGAATATTGAAAAGCCCTCTGACAGCCTGGATCTGGGAATCCGGGTAATCAGCCAGGAGTTTAATCTGGTAAACGATATGTCCGTTGCGGAGAATGTCTGCATCGGAGATTATCCCTGCTACGGCAGAGGAAGGAAATGGATCGTCAATAAAAAGCTTTTAAACGAACGAGTACAGGCTCTTATGGATGAAATCGGAGAACCCATCCGGGCAGAGGCGATGATAAAAAATCTTTCCGTGGCCGAACAGCAGACGGTGGAGATAGCAAAGGCTCTCTGGAAGGAGCCGAAGATCTTAATTATGGACGAGCCCACGGCGGCCTTAAACGATCAGGAGACCAAGCATCTGTTTTCTCTTCTCTTCCGGCTGAAGGAAAAGGGCGTATCGATTATCTTTATCACCCACCGGCTCCAGGAGCAGTTTACATTGACGGATCGCATTACCGTCTTAAGAGACGGGTGCAGAATCGGAACGGTTCTGACAAAGGATATTACGGCAGATGAGCTGACTACCATGATGGTGGGGAAAAATATCAATGCCAACTATGCAAGAACCAATTCCCGGCTTGGAGACCTGATTTTTGAGGTCAGGGGCTTAAGCGTGGGAAATACCTTGAAGGATATCAATCTTAAGGTGCACAAAGGAGAGATCGTCTCTGTATTCGGACTTTTGGGACAGGGACAGGATGCCTTAAGCCGGGCCGTGATTGGGGATATGAAGATTGACGAAGGCGAGTTTTATATCTGCGGCGAAAAGACAAGGCTGCGATCTCCCAAGGATGCCGTAAAGCATCGGATCGGCTTTGTATCGGAGGACCGGAAAAAAGCCGGACTGCTGCTTTTGCAGACGCTTAAGCGGAATATCAGCATTGCATCCATGGAAAAGATATCCCGGAAGGGAGTGATAAGCTCTAAAACGGAAAAAGAGCTGGTGTCCAGGTGGGTGGAAAAGCTTCGCATCAAATGCTCCGGAATCAACCAGCCGGTTGCCTCTCTAAGCGGAGGAAATCAGCAGAAGGCTTTGATTGCCAGGTGGCTTGCAAATGAATCGGAATTTATCATTTTGAATCTTCCCACCAGAGGCGTGGATGTAGGCGCCAAGTATGATATTTACCGGATTCTGGAGGATCTTTGCAGTACAGGCGTGGGAATTCTCGTCTTTTCTCTGGAGCTTCCGGAGGTGCTTGGGATCAGTGATCGGATTTATATTATGCGGGAGGGGCAGATTGTGGGAGAGCTTCAAAACGATGAAATGCTGAATTCCGACAGGATTATGGTGTATGCGGTGGGCATTTCGGATAAAACACAGGAGGAGGTGCTATCGTGATGGCAAAGCAGAGGGAAGGCTCCGCCGTCAAAAAAGGCGTGGCTCTGGCCGTGGATTTGATTGCCAGAGGCGGACTTTTGTTCTTTTTGATTCTTATTGTTATCTTTTTCACCTTGCGTTCCCCCTATTTCTTTGGGGTACAAAATTTTCTGAATATTTTAAAGTCCGTATCTGTGATCGGAATCACGGCGGCAGGGATTATGCTGATCATTATTTCCGGAGGCATCGACTTATCTACAGGCGCGCAGATGGCCTTTATCGGTTGCTTTATTGCGGAGATCCTTCTGGAAAATCAGTCCATTCCCTGGTGGCTGGGCATGATCTTAAGCTGTCTTGTGGGGATGGCAGTGGGATGCGTCAATGGGCTTTTGGTGACCAAGGCCGGGTTTGTTCCCTTTATCGCCACCTTAAGCACTATGAATATTATCCGGGGGTCTGCCTATATCATTTCCAATGCACAGTCGGTTTACGTGTCGGAGGTTCATTTTTCCTGGATGGGTACCGGTAAAATCGGGGCCATTCCCGTTCCGGTGGTTCTCTTTCTTCTGGCCTTTGTGGTGACGTGGGCGGTCTTAAAGTTTACGGTATTCGGAAGGTATGTGTATTCTATCGGAGGGAATCCGGAGGCCAGCAGGCTGGCAGGCATCTCCGTTCAGAATATCACCTTAAGCCTCTATGTGATTACCGGGTTTCTGGCCTCCATATCCGGCATGGTGCTTCTTGGAATGTCGGGAAGCTCCGTTCCTTCCGCCGGGGAGACTTACGGAACCGACATTGTAACGGCCGTTCTTCTTGGCGGGGCAAGCTTAAAGGGCGGCAAGGGAAATATTGTTTCCACCTTTATCGGAGTTCTGACTATCGGCGTGATGAACAACGGAATGATTCTTCTCAACATTCCTCAGTTCTGGCAGATATTTGCCAAGGGTATTCTTATGCTGCTTGCCGTGGCCCTGGACAGAATCCGTGAGGTGCGGTCTATGAAGGGGTGACGGAAGGCATATGGAGAGAAGGGTACTGGAACAAAACACAAAGGCCTTAAAGGCCAGAATAGAGGGCATGGAGGGTATATCCACTCCATTTCTCCTCTTTGTCAACTTCCCGCTCATATCCTCCTTAACGGGTGTAAAGGGAAAGGAGTATTTTTCCGACGCCAAGACCATGATGGACGCCCAGGTGGACGCTTTTCGGATGCTGGGCACAGACGGACCCTTAAGTCCGGACACGGGAACGGTGGCGGAGGCCAGCGCTTTGGGAGGGAGGGTGATTTTTGACAGTAAGGGAATTCCCTCTATCCAGGCGGATGCGGAAAAGGAGCTTGAGGATTATGAAGGGATTTCTGTGGCAGACCCCTATACGGACGGATGGATGGCCCGCTGTCTTACATACCTGGATTATTTTGTGACGCATAAGCCTGAGGATATGCGCGTGGCAGGCAGCAATGCCATGGCTCCCGCAACCACTTGCGCCGCTTTAAGAGGAATCGAAGATTTCTGCGTGGATTTGCTGGAGGAGCCGGAAGCGGCCCTTAAGCTTCTTGAGACGGCGGCCCAGTCTCTGATTGCCTATTTTCAGGCTCAGAAAAAGATTTTGGGGGATGCCTTTGAGCGGATTTTAATGTCCGATGATATTGCTAGCTTTTTAAGTCTTCCTCAGTTTGAACGGTTTGTGGCGCCGGGCTATGAGAAGATCTATGGGGCCTTTCCGGGGATAGAGCGATGGCTTCACAATGATGGGAATGCAGTCCATATTGCATCTGTTGTTGCAAGGACCGGCATTGATCTGTGGCATATCGGAAGAATTGTGGATATGGGGGTCATGTTTGAGAAGACAGAAGGGAAGGTGGCTCTCTGTGGGAACTTAAGTCCTACGGAGGATCTTTTAAACGGGACAAGAGAGGAGGTATATGCACGGGCCCGTAAGGAGATAGAAGCCTACGCCTCTACAGGGAAGCATATTTTAAGTACAGGCGGCTTTTTGAGCTATGGAACCAGGGTGGAGAACATTCAGGCTCTTATGCAGGCGGCTTTGGATATGAGTTGACGGGTTTTTGATTGGGATGATAGAATGGTAAAAAAAGGATACTGAGAGAGGTATGACATGGCCAGAAAAAAGACAAATTTAGTGTTCGATGCAGTTGATTACATCCGGGGAAAAATATTATCTTATGATCTGAAGCCAGGAGAGCCGATTTCAGATACGAAAATTGCTCTTGAGATGGGAGAGGTCCTGCAGATAAAAATCAGCCGTTCTCCCGTCAGAGAGGCCTTTACGATTTTACAGTCCGAGGATTTTATTGAGGTCATTGACGGCAAGGTTTGTGTGGCGCGGATTACGGAGCGGGATATCTTTGAGATCTGCCAGCTTCGGGACGCCATTGAGCAGCAGTCGGTGATTATTGTGATGAATAACGGCGGTTTCTCACAGGAAGAAAAGGAGCTTTTGAAGGAAAAGTATCAGCAGCTTGTGAAGGCCATCGAGTATTGCGACGAGGAGAAGGAATATCAGATTGATGATGAGTTTCACAGCATTTTGGTAGCCTGTACGAAGAATAAGCATATTGTGGGGGTGGAAATGCGGGCCAGAAATCAGATGAAGCGGGTTCGCTGGCTGAATCGTGTGTTCTCCAGCCGCAGAAGGCAGGCTAATCTGGAGCATGAGGCCATTTTAAATGCGATTCTGGCAGATGACCTTGAGGGGACCCTTCAGGCGATTCATATCCACAATCAGAATATTATGGAAGCCTTCCAGCACATTTTTGAGACAGAGACTATGCGAAAGGCGCTGGTGTGCCTTTTGAGCGATTCGTAGAAAGGGAAAATAACAATCATGGAAAATAAGATAAAGGCAACAGACGGTCGGGGAATTCTCGCAGGAGATTACCTGAATCAGAACCGTGAAATTACGAGAGATATTTGGCTTCAGGAGAGCTTTCCGGAATGGGGGACTCTTTTGAATCAGGAGATTGAAGATATTGAGATTCCCAAGGGGAAGGTGGCGATCTGGTGGCTTGGGGGGCCTTCCTGGATCTTAAAGACGGATGAGGGGGGGATTTTCTTTATTGATGTGTATTCCGGGCCTTCCCATTATACTCAGTATTATTACTGTGGTGTCTGCAAGCAGGCGGGAGCGACGGATATTAACTGGATGCGTATGAATCCGCAGCTCATTGACCCCTGGAAATTTCATAGGCTGGACGGTGTGTTTTGTACTCATAAGCATCAGGATCACTGTGACATTTATACGGTGAAGGCGACTTTGCAGACGACGGATTGTATGTATTATGGGCCGGAGGATACGGTGGTGAAGCTTCGATCTTTTGAGGTGCCGGATGGGCGCATTACGACCTGCAGAGTGGGGGAAAAGGTGCAGGTGCCGGGGGCGGAGGTGGAGTTTCTCATGAATTATGATGAGACGGTGGTGCGTACCGGGGATCAGATTGCGCCGGAGCCTTATGAGAAGATGGCGGTGAGCTTTTTGTTTAAGACCTCGGCTGGTAATATTATGTTTCTGGGGGATACCTGGTATCATGACGGCTATGCGGCGATTGGGCAGAATTTTGATGTGGATGTGGCGGTTTTTGATATGGGAAGGAATGCGCCGGGGGCTACGGACAAGATGACGCCTTATGATTGCGCCCGTTTGGGGGAGGCTCTTCGGGCAAAGGTGCTGATACCGGATCATTATGATAACTGGGCGAATACGGCCAGTGATCCGGAGCTTTTGGTTATGCAGTTTGAGCGGATTGTGGCGGAGAATACGCCGGAGATTCGGACTTGTATTATGCGGCAGGGGGGGAGGTTTGTTTATCCGGATGATAGGGAGATGGGGCGTTATCGTTATCCGAATCAGAGTGATAAGTATGATGCGGTGAGGTCTATTTCTTATGGGGATATGGCTAGGAGGTATCGGGAGATGAGAAGCGGAGAGTAAGAAAACGCTAAGAAACGGATAGGTTTTGAAGAAGAGGGTGACGCAAAATAAGACGGCAGCCATTTCCATATCCGGTGTTCGGACGGTTCTCGTACATTCTGTCTGCTCTTGTCGGACGTAAAGTCCGCCAATATCAGACAGCCTGTACGCGAACAGCCGGACACTGGATATCGGAAAAGTCTGCCGTCTTATTTTGCGCCACCCTCTTCTTTTGTCACTTTGTGAAACAAAGGACGGTTGACAGCTCGGATAAATCCATGAGGGTTCCCATGTTGAGGAAGAGGATTACGAAGCCGGAGATGAGCATGGCAATGCTGAGGGAGAGGACGCCTATGATGGTGAGCACTAGGCGGGTATTGGAGACTTTGGGCAGGCAGCCGGAGGATTTGCATAGGAGGTAGCTTCCTGCGTAGAGGAGAATCGGGGCGAGGCAGCCGATGATCAGGTAGGAGCCTAGGGCAATCAGTATGAAGGAGGGATCGGCTGCCGGATTGGTGGGCTGATTTACTTCCAGGGAGGCGGATCCTAAGCCTGCGAAGAAGGCGATGGCGTTGTTGATAAAGTGGAAGAGGGAGGGGAGGAGGATGTTTTTGCTTTTTCGCATAATGTAGGCCAGGCCCATGCCCAGGAGGGCTGTGGGCAGGAAGCGATAGGGATCTGCGTGGAATAGGCCGAAGATCAGTCCGATGCACAGGACAGCCACCCAGTCTCTGGAAATGCCGCGAAAGGTGTGCATGATAAAGCCCCGGTGCATGGCCTCCTCGCAGATGGCCGGGGATACGGCCACGATCAGGAAGGAGAAGAAGGTGGGGATGGATGCGAAGAGGGAGATCAGGTCGGTGCTTGTGTCCTGGAAGCCGTCGGGAAAGAACAGCATGGAGACAAGGGTTATGGTAATGGTAAACAAGAAGCATCCGATCCAGAGAAGGATGGTTCCCATAAGCTGCCCAAAGCGGGGGCGGTACATGGGAAATACCTCCCGAAGGGGCTGATGGGTCAGAAAGACGGCCAGCAGGGTCACGAACAGAAGCCCAAGCTCCGTGAGCAGAAGACCTATCATGCCGAAGCGGTATTGCAGGGGGGCGAATACAAAAAAGAATAAAAGCATGATAATCAGAAACAGCGCGATTCCGTGCAGGGGATTTAGGCGCGGTTTTTCGTTTTCAAAATTCATATGTGAACCTCCGATTCTGTTTTGCGGCAGCTCTCTAAAGGAGCTAAGGATGCCGCGGTTTCCATTATTCATTAGTTTACCACTAGGAAAAATGTTCTGCAATGTAAAAATAGACTGTTTTTCTTCCTCATTTTGTAGTAAACTGTTGAAAAGGAAGCAGAGCTTAGAAGTTTAGAGAGTGAGAGTTGGAAGATGATTGGTATTATTGATTACGATGCAGGCAACCTGAAAAGTGTAGAAAAGGCCCTTTTGTCCCTTGGAGAGGAGACTCTCATCACCAGAGATCAGGGGGAGCTTCTTAGGGCGGACAAAGTGATTCTGCCGGGCGTGGGGAGCTTTGGAGACGCGATGGGGAAGCTTAGAGCCTATGGCCTTGAGGAGGTGATCCGAAAGGTGATTGAGCGTGGAACGCCCTTTCTCGGGATTTGCCTGGGGCTGCAGCTTCTCTTTGAGGAGAGTGAGGAGGCGCCGGGAGTTCCCGGGCTTGGCATCCTGAAGGGAAGAATCCGAAAGATTCCCGATGGAGCCGGGCTTAAGATCCCTCATATCGGGTGGAATTCCCTAAAGCTTCAGAATGAAGGAAGACTGTTTCGCGGCCTTGAGAAGGAGCCCTATGTGTACTTCGTTCACTCCTACTACCTGGAGGCAGAGGAAGCCAGGATTGTGAAGGCCGTGACAGAGTACGGAGTCCGGATTCACGCCTCAGTGGAGCAGGGCAATGTCTTTGCCTGCCAGTTCCATCCGGAAAAAAGCAGCGATACGGGCCTTGGGATTCTGAAAAATTTTGCGCAGCTGGAGGGCTAGGATATGTTTACAAAGCGAATTATCCCCTGTCTGGACGTACATGGCGGACGGGTGGTAAAGGGTGTCAATTTTGTGAATCTTCGGGATGCGGGAGATCCGGTGGAGATTGCGGCTGCTTACGATAAGGCAGGTGCGGACGAGGTGGTATTTCTGGATATTACGGCCAGCTCCGACGCCAGAGCCACCGTGGTGGATATGGTGCGCCGGGTGGCGGAGAAAGTGTTCATTCCCTTTACCGTGGGCGGCGGCATCCGCACGGTGGAGGACTTCCGAGCCCTGCTTCGGGAGGGGGCGGACAAGATCTCCGTGAACTCCGCGGCCATTATGCGGCCGGAGCTTATCAGCGAGGCGGCGGACAAGTTCGGGAGCCAGTGCGTGGTGGTGGCCATTGACGCCAAGAGACGAGCGGACGGGAGCGGCTGGAATATCTACAAAAACGGCGGCCGGGTGGATATGGGAATCGACGCCGTAGAGTGGGCTATGAAGGCAGAGCGCCTGGGAGCCGGGGAGATCCTGCTTACCAGCATGGACTGCGACGGCACAAAAGAGGGCTATGACCTTGCGCTGACCCGCACCGTTGGAGAACATGTATCCATACCGGTGATTGCCTCCGGCGGAGCCGGCACAAAGGAGCATTTTCTCGAGGCTTTCACCAAGGGAAAGGCCGATGCCGTCCTGGCGGCCTCACTGTTTCACTATAAGGAGCTTGAGATTCGAGAGCTGAAGGAGTATCTGCAAAAGCAGGGAATTCCCGTGCGTCTGTAAAAGGAGAGCGGACAGGAACAAAAAACCAAGATAAAACAGGAGATAAAAACCTATGGCAATGATTCAAAATGACTGGCTGGAGCCCTTAGCTCCGGAGTTTCGCAAGCCCTATTATAAGGAGCTGTTTCAATTTGTAAAGGAGGAGTACGCCACAAGAAAGGTGTTTCCCCCCGCGGAGGATATCTTTAACGCCTTTCATCTGACCCCCCTTCATGAGGTAAAGGTAGTAATTCTGGGACAGGATCCCTATCACAACAACGGACAGGCCCATGGCCTGTGCTTTTCCGTAAAGCCGGAGGTGGAGGTTCCCCCCTCTCTGGTAAACATCTATCAGGAGCTCCACGACGATCTGGGCTGCTACATTCCCAATAACGGCTATCTCACCAAATGGGCCAGACAGGGAGTGCTGATGCTCAATACGGTGCTGACCGTGCGGGCCCACCAGGCCAATTCCCACCGGGGAAAGGGCTGGGAGGAATTCACAGATGCGGCCATCCGCATTCTCAATGAACAGGATCGGCCCATGGTCTTTATCCTGTGGGGAAGTCCGGCTCAGAAAAAGGCGGCGATGCTGCATAACCCGAAGCATCTCATTTTGAAGGCACCCCATCCAAGCCCCCTGTCCGCTTTTCGGGGCTTCTTTGGCAGCAGGCCCTTTAGCCAGACCAATGACTTCCTGGTAAAAAACGGCTTAGAGCCCATAGACTGGCAGATTGAAAATGTATAGACAGTATCAGGCGGTAAAAGAGTGGCTTCTGGGGCAGAAGAAAGGCACACGGGTTATGCTTTTGCTTCTCACAGCCGTCGTAACCCTCTATATTGTGTTGGGCTTGTGGCTGCTTCCGGAGATGATGGAAGCCGTCCCCATGGATACGAAATATTGGAAGGTAAAAATCCTGGCAGCCCTTGTGCTGCTGCTTCCAGTGTACGCCCTTCTTTTGTGGGCAGCCTTCCGCTGTTCCTTTTTCTCCATAAAAGTAGGAACCTGGGAAGAGTTTGAAACCAACAAGCTTCTGGTAAAAAGAACAAAGGGGACAGAAGAAAAAGAGGCGCCCCGGCGGCTCTGGCTCTGGTTCCTGGCAGGCTTCCTTCTCACCTTCCTCTGGCTGATGGTGTATTACTACGCCTATTTTCCCGGCTCCTTTGACTGGGACAACCTGGATCAGTGGTGGCAGATACAGAACAGCCAGTACGACACCTGGCACCCGGTCTTCCACACCCTTTTGATAGCCCTGTTTTCCAAAATCGTGAACCACTATGGCTTTGCGGTTTTTATGCAGCTCTTTCTGTACAGCCTCATCTGCGGCTACCTGCTTGTGACCATGGCCAAATGGCAGTTTCCAGCCTGGAGCCTTTGGCTGACAGAGCTTTTCCTGGCGGCAAATCCTCAGACCCACCGGATTCTCCTCTTTATGTGGAAAGACAGTGCCCTGACGCTCTTTATGCTCCTCTTTACCGGATACCTTCTGAATGTCTGGCTAAGCGGCGGAAAGTGGCTTAAAAAACGGCGAAATCTGGCCCTCTGGATTCTGGTACTGATCTCCGTCTCCATGGTACGGCACAACGGCATCCTTTTCACCATCCCCCTTCTGGCCCTTACCTTCCTTTGCTTTCTGGAAATTCGCAGAGAAAGCGCAATTTCGCTGGCGCTGATGCTTACAGGGATGCTCCTCATCAAGTATCCCCTGTACAATCTGGTAGGAGCCAGCCGCCCCGAGCAGACCTATGTAGAGACAGTGGGAGTGCCCATGACCATCCTCTGCAACATTCACGAGACAGCGCCAGAAAGCCTGGATCCCAAGGCCGAGGCCTTCCTGGCCTCCATCGGCCCCGAGAAGCGATGGAAGATCTATGAGCTCGGAAATTACAATTCCTTTAAGTTTGTAACCAATGCCAACGCCGTAATCTCCGAGACAGATCCGGAAGATTTCCTGCGCTTTACTGCCCGAACAGCCGGCAATGCCCCAGGCCTTGCCCTACAGGCCGTCTATCAGGTCACCCGCATGGTATGGGATATCCGTGGAACGACCCCCTGGCACAAAGATCTAGAGTTTCAGCTTCGAGAAAATGAGTGGGAATTTGCTTATGTAGAGGGCCGGGCGAATCTACGGGAGGCATTAAATGATTTTGACAGCTGGGTCATGAACAGCCCCCTGGATGCTTTCTTCTCCTACAACGGCCTCCACCTTCTGGCCCTGATCCTCTCCACCCTCTTTGTATTCGCAAAAAAGGGAAAGAGCTGGAAGGCCCTGTGTATAACCTTGCCCCTACTAGCCTACAGCTACGGAACCATGCTGCTGCTGTGCGGACCAACCTATCGCTTCTTCCACTTCAACAGCGTGATTTTCGTGCCTTTATGTCTTTTGCTCTTTTCAAATAAAAAAGAATCTGACGCGAAATAAAACAGCGGGCTTTTCCAATATCCGGTGTCCGGCTGTTCGCGTACAGGCTGTCTGATATGGACGGACATTGACCTAAAATATTTACATTACTTCAAAACTTTGAAAGGACAATGTACGACCAGAGCAGACAGAATGTACGAGAACCGTCCGAACACGGATATGGAAAAGCCCGCTGTTTTATTTCGCGGCAGATTCTCTCCTTTATTCTTTTATAATATCTAATTCCGTCAGATTGATGCCAGAGGCCATCAAAATAACCTTAAGTTCAATATAGCGCCCTTTCATGGCTTTATAGACAGCAGAATTTTTTTCAGCCAAAACCATGTAATTTTGAAGCCTTGCAAATTCTTCCACATTTTTTTGCATTAATTCTTTTTCGGTCATATGAAATCACCTCTTTTTATATTACAGTTCACTCCCGATGTCAGTAACCTTTTTATACCCTCATTATAGTGGATAACCGAAAGAGTGTAAAGGCGATTCTGGCAATTTAGGCGAGATTCTTATGAGCCGTAGCCAGCATAAGCTTCAGGCGGTTCAGCTGATTCACCTCACTGGCGCCGGGATCATAGTCAATAGCTATCACATTAGAAGACGGATAAGCTCTCCGAAGCTCCTTAATCACTCCCTTCCCCACCACATGATTAGGCAGACAGCCAAAAGGCTGGGTGCAGACAATATTATGTACACCATTCTGAATAAGCTCCAGCATCTCCCCAGTCAGGAACCATCCCTCCCCCGTCTGATTGCCCAGAGACACAAACCTAGAAGCCATCTTTCCCATCTCGTCAATATTGCCAGGCGGAACAAAGTGAACACTTCTTTGAAGCGCCTTTACCGCCGGCCCCCGAAGCCACTCCATAGCCTTTATCCCCAGGCGGCCCTTGCGGGCGGAAGAACGCTTTTTCCCCAGATAGTCAGCCTTAAATTCATTGTTTTTAAAACAGTAGAGAAGAAAATCCATCAGATCCGGCACCACCGCCTCCGCACCCTCAGACTCCAGAAGCTCTACAATGTGATTGTTGGCCGAGGGAGAAAACTTTACCAGAATCTCCCCTACCACCCCCACCCGGGGCTTTTTCAGATCCTCATAAATAGGAAGCCTGTCAAAATCCTCCACAATACCCTTACATATTTTTACAAATCCCCTATAAGACGCATGACTCCTAGAAAGAAAATCCCGACAAATCCTCTTCCACTTCTCATGAAGCCTGTTAGCGGCGCCAGGAACCTTCTCATAGGGACGCATCCGATAGAGCACCCGCAGAAAAATATCACCGAACACCAGCCCGTACAAGCCTTTGACAGCCAACCCAGGTGTGAGCTTAAAGCCCGGATTCTTCTCAAGACCGCTTAAGTTGAGAGAAATCACCGGAATATCCGGATATCCCGCCTTCTCGAGAGCCCTGCGGATAAAGCCGATATAGTTAGTAGCGCGGCACCCCCCGCCAGTCTGGGAAATGATAACAGCCAGCTTTTCCGGATTGTATTTTCCCGAGAGAAGGGCAGTCATAATCTGTCCCACCACCACCAGAGAGGGATAGCAGGCATCGTTGTTCACATATTTTAAGCCCATATCAATGGCCGCCTTGTCAGAATCCGGAAGCACCTGAAGATCAAAGCCGGAGGCCCGGAAGGCAGGCTCAATCAGGTCAAAATGAATGGGCGACATCTGCGGGCACAGGATGGTATGAGTTCCTCGCATTTCCTCCGTAAATACACAGCGATCATAGGAGGAGGACACAATAGAGCGGCACACGGCTTTCTGCTCCCGCACCCGCAAAGCAGAGATAAGAGAGCGGACACGGATCCGTGCGGCGCCTAAATTGTTCACCTCGTCAATCTTCAGGCAGGTGTAGATCTTCCCCGAATTGCTCAAAATGTCATTCACCTGATCCGTAGTCACGGCGTCCAGACCACAGCCAAAGGAATTGAGCTGAATCAAATCCACATCCTCCCGGGTTTTTACGAAATTGGCGGCTGCGTAGAGGCGGGAATGGTACATCCACTGATCCATCACCATCAGAGGCCGCTCCACCCCATAGAGATGGCTGACGGAATCCTCCGTCAATACGGCAATGCCGTAGGAATTGATAAGCTCCGGGATACCGTGGTTGATCTCCGGATCAACGTGGTAGGGCCGTCCGGCCAGGACAATGCCCCTTCGCCCCGCCTCCTTTAAATAGGAAAGAGTTTCCTCTCCCTTGCGCATCATATCCTCTCTGACATTCTCCAGCTCCTTCCAGGCCTTGCGGGCGGCGGCGGAGATCTCGGCGGCAGGAATGTGGTATTTCCCTCCAAATTCCTCTATAAGGCGCTTTTCCAGAATCCCCTCGCTTTCAAAGGAGAGGAAGGGATGGAAAAAGTCAATGGATCCGTCCATCAGCTCATCGATATTATTCTTGATGTTCTCCGCATAAGAGGTGACAATAGGACAATTGTAGTGGTTCCCTGCTTCAGGAAATTCATTTCGCTCATAGGGAATACAGGGATAGAAGATAAACCTAAGTCCCTTGCGGATAAGCCAGGCCACATGGCCGTGGGCCAGCTTGGCCGGATAGCATTCCGACTCGCTGGGAATGGACTCAATGCCAAGCTCATAAATCTTCCGGTTAGAGGCAGGAGAGAGCACCACCCGGTACTTAAGCTCCGTAAAAAAAGTAAACCAGAAGGGATAATTTTCGTAAAAATTCAAAACCCTGGGAATCCCCACCAGGCCTCTTAGCGCCTGATCCTCGGGAAGGGGCGTATAGCCAAAGAGCCGCTGATTCTTATACTCATAGAGATTGGGAATATGCTCCTGATTCCGGGTCTTCCCGATGCCCCGCTCACAGCGGTTGCCGGAAATAAACTGGCGGCCTCCCGTAAAGCGGTTGATGGTCAGGCGGCAATTGTTGGTGCAGCCCTTGCACTTGGACATGGTGGTGGTAAATTCCAGTCGGTTGATCTGCTCGATGGAGAGCATGGTGGTCTCGGCACCCGGAGTGTAGCGCTCCCGTGCAATGAGGGCCGCTCCGAAGGCGCCCATAATGCCGGCAATGTCCGGCCGAACCACCTCACAGCCCGCAATTTTCTCAAAGCTTCTAAGGACTGCGTCGTTGTAGAAGGTGCCTCCCTGGACCACGATATGCTTCCCCAAGGAGGAGGCGTCGGAGACCTTGATCACCTTAAAGAGAGCATTCTTAATCACCGAGTAGGCCAAGCCTGCGGAGATATCGGAAACCTTGGCTCCTTCCTTCTGGGCCTGCTTCACCTTGGAATTCATAAATACCGTACAGCGGGTTCCCAGATCAATGGGATGCTCCGCAAAGAGAGCCTCCTTCGAAAAATCCTCCACACTGTAATTTAAGGAGCCTGCAAAGGTCTCGATAAAGGAGCCACAGCCGGAGGAGCAGGCCTCGTTGAGCTGCACGCTGTCCACGGTATGGTTGCGGATGCGGATGCATTTCATGTCCTGCCCGCCGATATCCAGGATGCAGTCCACCTCCGGGTCAAAGAATTCGGCGGCATAGTAATGGGCCACCGTCTCCACCTCGCCCTCATCCAGCATCAGGGCCGCTTTGATGAGGGCCTCCCCGTAGCCGGTGGAGCAGGAGCGTGCAATGCGGGCATTCTTCGGAAGAAAACGATAAATCTCACGGATGGCCCGCAGAGTCGTCTTTAAGGGGCTTCCGTTGTTGCTGCTATAGAAGGAATATAAAAGAGAGCCGTCCTCTGCCACCAGGGCGGCCTTGGTGGTGGTGCTTCCGGCGTCAATGCCCAGAAAGCAGTTCCCCTCATAGGCCTGGAAGTCGCTTCTGAGAACCTCGTGGCGGCTGTGGCGCTCCTGAAATTTGCCGTACTCGTAGCGGGAAGTAAAGAGAGGCTCCATGCGCTCTACCTCAAAATCCATCTGAATATGAGAGCGGAGGCGTTCCTTTAATGCGCTTAAGCGGACCGTCACCTGGGGATCGCTGTTCCTGGCAGCGCCCATGGCCGCAAACAGATGGGAATGGCTGGGGGCAATGGTGTGCTCCTCATCCAGCTTCAGGGTGCGGATAAAGGCAGCCCGAAGCTCCGAGAGAAAATGAAGCGGCCCTCCTAAGAAGGCCACGTGTCCCCGGATAGGCTTGCCGCAGGCGAGGCCGCTGATGGTCTGATTGACCACAGCCTGAAAAATGGAGGCGGCCAAGTCCTCTTTTGTGGCCCCTTCGTTGATGAGAGGCTGAATATCTGATTTGGCAAACACGCCGCAGCGGGCGGCGATAGTATACAGAGATTGGTAATTTTTGGCATACTCATTGAGGCCGGAGGCATCCGTCTGTAAGAGAGAGGCCATCTGATCGATAAAGGAGCCGGTGCCTCCGGCGCAAATGCCGTTCATGCGCTGATCAATATTTCCTCCCTGGAAATAGATGATCTTGGCGTCCTCGCCTCCCAGCTCAATGGCAACGTCGGTCTTTGGAGCCTCGGCCTCCAGCGCCTGGGCTACCGCAACTACCTCCTGAACAAAGGGGATCTCAAGATGGCGCGCAAGAGCCAGGCCTCCCGAGCCGGTGATGGCAGGAGAGAGGATCTCATCGCCAAGCCTTTCCTCCGCCCGTTCAAGAAGCGTGGCCAGCGTGTCCTGAATATTTGCAAAATGACGTTCATAGTCAGAAAATAACAAATCCTGGTTCCCGTCCAGAACAGTGATTTTCACCGTTGTGGAACCAATGTCAATTCCAAGCTTATATGCAGTCAGATTGTTCATAGACCAATATTTCTGCAGGATATGTACTGCAGCCTCCTAAACTACATGATTTTACATTATACGACACTTAAAATATTAAGGCAAATAAAAAAATTATAAAATATTTTCTTAAGTTTTGCCAGAAGTGATGATTTGCGGTTGTCATTTTCAAAATTTGGGAGAATGAGAGACAGAAATTGGAAAAGATGCATATAGTATCTAATAAAATAAGGAAGAATTTGAGGTAAACTTTTCTATGAATCATTGCCATGGTTTTCTTCATATTGTACAAAAAGGGGACACCCTTTATCTTTTAAGCCGGAGATACCGGGTGCCGCTCTGGGCCATTTTAAATGCCAATCCTTATGTGAACATTTACAACCTGCAGATAGGAGATGAGATCTGCATTCCCCGCAGAGTGCGGCCAAGAGACGGCGAATGCTTCTCCTGTGATTGACAAATCCCAAGGGCTCACCTATAATAAATCAAAAGAGTTTCCAAGATGTACGCAAAAAGAAAGGAAGATTACAACTGCATGAACTGGATTGATAAGCTGGAGAAGAAGCTCGGACGGTATGCCATCCGGAACCTGATGTACTATATTATTATTTTATATGCGGTGGGGTATGTGGTTCAGCTCTTTGCGCCTGAATTTTATATGTCCTATCTGTCTCTGGATGTGGTGCCGATTCTGCACGGGCAGATTTGGCGGCTGTTTACCTTTTTGATTTATCCGCCCAGCTCCGGTTTGTTCTGGTTCCTTATCAGTCTGTATCTGTACTATTCTATCGGAAGGACCTTGGAGTACCAGTGGGGAACCTTTCGGTTTAATCTTTACTTTTTGACCGGAGTGCTTCTTCACATTGTGGCGGCTTTTGTGTGTCAGTTTGTCTTTGGGGTGAACTTGGGACAGTTCTTCGGAACCTACTGGCTGAACAATTCGCTGTTCCTCGCCTTTGCGGCTACTTATCCCAATATGCAGTTTATGCTGTTTTTTATCCTTCCCATTAAGGCAAAGACTCTGGGAATTATCTACGGAATCTATTTTGGCGTGGAGATTTTGGCAGGCTTCCTTGCACAATATTTAACAATCAATATGCTGACTGCTCTGATGAGGATCGGAATCGTCGTACATCCTGCTTATAGCGTGATGGCTCTTCTTTCTCTGGGAAATTTCATCCTTTTCTTTTTTGGAATGCGGAACATGCACCGCTATTCTCCCAAGGAGATTCACCGCAGGCAGACTTATGTGCGCAGCGTAAAGCGGGGAGAGAGGGCTGTAGGAACCCACAAATGCGCCATTTGCGGCCGCACGGAGAAGGACGGGGAGGATTTGGAATTTCGGTTCTGCTCCAAATGCAACGGGAATTATGAGTACTGCCAGGAGCATTTGTTTACGCATACCCATGTAAAATAAAAGGGGAATAATGGAAAAAGAGGGGGCTGCCGTAAAATAAGTCCCTTCTTTTTTTAAAATCTTCCTACACAACGTATGATGGTATTTCCCGGGGAAGAGTGTTACAATTTTAACAACTTAGTAGATACGGGACTTTAAATTAGGAGGAATGTGGTATGAATGCACCAGCGGAAATTGCACAAAATTATGTAGGGATTGGGAAAAAGAAGACGGAGCTGCCGGCGGTGAAGATGTTCGTGCTGGGAATCCTGGCGGGAATGTTTATTGGCTTTGGAGCCATCGGCTTTCAGGTTGCCACAGCCACCATCGGCGGGAGCCTTGGAAAGTTTGTGGGAGCCTTTTTGTTCCCCACGGGCCTGGCTCTGGTTCTGCTTGCGGGAAGCGAGCTCTTTACGGGAAATTGCCTTCTGGTGATCCCCCTGCTTGAGAAGGAAGCAACTCTGACAGGGGTGCTGAAGAACTGGCTCTTTGTATACCTTGGAAATTTTGTGGGAAGTACGATTTTAGCGTTCCTGCTGGTGTATGGACATACGCCCTCGGCAATGGACGGAGCTCTTATGAATACGATCATGTCCACGGCGACCGCAAAGGTAGCCCTTAGTGTGGGAGACGCTGTTTTCCGGGGAATTCTCTGCAACATTATGGTGTGTCTGGCTGTGTGGATGTCCTTTGCGGCCAAGACGGCGGGAGGCAAGATTGCAGCTCTTTATCTTCCCATCGTAGTCTTTGTACTGGCCGGCTTTGAGCACAGCGTTGCCAATATGTATTATATTATGGCCGGCATCTTCTGCAACGGCGTTTACGGTGTGGGAGAGGCAAGCGTGAATGTGGGAAGCATGCTTGTGAACAATCTGCTTCCGGTTACTATCGGCAATATTATCGGCGGCGGCATGATTGGACTTACATACTGGTTCCTTTATTTGAAGGGAGCTAAGAAGGCTTAGAGCCAAGAGATTGCTATTGAATGATGGAAACAACACAAACGGGTTCAAAAGGATTCGCCTGTCTCGGAAATAGAAGCTTTTATTTCCGAGACAGGCTTTTTGAGTTTCTAAAATATTGAATAGATATGGACAGGAAAACCGGTTCATGCTATACTTGTTTTACCTTACATAAGGAATTATAGGGAAAGGAGGAAGATTATGACGGATAGCCAGAAATTAGATCTCATTTTGTCGGGACTGCAGGGCGTGAAGGATGATGTACAAGGTCTGAAAAGTCTAAAGAATGATGTACAAGTCTTAAAGGACGATATGCAAGGTCTAAGAGGTGAAGTGCAAGGTCTAAAGGGTGAAGTGCAAGGCCTAAAGGGTGATGTTCAGGTCATGAAGAGCGATATTCAAAAGCTGGACAGAAAAGTTGCCGGTATGGAAATGCATATTGAAAATGTGACTGACAAAAACATTACGTTTATTGCCGAAGGTCATCTGGATTTGAGCCGTAAGCTTGATGAAGCCTTAAAAGTTGAACAGCTGAAAGAGCTGTACTTCATTCGCACGAATATCGCATTAGACGAAATCCGTAAAATCAAAGAACGCCTGGATGAGACCGCATAGGGGAGTCTGGGGGTATTACATATAGATAAAAGTTGAAGAAAACTATGAAGGATCTCCTTGCAAAAACTGCAGGGAGATCTTTTATTTCTGCAAGCATACCCTTGTACACTGAGGGGAAGTCTGACGAGTATAGAAGCATGCCCCTTCCTTTAGAGCAATTGGAAAAGAAAGCCACTTCTTGGATTGCAAAAGATACGAAATTTATCTATAATAGAAAGGAGATCACATACGACAGAAACAGCTTCATACAAAGGAAGGAAAGGCGGGAGAGGAATATGAGCATTGAGGTAAAGGATTATGGAGTGACAGCAGACGGACAGCAGGTAAAGCAGTATATCATGACCAATAGGCAGGGAATGAAGGCGGTGCTGCTGAATTACGGGGCCGTGGTTACGGAGATTCATGTGCCGGATAAAGAAGGCGTGCTTCAAGATGTGGTCTGGGGCTATGACAGCGTTGCCGGCTATGAGGGAAACGGCACGGGATTTGGCTCACCCATCGGTCGGAATGCCAACCGGATCGGAGGAGCCCGGATTGAGATTGCCGGAAAGCAGTATGAGCTTCAGAAGAATAACGGAGAGAATAATCTTCATGGGGGACAGCCCGGCTACAACTGCCGTATGTGGAGGGGACTCATTGCAGACGACAACAAGGTGGAGTTTTCCCTGGAGAGTCCCGATGGAGATCAGGGCTTCCCGGGAAATGCGAAGGTGAAAATTTCCTACACCCTTACAGAGGAGAACGAGCTTCGCATTGCCTATGAGGCCTCGGCGGATCAGGATACCATCTTCAACCTGACCAATCACAGCTATTTCAACCTGGAAGGTCAGACATCCGACAATGTGCTGGAGCAGCAGGTGTGGATGGATGCGGATGCCTTTACGCCTACGGACGACGGCCTCATTCCCACCGGAGAGATTCGCAGTGTACAGGGTACGCCTATGGATTTCAGAAGTTACCATGCCATCGGGGAGCGGATTGAAGAAGACTATGAGCCTTTGAAGCAGGCGGGAGGCTATGACCATAATTATGTATTGAACAATGAAGGAGGCTATGCGCTTTGCTGTAAGCTGAAATCCCTGAAAACGGGGATTGTGATGGAGGTTTACACGGATCTTCCCGGAATGCAGCTTTACAGCTCCAATTTCCTCGATAAGGAGGCCGGGGGAAAGAGCGGCAGAGTCTATGGAAGGCGCAGTGCGGTCTGCTTTGAGTCCCAGTACTTCCCGGATGCGGTTCACCATGAGAACTTTAAGAGCCCCATATGTCCGGCAGGGGAGACGTATCGCACGGTGACAGGCTATCGGTTTACGTTGGAATAAGGAGGAGTCATGGCAAAGTATATGATGGCGCTGGATGCGGGAACCACCAGCAACCGCTGTATTCTCTTTAATGAAAAGGGGGAAATGTGCAGCGTGGCCCAAAAGGAATTTACCCAATACTTTCCCAAGCCCGGGTGGGTGGAGCATGATGCCAGAGAGATCTGGTCCACACAGCTGGGGGTGGCGGTGGAGGCGATGTCAAAGCTTGGCGTGTCTGCCTCGGATCTGGCGGCTATCGGCATTACCAATCAGAGAGAGACTGCCATTGTGTGGGAGAAGGCTACGGGAGAGCCTGTCTGTCCGGCCATTGTCTGGCAGTGCCGCAGGACCTCGGCCTACTGTGACGAGCTTCGTGCAAAGGGGCTTACGGAGGTATATCGGGAGAAGACGGGGCTCGAGATTGACGCCTATTTTTCCGGAACAAAGCTGAAATGGATTCTGGATCATGTAGAGGGAGCCAGAGAGCGGGCGCAGAAGGGGGAGCTTCTTTTCGGAACCGTGGAGACCTGGCTGATTTGGAAGCTGACCAAGGGAGCCGTGCATGTGACGGATTACTCCAATGCTTCCAGGACCATGCTGTTCAACATTCATACCCTTACCTGGGATGAAGATATCCTAAGAGAGCTTTCCATCCCGGCCTGTATGCTGCCAGAGGTGAAGCCCTCCGGATGCCTTTACGGGATGACGGATCCGGCCTTTTTCGGAGGGCCTGTGCCCATTGCGGGGGCGGCGGGGGACCAGCAGGCGGCCCTCTTTGGCCAGACCTGCTTTCAGTCCGGGGAGGCTAAGAATACCTACGGAACGGGCTGTTTTCTGCTGATGAACACAGGGGAGAAGCCGGTGTCCTCCAAAAACGGCCTGGTGACTACCATTGCCTGGGGCCTTGACGGGAGGATGACCTATGCCCTGGAGGGATCTGTCTTTGTGGCAGGTGCGGCCATTCAATGGCTTCGGGATGAGATGAAGCTGATTGACAGTGCGCCGGCCTCTGAGGAGGAGGCTCTGAAGGTGCCTGACACGGCAGGCTGCTATGTGGTGCCGGCCTTTACGGGACTTGGGGCGCCCTACTGGGATCAGTACGCCAGGGGAACCATTGTGGGACTTACCAGAGGAGTAAACCGGAATCATATCATCCGGGCCACCCTGGAGTCTCTGGCTTATCAGGTGAACGATGTGATTGGGGCCATGGAGGCGGATTCCGGGATTGACCTTAAGGCCCTAAAGGTGGACGGCGGGGCTTCTGCCAACAACTTTATCATGCAGTTCCAGGCGGATATTACGGGAGCGCCGGTGAAGCGCCCGGCCTGCGTGGAAACGACAGCTCTGGGGGCTGCCTATCTGGCCGGGCTGACGGTTGGGTACTGGAAGGATCTGGATGATGTGAAAAAGAACTGGCAGATTGACCGGACCTTTGAGCCCCGGATGGATGCAGAGGAACGGGCGCTTAAGAGGAAGGGCTGGCAAAAGGCCATAAGATGCGCCTTTGACTGGGCGAAGGATTCCTGAGGAATCCGGCTCTTGAAGAGAAAGGAAAAAGAAAAGGAGAGAAAACAAAATGAAAGAATTAAAGGGAAGCAAAACAGAACAGAATCTCATGACCGCATTTGCGGGAGAGTCACAGGCAAGGAATAAGTATACATACTTTGCCTCCAAGGCCAAGAAGGACGGCTATGTGCAGATTGCAAAGATCTTTGAGGAGACGGCTGACAATGAGAAGGAGCATGCAAAGCTGTGGTTTAAGCTTTTGGAGGGCGGCAGCGTAAAGGATACGATCTCCAATCTGAAGGCAGCGGCGGAAGGGGAAAACTTTGAGTGGACCGACATGTATGCAGGCTTTGCCAAGGAGGCAAGAGAAGAGGGCTTTGAGGAGATTGCAGTCCTCTTTGAGGGGGTTGCGGCCATTGAGAAGGAGCATGAGGAGCGCTACCGCCAGCTTCTTGCAAGGGTTGAGGGCGAGATGGTATTCTCCAGAGAGGGCGATGTGATTTGGCAGTGCTCCAACTGCGGCCATATCTGTGTGGGAAAGAAGGCGCCAAAGGTTTGTCCCGTGTGTGCGCATCCTCAGGCTTACTTCCAGGTGAAGGCGGAAAATTATTAAGATAGACGCGTTGGAAAATATGGGAAAAATGAAAATAATCCGTGCCGGAGAAAAGGACCGGTGCGGATTATTCTTGCAAAGGAGTGGTGATAGAAATGTATGAAAGATGGCTTCAGGAGGAGATGAATTGGATTGGTGCCTACTGTAGCAAGATCCGCAGGCAGGCTCTCTGTATTACGGCGCCGCTGATTTTGGTGGGCTCAGCTGTATTAATCGGCGCTCTGACAGCCTTTGGCGGCGGCAGCGCGGCGGATTTTGGATACGGCGCTTTTAGCGGCTTTGTGGTGGGAGCGCTGATCTGCGGGATTTATCTTATGGTTCTTCTGCCGGCACTTCGTCCGAAGCGGTATGGGAAAAAGATCGATCGCTGTGTGAGAGGGCTTTCTTTGAGTGAAGGGGAGAAGGAAGAGCTGGCCCGGGAGATGCTGGAGGCGGATGAAGGGCATCGGATTTCTTATACCATTACAGGGCCTGGGGCGAAGGGGACGCCGGGGCGGTTCGTTTTGACGCCTCATTTTGCTTTTTTGGAGGGAAGCTATCCCTATGCCATTCTTGTTCGATTGTCGGATCTTGCAGTCATTCGCAGGAGCCAGGAACAAAAGACGGCCACAGAGCACAGAGCCAAGTCTAAGACGATTTACCGGTTTACGCTGTATACTATTGGATTTTACCGGAAGGATCGGTTTCAGAGAGGGCTTACGGACAAGGATTTGCCGGATGAGTCTTTCGGGTTTTTCGATGTTCACATTCGGGAGCGAGTCATGGAGCTTCTGGCGGGGACTGGGATTCGTCTGGAATAGTGGCCGAAATTCGATTGGATCACACGTTGACATATATTTCTGAAAAGGCTATAATTGGTGTGTGTCGAATAATAGCCGAAGAGGAGGCGGAGTATGGATGATATTAAGCGTGATCTGGAGGAGCAAATTCCGGTTTTGTCAGAGAAGTACCCTTGTGTGCTGGTGATCGGGCCCAGACAGGCGGGGAAGACTACCCTGCTTAAGAGGCTGATGGGGGAAAACAGAAGCTATGTGAATCTGGAGGATTATGAGGAGCGGCGGATGGCCAAAACGGATCCGGTCTTGTTTTTGCAGATGCATGCCCTTCCGATTTACATTGATGAGATCCAGTATGCACCGGAGCTTTTGGTGTATCTTAAGATTGCGGTGGATAATGGAGCGGGTCCCGGGACCTTCTGGCTGGCTTCTTCTCAGAACTTTCCGGAGCTTACGGCTCTCTGTGAGTCTTCGGCTAAGGGTGTTGCCGTATGCCGGTTGTCTTTTTTGTCTCAGCATGAGATGTATGGGAGGGGAAAGCAGACGCCTTTTTCGGTGCATCTTAACGGGCTGGTTCAGAGAAAGCAGAATCACAAGGCTGCGGATCTGGGGGAGATGTATGAGCGTATCTGGAGGGGCTCCATGCCAAAGCAGAGCAATGGCGGCTCTGAGGATTGGGCTGCGTTTTATAATTCCTATCTGCAGAGCTATATAGAGCGGGATGCAGGGGAGCTGGTGAGTCTGTCGGATAAGATGCAGTTCCGGGATTTTATTCGTGCTGCGGCATGTCGTACGGGGCAGATGCTGAACCTGCATCAGATTGCCCAGGAGGTGGGGATTTCCGATGATACGGCCCGCAGATGGCTTGTGGTGCTGGAGCGCACGCATTTGATTTTCTGCCTTTATCCCTATCAGGACGAGAAGCTTAGGCGGGCGATTAAGGCGCCGAAGCTTTACTTTGCGGATACGGGGCTTGTGGCCTATCTTACCCGGTATGGCTCGCCGGAGATTCTTATGAACGGGGCTTTGAGCGGCAGTATTTTGGAAAATTATGCGGTGGGGGAGATTGTCAAATCTTATGCTTTGAGTAGGGATTGTAGGTTTTGGTATTATCGGGATAAGGAGGGGAAGGAGATCGATCTCATTTTGGAGCGGGAGGGGTGGCTGTGTCCGCTGGAGGTGAAGCGGTCTGCCAATCCGGAGCAGAAGTGTACCAGGGTGTTTTCGATTCTTGATAAGGCTTCTCTTCCTCGGGAGAGAGGGGCGGTGCTTTGCCTTCGGGGGGAGTTGGCGGCGTTTAATAGCAATGATTTGATGGTTCCGGTTTGGATGATTTGAATGAGATGGGCCGGCACACTGGATTATGGGAGGAGCGTTTTCCAGAGGAGTTGATTGTCTTTGAAGAAGGTCTCCAGGCGGTGGGTGTCTTTGAGCCATGACAGGTAGGAGCGGACGGTGCTTCCTACTAGGACGTATTGTTCGAAGGTCATTTGTAGATTGTAGTCTGTGAATAGGCGTTGCAGGATGGTTTCAAAGGTGAGGGGGGTCTGGCATATGTGGGTGATTTTTTCGGCTGTCTCCAGGACTTTGTCGATGTTGTATTGGGCCAGGGGGGCGATGTGTTCGACTGCCTCTGCGTGGGCGGGGACGAACATGGCGGCTTCCATGGTTTTTACCTGTTCTAGGGTGTTGAGGTAAGCGGCGACGTCGTAGAGAAAGGTGATTTGGTATTTGTCGAGGGTTTCTTTGCTGGAGAGGCAGTCGGCCAGGTAGACGACGTGGTCTGGGGTGCGAAAGCCTGTCATGTCGAGGAAGTGGCCGGGTAGGGGGATTAGGGAAAAGCCCTGGGGCAGGCAGTCGGCGGTAAGCTCTTCTGCATTGCTTTCCTGGGCCATGAGAAATTTGTGGCGCAGGTCTTTGCAGGGATATCCGCCGTACAGGAGGGAGGGCTCGAGAATGGGGTGTTTGGTGAAGGCTTGTTCTATGCCTGGGGCGTAGATGCTGCAGCCGGTCTGATTTTGGAGGTAGTGGTTGCCGCCGATGTGATCGGCGTTGGAGTGGGTGTTGTAGATGGCTTTGAGCTTCCAGTGGTTGGCGTCCAGAAGCTTTCGGATCTTTCGGCCGGCGTCTTTGTCGTTTCCGCTGTCAATTAGGCAGACGTTTTCTTCGTCAAGTCTTACAAGGCCTATACGGGCAGGGCTTTGGATGTAGTAGCTTTGGTCGGTTATCGGAATTAATTCGTACATAGGTGTTCCTCTTTTCTTTAAAGTTTAGCTTGCTTTGATTTACTATAGCACAGAGTGCTTCGGGGTGCAATTGTGGTGATTGCGTTACTGGTCATGGAGTGAGCGGTAAGGTGGTTGTAGTTGTTTTACTCGGTTTTGGAAAATTTTCTTGCATTTTTTTCGATATAGTGTTATAAATATAACTGTTATATTTATAACTTATTGGAGAGGAAGATGGGGTGAGAGAGAGATTGGGGAAGGGGGATCATTGGTATGGAGAGAGGATTGTACCTGGCTTGTGTAATTCATTTTAAGAAATTTTATGATCTATCTTTTAAGGAGCAGGCGAAGAGGTATGAGCTTCAGATGATTGATATTCATATCCTTTTGTTTTTGAAGAATAATCCTTCGCTTAATACGGCCAGGGATATTGTGGCGTGCAGAGGCCTGTCAAAGTCGAATGTTTCCAATGCTTTGGAAAAGCTGCGGAGGAGGGGCTTGATGAGGCTTGAGGAGGATTCGGAAAATAGGAGGATTCAGCGGATTTTTCTTATGCCAGAGGGGGAGGCGATGGCGCTTTCGCTTAGGGAGACGCAGACGGGGTGCTTTGAACGGATGCTGGAGGGATTTTCCAGGGAGGAGCGGGACGAGATGGACCGCAGCTTCCGGCGGATTGAGGCCAATGTGACGGCAGCTTTAAGAGAGCTTTAGGAGGTAGGATCTATGCTTTTCAAGATTTTTGTCTGTTTTTTTGCAGGCATGGGAGCGGGGCTGGGGACGGGCTTTGCGGGTATGAGCGCGGCGGCGGCCATCAGTCCTATGCTGATTACTTTTCTTGGCATGGAGGCTTATCAGGCGGTGGGAATTGCGCTTGCCAGTGATGTGCTTGCCAGTGCCGTGTCGGCCTGGACTTATGGAAGGAATAAAAATCTGGATATTAAAAACGGGGCTGTGATGATGGCGGCGGTTTTATGTTTTACGCTGGTGGGGAGTTATGTATCCAGCTTTGTGCCGAACCGGACGATGGGCGGGTTTTCGATGTTTATGACTTTGATGATGGGAATTAAGTTTATCGTTCGGCCGGTGATGACCACTAAGGAGAGCAGTCAAAAGAGCGATGCCGGGAAGCGCCTTGTCCGGTCGGTGCTTAGTGGAAGCCTGGTAGGTTTTATCTGCGGTTTTGTGGGGGCGGGAGGCGGCATGATGATGCTTCTGGTGCTTACCAGCCTTCTGGGCTATGATCTGAAAACGGCAGTGGGAACCAGTGTTTTTATTATGACCTTTACGGCTTTTACCGGCTCTGTGAGTCACTTTGCCATTGGAGGGGTGGGGGATGTGAGCTGCCTGGTGCTCTGTGTGCTCAGTACTCTTATCTGGGCCAGGGTTGCCGCCCGCTTTGCCAACAGGACAGAGCCGGCTGTGCTCAATCGGGCTACTGGTGTGGTGCTTACGATCCTTGGAGTTGTGATGGTGGCCTTCCATTACTTTTAAGTCAAAGCGGGACTGCATATTATACTTCCGGGGCTTTTGCCGATAATATAGTATACGGAATGATTGTTGTATTTATGGCTTAGAGGAGGGGACAAACATGCAGGGAATCAACAGTGTCAAGATGTCGGGAATTCAGAGCGGACAGCTTAAGATATCGCCTATGCAGGATGCGGTGACCAAGAGGCTTCAGAGTCAGATCGAGGAGGTTCAGCGGCAGATTCAGAATGTTGCCGCTGATGAGAATATGACCATGGAGCAGAAGCAGAAAAAGAAGCAGGAGCTGCAGGATAAAATGATGGATCTTCAGGATCAGCTTCAGCAGCATTTGGCAGAACAGCGTCGGGAGGAGCAGGAGGAGCGGACGATGGCTTCGGAGCAAAAGCCTTATGACGAGACGGGGATGGAGACAGTGATTTCTTCCGATGCGGCTATGCAGCATGCCAGGACCCAGGAGGCGACAGCGGACCGGATGGAGAATCGGGCGACAGTGCTGAAAAGTGAGATGGACTTGGACGCGGGACGCAATCAGGGGCCTATGAAGAGTAAGGAGACGGAGCTTATGAAGGCGGAGCAGGGAGCGAAAAACGCTCGTTCCAGTCAGATGGAGATTTTGGGAAAGACCAATCAGAACTTGGCAGATGCGGCAAAGGCGGAGCAGGATCCGGAGGAGACAAGGGAAGAGAAAGAGGAGAAGGAAGCTAAGGAGAATGCGAAAAGAGGGGTGCCTTTGATGTATACCAGTGAAGGGAGACCGGTGACGGAGGAAGAGGAGGCACATATTACGGTTCGGGCTTGACACTGTGCGGAGTGAGTGGCGATCCTGCGGTGGAAGGAATGTAGGGAATATGGATAGGAAAACGGGCTTTGTGCGGTGTGCGTATAGGGCCTGTTTTTTTGTGCTTACCGGTATCTTGGTCAATGTCCGTCCATATCAGACAGCCTGTACGAGAACCGTCCGAACACGGATATGGAAAAGTCTGCTCCCCCCTTCTCTCTCGCTCTCTTCTTTTCACCTATTTTTCCCCATCACATAAGATAAATGGAGATAAAATATGAAAGGAGCCTTTTATGGCAGACTGTAATATGCAATCCATGCAAAGGCCAAGGCCGGGGAGCTGCTCTAAGGATCCGCTCTTTGGACTTTCGCTGGCAATCGCCTATGTGCCATGGCAGCACTGGAATCAAACCTATCATTTGGATAAAGCAATGAAAGCCGGAACCATTTTTCCAGAGCTTGATAAACCCTTCCTTGGAAAGCGAGGTGCGTGTAGATGATGAATCATGGAGCCTTTGGACAATTTCAGCGCGGAAATTCCAATAACCAGGGAAGGGGGGCTTCCTCCTGCAATCCGCAGTCCCGGCCTGTGCCGCCCTGTAATCAGGCGCCGCCTTGCCCGCCGCCCTGCAATCCACAGCCTCGGCCTACGCCTCCCTGTAATTCACAGCCCCGGCCTACGCCTCCGTGTAATACACCTCAGGGTCGTCCACCTCAGAGGCCGGTAGGACCTTCTTGTCCCTGCAATGAGATGAATCGGGAACAGCTGCTGCACTGGATTTCGCTGACCAAATTTGCCTGCGTAGACGCAAATCTCTATCTGGATACGCATCCCTGGGATTTGGAGGCCATCCGGTATTTCCAGGAGCATATGCGGCTCTACAATGAGGCAATGAAGGAATATGCAAAATCCTACGGCCCGCTGACACTGACTCATGCTCATCACTGCGATTCCTATTGGGATTGGGTGAATCAGCCGTGGCCATGGCAATAGAAAGGAGGGAAAGGTTCAGGTATGTTTAATTATGAAAAACGATTGGAGTATCCCATTCATATCAAAGAGACAAATCCGAAGCTGGCAAAGGCTATAATCACACAATACGGCGGACCTAATGGCGAACTTGGCGCTTCTATGCGTTATCTGTCTCAGCGTTATACGATGCCCTACAAAGAGTGTATGGCTGTGCTTACGGACATCGGAACAGAGGAGCTGGGACACTTTGAGATGATCGCAACCATCGTGCATCAGCTTACCAGAAACATGACCATGGAGGAGTTAAAGGCCTCCGGCTTTGACGCTTATTATGTGGATCATACATTGGGATTGTGGCCGCAAGCCGCTTCGGGAACTCCCTTTTCTGCCGCTATGTTCCAGTCCGTGGGAGATCCCATTACGGATTTGACGGAGGATATGGCAGCAGAGGAAAAGGCTCGAACCACCTACGACAACATACTGCGTCTCTCCGTAGACTCTCCGGACGTAACCGACGCCATCCGGTTCCTGCGGGCCAGAGAGGTTGTGCATTTCCAGCGCTTCGGTGAAGCCCTGCGTATTGTTCAGGACCATCTGGATGAGAGAAACTTCTATGCCTTCAATCCGTCCTTTGACACCAATGGCGGAAATTTGGGCTGTAAGTAAATGCATTTGCGTAAAAACAAAGTAAATCAGCTCTAAAGGCAGAGACCGGTGTGTGGGTTGCCGTTTACAATGTCTGCTGATTCAGGAAAAAGGTTGGAAGACGGAAGGTGCGAGAGCATCCAGGAAAGACGCCGCACCTTCCCCCAATACAAGATTTACAAATATTTGTAATCAGAATATAGAAAGTAAAACACAATGAGAGAAAGAAACTGGGAAACCGTGGGCTGTTTCTGAAGACTTTCAGAAGACAAATCAGACAGAATCTTTGGATGGCTGTCCCAGGAAATTCGGGCCACTGTGCGGATATTGCGTTCCACGCTGCCGGCTGAGGTCCGGAAAGTTTTCGCCACATCCGGATACAGGGATTTGGTAATGGAGATCAGCCGTTCCGGTTCTTTCATACAAAGGGCCACTGCATAGGCAGCCTGATAAAACCCAAGATAGTTAGGGGTAATACCAAGAAGCAGAAAAAAACGGTAGATTTCTGAGAAGCTTTGTTCGGAACTCAAATTCATTTGTAATTTCATTATATCCCCTCCTTTCTCTCTATTTTAATCCGAAAATTTGGAAAAAGAAAGAGAAATTAAGAGACTTTTTCGAAAGAAAATAGATATTTGTGGATAAATTTATACGTTTGAAGAAAGAAAAAGAACGTTTACGACAGACTAGGACAAAATAAGACCCGCTTCCTTGCCGGCTAGAGATAGAAAGCTGGCTTTCGATCTTCCGGCCAGCACTGATAGCCGCTGATGCGGGGGGCCTCAAAATCCAGAAGGGAGACGGAAAAGAGAGTTCCTTCTTCTAAATAGGGTTTTACCAGGCTGGAGGGCAGAAAGCTTAAGCCGATTCCGTCCAAAAGATAGGAAATCAGCTTGGTACTGTTGTCAATCTCAAAGGGAAACTGATAAAAGGGCGGGAAAAGCTCCCGGATAAATTGTCCCACCTCCTGCAGGGCAAAATTGCAGAAGAGATAGTTAAGCGCCGGCAGCTCCTCCTTGCGGATTCCTTTTTGATAGCGGGCGTGCTGTTTTGAGGTGACAAGCAGAAGCTCGTCAGTCCGAAATCTGCGGCAGCAGAAGCCGGCTTTTTGGAGAGGCTCGTAGGTAAAGGACAAGTCCAGAAGGCCGTCCTGGAGCATCTGCAGAAGATTTACGGAATGGCTGATGGTTACGTTCATGGCGTAGCCGGTCTCTTCCTTCAGCATTCGGGTCAGCACAGGAGCCAGATGGCACTCATAGATGGTGTTGGTGGTGCCAAGGCGCAGAGAGGCACGGGAGAAGGCCTGAGAATTCATTTCCCGGATGGACATTTCCTCCAGATCAACAATGCGGCGGGCGTAATCCTGGAACAAAAGCCCCTCCCGGGTGAGGACAAGATTTTTCTTATTTCGGATAAAAAGCTGCTTTCCCACTTCTTTTTCCAGCTCCGCAATGCGGTTGGTAACCGTGGATTGCGCAATGTAGAGGAGAGCGGCAGTCTGGGTGAAGTTTTTTACATTGGCCAGGGTAAGGAAGGTGCGCAGGGTCTGGGTATCCATGGAAAGCGAGCTCCTTTCTGCGGGGAGAGATCGTCTGTAGTCTGGAAATTATCATTCGAAAATCGAATGATAACAATCAAAATTATTCGTTATACAAATAGTAAACTTTATGCTTATAATAGTCAAGAAGAAATCGGAAAAGATTACAGGAAAATAACAATAGAAGGAGCTTATACGGATGAAAAAGGAACCATTTGTGACGCTTAAGCAGCTGAAGGAGATTACAAAGACGTATCCGACCCCCTTTTACCTCTATGACGAGAAAGGCATTCGGGAAAATGCCAGGGCCTTAAAGGAGGCGTTTGCCTGGAATCCGGGCTATAAGGAATATTTTGCAGTGAAAGCAACGCCCAATCCCTACCTGATTGAGATCCTTCGGGATTACGGCTGCGGCTGCGACTGTTCCTCCATGACAGAGCTGATGCTCTCCGATGCCATTGGCGTGAAGGGAGAGGATATTATGTTTTCCTCCAACGATACGCCGGCGGAGGAGTTTGCCTATGCGGATAAGCTGGGAGCCATCATCAATCTGGATGATTTTACCCACATTGATTTTCTGGAAAAGACCATCGGGCATATTCCGGAAACCATCAGCTGCCGTTATAATCCGGGGGGAGTGTTCCAGATCAGCAATGATATTATGGACAACCCGGGAGATTCCAAATACGGTATGACGAAGGAACAGCTTTTTGATGCCTATCGGATTTTAAAGAAGAAGGGGGCAAAGCATTTTGGGCTTCACGCGTTCCTCGCAAGCAACACCGTGACCAACGAGTATTATCCTATGCTGGCGAAGGTGCTCTTTGAGGTGGCGGCAGAGCTTAAGGAGGAGACGGGAGCGGATATCCGCTTTATCAATCTTTCCGGCGGCATTGGGATTCCCTACCTTCCGGATCAGGAGGCAAATGATATCCGGGCCATCGGAGAGGGTGTCCGCAAGGTGTACGAGGAGGTGCTGGTTCCCGCAGGAATGGGAGACGTGGCGATTTACACGGAGCTGGGCCGCTTTATGATGGGACCCTATGGCTGTCTGGTGACAAAGGCCATCCATGAAAAGCATACCCACAAGGAATACATCGGCTGTGACGCCTGTGCGGTGAATCTTATGCGCCCGGCCATGTACGGAGCATATCACCATATTACGGTGATGGGGAAGGAAGAAGAGCCTCTTGATCACGTGTACGATGTGACGGGCTCCCTCTGTGAGAATAATGATAAGTTTGCCATTGATCGGAAGCTTCCGAGGATTGACAAGGGCGATTTGCTGGTGATTCATGATACCGGAGCCCACGGCTTTGCCATGGGCTATAACTACAACGGAAAGCTCAAGTCCGCGGAGCTGCTTCTGCGGGAGGACGGAAGCGTTCAGCTGATTCGACGGGCAGAGACGCCGAAGGATTACTTTGCTACTTTTGACTGCTTTGATATTTTAAAAGAACTGGTTTAAGAGGGTTTCGACATCCTCTCTGCTTTTTCGGTATTCCCTGGGAGAGCAGTCATAAAACCGCCGGAACATTTTGGAGAAATGGCTGGGACTGTCAAAGCCGCAGGACAGGGCAATCTGGGAAATGCTTGCGCCCGGCTCCTGTAAGAGAAAATCCGCTCCCTGCATTACCCTGTATTTTAAGAGATACTGCATGGGAGGAAGCTGGATATTTCGCTGAAAGCAGCGCAGGCATTCCCGTTCTCCGATATCGGCAGCTCTTGCAATGTCAGACAGGGCGATGAAATCTTGAAAATGGGTATGTATATATTTCAGCATCTTTCGAATGCGTAGCTGGTCCGGACTTTGCCCTGCTGCTTTTTGGGAGGCATTTGGCTTAAAATGCCGATACAGAAAAAAGCAGATCTGTGAGAGATTGGCCCTTACGGTAAATTCAAAGCCGGGAGAGTCAAGGACCAGGGCGTCGAAGGCATGACAAAAAGAGGAGATTTCGAGAGGGCGCTTTTGTGCCTTAAGCACAAAGCCGTCAAAGAGGCTATGCTTCAAAAGAGGAGATACATACTTTGCGGCAATGGCAGAATCACTGCTTCCGGTGATAAGCCTCGGATGAAAAACAAGCGACTGAAGCTCACACTCCTGAGGGGTGCCGCCGCCGTGAAGCATGTTGGAATTGATGACGATACAGTCTCCTTTTGTAAGCAGAAAGCTTTTCCCGGGAATCTGAAATTGAAGGCTTCCTTTTTTTACATGGGCAATTTCCAGCTCCTCATGCCAGTGCCATGGAATCATATGCTCCGGCTTGTCTGTGTAGAGCCGTTCATATGCGGCACAGGGAAAACCGGCTGTCCCCTGAGGGGATAGCTGTTTTTTTTCGGGATTGAGATTCAGATTACATGGCTTAAGTCCCACAGATGCACCTCCGATTGGTCGTTTTTGTTATATTATATGTCGGAAAGCAGATTGCATCAAGGGGGAAATGGCGTTATTCTTATTTTGCGGCACTTCCAAACTATCGCATTTACAGGAAAGGATGAGTCATATGAGAAAAAACGCATTGTCACTTCAAAGCTCTGTGGTGGGCAGAGCCAATCTTCGCACCTATATTCATGCGGCAAAGGCGGCCGGCTTTGATTCCATTGAGCCCACAAAGGTTCAGCTGGACTATTTTTTCCAGGCAGGTTATAAGCCCGATGATGTGAAGGCGCTGTTGGGCGGAATGGAAATTTCTTCCGTAGGCTGGCTTTCCGATATTGAACGGCAGGGGAGTGAAGAGCTGTCCCTGATGAGGGAAGCAGAAAGGCTGTTTGAGACAGCCTCCCGGGTGGGCAGTCATGCGGTGGAGCTGATCAACGGACCGGTAGACTGGCATGCGGTGGACTGCTTTCGGCAAAAGGTGCCTTTTTCGGGATATATGGGGCTTTTGGGATATCCCGTGGAGGAGCAGCGCCGGCTGATGATAAAAAATTTGAGGGCCCTGGCAGATTTGGCGGCCCAGTTTAATCTCACCTTGTTTTTTGAGCCTCTGTGCTGGACGCCAATTCCCTCTCTTAAGGAGGCCATTCCTCTGGTGGAGCAGGCGGATAGAGAGAATCTAAAGGTGGTGGTAGACTTTTACCACAATTATATGGCAGGCCTGGATGGGGAATTTCTCTCTCAGATAGACAGGGATCTCATTCTTGGCGTGCATATCTGCAATTCCCGGGAGCCGGACGGCCGGGTTCCGTGCGAGGAGATTTTCCGGGACGTGGCCTTTTACGAGGGAGCGGTTCCCATAAGAGAGTGGGTGGACGCAGTGAAATCCACGGGCTTTGAGGGCTGGTGGGCTTACGAAACCTTCTCCAAGCGGGAGGCGGAGGAGGATGTATTCGAGTTTGCCGCTTACGTTTACAGGGAGCTCAAAAGACTTGTGGAAAATGGATGAGAGCTTTTAGCCGGAAGGAGACGAAAAGATGATTGATCTACATATACACAGCAATTACAGTGATGACGGAGAATTTACCCCCTTGGAGCTGGTGGAACAGTGTGGGGCCCAGGGAGTGGAGCTGATGGCGATCACGGATCACAATTGTGCCCGGGCGGCGGGGGAAGCAAAGGAGGCTGCAAGGGAGCGGGGGCTTCGCTATCTTGCCGGGATTGAGATTGACTGTACCTTTGAGGGCGCCAATTTTCATATGCTGGGATATGGCATCGACGATGCTTCCCCGGACTTTTTGGAGGTGGAGGAAAATATCCGCGTTCAGGTTCGGGAGGCTTCCTTGGAAATGCTGGAAAAGACAAGGAAGCTTGGCTTTCTGGTGGAGGAGTGGGAAATGCGAAGGCTTTCGGAAAAAAGCCGCTGGCCGGATTCCTGGACAGGAGAGATGTTTGCGGAGGTTCTCCTTGCAAAGCCGGAATATAAGGAGCACCCCCTGCTTATGCCCTATCGGGAGGGTGGGAGCAGGGCAGACAGTGCCCTTGTGAATTTTTACTGGGATTTCTATTCCCAGGGAAAGCCCTGTCATGCCGATATCAGGATTCCGGATATGAGAAAGGTTCTCGATATCATTCATCAAAATCACGGACTTGCGGTTCTGGCGCACCCCGGCATGAATTTAAAGGGCAGGGAACAGCTTTTAGAGGGAATTGCGGCCCTGGGGATCGACGGAATCGAGGCCTTCAGTAGTTACCACACCCCGGAGCAGGCTCTTAAGCGCATGGAGCAGGCAAGGACATATGGCCTGTTCTTTACCTGCGGCAGTGATTACCATGGGAAGACAAAGCCCTCCATTTCCCTGGGAGGACATGGGTGTGGGATACCAGAGGAAACCTTGCGAGGGGAGCTTGCGCGGCTTTTGGAAAAGGCGCTGTAATTTCCTCAATCCCAGCCTTGACGCTGATTCCATTTACGAAGTATAATAAGCAGGTGACAAAAGGAAGAATTATTTAAGGAAGACGGCGCGTAAGCGATGCGCCAAGGAGGGTTATGAGAAGAAGAAAGACAAAAATTATCTGCACCCTGGGACCGGCCTCTGAGTCAGAGCAGATGATCCGGGAGCTGATGCTGGCCGGAATGAATGTGGCAAGGCTGAATTTTTCCCACGGAACCCATGAGGAGCAAAAAGGGAAGATTGAACTGGTGAAAAAGGTGCGGGAGGAGTTAAAGCTTCCCGTTGCGCTGCTTCTTGATACCAAGGGTCCGGAGATTCGCACCCGCGACGTGGAGGGCGGCAGGATAGAGCTTAAGAAGGGTCAGAGCTTTGTGCTGACCACCGAGGAAATTTTGGGAAATGAGGGCATGGTGTCCATCACCTACCGGGATCTGGTAAAGGATGTGGTGCCGGGCGATGCCATTCTCATTGACGACGGCCTGATTGAGCTTGAGGTGAATCAGGTGACGGAAAAGGATATTTACTGTACCGTAAAGAACGGCGGCTTTGTTTCCAACAAGAAGGGAATCAATGTGCCCGGGGTCAGCCTGAATATGCCCTTTATCAGTGAAAAGGATTATGATGATATTATTTTCGGAATTGAGGAGGGCTTTGACTTTATCGCGGCTTCCTTTACCAGAAGCGGAGAGGATATTCTTAAGATCCGCAAGATTCTGGACGAGAAAGGCTGTGAGCATATCAAGATCATAGCCAAAATTGAAAATCTCCAGGGCGTGGAGAATATTGACGAGATCCTCCGGGTATCCGACGGCATCATGATAGCAAGAGGCGATATGGGTGTGGAGATTCCTCTGGAGGAGGTGCCGGTGATCCAGAAAAAGCTCATTTTAAAGAGCCTTGAGATCGGAAAGCCGGTGATTACGGCCACCCAGATGCTGGATTCCATGATGAAGAATCCAAGGCCCACCCGGGCGGAGACCAGTGATGTGTCCAATGCCATTTACCAGGGCACGGGAGCCATTATGCTTTCCGGAGAGACAGCCTCCGGTCAGTATCCGGTGGAAGCCCTTAAGACCATGGACCGGATTGCCATCCGCACGGAGGAGGATATTGATTACGATTACCGCTTCAAGCGGCGGAGCATTATGGATAAGCCGGATATCACCAATGCCGTGTCTCATGCCACCTGCACGACGGCGGCGGATTTGAAGGCGGCCGCCATTATCACGGTGTCAAAATCGGGGAGAACCGTAGGCATGATCTCCCGTTACCGTCCAAGCTGTACCATCATTGGCTGTTGTATGGATGATTATGTGTGCCGTCAGCTCAATCTTTACTGGGGTGTGGAGCCCTTGCTTTTGGAGCGGGAGGACAATGCGGAGACCCTGTTTAACCGCGCTGTGGAGGCTGCCGAGCATGCGGGGCTTGTGATGCGGGGCGATCTGACGGTTTTGACGGCCGGCGTGCCCCTTGGCATCACCGGAACCACCAACCTCATTAAGGTCCAGGTGGCCGGTCAGATTCTCGTTACGGGCCAGGGAATTACCAGGAAAAGGGTCTGCGGCCCTCTCTGTGTGGCAAGAGACGCGGAGGAATTAAAGGCGAATTACCATGCGGGCGATGTTATTGTTGTGCCGGAGACCACCAATGAGATGCTGCCGGAGCTGAAAACAGCCCTGGCCTTAGTGACCGAACGGGAGGGCAGCAATTCTCACGGTGCCATTGTAGGGCTGACCCTGGATATCCCGGTGATTGTGGGCGCAGAGCACGCGGTGGATATTTTGAAGAGCGGTGCCGTAGTCACCGTGGATGCGGAGACGGGGGCCGTGTCAAGTAATCATTAGAGAGTCTGCTGTAGTGGACGATTTTTAGACATAGGAGAAGAGTTATGGCGGAAATGACACCCATGATGCAGCAGTACTTAAAGACAAAGGAGCAGTATAAGGACTGTATTTTATTTTACCGTCTGGGCGATTTCTATGAAATGTTTTTTGAGGACGCCCTCACGGTGTCCAAGGAGCTGGAGCTGACCCTCACCGGAAAGAGCTGTGGATTAGAGGAACGCGCACCGATGTGCGGCGTTCCTTATCACGCTGTAGAAGGGTATTTAAACCGTCTGGTATCCAAGGGCTACAAGGTAGCCATCTGTGAGCAGATGGAGGATCCCAAGATGGCCAAGGGCCTGGTAGCCCGGGATGTGGTGCGGATCGTAACCCCGGGCACCAACCTGAATACGGCGGATGAGACAAGAAACAATTACCTCATGTGCATTGTCTATTTGTCGGATCGCTACGGTATTTCCACGGCGGACATTACTACCGGGGACTACTTTGTGACCGAGGTGGATTCCGAGCGGAAGCTTTTGGACGAGATCAACAAGTTCGCGCCCTCGGAGATTGTGTGCAACGAGGCCTTTACTATGAGCGGCGCGGATCTGGATGACTTGAAGTACCGCCTGAACATTGCCCTCTATCCTCTGGAAGCCTGGTACTTTGACGATGAGCTCTGTAAGCGTACCCTCCTGGAGCATTTCCGGGTGTCAGACCTTGCAGGGCTTGGCTTGCGGGAGCTAAGCTGCGGAACCATTGCTGCGGGAACCCTTCTCAAATATCTCTATGAGACCCAGAAGAATTCCCTCTCCCACATGACCAGCCTTAAGCCCTATGCCATCGGAAAATATATGATCATCGACAGCTCCAGCCGCAGAAATCTGGAGCTGGTGGAGACCTTAAGAGAAAAGCAGAAGCGGGGCTCCCTTCTGTGGGTTCTTGACAAAACCAAAACCGCTATGGGAGCCCGGACCTTACGCACCATGGTGGAGCAGCCCCTCATAGACCGAAGCGAGATAGAAAAACGCCACGAGGCCATTGCAGAGCTGAATGCCCATGTGATTACCAGGGAAGAGCTGCGGGAATATTTGAATCCCATCTACGATCTGGAGCGCCTCATCGGCCGCATCAGCTATCAGACGGCCAACCCCAGAGATCTCATTGCCTTTTGCTCCTCCCTGGAAATGCTGCCTCATATCAAAACCCTTTTGGAGGAATTTCAGTCCCCCCTTCTTCGGACCCTTTGGGAGGAGCTGGATGTGCTGTCGGATCTTCAGGCGATGATTGCCCGGACCATCCGGGAGGATCCGCCTGTTTCCGTCCGGGACGGCGACATTATCCGGGACGGCTGCAATGAGGAGGTAGACCGCTATCGGAGGGCCAAGACCGAGGGCAAGAGCTGGCTGGCCAAGGTGGAGGCGGACGAGCGGGAAAAGACAGGCATCAAAAACCTGAAAATCAAATTCAACAAGGTATTTGGCTATTACCTGGAGGTGACCAATTCCTACAAGGATCTGGTGCCCGATTACTATATGCGCAAGCAGACTCTGACCAATGCGGAGCGCTACATCACGCCGGAGCTTAAGGAGCTGGAGGATACGATTCTGGGAGCAGAAGAGAAGCTCACAGCCCTGGAATACAGCCTTTTTGCAGAGCTTCGGGAAGCGATCGCATCCCAGGTTCTTCGGATTCAGAGGACGGCCAAGGCCGTGGCACAGATCGATGTGTTCGCCTCCCTTGCCTTTGTGGCGGAGCGGAACGGTTTTGTGCGCCCGAAGATGAACGACAAGGGCGTGATTGACATCAAGGGTGGCCGCCATCCGGTGGTGGAGAAAATGATCGAGAACGATATGTTTATCCCCAACGACACCTACCTGGACAATGGCAGCAAGCGGATTTCCGTGATCACAGGTCCCAATATGGCGGGAAAATCCACCTATATGCGGCAGACAGCCCTCATTGTGCTGATGGCCCAGATTGGAAGCTTTGTGCCGGCGGACAGTGCGAAGATTGGCATTGTGGACCGGATTTTCACCCGGGTGGGCGCTTCAGACGATTTGGCCTCCGGTCAGAGTACCTTTATGGTGGAAATGACAGAGGTTGCCAATATTCTGCGAAATGCCACAGCCGGCAGCCTTTTGATTCTGGATGAGATTGGCCGGGGAACCAGCACTTTTGACGGGCTGGCCATTGCCTGGGCGGTGATTGAGTACATCAGCAATCCCAGGATTCTGGGGGCAAAAACCCTCTTTGCCACCCATTACCATGAGCTGACGGAGCTTGAAGGCTCCCTGGCCGGTGTGAATAATTACTGTATCGCCGTAAAGGAAAAGGGCGATGATATTGTATTTTTGCGGAAAATTGTGAAAGGCGGCGCAGACAAAAGCTACGGCATCCAGGTGGCCAAGCTGGCCGGAGTGCCGGAGCCGGTGATTGCAAGAGCCAAGGAGCTGGTGGAGGATCTGGTCCAGGCAGACATTTCCCTGAAGCCCAAAGCAGCTCCCGCGGAAATGGAGATGGAACAGATTTCCCTCTTTGACACAGTGAAGGACGATGATATTATCACGGAGATTCGGGAACTGGATCTGAGCAATATGACGCCCCTGGATGCCCTGAATACCATGTACCGGCTGCAGAATAAGATTAAGAATCGGTGGTAGGGACGCAGCATATAACCAGAGAGGGCAGAGGAGTATTTGAAAAAGCTGCCCTTCTTTGTTTATGGTAAAGTATCAATAGAAAATCTTCAAAAGATGAATATGCCGGGGAGCAGAAAAGAGATATGGGAAAAATAGCAGTGCTGGATCAGCATACCATTGATAAAATAGCGGCGGGAGAGGTGATTGAGCGGCCCTCCTCTGTCGTAAAGGAGCTTGTGGAAAATGCCATTGACGCGGGAGCCACTGCCGTGACCGTGGAAATCCGTGACGGAGGAATTTCCTTTCTTAGGGTGACGGACAACGGAAGCGGCATCGAAAAGGCGGAGGTTCCTACGGCCTTTCTGCGTCATGCTACCAGTAAAATACAAAAGGTAGAGGATTTGTTCTCCGTATCCTCTCTTGGGTTTCGCGGCGAGGCCCTCTCGAGTATAGCGGCCATTGCCATGGTGGAGCTGATTACCAAGACCCGGGAGGCGCAGGCGGGCGTTCGCTACTGTATGGAGGGCGGTGTGGAGAAGAAGCTGGAGGAGACGGCTGCGCCGGAGGGAACAACCTTTCTGGTGCGCAGCCTTTTTTACAATACTCCGGCAAGAAGGAAATTTCTCAAAACGCCGGTTACCGAGGCAGGCTATATCAGCGATCTCATGGAGCGGATGGCCCTGTCTCACCCGGAGATTTCCTTTCAGTTTATCAACAACGGACAGACAAAGCTTCACACCTCCGGAAATCACAACCTCAAGGATGTGATCTACCATATTTATGGAAGGGACACAGCGGCAAATGTGGTGGAGATCGACGAAGCAGAAGGGCCGGTGCGGATCACGGGCTATATCGGAAAACCGGTGATTTCCCGGGGAAACCGGGGGTATGAGACGTATTTTATCAATGGGAGATACATTAAGAGCTCTCTCATTGCCAAGGGCATCGAGGATGCCTACCGGACCTTTATGATGCAGCACAAATATCCCTTTACGGTGCTTCACATCGTCATGGACGGGGAGCTTCTGGATGTAAATGTGCATCCTGCGAAGATGGAGCTGCGCTTTTCCAACCAGGAGGAGCTGTACCGGCTGATTCAGAAGACCATCCGGGAGGGATTGACCAGGCAGGAGCTTATCCCGGAGGTGAAGCTTGCAGACAAAGGCGAGGAAAAGAAGGAAGAGACTCTTAAAGAACAATTTCCGAAAGCATCAGGCGAGGCTGTAAAGCAGTCGGAAAAGCAATCTGTAAGCCGGCCCAAAAGCCCCCAGGAACGCAACCTGGAATATTTCCTCACGCAAATGCGTGAGCGCGTGACAAAGGAATTCCGGGAGAAAGAGGAACCGAAAACCACAGGCGCAGAAGTGATCAGAGAGCGAGAAAGCTATGAGTCTGAGAGAAAGCCGGAAAGAAAGGCCGTCAATGAGGTTCAGACCCCGGAGCCAAAGCAGATGGAGCTTTTCGACCACAGGCTTTTAAACCCCGAAACCAAGTCGGAAATCCGGATCATCGGCCAGCTCTTTGAGACCTACTGGCTGGTGCAGTTTGAGGATAAATTCTATATGATCGATCAGCATGCGGCTCACGAGAAGGTCCTCTATGAGCGCACTCTCAAAAGCCTTCAGAACAAGGAGATCACCTCCCAGATGGTGAGCCCTCCGCTGATTCTGACCCTGACCATGCAGGAGGCCAGCCGGCTAAAGGAGTATCTGCACTATTTTTCGGAAATGGGCTTTGAGATCGAACCCTTCGGAGGCAAGGAGTATGCGGTCAGTGCCGTGCCGGGAGATCTTTTCGGAATTGCGGAGAAAGAGCTGTTCTTAGAGATCCTGGACGGCCTGGAGAGTGCAGGCGGCAAGGATTCCACGCTGATTCTGGAACGGATTGCCTCCATGTCCTGCAAGGCGGCCGTAAAGGGCAGCCAGCGCTTAAGCATGGCGGAGGCAAAGGCACTGATTGAGGAGCTTTTGCATCTTGAGAATCCCTACAACTGTCCTCACGGGCGGCCCACCATCGTTTCCATGACAAAGCAGGAGATTGAGAAAAGGTTTAAAAGGATTGTGTAAATGAAAAAGACAAAGACAAAAGCTGCGAACTGTGAGTGCTGCGGCAACTATGTATATGACGACGATTACGGCTACTATGTGTGCGAGATGGATCTGGACGAGGATGAAATGCGCCTGTTTATGCAGGGCGAGTTCAAAAGCTGTCCCTATTTTCAGTATGGGGATGAGTACCGGATTGTGCGGCATCAGATGTAAACGCTCTCAGGAATCTTTACTAGGAGAAACCCATGTATCATATAGGCATATGCGATGATGATAAGCTTTTCTGCGCGCAATTGGAGGAGCTTGTCTGTTCTCTGGGGACAGAGCTTGGCCGGAAAATAGAAACGGAAGCCTGGTATACCGGAGAATCTGTCATGGAGGATTTGGAAAAAATCCCCCCGTTAGATCTGCTGTTTCTGGACATTGAGCTCTATGAGAACAGCGGTATTGACGTGGGAAAATACATCCGCAGGGAGGATGACTACCGAATGCACATTGTCTATGTTTCCTCCAGGCAGGAATATGCTATGGAGCTGTTCCGCCTGCAGCCCCTGGATTTTCTGATTAAGCCCATTTCCAGGGAGCAGGTAAAGGAGGTTCTTATGCGGAGCCTTAAGCAGAGGGCAGGGGGAAAGGCTCTGTTCGAATACCAAAAGGGCGGAGGCTTTTATCAGGTTCCCTGTGAGGAAATTCTGTATTTTATGAGTAATGACAAAAAAATTATTATGGCGGCAAAAGACGGTATGCAGGAGTTTTACGGGAAATTAAGGGAAGTGGCGGGCAAGCTTCCTCCAGGCTTTCTTGCGATCCACCAATCCTATCTTATCAATATGGATTATGTGGCGGAGTATACGTATGAGTCGGTGAAAATGCAGGACGGCAGTCTTTTGAGCATCAGCAAGCCCTATCGAAAGGCTGTGCGGAGCAGAATCAAGGAGTGGGCGAAAGAGAGAATGCATGTGGGAATATAGTTGGTATGTGCAGAGAGGGGGCATCATTCTCATTGCTGCCATCCTCAATTTATTGCTTTTGAAAAATCTTATGAAATCCTTTGCCGGAAATCGAATCTGGGCAGGCTTTGCTCTTGGAAGTGTGGAAGCGGCCTGCTATCTGCTTCCTTATTTTGCGGCGGGAAGAATCTTTTATATACAGGAAATGGCGGCGGGCGTGCTGCTGTTTCTTCTTTGTTTTGTTCTGATTCAAAGGGGAAAGGGGACTGAAAATGAGGAAAGGGCGCCGGAGAAAGGGCAGATGGCGCTGCTGTTCGTGATACCCGTGACAGGTATGCTTGCGTTGTTTTGTCTGTTTTTTGGGGAGCTGAAGCCATATCTTTTTTCTGTACTGTGCTGTGGCTGTATCCTGGCGGTGAATCTAAGTGTGTTTTATCTTTATCATATTTTGGTGCAGAATGATGCACATATCCGGCAGAGGGATATTTACAGGCAGCAGACGGATCATTACCGGAATCAGCTTGAGGTGATAGAGGAATCCCAGAAGCGGATTCGGGCATTGCGTCATGATATGAAAAATCATTTGCTTCATTTGCGTGCATTATTGCAGCATGGGGATTGTGAGGCGGCGCTTCATTATCTAAAGGAGATGGAGGGAGAGATTGAAAACCCGGGGGAGCATGTAAGCTGCGGAAATCAGGAGATTGACAGTCTTTTGAATTATAAGATTCAAAAGGCGAAGCAGGTTCTGACCAAGGTGGAGTGCGGCGTTTATGTTCCTGTGGAGCTGATGCCCAAGTCCTTTGATATTAATGTGATTTTGGGAAATCTTTTGGATAATGGGATGGAAGCGGCCCAGAGGAGCGAGAAGAAGTGGATGAAAGTGGTGATACGTGCGGATAAGGGGCTGCTTTTGATTCATATCGCAAATAGCTGCGGGGAGGTTCCCAGGCGGAAAGGGCGGTATGGATTTTTCTCTACAAAGGAGGATGTGGGGCATGGGATTGGGCTGGAGAATGTGAGACGGATGGTGGAACGGCAGAATGGGAGTATGGAGTTTGGGGGTGGGGAGGGGGAATTTTTTGTGGATGTGTTGTTGTATGTGAGTGAGGTGTGAGGGTTCAGACAGGCCGCAGCCCAGTGGCAGACAGGCTTTTCCATATCCTGTCTGCCACTGGGCTGCGGCCTGTCTGAACATGTAGGTTGTGGGGGTGTTGCAAAATAATAAGATATTGGCTATGGGAGGTTTTCGGCAAAAATGTGGGCGGATTTCGCTGTCTTTGCATTTTTGGTAAGAAGATATGCTATTGTTTGGGGGATGGGACGGATAGTAAGAGGAAAGCTGCTGCGAAGTGACTTTACTCTTTCGTACTGTTGCGCAGTAACTTTAATTAAGGGGTGGAGGATTATGAGGAAAAGAGTGATGATAGCGATTTTTCTTTGTGCGGCTCTTCTTGCCGGGTGTCAGGCGGCGCCGGAGGCGTCTAAGGATGGTGAGATTTTTCGGGCAAAGGGGGAATCTGAGGATCGGGTGGAGGAAATTTTGAGGGAAGATGAGGGGGGAAGTGCCGGAGAAAATGCCGAGGACAGTGGGAATGTGGCTCTGGTTTTGGGACAGGGTGAGAATTGTATGAGATTGGAGGCGGAGATTCCCCGGGTGCCGGAGACTTTAGGCGCTCTTGTGATGGGGCCGGACGGAAGTTTGGATGGGGAGGCGCTGAAGCGGTTTCTGGAACCGGAGGGAGAGACGGAGGATATTGCGCAGAGGCTCTTGGAGGAACAGGAAGAGGAGGAGCAGCGGCAGCGTGAACGGGATCAGAGGCTTGGGGAGGGTGACAGTATGCTTGAGATGGCGGATATAGGGGATGGCAGTTATCTGGCTCTGACGGATCAGAATCGCAGGGCGATTCTTAAGGGGAGGACGGGAGTGTTCTATGAGGATGCGGCTCTCAAGGAGAAGTGCCGTCAGGCGGCGAAGAAGAATGAGCAGGAATTGGATGTGGATGCTCCCGGGACGGGGTTTTCTTCTTTTTCTTTGCAGGATGCGGAAGGCTTGCTTAAGGAGAAGCTTTCTCTTTTGGGGATTGAGGATATTTATTTGTATGAGGCGGATGCCCATGAGGGGGGAGGATATTATTTTTATGAGGTTCGTTTTGTGCCCTCCGTAGAAGGGATTCCGGTGGCTTATTCCTTTGGGCAGATGGTGGTTACGGAGGTCTATCCGGATGGGAATGCATGGATTTGTCCGGAGGGTGTTGCCGACCTTTCTTTGGAGAATTTTTGTATGGAAAAGACGTCGGAGGGGGAGAAGTCTCCGGTTTTAGGCTGGAATAAGCTGAAAAAGCTTTTGGAAACCTATCTGGAGGACGGAAGTCTTGTGTGCCGGGAGGATGTTTCCTTTTCTACGGTGGAGCTGGTTTATTATCCCAGGAAGAGAGGGGAGGGGCTTGAGCTTACGCCTATGTGGAATCTTCATGTGGATATGGGAGAATATGTGGACTATGCAGGGGAGCATGGAATGGATACAGCATGGAATATTTATCTGAACGCAGTAACCGGTGAATTGGAAGAGGTGCAGTAGGTTGAAAGGCTTTTTTTATCAGGATTTAAAGCGAAGCGTGATGAATAGGGGCTTTTGGGCAGGGGTGCTGTTTGTATCGGTGGTTCTTTTGTGGGCGGCTCTTATGGATTCGCCTATGGATGGCAGCAGAAGCTATCTTTATAGTCTGGCGAATATTTTTCACGCTTCCGGATTTTCGCCCTTTGCGGCGGTTTTTCCTCCGCTGGCATATGCTACGGTTTTCTGTGAGGAATATGGGAACGGCTATCTGAGACTGATGCTGCACAGAAGCGGATTGGGGAGAATGATCCGGGTAAGGGTTGTGACCACGGCATGTTCCGGCGGACTGATGATTGCCCTGCCTGCGGCCCTGGCCTGTCTGGCTGCGTATATAGGGGGAATTCACGGGGTACCGGCGGGAGCGGATGAGGGGCTTTTGGAGGGGACGAAAATTATTGCCGCCGTTGTAACATACGGCGACTGGTATATTCTTGCCGGGAAGGTGATGCTTGCGTTTCTGTTCGGGGCCTTGTGGGCTCTGGTGGGACTGGCTTTCGCAGTCTGGATTCCCAACCGCTATGTGGGGCTTTTGGCTCCTTTTATCCTGTATGATACCTTGTGGCTGTTTGTGGGAAATGTGTCCTTTAATCCGGTTTTTCTGCTGACCGGGGATAATGTGGGGAACGGAGATTATCCTCTGGCGGCTTTGATTGATATGTTCTATATTGGGATCACCATTCCTGTGATATATGCCGGGATTCGAAAGGCAGGGAGAAGCTAAAGATGGGTGAGGTAAGAAAGATTTGTTGTTTAACCAGGAATCTGCTTTTTTATGAATGGTCCAATAAAAGGGTGATTATGGGATTTCTGGCGGGAATTGCGGTGCCCTTTTGGTGGCTTAAGAATTTTCTGGATTATGCCGTCAGCAGGGGACAGCCCGTCAATGTTCTGGAGTCCTTTGTTGTGGTGGAGCACTCTTATAAAAGCATCTTGTTCCTGGCACTGGGATGGCTGCTGATTGTCTCGGACGCTCCCTTTGTCAACGGAAGTACGTTTTATTCCTTATGCCGCACGGATAAGCGGAGCTGGAACGGTGCTATGGTGTTGTATATTTTTGTGCAGGCGGCCCTTTACACAGCAGCGGCAGCCCTGTCTATGGCGGCGGCTTCTGCTCCCTGGGGTTATGTGGGTAAGATGTGGAGCAATCCGGTCTATTTGCTGTCCAGGGATTTTCAGATGGATTTGAGTGCGGCGTATGGAATTGATTTTCTGCATCAGGAAATGATGGGGTGGATGAATGTGCCCCAGGCTTTTCTGGCGACCGCTTTGTGCTTCTTTTTGTATCTTGTGCTGATGGGGCTGATTCTGTATACCTTTCGTCTACTCCTTGGGGGTGTCTGGGGAATGGTGATTACCTTTGCGATGCATGTGGGGGGATATGAGCTGCCTTATCTGGGATTTTGGAAATACGCTCTGATGGAGTATGCCCGTCCTGCCAATTTTATGGACGGGGCCGGTGTGCATCTGGAAGTGCCTGTGCTGGTTTTCGTTCTTTGCGGGGCGGCTCTGGTATTTTTAGAAAATCTGCTTATGGATCGGGTGGATTTTAAGGGGGAGGCCGGGGAAGGAACATGAGGGGAGAGAGTATTACGTATTCTTATCTTGGGGGAATTGCGGATTCCGGCTTTGGGGGGATCCCGTTGATTCCTATGGGGCGGTGGCTTCTGGGGGTTTCGGTTGTCCTGCTTGCGGCGGGGATTTTTCTGGGCGGAAAGCGGAAGATTGTTTTGTTGGAGCAGGTGCGTTTTGGGAGCAGAAGGCGCTGGTGGAATGCACAGTTTGGAGGTTTGCTTTTTTGCGGGGCAGCTGCGTGCCTTTTTTATGAATGTGTGATACAGGGGGCGGATACGCTTTTGCATTTGCCCTGGCCGGAGGAGATGGACGGGAGGCTTGTGCTGCTTTTGTGGCTGGTGCATATGGAGACGCTGGTAGGGGCTTTCGGCCTTTTGGATATCACAAAATTTGGGCGGCTTGCCCCGGCGATTCTCTTTCTTTCGGAGGTGCTGACTTTTGTGACAGGGGTTTTCTTTCGGGGGATTTCGAAATATATGTTCGGAACCTGGGGCATGTATGCGCAGAGCAGCAGGGTGAGGGCGGCGGATGGATTTTCTCCGGCGGCGGTGCTTGTTTTGGAGGGGATGCTGCTTTTGGTGATTTGGAAAATGGGGGCGGTACTGGCGGAGAGAAGAAGCAGGCTGTGAAATCGAGGGCTGCCGGCTGCTTTTGTGACGGAGTAAAAGGAAAGGAATGGGTGATAAGATGGAGTATATTGCTGAGATTAAGAATGTAAGCAAAAGGTTCGGGGATGAGACGGTGGTTCGGGAGGTGTCGCTGTCCCTGGAGCCGGGGCGGATCTATGGGATAGCCGGGAGAAACGGTTCCGGCAAAACGGTGCTTTTTAAGATGCTTATCGGATTCCTAAAGCCCACTGCAGGCAGAATTTTTGTAAATGGGAAAGAGATCGGAAGGGACAGAGATTTTGCCGAGGATGTGGGGATTATCATAGAGACGCCGGGATTTCTGGGGGGATTTAGCGGTTATAAGAATCTGGAGTATCTTGCCGGGATTAAAAGGCGGATTGGGAAAGAGGAAATCCGCCGAAGCATGGAAAAGGTGGGGCTTGATCCGGACAGCAGGAAAAAGGTAAAGAAATATTCCCTGGGGATGCGGCAGCGGCTGGGCATTGCACAGGCCATTATGGAGGAACCGAAGCTGCTGATTCTGGATGAGCCTATGAACGGCCTGGATCGGCAGGGGGCGGAGGAGATCCGGGGGCTTTTTCTTAGGCTGAAAGGGGAGGGCGTTACCATTTTGCTGGCAAGCCATCATAAGGAGGATATGGAGCTTTTGTGCGATAAAGTTTATGAAATGGAGGATGGGTATCTGCGGGGGGTATCCTGAAGCTCAGACGGGGTACGGCGGAGCACTCGCGTCCTATTTATCACATCTCCTGCTGGTACTTCTCCGTATAACAGAAGTCCAGAATATACATTAGTACAAATACTCCGATCAGGGCCAGCGTCATCCACAGGGCTCCACGCACCAGAAAGTTCACCCAGGCAAGTGCTATGACCACCCATCGGGTTATGTCGCTTGTTCTGGCCTTGGCACGGTTGCGGATCTGGGTGTTCCGTTCATCGTGAAGCTCAATCTCTTCCTGGCGGACGGCCTCCGGAAACTCCGCTTCCCGAGACATACGGGACAATTTGTTGAGACACAAGGAGAAGAGCAGGGCGTAAAGTGTGAGGCAGATGCCGCTTACGATACGCAGCTTTCCCAGACCGAAAGAGATTCCGATAAATTGAAAGATTAAGCCGGCTATGATGCCAAGGATCAATAAGGTCTTTTTTTTCTTTTGATTCATGTTTTCCTCCTATTCAAAGTTGCTACGCAACAGTACTAAAGGATAAAGTCACTTCGATGCACATGTAATGAGAGAAACTTTCATTCGAAAGGGCACTCATGAAAGTTCCTCTCGTGCACCTCCTCGACTTTACCGTCCAGCAGAAAATTTATTCAAAAATACTTGACATTTCTTAGCTGGACTATTCCAGTTCCGCAATACCCTTTCCGGCACGGTTCAAGGGTTTGCTGTTTCTTCATATATAAATATTTCTTCAATCGGCATCTGAAAGTACCGGGAGATCTTAAAGGCCAGAAGAATCGACGGGTTATACCGCCCGTTTTCCAACGAGCCGATGGTCTGCCTGGATACCTCCAGGATGGCCGCCAGTTCCTCCTGGGTAACACCTCGTTCCTTTCGGATTTCTTCTAAGCGGTTTTTCAAAATAAATCCTCCTGATGGAAAGTATACTTTACATTATCAACATACAACACCTGATGCAAAATGTCAAGTAAACTTTCCATAAATTTCACAACATTTCAGACGGGCGGCGGCAGCGTGTGAGCAGGCTTTTCCAATATCAGGTGTCCGGCTGTTCACGAACATGCTGTCTGATTTGGACGGAGATTATCTCGAAATATATATAACTTCTTCAAAAATTTCAGGATAATGTCCGTCCGAAGCAGACGGCGTGTTCGTGAACCGTTCGAACACCGATATGGAAAAGCCTGCCCACACGCTGCCGCTGCCCGTCTGAAATGTTTCTACTTCTTTCTCTTGCAAATCCCAACAGCATTCACTATAATAAAGCAGATGTTACAGAAAAGCAGGAGAACACCATGAAGCAGCCACTGGTAATTCTAACCGGTCCTACGGCCGTAGGAAAAACAAAGCTTTCTATCGCTCTGGCAAAAGCCATTGATGGAGAAATCATATCGGCAGACTCCATGCAGATCTACCGCTATATGGACATCGGTTCCGCAAAGATCCGACCAGAGGAAATGCAGGGGGTTCCGCACCACCTGATTGATATTCTGGAGCCGACAGATGACTTCCATGTTGTCCGGTTTCAAAGTCTGGCAAAGGAAGCCATAGAAAAGATTTATGAGCGAAATCGAATCCCCATTGTAGTGGGAGGAACCGGTTTTTACATTCAGGCACTTCTCTATGACATTGATTTTACGGAAAATGAAGAAAATGCAGAGCTTCGGGCAGAGCTGGAAGCCTTTGCCACAGAGCACGGGGCAGAGGCACTTCACCGGCTGTTAATGGAAGCAGATCCAAGGTCCGCAGAGCAGATTCACCCCAATAATAGAAAACGGGTCATCCGTGCCCTGGAATATTATCGCCTGACCGGAGAGCGGATTTCGGAGCACAATGAGGTTCAGCATCAGAAAGAAAGCCCTTACAATGCAGCCTATTTTGTCCTGAATCATGAGAGAGAGCGGCTTTATAAACGAATTGATGACAGGGTGGACGGGATGATTGAGGAAGGCCTGCTTGAAGAGGTACAAGCTCTGAAAGCTATGGGCTTAAGTCGGGGAATGGTATCTATGCAGGGACTGGGCTATAAAGAAATGCTTTCCTATCTGGATGGGGAAATCAGCTTTTCGGAGGCGGTTCAGATTCTGAAGCGTGACACGAGACATTTTGCCAAGCGTCAGCTTACCTGGTTTCGCCGGGAGAGGGATGTCATCTGGATAAATAAGCCGGATTTTCAGGATCGAGAGGAAGCAATTCTTAATTATATACGGAATATTTTAAAAGAAAGAGAAATCATCAGAATGGAGCGTAATCAATGAGAGAAACAGCAAGCCTTTATAAAGAAATGGGAATCAGCGAGGAGGTTCTGGCCTTTGGTGCCCGGGTAGAGACAGACTTAAAGGAGCGGTTTGACGCCATCGAAGAAAATGTGGAGTATAATCAGATGAAGGTTCTCCATGCCATGCAGAAAAACCGTGTGGAGGCAGCCTGCTTTGCGGCTACCAGCGGCTATGGCTATAACGACCTGGGAAGGGACAAGCTGGAGGATGTATATGCGGATGTATTTCACACGGAAGCGGCCCTGGTGCGTCCCCAGATTGCCTGCGGTACTCATGCTTTGGCTGTCGCTCTTTCCGGTAACTTAAGACCGGGGGATGAGCTGCTTTCTCCTGTGGGAAAGCCCTACGATACCCTGGAGGAGGTCATCGGAATCCGGCCCTCCACAGGCTCTCTGGCGGAATACGGCGTCACTTACCGCCAGGTGGATCTTCTGGAGGATGGAAGCTTTGACTATCCGGCCATTGAAAAGGCGTTAAATGAGAGGACCCGTCTGGTGACGATTCAGCGTTCCAAGGGCTACCAGACCAGGCCCACCCTTTCCGTGAAACGAATCGGGGAGCTGATTGCCTTTATCAAGGAGCGGCGTCCCGACGTCATCTGTATGGTGGACAACTGCTATGGGGAGTTCGTGGAACGAATAGAGCCCACGGATGTGGGAGCGGATCTCTGTGTGGGCTCCCTTATCAAGAATCCAGGCGGCGGTCTGGCGCCTATCGGTGGTTATATTGCAGGGAAAGAAGAATATGTGGAGCGTGCGGCCTATCGCCTGACCTCTCCCGGCCTTGGAAAAGAGGTGGGGGCATCTCTGGGCGTGATGACCAGCTTTTATCAGGGATTGTTCCTGGCACCTACCGTAGTGGGAGGTGCCTTGAAAGGAGCCATTTTTGCGGCCAATATTTATGAGAGGCTGGGCTTTCCCGTTATACCAAACGGCAGGGAGAGCCGCCACGATATCATTCAGGCCGTAACGTTCGGAACTCCGGAGGGTGTGATTGCGTTCTGTAAAGGGATCCAAGCGGCGGCACCGGTGGACAGCTATGTGACACCGGAACCCTGGGCTATGCCCGGATATGACAGCGATGTGATTATGGCGGCGGGAGCCTTTGTTCAAGGGTCCTCCATTGAGCTGTCGGCGGACGGTCCCATTAAGCCGCCCTATGCGGTGTATTTCCAGGGCGGGCTGACCTGGCAGCATGCAAAGTTTGGGATTCTGATGTCGCTGCAGAAGCTGTATGAGGCGGGACTGGTAAAGCTGGAGGGATAAGCGGAAAAGGAGAGAGGTGAGACAGGATATGAGACGGGTGCTTATTATAGGAGGCGGGGCCTCCGGCCTGACAGCCGCCATAAGCGCTGCCCGCAAGGGGGCAAAGGTAACGGTGCTGGAGCAGAACCGGCAGGCAGGAAAAAAGCTTCTGGTTACCGGCAACGGCCGCTGCAATCTGAGCAACCGGGATCAGGACCTGTCCTATTACCGGGGAAGCTCTCCGGAATTTATCCGGGCGGCCCTTAAGGCGTTCGGGCTAAAAGAGACCGAGGGCTTCTTTCGGGAGCTGGGCATTGTGTTAAGAAGCCGGGAGGGCTACCTGTACCCCTACAGCGATCAGGCCTCTGCCGTGGCGGATGTCCTGCGGATGGAGGCAGAGCATCTGGGGGTGAAGCTGGCCCTCAATACCAGGGCAGAGAGGATTCAAAAGGTGGGGGAGCGTTTTCTGGTGGAGACAGAAGGATGGACCTACGAGGGAGATGCTCTGATTCTGGCAGCCGGATCCTGTGCGGCTCCGGAGACCGGCTCCGACGGAGGCGGCTACACCTTTGCAACGGCCCTGGGGCATAGCCTTATAGAGCCCCTTCCGGCTCTGGTTCAGCTTCGCTCCCGGGATCCGGCCTTTCCAAAGCTTAAGGGACTTCGCATGGAAGCCGGGGTCTCTCTCTTTTCGGAAGGAGCCCTGCTGGCCCGGGACAGAGGAGAGGTTCAGTTTACGGAGTACGGCCTCTCCGGAATTCCCGTCTTTCAGGTGAGCCGCTATGGAGTGAGGGCTCTTCATGAGGGAAAGAAGGTGCGGGCAGTGCTGGATCTTCTGCCGTTCCTTAAGGAGGAGGAGCGGGAGAGCTTCTGGCAGGAACGGATGAGGAAGGGAGAGCATAAGAGCGCCGGAGGGCTTCTGGTGGGACTTTTCCCCAGGAAGATGGCAGACTGCCTCCTTAAGAGGGCGGGCATTCCTGGAGATCGAAAGGTTAAGGCCTTTACCGAAAAGGAGCGCCAGGCGCTTTCTTTGGCCGCTTCCTCTTTTGAGGTACGAATTTCGGGAAGCAACGGCTTTGACCGGGCCCAGGTATGCTGCGGGGGCGTGGATACCAGGGAGATACAAGAGGTGACTATGGAATCCAGACGGGTGCCGGGGCTTTTCTTTGCCGGAGAGCTTCTGGATGTGGACGGAGCCTGCGGCGGCTACAATCTCCAGTGGGCCTGGACCAGCGGCTACCTGGCCGGATTTTACAGCGCAGAGGGAACGAGAACATGATACGTATTCAACAAGTCAAGCTGGCCGTGGGCCATACGAGAGAGGAGCTTAAGCAAAAGCTTTGCCGGGAGCTAAAGCTTCCCAGAGAAGCTCTGCTTCATTATGAGATTCGCAGGCAGTCCATTGACGCCAGGAAAAAGCCCATTCAATATGTATACACTGTGGATGTTAAGGTGAGGGAGGAGGCCCGGGTCCTAAGGCGGGCGAAAAATCCCAAAGCCGCCCTGACGGAAACCCGTCCCTATGAGCTTCCAAAGCCCGGAAGAGAGTCCCTGCATCACCGTCCGGTGGTGGTGGGAAGCGGGCCGGCAGGTCTTTTTTGCGGTCTTTTGCTTGCCCGGGCCGGCTATTGCCCCATCATTCTGGAACGGGGAAAGCCTGCAAGGGAGCGCAAGGAGAGCGTGGAGCGCTTCTGGAGTACGGGGGAGCTAAGTCCAAGCTCCAATGTGCAGTTTGGAGAGGGCGGCGCCGGAACCTTTTCCGACGGAAAGCTGGGGACCATGGTAAAGGATACGGCGGGCCGGAATCGGCTGGTGCTGGAGGCCTTTGTGGAGGCCGGGGCGCCGGAGGAGATTCTCTGGCAGAATAAGCCTCACCTGGGAACGGATCAGCTGATTGGAATCGTGGAACAAATCCGCCGCCGGATCGAAGCTCTGGGAGGTGAGTTTCGGTTTGAGAGCCAGATGACGGATCTCATCCTTGAAGGAGGACGGGTTCAGGGATTGAAGGTGGTTCATACCCGGGGAGAAGAGAAGGAGACCTATGAGCTTTTGGCGGAGGTTCTGGTTCTTGCGCCGGGGCACAGCGCCCGGGATACCTTTTGTATGCTGCAGGGCAGGGGGATTCCCATGGAACAGAAGTCCTTTGCCGTGGGCGTGCGCATGGAGCATCCGCAGGAAATGATTAATTTAAGCCAATATGGGACAGACTATCCAAAGGAGCTCGCTGCGGCCTCCTATAAGCTTACCAGAAAGGTTACCGGCGGGCGGGGCGTCTATTCCTTTTGCATGTGTCCCGGCGGCTATGTGGTCAATGCTTCCTCAGAGAGAGAGGCTCTGGCCATAAACGGCATGAGCTATCAGGCCAGGGCCGGGCGCAATGCCAACAGCGCCATGGTGGTAACCGTAGGCCCGAAGGACTTTGGAAGCGGCCACGTACTGGCCGGCATGGAGCTCCAGCGAAGACTTGAGAGGGCGGCCTATGAGGCGGGAGGGGGCCGGGTACCGGTACAGCTTTTCGAAGACTTCTGCCAGGGCGTCGTAAGCAAGGAGCTTGGGGAGATAGAGCCTGCCATCAAGGGGACCTGGACTTTCGCAGACGTGGGAGGAATTTTTCCCGGGGAGCTTAAAGCGGCTCTGACGGAGGGAATTCTTGGCTGTGAGCAGATCCTGCCGGGCTTTGCCAGAAAGGATGCCGTCTTAAGCGGCGTGGAAAGCCGCACCTCCTCCCCGGTGCGGATCTTAAGAAATCAGGAGATGGAGAGCCCGGTGGCAGGACTCTATCCCTGCGGCGAGGGCGCCGGGTATGCAGGAGGCATCACCTCCTCGGCCATGGACGGCGTCCGGACGGCGGAGGCCGTGATCCGGCGGTTCGGGAAAACAGAGGATGGAAAATAGGAAGGAATAAGAGGGCTTCTGGCGAGGTTACAATTTTTGTAAAATGCTGTTAAAACCTGACGAAAAACCACAGAAAAACTTAAGATTTCTTCTCTATACAAGTGATTTTGTTTATGCTATTATATAAGTTGACCTAATACTGAGAATTGGTATAAGTTTACAGAAAATGCAAGTTATGTAAAGGGAAAAAGCCGGGAGCGCCCCGGATAAGCTGCAGAGGATGGAGGGAGTTATGAAGTCGAAAAATGGCTGGGTGCTGCTGATCATGCTGCTGTCAGGAATTGTTCTGGGGGGATTTATCGGGATGCTGACGGCCAATGTATCAGGCTTAAGCTGGCTGAATTACGGACAGAGCTTTGGGCTTGAGAGTCCCGTTGTTCTGGACCTGGGGCTGTTGGTGCTGACCTTCGGCCTGACCATTCAGATTTCGATTGCCAGTATCATCGGTGTTGTACTTGCAATCATTATTTACCGAAAGCTATAGGAAGTTTGGCAGCGCCTCCCGGGAAGGAGAGCTGCACACTGCCAAGTCCCAAGAACCGGACTGCCTGGAGAGCGGAAAGGAAGAAGCGGATGAAGGCAACCATGAAGGAGTTATATGAAGGGGAACGCCCCTACGAGAAGTGCCTGTCAAAGGGAGCAAAGGCTCTTACGGACAAGGAGCTTCTGGCCGTGCTTTTGCGGACCGGAAGGGTGGGGGAGACGGCCTGTGAGCTGGCCGGAAGGATTTTAAACCTGCCGGGCTACCAGGGGCTTGCGGGCTTCGGGCGGATTCCCTTAGAGCGTCTCTTAGAGCTTAAGGGCGTGGGAAAGGTGAAGGCAGTGCAGCTAAAATGCGCGGCGGAGCTGTCCCTACGGATGGCAAAGGCTGCGGCGGTTGAGCGGTTGTGCTTTACAAATCCTGCAACCATCGCTGATTACTTTATGGAGGAGCTGCGCTACGAGGAACAGGAGCAGCTGATTGTGCTGTTTCTGGATACCCGAAGCCGGCTTTTAAAGGAAAAGCTGATGTTTCAGGGAACGGTGAATGCGTCCCTGGCATCGCCCCGGGAGATTTTTCTGGAGGCTCTTAAGGTGCACGCAGTACATGTGGTTCTGGTACACAATCATCCCAGCGGGGACGCTTCTCCCAGCCGGGATGATGTGCGGATCACAGAACGGATTTGGCATGCGGGTGAGCTTTTGGGGATCCGGCTCTTGGATCATGTGATCATCGGAGACGGCTGCTACAGCAGCCTGCGGGAGCGAAGGCTTCTGCCGGACACCCGGGAGGATAAGGAAGCCGGCATGGCAAACGGATGAACAGAAGAAGGAGAGGAAGAGAACATGCCTGCACAGAGTTTTGGATGTGACTTTGGAACGAGCAGTATTAAAATCTACAGTAAGGAGAGCGATACCATATACTGTGAAAAGAATATGGTAGCCATCGAGGAAAAGAAAGGGATGATCGCCTACGGAGACGAGGCCTTTGATATGCATGAGAAGGCGCCTGCCAATATTGAGGTGCTCTATCCTATGTCCTTTGGCACGGTGGCAAGCATTACCTATATGCAGGATTTTCTGCGGGCCTTCCTGGAGTCTCATACTAAGGGAAATCTAAAGGGCGCGGAGTTTTTGGTAGCTCTGCCCACGGATGTTCAGGATCGTGTGTTTACCACCCTGGTTCACGGAACGGGCCTGAAGTCCAAGAATATTCAGCTGATTGACAAGCCGGTGGCAGCAGGCCTTGGCCTTGGCCTGGATGTGACCCAGGCGCAGGGGGTTATGGTGGTGGATGTGGGAGCGGATACCACCGAGATCTCCATCCTTTCTTTGGGCGGAACTGTTACCAGCAAGCTCATTAAGACAGGAGGCAATAAGATTGACGAGGCGATTTCCAGCGCCATCCGCCGGGAGTACGGCTACTTTATCGGCAACAAGACGGCGGAGATCCTGAAAAATGAGCTGGGCTATATGCCGGGGAATACGGAAGCCAAGCGGGAGATCTGCGGCCGCAATATGGCCCTCGGCCTTCCTGCTCTTCTGGAGATTACGGCGGACTTTGTGGCAAAGGCCATTTCCGAGCAGCTGAAAACCATTGTGGATGCCATCAAAATGATTCTGGAGCGCACACCGCCGGAGCTTGGAGTGGACATTATCCGCAACGGCATTTATCTCACCGGCGGAGTAGCCAATTTAAAGGGGCTGGATGAGCAGATTTCCAAGGCCACCAACATCCGGGTCAACATGGTAGACCGGCCGGAGGAGTGTGTGGCAAGAGGCCTGGAGCGGGTGATCAAGGAGAGAGAGTTCCGCAGTCTGACCTTTGACACCAAGGAGCAGGTATTCAATTAATTCGGGTGTATTATGAAAAAAAGAAATCATTTTTCCATACCGACAAAATATATATTTGCGGTACTTGCGGCCCTGTGTGTGGTTTTGATGTTTGTATCCTACAGCACCGGCCTGGGAGGCGCTTCCCTTGGAAGAGTTGCCGGGTATGTGTTTGTACCCTTTGAGCAGGGACTTGGCGGAGTAGGAAGCTGGCTGAGGGAAAAAAAGGACGTGCTGGAGGATCTGGCAGCCGTTCAGGCCCACAACCAGGAGCTGCAGGCTCAGGTGGACGAGCTCACCATGGAGAACAGCCTTCTGATTCAGAGTCAGTACCGCCTGGAACAACTGGAGGAGCTCTACGAGCTGGACCAGACCTACGGCGACTTCAGCAAGGTGGCGGCCAATATCATTGCCACGGACGGAGGAAATTGGTTCAATACCTTTGTGATAGATAAAGGAACCGAGGATGGAGTGGATATCGGAATGAATGTGATTGCCGGCAGCGGTCTGGTGGGAATTGTCACCAAGTCCGGCGATAACTGGGCTCAGGTTCGCTCCATCATTGACGATTTGAGCCATGTAAGCGCAAAGACCCTCTCCACCTCGGATCTGTGCTTTGTAAACGGGGATCTGCAGCTTATGAACGAGGGCTTTATCCGTCTGGAGCAGTTAAAGGATCCCCAGGATCAGATTGCTATCGGAGAAAAGATTGTCACCTCCCATGTAAGCGACCGCTATCACGAGGGAATTCTGATCGGCTATGTCAATGAATTGACCCAGGATTCCAATAACCTGACCAAGTCTGGCACGCTGACGCCGGCGGTGGACTTTGAGCATCTGCACACGGTTTTGGTGATTACGGATTTAAAGCAGACAGTGCCGTAAAGCCGTGTTCTTTGAGAAGCGTGTAAAATGAAAAGAAAAGGATCCGGAATTGTTTTATGAAACAGAAGCTGGTAACCGCACTTTTGATTATGGTATGCTTTATCTTACAGTGTACCGTGTTTAAGGCCCTGGCCCTGGCCTCGATCTCCCCCAATCTTCTTTTGATTGTAACCTCTTCCTTAGGCTTTATGCGGGGAGAGCGGGAGGGACTGGTGATTGGATTTTTCTGCGGCCTTCTCTTGGATATTTTCTTTGGAAGCCTTCTTGGCTTCTATGCGCTTTTGTATATGTTTCTGGGATATGGAAGCGGTCTGTTCCATATGATTTTTTACGATGAAGATATCAAGCTTCCCATGGTTTGGATTGCCCTAAGCGAGGTGGTCTATGGCTTGAGCGTTTATTTTTTCATGTTCCTGATGCGGAGCAAGTTTGAATTTGGGTACTACTTTATTCATATTATTTTGCCGGAGCTCATTTACACCGTGGCGCTGACCATTCTTTTGTACCGTCCGATTCAGAAGTTTAACAGTCTTCTGGATCGCCTGGGCGGCGATACGGTCCGTGATTATTACACATCATCCGGAACCATGGGTCAGACCGAGAATCAGACAGAGGAGCCTTGAGATTGTTTAGAGATATACGAGAAGCCTTGTGGAATGTAATAAAATCCAGAATTTTTCTGCTGATGGTAGTCTTTATGGTGATGTTTGCCATTTTGCTCCAGCGGGTCTTTTATCTGCAGATTGTAAAGGGGGAAGAGTATCAGGATACCTTTTCCCTGATGACGGAACGGGAGCTTTCTCTAACCAGTACCCGGGGTAATATCTACGATCGAAACGGCAACGTACTGGCCTACAGCGAGATTTCCTACTCTGTGACCATCCAGGATAACGGGTCCTACCGCAATCAGGATACCAAGAATGCGAAGCTTAATCAGATTATCTACCGGTTGATTAAGCTCATTGAGAAGAATGGGGATCAGGTGGTAAGCGATCTGGGGATTGTCCTGGAAAACGGAAAATTTGCCTTTTCCCTGGAGGGAAATTCCCTTCTCAGACTGAAGGCGGATGTGTACGGCAAGTCAAAGCTTAGTGAGCTTACGGCAGAGGAGGAGCTCTCCGACGCCCAGGCGGTGATGGATTATCTCTGTGAGAAGCGCTATGGAATCAAGTCCTCCTATACGGAAAAGGAGAAGGAGACCTACGATCTGACCGTGTCCGGCTATACGCCGGAGGAGCAGCTTAAGATTGCCACCATCCGGTTTTCCATGGCCTCCAACAGCTATAAGCGCTATGTGGCAACTACCGTGGCGGTGAATGTGTCCGAGGAGACGGTGGCTGCCGTGCTGGAGAATCAGGACAGCCTTCAGGGGGCAGGAATTGAGGAGAGCAGCCGCCGGATTTATCCGGACAGCGAATATTTCTCTCCCCTGATTGGATACATCGGCAAGGCCTCTCAGGAAGAGCTTGACGCTCTCAAGGCGGAGAATCCCGACTATGAGCTCAATGACATTGTGGGAAAGGCCGGCATTGAGCAGTATATGGAGACGAAGCTTCAGGGCTTAAAGGGCTATGAGAAGATGTATGTGGACAGCGTGGGAAGGGTCCTTGAGGTAGTGGAGAGCAAGGAGCCGGTTCCGGGCAACAATGTCTATCTGACCATTGACAAGGATCTGCAGATCGCCATCTACAACCTGATTGAGCAGAAGCTTGCGGGAATTCTCATCAGCAAGATTGACAATATCAAGGAGTATGTGCCGGGGCCTAAGGCCAGTGCGGAGAAGATTCGCATTCCCGTGTACGATGTCTATTATGCCCTTATCGAGAATCACGTCATTGATATTGCCCGCTTTTCCGGCGAGGATGCGTCGGAGCTGGAGCGAAGCATTTATGAGCGGTTCTTAAGCAAGCGGGAGCAGGCGGTGGCCGCCATTCTGGCAGAGCTTGGCACGGAAAGCCCCACAGCCTATCAGAACCTGTCCAAGGAAATGATGAACTATATGAGCTATGTAGTATCCGATGTGCTCATGGGGGAAAATCAGGTGCTGATGAGCGACGCGGTGAATACGTCGGATCCCACCTACATTGCCTGGACCACGGAAGAGGTCATCAGCCTTCAGGAGTATCTAAAGTATGCCATCTCCATGAACTGGATTGATGTGACCAAGATTTCCGGGGATCATCCCTATCTGGATTCCCAGGAGATCTATCAGGCGGTTCTGGATTATATGAAGGATTACCTTATGGAGGATGATGCCTTCAGCCGTATGCTCTATAAATATATGATTTTGGACGATCTTGTTTCCGGAAAGGAAATTTCCCTTTTATTATATGAGCAAGGTGTGTTAGAATATGATGAGGAAACAATTTCCAGATTGCAGTCCAACCAGCTTTCGGCCTACAATTTTATGATTGAGAAGATCCGAAACCTGGAGATTACCCCGGCCCAGCTGGCTCTGGAGCCCTGCAGCGCCGGTGTGATGGTGGTGGATGTGAATACGGGGCAGACTCTGGCCTGCGTCACCTACCCAAGCTATGACAACAACCGTCTGACCAATGTGATGGATTCCGCATATTTTGGTCAGCTGCAGCAAGATTTGTCCTCCCCCTTTGTCAATCGGGCCACTCAGGAGAATCTGGCGCCGGGCTCTACCTTTAAGCCGGTGGTGGCGGTTGCGGGCCTGGAGGAGGGAGCCATCACCGTGAGTGAGAACATTTACGGAAGAGGCATTTTTATGGATGTGGATCGGCCGCCTACCTGCTGGATTTACAATCAGTACGGAGGCCACCACGGAGACGAGAATGTAAGCACGGCTATCCGGGATTCCTGCAACTATTATTTCTATGAGGTAGGCTACCGTCTTTCCGGAGGAAGGACCAGCAATACCTACTCCACGGATCGGGGACTTTCCACCCTGGAGAAATATGCCCGGATGTTTGGCTTCGGCGACAAGTCCGGACTGGAGATTCCGGAGTACGATCCGCAGATTTCGGATCTGGACCCGGTGCGTTCCGCCATCGGACAGGGCACCAACAGCTATTCGGTATCTCATATCGCCCGCTATGTGGCAACCCTTGCCAATCGGGGAAACTGCTATAACCTGACCCTCTTAGATCGTCTGGAGACTACGGACGGAAAACTGGTGGAAAAGTATGAGCCAAAGCTTCTGAATCGGGTAGAGATTGCCGACAGTACCTGGGATGCGGTACAGACCGGCATGCGTATGGTGGCGGAGAAGACGGCAGCCCTGAACAGTCTCGGGATTACCATGGCAGGCAAGACGGGTACGGCTCAGCAAAGCAAGAGTCATCCCAACCACGCGCTGTTTGTGGGCTATGCCCCCTTTGAACAGCCGGAAATCGCCCTGACTGTCCGGATTGCCAACGGCTATACCTCCGGAAATGCGGCGGAGCTGGGAGCCGACATTCTGAAATACTACTTCCATCTCGTGGACGAGGAGGAGCTTATCAGCGGAACGGCCAGCCAGGGAACAGGAGAGAATATTGCAGATTAGATCTGACATAGGAGAGAAGTTATGGCAAACCAACCGGTTATAATAAAAAGCAATAAATATGGCTTGATTGTGATTTTGGATCAGAAGCTTCCCTTTGAAGAGCTGAAACGGGAGGTGGCGGACAAGTTTCGCTCCTCCGCCAAATTTTTCGGCGAGGCGCAGATGGCGGTCTGTTTCCAGGGAAGGACTCTTACCCTGGAGGAGGAGATGTCCCTTGCGGATACGATTTCCGAAAGCTGCCAGATTCAGGTGGTGAGCATCATCGATGAGAATCAGGAGCTGGAGGAGAAGATGCAAAGGGCCGTGGAGCAAAAGGATACGGAGCCTGAGGATCTGATGAATCTTAAGGATGGCCGCTTCTATAAGGGAACCCTGCGTTCCGGTCAGGTGCTGGAGTCCGAGACCAGCGTGATCATTCTGGGGGATGTGAATCCGGGAGCCAGGGTGATATCCAAGGGCAATGTGATCGTCCTTGGCTGTCTGAAGGGCAATGTGTTTGTGGGAGCCGCAGGCAATGAGGCGGCCTTTGTGGCAGCCTTGTCCATGGATCCTATGCAGATCCGTATCGGGGATGTGATTGCCCGCTGCTCCGACGACGCCACCGGAAAGAAAAAGAAGAAAAAGGTGGCGGATACGCCGAAGATTGCCTTTGTGGAGAATGGAAATATTTATATTGAGCCCATTACAAAAGAGGTTTTAAACGAGATTCATCTTGACAGCTCGGAGGATTTGAGCTGAGCTGGCATGGCTTGAAGATAAGAATAATGGAAAGGTTGGAGGAAGAAATTGTATGAGTGAGGTAATTGTAATTACATCCGGAAAAGGCGGCGTGGGAAAAACCACTTCTACGGCGAATATTGGGACAGGCCTTGCAAAGCTGGGCAAGAATGTGGTCATGATTGACACGGATATCGGGCTTCGAAATCTGGACGTGGTCATGGGACTGGAGAATCGGATTGTATACAATTTGGTAGATGTGGTAGAGGGAAATTGCCGGATCAAGCAGGCGCTCATCAAGGACAAGCGCTATCCCAACCTGTCTCTCTTGCCCTCCGCTCAGACCAGAGATAAGACGGCCGTGAATCCGGAGCAGATGGTGAAGCTCATCGAGGAGCTGCGGGCGGAATTTGATTACATACTGCTGGATTGTCCGGCAGGAATTGAACAGGGCTTTAAGAACGCCATTGCCGCGGCGGATAGGGCGATTATCGTGACCACGCCGGAGGTTTCCGCTATCCGGGATGCGGATCGCATCATCGGGCTTTTGGAGGCCAATGAAATTCACAAGATCGATCTCATTGTCAACCGCCTGCGGATGGATATGGTGAAGCGGGGAGATATGATGTCCATTGAGGATGTGATTGATATCCTGGCCATTGATTTGATAGGCGCTGTTCCGGACGATGAGAGCATCGTCATCGCCACCAACCAGGGAGAGCCGCTGGCCGGTGACTCTTCCATGGCGGGGACTGCTTATATGAATATCTGTAAGCGGATTTTGGGCGAGGAGGTTCCCCTGATGAATCTGGAGGTTAATAATGGGTTCTTTGCCAAAGTTGCAAAGCTGTTTAAATAATCAAAGGGGGAAAGAAGAATGGCTTTAATGGATTTTTTCCGGAAAAAAAGCTCGGGTGATGTGGCAAAGGACCGTCTGAAGCTGCTCTTGATTTCAGATCGGGCCAACTGTTCCCCGGAGATTATGGAGCTCATCAAAAACGATATTATTAAAGTGATTTCCAAGTATATGGAGATTGACTGCGACGGACTGGATATTCAGATTACCCAGACCGAATCCGAGGGGGAGAACGGCCGGGTGCCGGCCCTGTGCGCCAATATTCCCATCAAGGATATGAAGCACGGCCTGGAGCGTTAAAAGGAGTATTATGTTCAAACAGTATCAGCTAAGAGATTACAGATTCAGACTTGTCTTTTATGTGTACGCAATCAGCATCATTGGGATTATGGTAATCGGAAGCGCACTGAAATCCGTTCAGAGCTCTCAGATCAAGGGACTTATTCTGGGAACCGTTGCCATGGTGGTGCTTTCCCTGATGGATTATATCTGGGTTTTGAAGTTTTACTGGCTGATCTATGTGTTTAATCTTGCTTTGCTTGCCATGGTCAAGATTCCCTTTTTGGGAATCGAGCCCTTTGGAAAAGAGGTAAACGGAGCTACCAGGTGGCTCAACATCGGCGGATTTCAGTTTCAGCCCTCGGAGCTTTCCAAGCTTCTTCTGATTCTGTTCTTTGCAAGGTTTTTTGAAAAGTATCGGGAGCAGTTAAATACCTGGAAAATTCTGCCTCTGACGGCAGTGCTGTTTGGAATTCCGGCTCTGTTTATTGTGGAACAGCCGGATCTTTCCACTACCATTTCCATTACGGTGATCTTTCTGATTCTGATTTTTATTGCCGGCTTAAGCTACAAGCTCATCGGAGGAGCTCTTGCGGTGGCAATCCCCTCTGCCATTGTGTTTATCAGTCTCATTCTCCAGCCGGATCAGAAGATTTTGAAGGATTATGCCTTTCGGCGGATTATGGCCTGGCTGGATCCTGCCAAGTATGCGGATGACGCTTATCAGCAGCTGAATTCCATCATGGCCATCGGCTCCGGGCAGCTGGCAGGAAAGGGGCTTAACAACAATTCCGTATCCTCCGTGAAGAACGGAAGCTTTATTGCGGAGCCCCAGACAGACTTTATTTTTGCAGTGGCCGGGGAGGAGCTTGGATTTATCGGTTGTGCAACAATTATTTTACTATTGGCTTTAATTGTGATAGAATGTATTTGGATAGGAAAACGTTCCAGAGAATTTTCCGGAACCCTGATCTGCTGTGGGGTGGCAGGCTATATCGGGTTTCAGAGCTTTGTCAATATCTGTGTGGCTACGGGAATTATGCCCAATACCGGTATTCCTCTGCCCTTTGTCAGTTATGGCATGACGTCTCTGGTCACCTTGTTTTTGGCAATAGGTTTTGTTTTAAATGTTGGCTTACAGCCAAAAAAATACTAATTTGGGGGTGTTCGCATGAACATTGGATTGATTGCACATGATGCAAAAAAGAAATTGATGCAGAATTTCTGCATTGCGTACAGAGGAATTTTATGTAAACATAATCTGTACGCCACCGGAACTACCGGAAGACTCATTGTGGAGGTGACGAATCTGAGCGTGCACAAGTACCTTGCAGGCCATCTTGGGGGAGAGCAGCAGCTTGCGGCACAGATTGAGCACAATCAGATTGACCTTTTGATTTTCCTGCGGGATCCGTCGGAGCCAAAGAAGCATGAGCCGGACGTAAACAACGTCATACGCCTCTGTGATACCTACAATATTCCCATGGCTACCAACCTGGCCACGGCGGAATTGCTGATTAAGGCCCTGGATCGCGGCGACTTGGAATGGCGGGAGCTTTACACGTAAGTGTCCCAAATATAGGTTGTCTTTTTTACAGCGATAGACTATAATAGGACTATATAGAAAGAACCCAAGGAGGACAAGGCTATGGTACAGTTAATCATCGGAAATAAGGGAGATGGAAAGACAAAGCATTTACTGGATAGAGTGAATAGTCAGATTAAAACAGCATCAGGAAATATCGTATATTTGGACAAGAACACCAAGCATATGCACGAGTTGAACAACAAGGTTCGCCTGATCAACGTGAAGGACTATCCCTTAAAGAACAGCGATGAATTCATCGGCTTTATCTGCGGAATCATCTCCCAGGATTACGATCTGGAGCAGGTGTATCTGGACAGCTTTTTGAAGATCGCCTACTTAGAGCACAAGGATTTAACCGATGCCCTGACACAGCTCAACCAGATCAGTGAGCAGTTCAAGGTGGATTTCTGCATCAGCATTTCCGTAGAAGAAAAGGATTTACCGGATTTTGCAAAGGAGCAGGTTCTCATTTCCTGTTAGGATACGGTACATAAGAGGAGGGGCTGTCTATTTACGGCAGCCCCGTATTTTCATATTAAGGAGTTGGATTTGTGGCGGATTCCAGGAAAAAGAATAAGAAGATTATCAAGTACCGGCGCCCTATGAACATCGGCGTTGTATTTTTTGGGTTTATCGCAGTCTATCTTATTGTCTGTGTTTATCTGTTTTTTACATCCACCCATATATCCGGCTACGAGGTGATGGCGGGCAATCTTGCCACAGATTATCATTATACGGGAATTGCCCTTCGAGCGGAGCAGGTGTTTCAGTCGGAAAAGCCCGGATATATCAGCTACTATGCCAGAGAGGGAGAAAAGGTTTCCGTGAATTCTGCGGTATATACGGTGGATGAGAGCGGCCGGATGGCACAGGCCTTAAAGGAAAGCGCCGGAGAGCTGAGCTTAAGCGAGGAGGATTACGCGCAGCTGCGAAGCGAGATCACCACCTATATGAGCAATGCCTCGGATATGAATTTTGCCCAGGTGTATGATTTTAAGACGGGCATCGACGCTTCCATTTTGGATCTCATGAATCAAAATATGATTGCAGAGCTGGACAGCGCTGCGGCGAGTGAGGGAGGCGTATTCAACCGCTACAACGCCGCCACAGCCGGTGTGGTGGAATACTACGTGGACGGCTTTGAGAACGCCACCTTAGAATCCTTAAGCAGCGCCTGGTTTGATCAGGAGGCCTATGAGCGGACGAATCTTCGCACGGAGGAACTGGTGGGACAGGGAGAGCCGGTCTATAAGCTTATTACGGAGGAGCTGTGGAAGATCGTGTTCCCTCTGGATGAGGAGATGGAAACCTATCTTTTGGATAAGATCCGGGAGAACCAGAGGACGGGAGAGGACGGCTCCATCATTCAGAACACCACTTACATTCAGATTCGAATGGATAAGGACAAGGAGGAGCTGTGGCCTTCCGTGACGGTGGAGTACCGGGAGGGCAAGGCCTACGGCGTTCTGGACTTTGTGAATTCCATGATCCGCTATGCGGACGAGCGTTTTTTAAGCTTCGAGGTGCTTCGGGACGAGACTACGGGGCTTAAGATTCCCAAGACGGCTGTGACGGAGAAGGAGTTTTTTGTCATTGACAAGGCTTATATTACCACCTCCGGTTCTGACAGCAATATGGGCTTTATGAAGCAGACGGTGGGAGAGGACGGCAGCAGCCAGGCGGAGTTTGTGAACAGCACCATCTACTATCAGGATGAAGAGTACGCCTATGTGGATCCCAGGGAGGAGAATTTCAGTACCTCAAAAAAGCTGCTGGATAATGGGGATCTGCTGATTCGGACGGATTCCGCGGAGGTTTATCAGGTGGGGCAGACTGCTAAGCTTAGAGGGGTTTACAATATTAACAAGGGCTATACGGTATTCCGGCAGATTCAGATTCTTTATGAGAATGAGGAATATTGCATCGTAAAGGAGGGCACAAGCTATGGGCTGTCGGTGTATGACCATATTGTGCTGAATGCAGATACGGTGAATGAGGATGAAGTGATTTATGATTAGACGGGGAGTGAGGATATGGTAGTTGAGAATCTGGCAGAGGTGGAGAGGAACATTTGTGCAGCTTGTGAGCGGGCGGGGCGGAGACGGGAAGAGGTTACGCTGATTGCAGTGAGCAAGACAAAGCCGGTTTCAATGATTGAGGAGCTTCTTCCGGGAGGGACCCGGGATTTTGGCGAGAATAAGGTGCAGGAGCTTTGTGAGAAATACGAGCAGCTTCCGAAGGAGATTCGCTGGCACCTTATCGGGCATCTGCAGCGAAACAAGGTGAAGTATGTGGTGGATAAGGCCTGTCTGATTCACTCGGTGGATTCTCTGCGGCTGGCCCAGGCCATCAGTGAGGAAGGGAAAAAGCGGGGGCTTACCGTGCCGGTGCTTATAGAGGTCAATGTGGCAGGCGAGGAAAGTAAGTTCGGCGTCGCGCCGGAGGAGACGGAAGGGCTTATCCGGGAAATTGCAAAGCTTCCGGCGATTTCCGTGAAGGGCTTGATGACAATCGCGCCTTTTGTAGAGGATCCGGAGGAAAATCGTTCACATTTTGCCAAATTGAAGAAATTAAATGTTGACATAAAAAGGAAAAGCATTGATAATGTATCTATGAATGTCTTGTCCATGGGCATGACAGGAGACTATGAGGTCGCGATTGAGGAAGGCGCTACCATGGTCCGCGTTGGTACGGGGATTTTTGGGGAGCGCAATTAGAGTTGGATTGGAGACAGTAAAATGAGTGTAATCGATAAATTCCTGGACGTCATGAAGCTGGGCGGGGATGACGACTACGATGATTATGACGACTATGATGATTTCGATGATGACTACGAGGATGAAAAGCCGGAAAGAAAGAATCCTTTTCGACGGAAGAAGGAAGAGGACTACGATGACTATGAGGAGGAGGAATCTTCCAGGGAACGTACCAAGGTGACCCCCATTCGTCAGACTTCGAGAAAGCAGGGGAAGAGCAGTATGGAAGTATGTGTGATTAAGCCCACGAGCTTTGATGATTCCAGAGAGATCGGTGAGACGCTTCTCAGCAACCGCACCGTGGTATTGAATTTTGAGGGACTGGATGTGGATGTGGCACAGAGGATCATTGACTTTACATCGGGCTCCTGTTTTGCCATCGGCGGGAATCTGCAGAAGGTTTCCGGAAGCATTTTCCTGGCAACTCCCAGAAATGTGGATATTTCCGGGGATTTGCAGGATATTATCAGCGGCTCCATTGAGATTCCTTCCGTATACGGGAAGTTCTAGGTTATGACACGGGAAGAGCAGCAGCTTGAGAAGCGCCTTGCGGATTTGGCGAATACGGCGTATCAGCGGGGAATCGTGACCTATTCTGATTTTTTGAATTTGAATGAACAGCATATTTTTCACAGTATCCGGCCAAAGCTTTCCTTTGTGAAGACGGAGAGCTTTGGAGGCTACGAAGCAGCGGAGCGTCAGATGGCAGCCTTTGTTCCTGATGCTCCCATGTTTTGTCCGGAATATCCCATTGTCTGTGTGAGAATCGAGCCTCTGCAAAAGAAGTTTGCGGAGAGCTTAAGCCACAGAGATTATCTGGGAGCTCTTTTGAATCTGGGGCTTGACCGGTCCAGGACGGGAGATATTCTGGTGGAGGAACAGGAAGCCTTTTTGTTCTGCCAGGAGAGGATAGCGGATTTTATCTGCGAGAACCTCACCCGGGTTCGCCATACCTCTGTGATGGCAAAGAGGGTGGAGCGGGAGGGCTTTTCCTATGAGCCAAGAGTAGAGGAAAGGACGGGGACGGTGGCTTCTGTCCGTCTGGACAGCTTACTTTCCCTGGCTTTTGGGGCCTCCCGGAGCAGTCTGGCCGGACAGATCGAGGGCGGGAAGGTCTTCGTCAACGGACGGCTGGTGACTTCGGAAAGCTGCAGGCTGAAAGAGGGCGATCTCATTTCCGTGCGGGGGATGGGGCGTTTTCGCCTTCAGGAAATTGGCGGACAGTCCAAAAAGGGAAGAAGTTATGTGACTCTTTGCAAATATATTTGAGGATGGATCAGTATGGAAGAGAGAAAGAGAGTGGTTTTGCCGGTACAGCGGGATGGAAAGCCCTGCTATTCTATTGTTGTTGAGGAGAGCTTTGAGGGACTTGCGGCGGAGCTTGCGGCGCTGGAGGTCTCGGAGCGTAAGATTTGTATTGTGACAGACAGCCAGGTGGGGCCCTTGTATGCGGACCTGGTGGAGCAGGAGCTCTTAAAGGCTTGCAAGAGGGTGATCTGCTATACCATAGAAGCCGGAGAGGAACATAAAACCCTGGATACGGTGCGGAGGCTCTATGAGCGGCTGATAAGAGAGCATTTTGACCGAAAGGACCTTTTGGTGGCTTTGGGCGGCGGCGTAGTGGGGGATCTGACGGGATTTACGGCCGCAACTTACCTTAGGGGAATCCGCTTTGTTCAGCTTCCCACCACACTTTTGGCTCAGGTGGACAGCAGTATCGGTGGCAAAACCGGGGTGGATTTTGACAGCTATAAAAATATGGTGGGAGCCTTTCATATGCCCAGCCTGGTGTATATGAATCTCTCTGCCTTAAAGACGCTTCCGGAGCGCCAGTTTGCCTCCGGGATGGCCGAGATCTTAAAGCATGGGTTGATTCGGGATCAGGCATACTATGAATGGCTTCTTCAAAATGAGGTCCGGATTCGCCGCAGGGAGTATGAGGCTTTGCTCTTCATGATTACGGAAAGCTGTAAAATCAAGCGCTCTGTGGTGGAGGCGGATCCTACGGAGCAGGGGGAGCGTGCGCTTTTGAACTTCGGGCATACTATTGGTCATGCGGTGGAGAAGCTAAAGGATTTTCGGCTGCTTCATGGGGAGTGTGTGGCTATGGGGATCATGGCGGCAGGCTTTCTCTCTGTTCAGAGGGGGCTTCTGAAAAGGGAGGAGCTACAAGAGATCGAGAGGGGACTTAAGGTGTTTTCGCTTCCGACTGCCGCGGACGGTCTTGAGGCCGGGCAGGTGGTGGAGACTACGCGCTCGGATAAGAAGATGGAGGCGGGAAGCATTAAGTTTGTTCTGCTTCGGGGCATCGGGGAGGCTTTTGTGGACCGGACGGTCACGGAGGAGGAGCTTTTGCGTGCCAGCTCCTATCTATTGGGAAAGGACATCAAAGGATTTTAGAAATGACGAAACGAATGAATTACAATCTAGTGGGAGGGTTGGCGGCGGCGGTTCTTGTGTGGCTTGATCAGTGGACCAAGGGCCTGGCAGTCACCCATTTGAAGGGGCAGGAGCCCTTTGTGCTGTGGGAGGGTGTGTTTGAGCTTAATTACCTGGAGAATCGGGGAGCGGCCTTTGGTATGTTTCAGGGGCAGAAGGTGATGTTTCTTTTGTGCACGGTTTTGATTCTGGGTCTGGTGGTTTTTTATTATCAGCGGCTGCCGGAGGGGAGGCGATTTTATCCTATACGGTTGGTGGGAATCCTTCTTGTGGCGGGCGCTATCGGTAATCTCATTGATCGGACGGTGAATTCTTATGTAGTGGATTTTTTCTACTTTAAGTTGATTGACTTTCCGGTGTTCAATGTGGCGGACTGCTATGTGACGGTGGGGGCGGCTCTTTTGGCGGTTCTCATCCTGTTTTATTATAAGGAGGAGGAGCTGGGATTTTTCTCTCTTAGAAGGAAAGAGGCTGAGGATGAGCGGGAAAAGGAGCTTTGAGGTTGTGGGGGAGGATGGGCTTCGCATTGATCGGTATTTGGCGGAGAGGATGCCGGAGGTTTCCCGATCCTATTTGCAGAAGGTGATCAAGGACGGAGGCGTTTTGCTGCTTGGGAAGCCTGTGAAGGCAAATTACCGGGTGTGCTTTGGGGATGTGATTGAGGTGGAACTTCCCGAGGCGGTGGAGCCAGAGACGCGGCCGGAGCAGATGGAGCTTAACATTTTGTATGAGGATGAGGACCTTCTTTTTGTGAATAAACCGAAGGGGATGGTGGTGCATCCTTCGGCGGGGCATGCCACGGGGACGCTGGTGAATGGGCTTTTGTATCACTGCAGGGGGGAGCTTTCCGGGATTAACGGGGTGTTAAGACCTGGGATTGTGCATCGGATTGACAGGGATACTACCGGGGTTTTGGTGGTTTGTAAGAATGATCGGGCTCATCTTTGTGTGGCGGAGCAGTTGAAGGAGCATTCGATTACCAGGCGGTATCGGGCGGTGGTTTGCGGGAATGTAAAGGAGGATGCCGGGACGGTGGATGCGCCGATTGGGAGGCATCCGGTGGATCGGAAGCGGATGGCCGTGGTTTCCCGGGGAGGGAAGCGGGCTGTGACGCATTATCGGGTTTTGGAACGGTTTGGGAAGTATACCTATGTGGAGTGTGAGCTGGAGACGGGGAGGACGCATCAGATTCGGGTTCATATGGGGAGTATTGGGTTTCCGCTTTTGGGGGATGAGGTTTACGGGAGGGGGAGGAATCCCTTTGGAGTGGAGGGGCAGGTTTTGCATGCTATGGTTTTGGGGGTGAGGCATCCGGGTACTGGGGAGTATTTGGAGGTGGAGGCGCCGATTCCGGGGTATTTTTTGGAGGTTTTGGAGAGATTGAGGACGGACGGGTCTCGCACAAAATAAGCCGGCAGACTTTTCCATATCCGTGTTCGCACGGTTCGCGGACACTGGATATCGGAAAAGTCTGCCGGCTTATTTTGCGCGAGACCCTGGGGTTGGCAATGTTATGAGGTTAAGCCAGCAAAGACTGCCGGAGCCTTCATAAGCCTTTCAGGGCTTAACTTAGTTAGGGGCGTCGTTTTGGGGCGCTTTTTTTCGTTCGTAGATCAGGTATAGGATCCAATTGGCGAGAGCCAGGGCGGTGATGGTGAGGCCCAGGGTTAGGCCTGGGGTGCGGTAGTGGAGTTCGATGGTGTGGGTGCCCGGGGTTAGGGGGAGGGCGGTGAACATGGTGTTGGCTTGCTTTAGAGGGGTGGGGGTGCCGTCTACCTGGGCGGTCCAGCCTTTGGAGTAGGGGAGGGACAGGCAGAGGTGCTTTTCCTCGGAGAGGGTGATGGTGCCGGTGATGTGGTTGCCTTCGTAGGTGAGGTTTTCAAGCTTTTCCTGGCGGAGGGTGTTAAGTTCCTCGGGGAGGGTGGTTAGGGGGAGGCAGGAGAGGGTGAGGCTTTCAAAGGTGTATACGCCCCGGTAGGGGAGGCGGAGGGTGATGGTGTGCTGGGGGGCTTCGGTATAGCCCATGTTGAGGAGGAAGTCGGAGCGGTCGTAGGAGCTTTCGGTGAGGGCGGTGTAGTAGCAGAAGGTGGTGCTTAAGGCTTCGGAGGTGCAGGTGATGGGGAACTGGGCGTTTCCGGAGAAGAGGTGGTTGGCTCTTTTCTGGCTGTGTTTTTCGTAGGGGGTGAGGGATTCCTTTTCTTCGGAGAAGAAGGGAGCTGTGGGGGAGGTGTTTTGGAGTTGCCATTCGGTTAGGCCCTGGGCTTTGAGTCCTGTGATCTGGAGGTAGGTTTCGCAGGCGGGGAGGCCCTCGAAGGTGAGGGTGAGCTCGGCCTGGTCGGTGAGGGCGTAGTAGGAGCCTTCAAGCTCCAGAATGTCGGAGCTGTGGGAGATCTCGAAGGGGATGGGCTGGTCGGCGAAGGATAAGGGGGGCTCGGGGGTGCCCTGGGGCAGATCTTCTAGGACTACCGCCTGGAGGAGGGACTGCTGCCGTTGGAGGTAGGGGAGGGATTCATAAGCGTCTCTGGAGAGGAGGTGGGCGCAGGTGTAGCCGAAGGGGAGGTAGCTTTCGGTCTCGGAGGCGTAGTAGAGATCCTCCAGGTAGTCGAAGGGTTTGGAATCCCGGAAGGGATAGGGGAGGTATTTGTTGGGGTCGTACTGGATGTACCAGCGGACGCCGGCCAGGGCGTGGAGCTGGGCCCGGTGGTCCAGGTCGTCGTATTTGAAGGCGCGCTCTTCGAAGGGCAGGGCCAGCTCGTTGAAGAACTGGGTGATGGCGCCGTTTGACAGGCTCCAGTAGTAGTGGATGCTGTGGGCCTTGTGGTTCAGGGTGTCGTTGCGCACGGGGACGATGTCCTGGGCGTAGCGGGAGAATTCGCCGTCTTGCTCCAGAAACAGGTTTGCCATGCCGGAGGCGGACTGCTCCAGGGCGGAGAAGCCCTTGCCTGCGTCTACGAAGCGGGCAAGATGGTTGTCCATGTTGCTGCGGTAGTAGAGAAGGGAATTGGCGCAGAGGTTGAGGCAGAGGAGGAGAAGGGGCAGTTGTGGGCCTTTTTTTTGGAGGATTTTTGGGGCGTTTGCCGGAATCAGGCTCTTAAGGTGCGGGGCTTCTCTTAGGAGGAGCAGGGTGAGAAGTACCAGGAAGAGGGCAAAATATGCGTGGCTGGAGCCGGAGGTTTGGGGCAGGATCAAAAGGATGCCGTAGGCAAACAGGAGGGCCAGGAGTCCTCCCGTCTCTTTTGGGGTGAGGGTGAAAAGATCCGGCCAGAGGAAGGCGGTGATGAGGGCGATGAGGAAGGCGTAGCCAAAGCACCAGCGGTTGGCTGCGTAGGAAAAGCCGTTCAGGAAGGAGCCGGCTGCAGGGAGGAGGAGGAGGGCTGTGAGTACAAGAAAGCCGATCTTGAGGCCCTGGAAGCGCTTTCTTTTTAAGAAGAGCAGCAGGACGCAGAGAAGGGCCGGGGTGGCAAAGCAGAGATAGGTCCAGCTGGAGGAGTAGGTCAGAGAGACAAACTGGTCCAGAAGGCGCTCGTAGTAGCTCCACTCGTAGAGGGGGGAAAAGCCTAAGTGGGTGTTGGAGCGCATATCTGATAGAAATTGGAGCAGTATGGGCAGTAAAAGGACGGCGGCCATGGCGGTTCCGGTAACGGAAAAGAAGAGGGTCCTGCCAAGGCAGCCTGTAAGCTCCTGCTTCCAATTGTGGTGCTCCATGGTGCAGAAGCGGATGATGCAGTAGAGAATGGTCAGAATTACCAGCATATAAAAGAAATAGAAATTACTCAGGGCGGAGAGGGCAGTCACGGCAATCAAAAGATGGCCCTTTTCTTTGTGGAATACGCGCTCTACGCCGAGGAGGAGCAGGGGGAGGTAGATCATGGGGTTGATAAAGTAAGGGTGCATGGGAGCCAGGACGATGGCGTAGCCGCAAAAGACATAGAGAAGGCTTCCTGCAAGGACGGCCGTTCCCTCCCGCTTCATGCGGAAGCAGTAGCAGGAAAAGGCGATGCCGGCAAGGTAGAGGCGAAGGAGGATTAGAAAATCGTAGAGTCCCTCCAAAAAACGGACGGGCACCAGGAAGGACAAAAGATTCAAGGGATCTCCGATCACATAGTAATGAAGGGTGGTGAGAACATCGGAGCCATAGCCGATGGCGGAATCCCACAGGGGAACGGACAAGCGATGTTCTGTGACAAGGGTGCGCAGAATGGTAAGGCCCCAGTTGCGGAAGTAGACCAGGGAATTAAAGTGCTGGGTAAGGCCGTCGGGCTTCCAGATCAGGGATTTCCCGTTCCACCAAAAGGGTGAAAAGATAAGGAAGGATAAGGACAGAAACAGGATGGTATAGCAGAGAAAATAGTAACGCCGTCCGGCGGTGTTTAATCTGGAAGTCAGCTTCATAACGGTTCCCCTTGGATTATTTTGTCATTTAATTTCATTATATAGGAAGAAAAGCGAAAAGTCTATGAACTTTTTGCTTGCCAATTCCGAATACTTATGATACAATAATCTTCGTTGCAGAGCGCGCCTCTGAACAAGCCGGCGTGTCGGAATGGCAGACGAGGCAGACTCAAAATCTGTTGTGGGCAACCACGTGCGGGTTCAAGTCCCGCTGCCGGCAGATTCAAAATCGCTGAAAGACCTGAAAATGGAAGCTTTCAGCGATTTTTTTGTATATTTTATCCAGAAGCGGCATATACTGCTAGTAGTTTGAATAAAAGCAGTATGACCGAGCGGGATATTGCGGAACTAAAAACAGCAATATCCCCGAGACGCATAGAAGCATTTACGGACGTATGCTTCTACGGCCGGAAATGCTTCTCGGCAAAGATGTGTCGAGCGGGATATTGCGGAACTGGAAACAGCAATATCCCCGAAGTGCATAGAAGGATTTACGGGCGCATGTTTTTGCGGCCGGAAATTCTTCTTGGCAGGATGCACTGAGCGGGATATTGCGGAACTGGAATAGGAGGACAAACATATGGCAAGGCCAAGGACAAGAGTGAGAAAGAGCTATGAGGAACTGCTGGCAGAGAATGAGGAGAAGCTTCGGAAGCATACGGAGGCTGTTTCTATGCTTCAGAAGGAGCGGGAGGAGCTTTTAAAGGCAAAGCGTGACGAGGAGATGCAGGAGCTGTATGCTTATATGCAGGAGAATCAGCTGTCTGCGGAGGATATCATTGCCAGCCTGGAGGGACGTGAGCTGGCAGCCTCTTAAAAAGCCTCCCGGTACTCGCTGGGCGTCATGTCCGTAAGCTTTTTGAAGGAGCGGCTGTAGGTTAAGGTATTCTTAAAGCCCACCTCTGTGGCAATGGCATGAATGGACAGCTTGGAGTAGGTAAGAAACTCCTTGGATTTGTTGACCCTGTATTCAGTGAGGTACTGATACAGGGTTTTTCCTGTGTGCTCTTTAAAAAGCTTACAGAAGTAAAATTTGGAAAAATTTACCTTCTGGCAGATGCTGTCCACGGACAAGTCGTCCTTGTAGTGCTCGTCAATGTATTTCAGCGCCATGTTTACAATGGTCTGCTGCACCGGGGTTAAAAGCCTTGCCTCCTCGATCTCATGGGTTACAATCAAAAGCTCGTGGATGATCTGGTGGAGCAGGTAGCAGGCCTCCATCTGGGTGAAGAGATCCTTGGTGTAGGGGGAGATGCACAGGGCGGTAAAATGTACGGAGATATTGTGGAGCGGGGTGACGGGGATGACGCCTTTTTTCCCGCGTATCATATTATAGTAGAGCTTGGCATGGCTTCCGGAAAAAATAATATAAAAATATCTCCAGCTTGGCGTAGCTCTGGAAAAGCGCAGGCGGGTATTGCAGTTGGAGATGACGATATGCTCCTTGTGGACATACTGGACCTCCTTGTACTTGGTATACTGGGCGACGCCGTCCAGAAGGTAGAAAATAATGAATTCGGAATAATTGGCATTGCATTTTAGCTCCCGCTCATTGGAATATCCGCACTGAAGGACCTGAAAAGGGAGGCTGGCGGACTTGTCGGGCAGAAGATTTGACTTATGGATATATTTGGGGGGATACTCTTTTTGTGGTAATTTCATACGACGTCGCAGCCTTTCCGGAGAACAATTGTTTGAAATGACAAATAATTCACATATTTTTTTCCACTATAGCACAAAAATGATAGAAAAGCAATATTTGATAGCGAAAAAACAATATTTGATATTGAATATTCCCTATTTTTAGGGTTATCTAGTAGCATGAAGACCAAGCAAGGAAGGAGAAGATAGGGTGAACGAGCAAAATTACATTCTCGAGCTGAAGGATGTTGTCAAGACCTTCGGCGGTGTCACTGCTCTGGCCGGCGTGCAGTTTCAGCTGAAAAAGGGTGAAATCCATGCACTGATGGGCGAGAACGGTGCAGGAAAATCCACCTTCATCAAGGTTATCACAGGCGTTCATCAGCCGGACAGCGGAATTATGCTGCTGGAGGGCGAGCGGATTACCCCCAGGAATACCATGGATTCGGCAAAGCTGGGAATCGCAGCCATTTATCAGCATGTAACGGCGTTTCCGGATCTGTCTGTGACTGAAAATATTTTTATGGGACAGGAGATCAAGAACAAGCTGGGCATGTATGACTGGCGTCAGATGAACCAGCGGGCCAAGGAGCTCATGGAACCCTTAAGCAAGGAGATTGACGTGACAAAGCCCATGGGGTCTTTAAGCGTTGCGGCACAGCAGCTGGTAGAGATTGCCAAGGCCCTTTCCAGAGATGCAAGAATTCTCATCATGGATGAGCCTACGGCTTCTCTGACTGCCAATGAGTGTGAGGAGCTTTACGCCATTGCGGAGCGGCTTCGGGACGAAGGGGTTTCCATTATTCTGATTTCCCATCGGTTTGAGGACATGTACCGCCTGGCTACCCGGGTGACCGTGTTCCGGGATGCACAGTACATAGGCTGCTGGGATGTGGATAAGATTTCCAACCAGAAGCTCATCGGAGCCATGGTAGGCCGTGAGTTGGATCAGATGTATCCGGAAAAGACGGCCCGCATTGGCGAGACCATCTTGCAAGTGGAAAATATTTCCAAAGAGGGATATTTTAAAAATATTTCCTTTGACGTGAGAAAGGGTGAAATCCTGGCCCTTACAGGACTGGTAGGCGCAGGACGGACGGAGGTCTGCCAGACGATTTTCGGAATTATGAATCCCGACAGTGGACGGATTCTTCTGGAGGGGAAGGAGGTCCATGTGAAGTCGCCGGTGGAGGCCTTTGAGTACGGTATTGGCCTGCTTCCGGAGAACCGGCAGACCCAGGGACTTATCAACGAGCTTCCCATCTACCAGAATGTGTCCTCTGCGGATATGAAGCAGTTTGCCAAGGCAAATATGCTGGATGAGAAGGCGGAGATTCAAAAAGCCATTGAGCTCTGTCAGAAGATTGCCTTAAAGGCCAAGGACATCAGCGCGCCTCCCTCCTCGCTGTCGGGAGGTAATCAGCAGAAGGTGGTATTTGCCAAGCTTCTCAACTGTTCCTTAAAGGTGCTGATTCTTGACGAGCCTACCAAGGGTATTGACGTAGGCGCCAAGTACTCCATTTATGAGATTATGAACGAACTGGCCGCAAACGGCTATGCCATCATCATGGTTTCCTCCGAGATGCCGGAGGTACTGGGGATGGCGGATCGGATTGTAGTCATGAAGTCCGGCCATGTGACCGGCGAATTTGACAACAAAGAGGTATCGCAGGAAATGATTATGGCAGCCTCATTGGGTGAGCAGAGGAAGGAGGCCAGGGCATGAAAAAAGTATTCGGATACCGCAACATCGGCCTTGTATTCGGCCTCATTGGACTTTTGGTGCTGGCCGGAATCATTACGCCGTCCATGTTTTCCGTGAATACCATTATTTCCATGCTGAGAAATAATGCGGTTTATGTATTTCTGGCAGTAGGTATGATGGTGGTTCTGGTGACCGGAGGCATTGACCTGTCGGTAGGCTCCATCCTGGCTCTCTCCGGCGTGGTCTGTACCTCGCTGATGAGCAGCCATATGGAGATCCCCAACATTGTGTGGGTGCTTTTAAGTCTGGTAATCGGAATTGTCTGCGGAGCCTTCAACGGATTTGTGGTAGGCTATTTGAAGGTGGTTCCTATGATAGCCACACTCGGAACCATGTACATATACAGAGGCTTTGCGTTCCTCTTAAGCGGTGGTAACTGGTGGTTCCCCCATCAGATTTCCCAGGGCTATCAGGACTGGGCGGCAAAGCAGTTTCTCGGGGTTCCGAGCATCCTCTGGATAGCAGCCGTAGTCTTTCTTCTGGCAGCCTGGTATCTCAATTACCGGACCACCGGCCGGCGTATCTACGCCATCGGAACCAATGTGGAGTCCGCCAAGGTAGCCGGTATCAAGGAGGCGAGAATCCGTTTTCTGGCATTCGTGATCTGCGGCGCACTGGCAGGTATTTCCGGTATGCTTTATACGGCCAATTATGCCATGTGTACCTACACCATCGGCGACGGCTATGAGCTGCAGGCCATTGCCATCTGTATCCTGGGCGGCGTCAGCATCACCGGCGGCCGGGGAACCGTGGACGGCGTATTCATCGGATGGCTGATGATGAGCGTGATTACCCAGTTTATCAGTCTGCTTCCGGGCCTGTCCGTATGGCAGAAGGCACTGCAGGGAGCCATCATTATTGCGGCCGTATTCCTGAATCTTGCCATGACGCGCTCTTCCGAGAAGCGTTTCCTGAAAGAAAGGGGGGCACTGCTCTAATGGCTGAGAATAAAGCAGCGGTCAGAGATCTGACTGTCAAAGAGGGTTTTCAACTGAGTAAGTTCCTGGTAAAATGGGAAATGATTCTGGTTTATATCCTGATTCTCATTAACCTGATTCTGGCGATTGCCAGACCGGGATTGTATTTTAACATCAACACCATCCAGTCCATCATTCAGTCCGGACTTGATCTTTCGCCCATGGTTATGGGTATGGTGTTTGTGCTGATGCTGGGGGACATTGACGTATCCATCGCCTCCAATATGGTGCTCTCCGGCATGACGACGGGACTTCTGTACCAGAACGGAGCGCCGGCAATTGTTGCCGTGCTGGCAGGTATTCTTACGGGAGCAGTCTGCGGAGCCTTTAACGGCATTCTGGTGGGCTATGTGAAGATGCCTGCGGTAATTGTAACCATTTCCACTTCCATGCTGTTCCGCGGAATTGTAGAGATTATCCTGGACGTGAATTCCCTGAAGAATTTTCCGGCCTTCTACAATGCCATCGGCTGGAGAAACTGGGGAATCTTCCCCATTTGTATGGTGCTGTATTTTATCATTACCGTGATTTTCTACTTTATCCTTCATCGGTCCACCTTTGGACGGAAGCTGTATATTGTGGGAAATAACCCCACCACAGCCCAGTATTCGGGCATCCGGGTGGAGCGGGTAAAGCTCATTGTATTTATTCTTATGGGTGTGATGGCGGGAATCGGTTCCATCTTCTTCGTAGGACGTATGGGCGGCGGACTTTCCTCCTCCATGGGTACGGGCTATGAGATGGATACCATTGCAATCTGCGTGCTGGGCGGCGTGTCCACCAACGGCGGCAAGGGCAAGGTGTACGGTCCCTTTATCTCCACCTTTATCATGGCTTTCCTTTTGTACACCCTGGGTCTTATCGGCGTGGATGCCAATACCCGTAAGATTGTAACGGGTATCGTGCTTCTGATTGCCGTACTGATTCCCAGCGTGAACCGGCAGCTGATTGCAGATATTAAGCTGAAGGTTCTCTATAAGAACAACAAGAACATTGAGGCCCTCAATGTGAAGACGGCCGCCGAGGTAAAGGAGCTTAAGGCAGAGATTGCAAGGCTTCGAAAGTCCGGCGATCCCGATGGAAAGATCCGCAAGGCGGAGGAGAGAATTGCAAGCTTACAGAACACCTGTAAGGAAAGAACCGCCCAGATGAAGGCGGAGCTTGCGGAGAATGCCCGAAAGAATAAGGAGCGTTTTTCCTAAAGAGAGGTATATCCGGGGTTTAGAGCGCTCCGTATATATAAAAAGGCTGCCCTTGTACACGGAGGGTAGTAAGCAAAAATAAAAGGAGGATATTTCATTATGATGAAAAAGATTTTAGCTCTGATGCTCAGTGTGAGCATGATTGCAGGACTTGCAGCCTGCGGTTCCAAGGAAACAGAAGCTCCGGCGGAAGAGCCGGCACAGACCGAAGCTCCGGCCGAGACCGGTGGAGACGATGCAGAGGCAGAGGCTCCTGCAGCGCCTGCGGCAAACGGCTCCGGAAAGCATGTGTTTATGTTCAAGTCTACCGGTAACAAGTTTGGTGATTTGATGTATGAGGGCTACAGCGAGTACATGAGTGCTCTTGGCTATGAGACCGAGTACAAAAGCCCGGCTGAGACCACGGTTGCCGCTCAGGTTCAGATGCTTGACGAGCTGATTACCCAGGGTGTTGCTTCTATCGTTATTTCCACCAACGGAGATACGGGATATGATGAGATTTTCCAGAAGGCAAAGGATGCCGGAATCCCCATCGTTTCCATCGACTCTGAGGCAAGCGTAGACTATCGTCTGGCTCATATCAACCAGGCAGAGGTTCAGGATATCGGATCTTATCTGGTACAGGCAGCCGTTCTCATCACTCTTGGCGTAGATTATCCCGAGGATAAGACCATGGAAGAGGCTGTAGCAGAGCAGCTTGGCAGCTACAGCGGAGACGAGATCGTTCTTGGCGTTCTTTCCGCAGGTATCGATACTCCTGTTCAGAACAGCTGGATCGCAGCTATGGAGACAGAGCTGGCAAAGGATATGTACAAGGGTAAGGTTAGCCCCGAGCTTGACAAGAAGTACGGAAATGACGACCCGGTTGAGTCCACGACTCAGGCAAATGCTTTCGTAGCAGAGGCTAAGGTTGACTGTATCATTTCCCCGACCACCGTTGGTATCGCAGCAGCCGGACAGGTTCTTAAGGGAGCCAACAGCGACATTAAGCTGACCGGTCTTGGACTTCCCTCCGAGATGCAGTCCTTCATGCCCAACAAGGCTGACGACGATGCATTTGCTTCCGTGTGCCCCTACATGATGCTGTGGGATGTTATCCATCTTGGAGCAGTAGCAGGCGCTGCGATTGACGCTGCTATCACCAATGGCTGGGCAGGAACAGACGGCGAGACCTTCACCATGGCTGCATTCCGTGACTATGCGGAAGAGGACTACAGTGTTTATACCCAGGGCGACGGAACTTTCGTTCTGGCTGGTACACCGTACATCTTCTACAAGGGCAACATGGCTGAGTGGATTGACAAGCTGTAAGATGTAACAGGCTATAGGCAAACTGGGGGACTGCACCTGCAGTCCCCTGTTTTAAGAAGGAGAAGAAGGATGAGCAACACCTATTATCTGGCAGTAGACATCGGAGCCTCCAGCGGACGCCATATTTTGGGGTATCTGGAAGAGGGAAAGATGGTTCTGGAGGAGATCTACCGCTTTGACAACGGCATGAAGCCGAAGGACGGGCATTTGTGCTGGGATGCGGAGGGTCTGTTTAGGGAAATTAAGGCCGGAATGAAGCGCTGTAAGGAGCTTTCGAAAATTCCGGTGAGTATGGGTGTAGATACCTGGGCCGTGGACTACGTTCTGCTTGACAAGAACGGGGAGCGTCTGGGAGACGCGGTAGGCTATCGGGATAAGCGGACGGAAGGGATGGACGATAAGGTCTATGAGATCATTTCTCCGGAGGAGCTTTATGGGAGAACAGGGATTCAGAAGCAGATTTTCAATACCATTTACCAGCTGATGGCCGTTAAGGAGCAGCAGCCGGAGCTGATGGAAGAGGCAGAACAGCTTCTCATGCTTCCGGATTATTTTCACTATCTGCTGACAGGCGTGGCGAAGACAGAGTATACCAATGCCACCTCGGGTCAGCTTGTAAGTCCTGTTACAAAGGACTGGGACTATGAATTGATTGAGCGTTTGGGCTATAAAAAGGAAATTTTCGGGCCTATCAGCCTTCCTGGCACTGTGGTGGGACCCTTAAAAAAAGAGGTGGCCGAGGAGGTTGGCTTCTCCTGTACGGTGATGCAGCCGGCTACCCATGATACGGCCTCTGCGGTTCTGGCCGTTCCCTCTACCGAGGAGGATGTGATCTACATCAGCTCCGGCACCTGGTCCCTCATGGGCACGGAGCTAAAGGAGGCAGATTGCAGGGAGGAAAGCCGCAGGGCAAACTTTACCAACGAGGGCGGCGTGAATTACCGGTTCCGTTTCCTGAAGAACATTATGGGGCTGTGGATGATTCAGTCTGTCCGCAGGGAGCTTCCGGAAAAATACAGCTATGCCGAGCTTTGTAAGATGGCCGAGGAGGTCTCGGACTTCCCCACGGTGATTGATGTGAACGATCAGAGCTTTCTGGCTCCGGACAGTATGATTGAAGCTATCCAGGAGTACTGCAGGAAGCACGACCAGGCAGTGCCAAAGACGCCGGGAGAGCTGGCGGCGGTGATTTATCAGAATTTGGCCCGCAGCTATGGGGAAACGGTCTGGGAGATCGAGGAGCTCACCGGAAAGACCTACGACAAGATTCATGTGGTGGGAGGCGGCTCCAATGCCGATTACCTCAATGAGCTCACCGCCTGGTATACCAAGAAGGAGGTCTTAGCAGGACCGGGAGAGGCGACGGCCCTGGGAAATCTGGCGGCCCAGATGATTGCCGCCGGGGAGCTTAAGGATATCTGGGATGCCAGAGAGTGCATCCGCAATTCTTTTGAGATACGTTCCTTTCGGGCGTAGGCTGTAGAAATAAAAAATGAAAACAGGAGGATCTGCTACTATGAATGTAAAAGAAAGATACGAATCAGCGAAGGCCATGTATGCCAAAATCGGTGTGGACACGGATGCGGCCCTTGAGCGCTTAAAAGGAATTCCCATTTCCATGCACTGCTGGCAGGGAGACGATGTGATTGGCTTTGACCATGACGGCCCTTTAACCGGCGGCATCCAGACCACCGGCAATTATCCCGGAAGAGCGAGAAATCCGGAGGAGCTCATGGCGGATATTGAGAAGGCCTTAAGCCTGATTCCCGGAAAGCACAAGGTAAACCTTCATGCCTGCTATGCCATCTTTGAGGACAACGAGTGGGCAGATCGGGATAAGATTGAACCCAAGCATTTTGCAAAATGGGTGGAGTTCGGCAAAAAGAACGGGGTTGCTTTTGACTTCAATCCCACCTGCTTCTCCCATCCCATGGCAGAGGATAGTCTGACTCTCTCAAGCCCCAATGAGAAGGTTCGGAAATTCTGGGTGGATCACTGTATTGCCTGCATTAAGATTTCCGAGTACCTGGCTATGGAGCAGGGCTGCCCCTGTGCCATGAATATCTGGATTCCCGACGGCATGAAAGATGTGCCGGCAGACCGCCTGGGACCCAGGGCCAGATTCAAACAGTCCTTAGATGAGATTCTGGCCGTTCCCTACGACAAGGAGAAGGTGCTTGTGTGCCTAGAGTCCAAGGTGTTTGGCATCGGTATGGAGTCCTATACGGTGGGTTCCAGTGAGTTTACCGTCAATTACGCTGCAAGAAACGGCATTATCAGCCTTATGGACAACGGCCATTATCATCCCACAGAGGTTGTGTCCGATAAGATTTCCTCCATGCTCCTCTTCAATGACAAGATTGCCCTTCACGTGACGAGAGGCGTGCGCTGGGACAGCGACCATGTAGTGCTCTTTGACGATGAGACCAGAGAGATTGCCAAGGAGATCGTGCGCAACGACGCCATTGACCGGGTGCTTCTGGCGCTGGATTACTTTGACGCCAGCATCAACCGGATTTCCGCCTGGGTAACCGGAATGCGCAATATGCAGAAGGCTCTTCTCTACGCCCTCCTTTCTCCCAACAAGAAGCTCAAGGAGCTTCAGGATCAGGGCAAGTTCACAGAGCTGATGATGCGCCAGGAGGAGATGAAGACGTATCCTCTGGGAGACGTGTGGAACTACTTCTGCGAGACAAACGGCGCACCTGTGCAGGAGGACTGGTTCGCGGAGGTTGAGAAGTACGAGGAGGAAGTGCTCTCAAAGCGGAAATAAAATTACGGAACTGGAAAACAGCAGGAAGCAGGCAGTGCACAGAAGGATTTTCGGACACAGCTTTTTGTGGCCGGAAATTCTTCTTGACCAGGGTGCACTGCTTGCTTCCTGCGGAACTGGAAATGAAACTGGAATAGGAGATTAAGACGATGGATTTAACGAAGTTAGTGGAAATGTCAAACAAGCATGGAAAAAATCCGGATCTTGTGCTGGCCGGAGGCGGAAACACCTCCTGTAAGAAGGATGGGGTTCTCTATGTGAAATGCTCCGGAACCAGTCTGGGGACCATCACGGCAGAGGGCTTTGTAGCTATGGATATTGCAAAGCTTACGGCACTGATGGAAAAGGACTATCCGTCAGAGGATGCGGCCAGAGAGGCGGCCTTCTTAAAGGATGTGATGGATGCCCGCTGTGACGGGGATTTGAGCAAGCGGCCCAGTGTGGAGGCTCTCCTTCACAGCCTGTTCCCCCAGACCTATGTGCTTCACATTCATCCGGCACTGATCAACGGCCTCACCTGCTCCAGGGGCGGCGAGGAGCTGGCAAGAGAGATCTTAGGCGCTCAGATGATCTGGATTCCCATTTGCCGTCCGGGCTATACCCTAGGTAAGCTGTGCAACGAGGCTATGAAGGCTTACAAGGAGGAGCATGGCCAGGAGGTACAGGTAGTGCTTCTGCAGAATCACGGGATCTTTATTGCGGCAGAGACCACCGAGGAGATCGACCGGATTCTTGGGGATGTGATTGACAAGCTGGAGGCCTATGTGCGCACGGAAGGCAAGGAAGAGCTCACCTCCAGGCTTCGTGGGATTACCGGCCGGGTGGCGGAATATCTGCCCATCCGCGAGGCCGTTCACTTTGTGAGCAGCCGTAAGAGTGCGGAGGCTCTCCTAAAGCCCTTTACGCCGGATCACATTGTATACTGCGGCGCCTTCCCGCTGTTTGTGGGAGCGGATGAGGATTTGGAGACAGCTCTTAGGGCATTCAAGGAAAAAGAGGGGGATTACCCGAAGATTGTGCTCCTAGAGAAGGTGGGTGCCTTTGCCCTCTGCCAGAGTGAGAAGGAGATTAGAAATGCGGAGCTTCTGTTAACCGACGCCATGAAGGTGGCCTACTATGCAGAGAAGTTCGGCGGAGTCCTTCCCATGACCGATGAGCTGACCTACTTTATCACCCACTGGGAGGCAGAGTCCTACCGGAAGAAGCAGGCTTAGGAGTTTTCGGGGAATTATATATATTTATTTAGCCAGAGACAGAGATATGCGATAGTGTATCTCTGTTTTCTTTTGCAAATAAAGAAGAAAATAGTCTTTACAGGGATTTACATTTGTCTTTTGGTATGATAGATTGCACATAGAATATATATTTTATTGGAAATGATAGAAAGTAAGAAGTATAAGAGGAAAAAAGTAAAGTTGTAATTTACAGGCAGGGATGGTAGAATGTTTGAAGAAATGCACAAGAAGCATGTGCAGGAAAGGAGCCGGCCTATGACGTGTAAGGAAGCGGAGCAGATGGTGATGCCCTATATCAACAAGGAGCTTACGGACAAGGAGCTTAAGGCCTTTTTGTCTCATATTCACACCTGCCAGGCCTGTTATGAGGAGCTTGAGATCTACTATACCATCTATGCCGGTCTTGCACAGCTGGAGGAGGGCGGAAAGGATCAGAATCTGCACAACCTGCTTCAGGAATCCTTACGGGCCTCGGAGCTGCATCTTCGGGGAAGGAAGCTTTTGAATATTTACTACGTGTTTTCCCAGGTGCTGGCCATGCTGGCACTGACAGTGATTATGGTGATGGAGATATTAAGACTATGAGTGAGAAAATATTATTGGTTGACGGACACAGCATCATCAATCGGGCCTTTTACGGAGTGACGGATCTGACCAACGCAAAAGGGCTTCATACCAATGCCATCTTTGGCTTTCTGAATACCCTGTTTAAGGTGCTGGAGGAGGAGAAGCCGGATTATGTGACCGTAGCCTTTGACGTGAAGGCCCCAACCTTCCGCCACGAAATGTATGAGGCCTACAAGGGAACGCGAAAGCCCATGCCGGAGGAGCTTCATGAGCAGGTTCCGGTATTGAAGGAGCTTTTGCACGCCATGGGAATTCCCACCATGGAAAAGGCAGGGCTGGAGGCGGACGATCTTCTGGGAACCGCGGCAAAGCGCAGCGAGGCAAAAGGGCTTCAGGTGACTGTGCTTTCCGGAGATCGGGATCTTCTGCAGCTTGCCACGGATGCCATCCGTATCCGCATGCCAAAGACCAAGGGCGGTGTGACGGAAATTGAGAACTACAACGCCAAGGATGTGCTAGAGCGCTACCAGGTGACGCCCCTGCAGATCATTGAGTTAAAGGCCCTTATGGGGGATTCCTCCGACAATATCCCCGGCGTGCCGGGAATCGGAGAAAAGACAGCCACCAACCTCATTGTGGCCTATGGAAGCATTGAGAACGCCTATGCCCATGTGGAGGAGATAAAGCCCAACCGGGCAAAGGAGGCCCTGCGGAATCACTACGATATGGCCCAGATGAGTAAGGCCCTGGCCACCATCAAGCTGGACTGCGACTATGAGCTTGACTGGGAGGCAGCCCGCCTGGGAGATATTTACACCCGGGAAGCCTATGAGATCTTAAAGGACCTGGGCTTTAAGCAGATGCTCTCTCGGTTTTCCCTGGAGGCGCCGGCCAATGAGGCCACCCGGAAGAGCTTTCAGGTGGTCACGGATCTGGGGGAGGCGGAAAATCTCTTTGTAAAGGCAGAGGAAGGAGGGCGTCTGGCCTTTGAGCTGATTCGGGAGGAGAAGCAGGTTCTGGCCCTGTCTCTGACCCTGTCCGAGGAGGAGGTATACGTGCTTCCCGTACAGGGATTCCTCACAGAAGGCTTTCTTACGGAGCGGCTTTCCCGGGCCCTTGGAAGGGCCGGGGAGATTGCCTGCTTTGGCTTAAAGGAGCAGCTGGCCTTTTTGGAGGTTGGGCCCTTGGAGGCCTTCCGGGATACGGAGATTGCGGCCTATCTTCTCAATCCTTTAAAGGACAGTTATTCCTGTGAGGACCTGGCAAATGAATATCTGGGCCTTTCCGTTCCCTCCAGGGCGGAGCTCTTTGGGAAGGAAAAGCTCTCCCGGATGATGGAGGAAAAGCCGGAGGAATTTCGAAGCTATGCCGGCTATGTAAGCTATGTGCTCTTTCGGGCCCTGCCCCTTCTCATGGAGCGGCTTAGGAACCAGGAGATGGAGGAGCTCTACCGCACCATGGAAATGCCCCTGGTATTCACCCTGTTTTCCATGGAGCAGGCAGGAGTCCGGGTGGAGGCAGAGGCGCTTAAGGCCTACGGAGAGGCTCTGGCCGTGCGGATTGGAGAGCTGGAGAAGGAGATTTATCAGGAGGCCGGGGAGGAGTTTAACATCAATTCTCCCAAGCAGCTGGGCGTCATCTTGTTTGACAAGCTGGGCATGAAGGGCGGCAAGAAAACCAAGACCGGCTATTCCACCTCGGCGGAGGTTTTGGAGAAGCTGGCGCCGGAGCATCCGGTGGTGAACCATATCCTGGAGTACCGGCAGCTTGCCAAGCTCAAATCCACCTATGCGGACGGTCTGGCCGGGTATATCGGGGCGGATCAGCGGATTCATACCACCTTTTTGCAGACCATCACGGCTACGGGGCGCTTAAGCAGCGTGGAGCCCAATCTCCAGAACATTCCCATCCGCATGGAGCTGGGACGCCTCATCCGCAAGGTCTTTGTTCCCCGGGAGGGCTATACTCTGCTGGATGCGGACTATTCCCAGATTGAGCTTCGGGTGCTGGCTCACATGTCCGGGGATGAGAACCTGATAAAGGCCTACCGGGAGGCTCAGGATATTCACCGGCTCACCGCCTCCCAGGTGTTCCACATCCCCTTTGAGGAGGTGACGCCCCTCCAGCGGCGAAATGCCAAGGCCGTGAATTTTGGGATTGTCTACGGGATCAGCTCCTTTGGCCTGTCGCAGGATTTGAGCATCACCCGCAAGGAGGCCCAGGATTATATTGAGAAGTACTTTGAGACCTATCCCCGGATCAAGGAGTTCCTGGACGGCTGTGTGAGGGCGGCAAAGGAGCAGGGCTATGTGACCACCATGTTTGGCCGCAGACGGCAGGTGCCGGAGCTTAAATCCTCCAACTTTATGCAGCGATCCTTTGGGGAACGGGTGGCCATGAATGCGCCCATTCAGGGAACGGCAGCGGATATCATCAAGATTGCCATGGTCCGTGTGGACCGGCGTCTGAAGGAGCAGAATTTACGCTCCCGGCTTCTTCTCCAGGTTCACGATGAGCTTCTGGTGGAGGCCCATTTGGAGGAGATTGAGGAGGTAAAACGGATTCTTAAGGAGGAGATGAGCGGAGCCGCCCTCCTTTCGGTTCCTCTGGAGATTGACATGAAGCAGGGGGATAACTGGTATGAGGCCCATTAGCACGGAAGAGACAGTCAGACAGGGAGAAGCGTCTATGCGGGTCATCGGCCTTACGGGCGGCATAGGAGCCGGAAAGAGCCGGCTTCTGGACTTCCTGAAGGAGGCCTATGGAGCCAGAGTATTCCAGGCGGACGAGGCAGGTCATCAGGTGATGGAGCCGGGGACGGCCGCCTATGAGGAGATAGAAAGGCTTTTTGGCCGGAAGATTTTAAAGGATACTGGAGAGATTGACCGGCAGGCCCTGGGAGCCCTGGTATTTTCCGATGGCGAAAAGCGGGAGGCTCTAAACAGCATCATTCATCCGGCAGTGAAGGCCCTTGCCAGAAAGGCGGTAAAAGAAGCCAGGGAGGAAGGAAATGTGGCTCTGTTTGTCATAGAGGCCGCCCTGCTTATCGAGGATCACTATGAAGAGATTTGCGATGAGCTGTGGTACGTCTATGCAGACCCGGATGTGCGAAGAGCCCGCTTAAGGGCCTCCCGGGGATATACGGAGGAGAAGATTTCCGCTGTCTTTGAAAGCCAGCTTTCGGATGAGGAGTTTCGCAAGAATTGTAAGGTTGTGATAGACAACAGCGGTTCTATGGAAAGGGCTGTCGGTCAGATAGAACGGCTTTTGGGAGAAGCAGAGAAGGACAGAACGTAAGGAGAACAGAAGATATGAGAATGTGCAGTATCGCCAGCGGAAGCAGCGGCAACTGTATTTACATAGGCTCGGAGAATCACCACATTCTGATTGACGCTGGAATCAGCGGCAAGCGTGTGGAGGCGGGACTTAGGAGCCTTGATCTTTCCGGGGAGGATCTGGACGGGATTCTGATTACCCATGAGCACTCGGATCACATTCGTGGGCTTGGGGTTCTGGCCAGGAAGTATCAGGTCCCTATTTACGCCACGCCGGGAACCATAGGGGCCATAGAGGAGACGGGAGGCCTTGGAAGGCTGGATGAGGAGCTCTTTGTAAGGATCCAGGGAAATGCGCCTTTTTTCATCGGAGATCTGGAGATTTCCCCCTTTCCCGTATCCCACGACGCGGCAGAGCCTACGGCCTACCGGGTGTCATGCGGGGAGCGCCGCATGGCGGTGGCTACGGATCTTGGGATTTATACGGAGGACATTGTGGAAAGGCTTCAGGATCTGGATGTATTATTGTTGGAGGCCAACCATGATATCCACATGCTGGAGGTGGGAGGCTATCCCTACTATCTGAAGCGGCGCATTGCCGGGGATCGGGGGCACCTTTCCAACGAGGCGGCGGGGAAGCTTCTCTGCCGGGTGCTCCATGACAAGATGAAGGCCGTCGTCCTTGGGCATCTGAGCAAGGAAAATAATTACGCAGAGCTGGCCAGAGAGACGGTGCGGCTTGAGATTCAGCTGGGGGATACGCCTTACCAGCCGGGGGATTTCCCCATCAGTGTGGCAAGCAGGGATGAGATATCGCCCTGCATAGAGATATAAAAACAGTATCTGATGGCAAAGTCGCAAAGGCGCACGAGAGGAACTTTTATGAGTGTCCTTTCGAATAAAAGTTTCTCTCACTACAGGTGTGTCGAAGCGACTTTGCCCTTTAGTGCCATCGCGCAGCGATTTAGAATAGGAGGATGATTATGAAAAGAACGATTATTACGGTAGTGGGAAAGGATACGGTGGGGATTATTGCCAAGGTGTGCACCTATCTGGCACAGAATCGGGTAAATATTCTGGATATTTCCCAAACAATTGTGCAGGGATTTTTTAACATGATGATGGTGGTGGATGCCGGGGAGGTAAAGTCCTTTGAGAGCCTGTCCTCGGAGCTGGAGCAGATTGGCGAGGAGATCGGCGTAGTGATCAAATGCCAGCATGAGGAGATTTTTGACCGGATGCACCGCATCTGAAGGACTGGAGGGATACTGGCATTATGATTAATTTGTATGAGGTAAGAGAGACCAATCAGATGATTGAGCAGGACAACCTGGATGTGCGCACCATCACTTTGGGGATCAGCCTTCTGGATTGCATTGATTCTGATTTAGGCGGGCTCAATCAGAAGATTTACGAGAAAATTACGAGAGTGGCAAAGGATCTGGCAGCCACGGGAAAGGCCATTGAGCGGGATTTTGGAATTCCCATTGTAAACAAGCGGATTTCCGTGACGCCCATAGCGATCATCGGGGAGTCGGCCTGCCATTCGCCTGGGGATTATGTAACCCTTGCCGAGACCCTTGACCGGGCGGCCAAAGAGGTTGGGGTAAACTTTATCGGCGGGTATTCGGCTCTGGTGTCCAAAGGAATGACAACGGGGGAAGAGCATCTTATCCGCTCGATTCCGGAGGCCCTGTCAAAGACCGATCGGGTGTGCAGCTCTGTCAATGTGGGCTCCACCAAATGCGGCATCAATATGGACGCCGTGCGCCTGATGGGAGAAATGATTTTAAAGACTGCGGAATATACGAAGGAGCAGGATTCCCTTGGCTGTGCCAAGCTGGTGGTATTCTGCAATGCGCCAGATGACAATCCCTTTATGGCCGGGGCTTTCCACGGAGTGACGGAGGCGGACGCCATCATCAACGTAGGCGTCAGCGGTCCGGGGGTGGTCAAGCATGCCCTTACCAAGGTCCGGGGGGAGAGCTTTGAGGTGCTCTGCGAGACCATCAAGAAGACGGCCTTTAAGGTCACCCGGGTGGGACAGCTGGTGGCCCAGGAGGCCTCCAAGCGGCTTGGAATTCCTTTTGGCATTCTGGATTTGTCTCTGGCGCCCACCCCGGCTATCGGGGACAGTGTGGCGGAGATTCTGGAGGAAATCGGACTGGAGCGCTGCGGTGCGCCCGGGACCACGGCAGCTCTGGCTCTCTTAAATGATCAGGTGAAAAAGGGCGGCGTTATGGCCTCCTCCTATGTAGGCGGCTTAAGCGGAGCCTTTATTCCCGTCAGTGAGGATCAGGGAATGATCGATGCGGTGCAGGCAGGGGCTCTGACCATTGAGAAGCTGGAGGCCATGACCTGTGTGTGCTCGGTAGGGCTGGATATGATTGCCATTCCGGGAGATACGAAGGCCTCTACCATCTCCGGCATCATTGCGGACGAGATGGCTATCGGCATGGTGAATCAGAAGACCACGGCCGTGCGTCTGATTCCGGTGATCGGAAAGGGCGTGGGGGAAATGGTGGAGTTCGGCGGCCTTTTGGGCTATGCGCCCATTATGCCGGTGAATCAGTTTTCCTGCGATGCCTTTGTGAGCCGCACGGGACGGATTCCGGCTCCCATTCATTCCTTTAAGAATTAGATGAAAGGGTTCAGGGGAGAATGACAAGAGACTGGGTGTAGGCATGGGCAAAGGGGATGTTGTATCGGCATACTCTTGCAATTTCACAAATGTGGGCGGCCTGAACATCCTTTTCAAATAGTGCCAAGCCTGTAGGCGTAAGGAGATAGGGAGCGTCCGCCGCTTTTACAAGAAGGGGCGAGGCGCTTCTTTGCTTGATGGCAGACAGAAGGGGCGAGGCGCTTTCCCGAAAGCCTAAGGGGCGCAGATACACGGGCCAGCCCTGGGCTTTCCAGGCGTCCAGATCAGATTGATAAAGTCTTAGGAGGATGTGGCAGAGGGAGCGGGTAATGCGGCTGTGGGTGAGCTCTTTTGTTTTCAGGAGATGGGCGAAAGCGGATACAGAGGTAAATTGGAAGCGATGATTCTCTATGCGGGAAGCCAGATCCGGAGATACGTCCTGGAAGGCCTGCAATTCCTCAGAGGAGAGGGAGAGCAGGCGGTCAAAGAGGATGGGGGAGAAATCGTCTATGGTGAGGGGCGGGCATGATTGGAAAGCCTCTCTTAAGGCTTCGAAGGAGTGGGGAGGGAGCTGGGCCTTTACGGCAGATGAGAGGCCTTCCCGGGCAATGGCCTCGCGGATGGCGGAGGCGGAGGCGAAGGCAGTGTCCATGGTAGTATCGTGGTAGCCGGAGGAGGCGCGGCGGACGGTGACAGGGCGGATGGAGCTTTGGCGGGAGAGAAGGGCCCGACAGTATTCGATTCCCAGGATGTTGTTGGGATGCTGTAAAAGGTCGGATTCGGGGCGGCAGTCGGCGTCCTCCCGGGAGCAGACGCAGACGTGGGAGGTATAGTTTAGATATTCCTCGGCAGCCTTGCTTCTGGCGGCGGGGAAGGAGAGGCCTTGTCTTAGATGGTATTTTAGGAGATCCCGGTAGTCTTTGGGCTCTTCTTCAAAAAGGCGGGCGTAGGGGAGAAGGGCGTTTAGATCGCCGCATTCGCTTCCGAAGCAGAGGGTGTCGATGCAGCCTAGGGCTTCCAGCATGGAGACGGCGCCCTGGGCGAAGGCTTCGACGCTTCCGGTGGCGTAGGGGACGGGGAGCTCCAGGACGAGATCGGCGCCGTTTTGGAGGGAGGCTTTTGTGCGGGTGTATTTGTCGGTGAGGGCAGGGAGGCCTCTTTGGGTGAAGGGGCCGCTCATGATAATGACCATGTAGTCGGCGCAGGTGAGGGCTTTGGCGGTCTGGAGATGATAGGCGTGGCCTTTGTGGAAGGGGTTGTATTCGGCTATGATGGCTGTGACTTTCATGGTGGGATGGGCCTTTCTTTTTTGATTGTTATAGGGGTATTTTAGCATGGGTGGGTGGGGGGAGTAAAGGGGGTGGTGGTGGACGGGCCTGCCGAAAAATCAGCCCTCCGGCTTTTCCATATCTGTGTTCGGACGGTTCGCGTACAGTCTGTCTGCTCTGGTCGGACATTGTCTTGGAGGCTTTTTATGACGATAGATATGTTTGGCACTGTCCGCCCATATCAGACAGACTGTGCGAGAACAGCCGGACACAGGATATCGGAAAAGCCGGAGGGCTGATTTTTCGGCAGGCCCTGACGGTGGTGGGTGGGGGAGTGTGGAGTTGGTTGTTATGGATTGATGGAGGTTGTGGAATGGAGAAGAGAGTGGATGCGGTTGTACAGGTGGAGGATGAGGGGATTCGGTTGGAGCAGTTTTTGAGGGGGAGGATGGGGGTTACGAAGAATGAGGTGAGAAGGGCGAAGTTTTTGGAGGAGGGGATCTGTGTGAATGGGGAACGCAGGAAGGTGAATGTGCTTCTTAAGGCCGGGGATTTGGTGGAGGTGGTGCTTGAGATGGGAGGAAGGGGATCTGAAGGGGTGAGGGCTTTTTCGGGGGAGGTTTCTGTGCTTTATGAGGATTCGGATGTGATTGTGGTGGATAAGCCTTCGGGGCTTTCGGTGCATCCGGCGGGGCGGCAGGATGTGGATACGTTGGCGAATCGGCTGGCGGCTTATCTTAGGGGGAAGGGGGAGGAGTCGGTGATTCGGATTCTGGGGCGGCTGGATAAGGATACCTCTGGGGTGGTTTTGGCGGTGAAGAACCGGGGGGCGGCTGTGCGGCTGGAGCGTCAGAGGGAGGATGGACAGCTTTTGAAGAGCTATTTGGCTTTTGTGGAGGGGGTCCCGGAGCCTGGGGAAGGGAGGATTGATAAGCCTTTAGGAACCCGGGCTGGGGATAGGAGGCGGATGTGTGTGGATCCGGAGGGGAAGCGGGCGGTTACGCATTATGCTTTGATGGGAGAGGATTTTAGGAATAACTTTGCTTTGGTGCGGCTGTGGCTTGAGACGGGCAGGATGCACCAGATTCGGGTGCATATGGCTTCGATAGGGCATCCGCTTTTGGGGGACCCGCTCTATGGAAACGGGGCGGTGCCGGGGATGGGCAGGGCGGCGCTTCATGCCTGGCGGCTTCGGTTTTTACAGCCCTTTACGGGGGAGGAGGTTTTGGTGGAAGCGCCTGTTCCGGCGGATTTTCTTGCCATCCACTGTATTTCTGTGATAGAATAAGAGCGTCGTTTGTGATAGGACAGTCCCAATAGAAAGTAGAATGATGTAAAGAGGAGTTATGGGAAAATCACTGTATATTGCGGAAAAGCCCAGTGTGGCTCAGGAATTTGCCCGGGTGTTAAAGCTTGGCGCTTCCCGAAGGGACGGGTACCTGGAGGGGGAGGACAGTATCGTAACCTGGTGTGTGGGCCATCTGGTGACTATGAGCTATCCGGAGGTCTACGATCCGAAGTTCAAGCGGTGGAGTCTTGCCACTTTGCCTTTTCTGCCAAAGGAATTTAAATATGAGATCATTCCTTCTGTCAGCAAGCAGTTTGAGATTGTGAAGGGGCTTCTGAACCGGCCGGATGTGGAGACCATCTATGTGTGTACGGACTCCGGGCGGGAGGGGGAGTATATCTACCGTCTGGTGGAGCAGATGGCCGGGGTGAAGGGCAAAAAACGCCGCCGGGTGTGGATTGACTCTCAGACGGAGGAGGAGATCTTACGGGGAATTCGGGAGGCAAAGGATCTGTCTGAGTATGATAATCTTTCCAGTGCCGCCTATCTCAGGGCCAAGGAGGATTATTTGATGGGGATTAATTTTTCCCGTCTGCTGACTTTAAAATATGGCGATACGATCTCCAATTATCTGAAAGTGAACCGGACGGTGATCTCCGTAGGACGGGTGATGACCTGTGTTCTGGGAATGGTGGTAAAGCGTGAGCGTGAGATTCGGGAGTTTGTGAAGACTCCCTTTTACCGGGTGGAGGAGGAATTCTCTCTCTCGGGCCGAAGTGCCCGGGGAGAGTGGCGCGCCCAGGAGGGGTCCAGATATTTTCAGTCTCCAAAGCTTTATAAGGAAAACGGTTTTCGGAAGAAGGAGGATGGCGAGGAGCTGATCCGCTTCCTTAAGGAGGAGCCGGTGAAGGCTTCGATCTTTTCCATGGAGCGGAAGAAGGAGAAGAAGAATCCGCCGCTTTTGTTTAATCTGGCGGAGCTTCAGAATGAGTGCTCCCGTCTCTTTAAAATCAGTCCTGACGAGACTTTGCGGGTGGTTCAGGAGCTGTATGAGAAAAAGCTGGTGACCTACCCAAGGACGGATGCCCGTGTGCTGTCCACGGCGGCGGCTAAGGAGATTGGGCGGAATATCGGAGGGCTTCGGAATTATCAGAAGCTGTCGGTTTTTGCAGGGGAGGTTCTTATGGGGACTGCCTGGAAGAACCTTGCAAAGACCCGCTATGTGAATGATAAGCAGATTACGGATCACTATGCCATTGTTCCCACGGGGCAGGGGTTTGGGGCTCTGAAGAGTCTCACAAAGCTGTCGGAGCAGGTTTATGAGCTGGTTGCGAGACGGTTTCTTGCTATTTTTTATCCGGCTGTGGAGTACCAGAAGGTACAGCTTGTGACGACAGTGCGGGGAGAGAAGTTTTTTTCCAGCTTTAAGATTCTGCTGTCGGAGGGGTATCTGAAGGTACTGCCTGCTTCTGCGGATTCCGGTAAGAAAAAGGGGGAGGATGCGGAGGAGGTCGGCTGCGATACCGGGCTTTTGGAGATTCTTAAGGGGCTTAAAAAGGGTGATTCCGTGGAGGTGCAGGATTTCGTCATCAAGGAGGGGGAGACCTCGCCCCCCAAGCGGTATAATTCCGGCTCTATGATTCTTGCCATGGAAAATGCGGGGCAGCTTATTGAGGATGAGGAGCTTCGGGCCCAGATAAAGGGCAGCGGCATCGGAACCAGCGCTACCAGGGCGGAGATTTTGAAAAAGCTCGTGAACAATCAATATATTGCCTTAAATGTAAAGACTCAGATCATCACGCCGACCCTTTTGGGGGAGATGATTTACGATGTGGTCCGGGCTTCTATTTACAGTCTTTTGAATCCGGAGCTGACGGCAAGCTGGGAGAAGGGCTTAACCCAGATGGCAGAGGGCAGTATTACGGAGGAGTTCTATATGCAGAAGCTGGAAAAATTTATTACCGATAAGACTCAGGCGGTTCTGGGAGCCGATTACCGCAGAGCCTTAATGCCCTGTTTTGATGCGGCTTCCGGATTTTATAAAAAAGGAAAAGGAGTAAAAAAGTGATGAAAGAATTAGAAGTAAAGAGCTTGTATACCTTGACGGAGACCCTGGCGGCCCCCTTGCTTTCGGGCGTTACATATCCCTGGGAGGCATTGCCGAAGATTGGAGCTTTTATTCTGGAGCTTGGGGCTTCCTTAAGTGAGGAGGAGTATGAGAAGCGGGGGGAGAATATCTGGATTGCCCGGTCGGCCAAGGTGGCGCCTACGGCTTCCATTACCGGGCCGGCTATCATTGGAAAGAATGCACAGGTGCGCCATTGTGCTTTTATCCGGGGAAATGCTTTAGTAGGAGAGGGAGCCGTGGTGGGAAATTCTACGGAGCTTAAGAATGTGATTTTGTTTAATAAGGTGCAGGTGCCTCATTACAATTATGTGGGGGATTCGATTCTGGGATTTAAGGCTCATATGGGGGCCGGTTCCATTACCTCCAATGTGAAGTCGGATAAGCTTTTGGTGAAGGTGCATACGGCTGAGGGGGATATTGAGACGGGGATCAAGAAGTTTGGGGCTATGATTGGAGATGAGGTAGAGGTTGGCTGCGGTTCTGTGCTGAATCCGGGAACGGTTATCGGGAAGAATACCAATATTTATCCGCTGTCCTCGGTGCGGGGGGTGGTGGCTTCGGGTTCTATTTATAAGAAGCAGGGTGAGGTTGCACAGAAGAGATGAGTACCGGATGGAATCGGCCGTTGACCGGAGGCGCATTAAAATGGATTGCGATTTTGACCATGCTGATTGACCATGTGGGGGCTTGTCTTCTGGAGGTTTTTGTGATGAATGCCTATGGGAATTCTCCTCTGGCCGGGTGGTTTAACAGGGAGCAGATGATGGCGTGGTATGAGTTTGATGTGAAGCTGCGCCTGATTGGGCGGATTGCGTTTCCGTTGTTTTGCTTTCTTCTTGTGGAGGGGGCTGTCTATACGAGGAATATGGGGAAATATATGTGCCGGCTGACGGTGTTTGCGCTTTTGTCGGAGATTCCCTTTGATTTGGCTTTTCGTAATAGGCTCTTTTTCATGGGGAGTCAGAATGTGTATTTGACTCTTGTGCTGGGGCTTGGGGCTGTGTGGATTCTCAAAGGATGGAGATTGCAGCCTTTGAGACTTCCGATTGGGCTTTTGCTGCCGGCTTTTGCTGCGCAACTTTTGCAGACGGATTATGGGGCTGTGGGGGTTCTGGTGATTGCGCTTATGTATCTTTTGCGGGAGAGGCCCTGGCTTCGGGCGGTTGCTTGCGTGGCGGTGCTTGTGACCTTTAATTCTCTGGAGTGGCCGACGGTTTTTTCCTTTTTGTTGATTGCGCTTTACAATGGAAAGAGGGGGAGGCAGCCGAAGTATTTTTTCTATGGGTTTTATCCGGGGCATTTGGTGGTGCTTTGGGGGATTGGGAGGTTTTTGCTGGGGTACGTTGTGTGAGTTTTTGCGGGAGAGACGGACGGGTACGCCGCGAAATAAGGCGGCAGCCATTTCCATATCCTGTGTTCGGACGGTTCACGTACATGCGGTCTGCTCTTGTCGGACTGACGGAGGGGGTGATTGACAGGCTTCGCCTGTTGTGCTCGGTGCTGTCAGTCCGCCAATATCAGACTGCATGTGCGCAAACAGCCGGACACTGGATATCGGAAATGGCTGCCGCCTTATTTCGCGGCGTACCCTGGCTTTTGACAGTCGGACAAGTGTGATTTTTGCCTGATTTTTGGCAGGTGGATGGGGGCGCCGGCCTTGACAAAAGAGGAAATTTTTTGTACACTGATAGAGGTTTGGACTTGTATAAATTCATAATAGGTTGAATGTTTCTACCAACTACCGTAATAGTTGACTATAGGTATTCCCCCAAGGAGAAGCTGTATCATTGTTGCGGTATTTTTTGTTGGAGGACATTGCGGAATTGGGAAAACAGTAGTGTGGAGCAAGGTATTGCGGAACTGGAAAAACAGCAATGCCTTGTACCGTGCCAGAAGGATTTACAGGCACATGGTTTTGTGACTGGAAATTCTTCTTGACGAGTGGTGCGGAGC
>JAAVZL010000014.1 GCA_022791635.1 Lachnospiraceae bacterium
CAGTGCCAGAAAGATTTACGGACACAAGCTTCTGTGGCTGGAAATCTTTCTATATGAGAGGTGCTGGAAGGGGCATTGTGGAACTTATAAAACAGCAATGCCCCGACAGTGCCAGAAAGATTTACAGACACAAGCTTCTGTGGCTGGAAATCTTTCTATATGAGAGGTGCTGGAAGGGGCATTGTGGAACTTATAATAGGAGGTTGTATATGGCAGAAATCGGATTTATCGGAATGGGGAATATGGGCTATGCAATTTTGAAGGGAGCATTAAAGGTATTTCCTGTGGAGGCCTTTATTTTTACGGCCAAGACAGAAAAGACCATGCAGAGCGTGCATGTGGAAACTCAGGTGTCTTATGTTCCCACCAATGCGGAATGTGCCAATTCCTGCAAATATGTTGTTCTGGCGGTAAAGCCCCAGTATTACCCCACAGTACTCAAGCAGATTCGCTATGCGGTAACGCCTGAGCATGTAATCATCTCTCTGGCGCCGGGGATTACCATTGCCTCCTTAAAGGAGGTGCTGGGCTCGGACAGAAGAATTGTGAGAGCAATGCCCAATACGCCGGCGCTCATCGGAGAGGGAATGACAGGCTTAAGCTTTCGCAAAGAGGAATTTTCCGAGGAAGAGCTTTCGGTGGTACATAAGCTTTTTGGAGCTGTAGGAAATTGTGCAGATGTGGAGGAGCGCCTCATGAGCGCTGTTGTCTGTGCAAGCGGAAGCTCGCCGGCCTATGTATACCAGTTTATTGAGGCGCTGGCAGACGGGGCAGTGAAATATGGAATGCCAAGGAAAGAGGCCTATCTTTTTGCAGCCCAGGCAGTGGCGGGAGCGGCCAAAATGGTACTTGAGACAGGAGAGCATCCCGGAGCATTAAAAGACAAGGTTTGTTCCCCCGGCGGAACAACCATAGCCGGGGTGGCTGCTTTGGAGGAACACGGCTTTCGAAATGCGGTGCTCAAGGCCTGTGATGCCTGCTATGAAAAATCGGAATCCATCAAATAGCCGGCTGCTCTGGTACGGCATTTTTAAGGGCATGGAATAGGATAACCTCTCATACACTGAATAGTGTATGGGAGGTTTTTGCATGAAGATTAAAGGTGTGGATCTGAAGGATATTACCATCCGGCCTCTGCCGTTTCCATTTCCGGGCAGGAAATCCATGGGGCCGGCGAGGACTCTCCGGCCGGGAAGGGTTAAGGGACAAAGGAGCTTTGGGCCTTCTGGTGCAAAGGCTGTAAAAGGAATCCGAATCAAGGACAGGGACTTCTTTCTGACTCTGTTTTTGTCCGGCTTTGTACTTGGAGTTTTCTATATTGCGGTATTCGGGAAGGAGGTTGTTCATAACACCTCACTCTTAAGCCCTTACTTTTTTTCCAAATATGAACGCCTGGAATTTGCTCCGGAGGAGCTGTTTCTCTATGCCTTAAAGGCGCGGCTTTCTACTTTCCTCCTCTTATGGCTGGCCGGGCTTACGGTATTCGGCTCGATAGCGGCTTACGGATATACGCTTTGGATAGGCGCGGCTCTTGGGATTACCATGACTACGGCGGCCATGAAGATGGGGTTTCCCGGTATTGTACTCTGCATAGCCGGAGGGCTGCCCCATTTTATCCTCTATGTTCCGGCTGCTTACTGGATGTTGAAGCGAATTTGCGAAATGTCCGGGCATCAGGACCGAAAGCTTGGACAGTGGAACAGCGGGAGAAAGCAGCTTTTTTCTTACCTTGCCACTGCGGTTTTTGGTATTTTGCTTCTGTTTCTGGGTGCATTTCTGGAAAGCTATGTGAATCCTTTCTTTTTGAAGCCCTTTTTGAAAAAGCTCTGAAAAAAATTAAAAAATTTCTTACAAGATTTGGTGGTCCCGTAAAATAGGGAAAACCAGATGTTGTAGAAATGCCAAAAACCTTGATTTTCCAAGGGTTTTAGGTAAAAAAAGACCATTGCTTTTCTGCTTTTTTATTACTATAATGGTAAATACGACGGGTGTTTTCGTAGAATGAGTGTGTAGTTTGAGGGCGGAGTTTTATGGAACAAGAGATTAAAAGTTTTGTGTCTTATTTGCATGAGGTGAAGAAGACATCGCAAAATACGGAGCTTTCTTATCAGCGGGATTTGATGAAAATGATGCGTTTTTTGCGGACTCAGAAGGTGGAAAAGCTTAAGGACGTGACGGAGACCAATTTGAATTCCTATATCCTGGATTTGGAGAAGAAAGGGATGGCCGCGGCTACGGTGTCGCGGAATATTGCCTCTATGAAGGCTTTTTATCTTTATATGATGAAAAACGGAGAGGTGACGACGGATCCGGCGGAGAATCTGAAGGCGCCGAAGGTGGAGAAGAAGGTGCCGGATGTGCTGTCTGTGGAGGAGGTGGAGAAGCTTCTGATGCAGCCGGGAGATCGGACCAGCAAGGGGCTTCGGGATCGGGCCATGCTGGAGCTTTTGTATGCAACGGGGATCCGCGTCACGGAGCTTATCTCTCTGCGTATGGAGGATGTGAATTGGAAGCTTGATTATATCATCTGCAGGGATCGGAACCGGGAACGGATCATTCCTTTTGGTGCCAAGGCAAGAAAGGCTTTGGATCAGTACATAGAGTCGGCCAGGGGGGAGCTGATTGGGGATAAGGAGTGTGAGATGCTGTTTCCCAACTGCTCCGGGGAGAGCATGAGCCGGCAGGGCTTTTGGAAGCTTCTTAAGCACTATGCAAGGCAGGCGGGGATTCAGATGGAGATTACGCCTCATACGCTGCGCCATTCCTTTGCGGCCCATCTGGTGGACAATGGAGCGGATCTTCGGGTGGTCCAGGAGATGCTTGGGCATTCCGATATCTCTACCACGATGATGTATGCGGTGCGGACCAGGGAGGTGTACGAGAAGGCACATCCCAGAGGATAGATTTTACAGCAGGAAGTAAAAGATCGGTTTCTGTGCGGATATAAGACTGTCCGCACAGTTTTTTTGCTTTAAAACAGAATTTTGAACATTTTTTTTCGTGACTTTTTGAAAGTCTTGTATTATGATAAGAGCTGGAAAAATCAGCAATTTCCTGAACAGGAATAAAAGTGGAACTGGAATAGGAGAATGAAAACATGGGAATTACATTTGTACAGCAGCTGCCGAGCCCGGAGGAGACCAGGAGGATGTATCCGGTGCCTCCCCGTGTGGCGAAGATCAAGGAGGAGCGGGACGAGGAGATTCGCAAGGTGTTTACGGGAGAATCGGACAAGTTTCTGGTGATGATCGGACCCTGCTCTGCGGACAATGAGGAGGCGGTCTGTGACTACGTGCGCCGGCTGGTTCCCGTTCAGGAGAAGATAAAGGATAAGGTGATCATTATTCCCCGGATTTATACCAATAAGCCCAGGACCACGGGTGAGGGCTATAAGGGGATTATGCATCAGCCGGATCCGGAGAAGAAGCCGGATCCGCTGGCCGGGATTGTGGCCCTTAGAAAGATGCATATTCGGGCCATTGAGGAGACGGGGCTGACTGCGGCGGACGAGATGCTGTATCCGGAGAATTTGCGGTATGTGACGGACTTTTTGTCTTATATTGCCATTGGGGCCCGGTCGGTGGAGAATCAGCAGCATCGCCTGGTCTCCAGCGGGATTGATGTGCCTGTGGGAATGAAGAATCCTACCAGCGGGGGATTTAGCGTTATGCTGAATTCGGTGTATGCGGCTCAGCATGGACATACGTTTATTTATCGGGACTGGGAAGTGAAGACGGACGGAAACGAGCTGGCGCATGCGGTGCTTCGGGGATCTGTGAATAAAAGAGGGGTGTCTTTGCCGAATTATCATTATGAGGATTTGCAGACGCTTCTGGAGCTTTACAATGAGCGGGAGCTTCGGAATCCGGCTTGTATTGTGGATGCGAATCATAGTAATTCCAATAAGCAGTTTATGGAGCAGATTCGGATTGTGAAAGAGGTGCTTCACAGTCGGTCTTGCTCGGGGGAGATTCGGAAGCTGGTGAAGGGGGTTATGATTGAGAGCTATATTGAGGAAGGGTGTCAGGGGATTCATGATCATGTGTATGGGAAGTCGATTACGGATCCTTGTCTTGGATGGGAGGATTCGGAGCGGCTGCTTTATGAGATTGCGGAGAGATGTTAATCCGTAATATGGAGAGATGAGTTAAACGGGAGGCTGTGCTGAGAATGCCGCAAAACAGCCGGGGAGCTTTTCCGTATCCGATGTTCGGACGGTTCTCACACAGACTGTCAGCTCTTGTCGGACGAACGATTTTGGATTTTGGCAGGCTTTGCCTGCTGTGGTCTTTAGACATTCGTTCGCCAATATCAGACAGTCTGTGCGCGAACAGCCGGACACTGGATATCGGAAAAGCTCCCCGGCTGTTTTGCGGCATTCCCTATTTACGGTTTTGCTGGGTTATGTTAGTTTTCGTTCTTCTTTGAGAGCGTTGATGTTTAAAAAGGCTACGAAGAGCTGGTTGGCAAGGATGCCCCAGAGGTAGCCTTGGATGCCCACCCTTGGGACGCAGGCTAGGATGAAGAAGATTCGGATCATGATTCCGATGAGGTTGTTGATGAAGCCGGCAGCGGTTCTTCCCAGGCCGTTTAGGATACTGTGGAGGGTGCTGTTCAGGTACAGGAAGGGGCAGATCCAGGCCAGGGTGATGATGAAGTCGCCGGCCATTTCACTTTTGAAGAAGAAGAGGCCCATGGTTTTGCCGAAAAGGAGGAAGAAGCAGGTGCAGGCGATGCCTAGGGGCAGACACAGGGTGATGGTTTTACGGATGGTGCGCGCTATTTGGTTTTTGTTTCCGGCTGCCTGTGATTCGGAGACGGAGGAGAGGAGCATGACGGAGACGGCGTTGGTGAGGACGCTGGGGAATTGGATAAAGGCCATGGCCATGCCGGTGAGGGTGCCGTAGACGCTTAGGGCCCGCTCTACGTTTAAGCCGTATTGCTGCAGGGTAAGGGGGAGGAGGACGGCCTCGGCGCTGCCTAGGAGGTTCATGCACACACGGTTGGCAGAGACGGGGGCGGCTTCCAGAAACATGCGTCTCATGTAGGTACGGGCTGGGAAATCCCGGCTTTTTTTGGCGGTTTTTCGAAGGCTCTCGGAGGAGATGGCGAAGAGCCCGAAGAGCATGGAGGCAAATTCGCCCAGAACCAGGCCGATAACGGCGGCTGCGGGGGAGAGGCTGCTTCCTTGCTCTAGGGAAATTTGATAAATGATATAGACGGCCGTTACCCGGATCAGCTGTTCAAAGAGCTGTGCGCAGGCAGGGACGGCCGTGCGCTGCAGGCCGTAGTAGTAGCCGCTGATGCAGGAATGGCAGGCTCCAAAGGGCACAGTCAGGGACATGATGCGAAGCAGACCTGCGCAGCGGGCCTCATGGAGGAGGCGGGTTGCAAGAAAGTCTGCGTTGGTGTAGACGAGAAAGGTGGTGAAAAGGGAGAGGGCAAGCGACATGGAGAGTCCAATCCAGAGGATGGAGCGGGCTCGTTCTTTTTTCCCCCGGGCCATTTCTCCGGATACAAAGCGGGAGATGGCAATCTCCACGCCGGCGGTGGTGAATGCATAGCAGACTCCGTAGATGGGGAAAATCATCTGGTAAATGCCGATTCCCTCGGCACCGATGGTACGGCTTAGGAATATCTTATAAAAGAAGCCGATAATTCGGCTGGCAAGGCCGGTGAGGGTGAGAATCAGAGTTCCGGCGATGAGCGGATGCTTTTGCTTTTTCATAGGGAACCCCTGTTTCCGGGAGGCTGTGACTAACAGGCTCTCCAGGAGTTTTTTTATAATATATTCCCGGGAGGTTCTTGACAGAACTTTTGTCAGGTGGTATTATTTATCTGAAATCCGAGTAAAACGCTCGGAATTGATTGAGAGGTGATTCTATGAAGCTGTCAACAAAGGGGCGATATGGACTTCGGGCTCTGATTGATTTAGCCGTATATAGTGAAAATGAGACGGTTTCCATTGCCAGTATTGCTTCCAGGCAGAATATTTCGGAGAGCTATCTGGAACAGCTGATTGCACGGCTTCGGAAGGCCGGATTGGTCGTCAGTGTGCGGGGAGCCGGCGGTGGCTATAAGCTGGCAAAGCCGGCGGAGGAGATCTCGGTGGGAGATATTCTGCGGGCTCTGGAGGGGAATCTGGATCCGGTGGAGTGTCCGGGACTTAAGGAAGAGAGCACCTGTGACGGCTCGGAGTTCTGCGTGACCAAGTACGTGTGGCAGCGGATCAATGACAGCATCAACAGGACGGTGGACGAAATTTCTCTGAGCCGACTGGTGGAGGAGAGCAGAAATGTGGGAAATAAGGCCGGGAGCGTTGTGAGCTCCTGCTGCAATAATTGATGTCGGCAATGTTCCCGAAACACATAGAACGATTTACGGACGAATGTTTTATCGGCCGGAAATTGTTCTCGACAAAGATGTGTTGAGCGGGATATTGCGGAACTGGAATCAGCAACATTTCGTACAGTGCCAGAAGGATTTACAGGCACATGTATCTGTGACTGGAAATACTTCTATATAGGGGGTACTGTTAGAAACGTTGCGGAACTGGAATAGGAGGCGATACATTATGAAAAAATTAATTTATCTGGACAATGCGGCCACCACAAAGACCGCCCCGGAGGTGGTGGAGGCCATGCTTCCGTATTTTACGGAGCATTTTGGAAACCCTTCCAGCGTATATGGTCTGGCGGCGGAAAGTAAAAAAGCGGTCACGGAGGCAAGAGAAACCATCGCAGAGGCTTTGGGAGCCAAAGCGGAGGAGATTTATTTTACAGCTGGCGGAAGCGAGGCAGACAACTGGGCCCTTAAGGCTACGGCAGAGAGCTACCGCAGCAAGGGAAGACACATCATTACCACAAAAATTGAGCATCATGCCATTCTCCACACCTGCGAATGGCTGGAGAAAAACGGCTTTGAGGTGACGTATCTGAATGTGGACGAGAACGGTGTGGTGAAACTTGAGGAGCTAAGGAAGGCCATTCGACCGGATACCATTCTGATCTCCGTCATGTTTGCCAACAATGAGATTGGAACCCTGGAGCCGATTCGGGAAATCGGGGAAATCGCCCGGGAGCGGGGAATTTTATTTCACACAGATGCCGTACAGGCCTTCGGACATGTGCCTATCAACGTGGACGAATACCATATTGATATGCTGAGCGCCAGCGGCCACAAGCTGAACGGCCCTAAGGGAATCGGTTTTCTCTATATTCGCAAGGGCTTAAAGCTTCGCTCTCTGATTCATGGGGGAGCCCAGGAACGAAAACGCCGGGCCGGAACGGAGAATGTGCCGGGAATCGTGGGCTTTGGAAAGGCTGTGGAGCGGGCCGTGAGCACCATGAATGAGCGGACTGGGGAGGAGCGAAAATGTCGGGATTACCTGATTGATCGGGTTTTAAAGGAGATTCCCTATACCCGCCTGAACGGGCACCGTACCGACCGGCTTCCCAACAATGCGAATTTCAGCTTCCAGTTTATTGAGGGAGAGTCCTTGCTTATCATGCTGGATATGGAGGGAATCTGCGGATCTTCCGGTTCGGCCTGCACTTCCGGCTCACTGGACCCTTCTCATGTCCTGCTGGCCATCGGCCTGCCCCATGAGATAGCCCACGGCTCACTGCGCCTTACCCTGAATGAGGAAATTACCCGGGAGGATTTGGACTTTGTGGTGGAGCAGCTAAAAAGGATCATCGAGCGCCTGCGCAGCATGTCACCGCTCTATGAGGACTTTTTGCGCCGGGCATAATGTAAGATTGCGGAACTTAAATCAGCAATATCCCGGAAGCGCATAGAAGGATTTACGGACGCACGTTTTTGCGGCCGGAAATTCTTCTCAGTAAGGATGCGGTGAGCGGGGTATTGCGGAACTTAAATCAGCAATATGCCAGAGGCGCATAGAAGGATTTACGGACGCATGTTTTTGCGGCCGGAAATTCTTCTCAGTAAGGATGCGGCGAGCGGGATATTGCGGAACTTAAATGGAGGAATACAAGAATGTACAGTGAAAAGGTAATGGATCATTTTCAGAACCCTCGCAATGTGGGCGAGATTGAAAATGCAAGCGGTGTGGGAACCGTGGGAAATGCAAAATGCGGCGATATTATGAGAATTTATCTGGATATTGATGACAATGGCATCATACAGGACTGCAAATTTAAGACCTTCGGCTGCGGAGCTGCTGTGGCAACCAGCAGTATGGCTACGGAGCTTGTGAAGGGGAAGACCGTTGAGGAGGCCCTGAAGGTGACCAACAAGGCTGTGATGGAGGCTCTGGACGGCCTTCCGCCAGTGAAGGTCCACTGCTCTTTGCTTGCAGAGGAAGCGATTCATGCGGCGCTGTGGGATTATGCAGAGAAGAACGGCATAAAAATCGAAGGACTGAAAAAGCCGAAATCCGACATCCATGAAGATGAGGAAGAGGAAGAAGAAAGCTATTAAGGATTCACAAAAAGAAAGATAAGGGGGACGAAACAATGAATGTATTTAAAGAAATGGGATGCTCCATAGCAAAGCCATCCGCATATCCAAAGTTTTTGAAAAACAAGAGAGGAAAAATCTTCGGTTACGGAATGCTGCTGATGCTGTTTTATTTTCTATTAAGCGCCGTGCTTCCGCTGGTATTTTTCCAGATAAGAACAGGGGGCTTCGGTACCCTGGTAGGCGAAGCGGTTCCGGATTTTGAGGTGACGGACCAGGGCTTCTGGATTGAAGAGCCAGTCCTCTATGAGGCCGCCGGCTCCTACATCGAGCTGGACTCCGATTACTATTTTGACGAGGAGGCAGCCTATGAGTTTTCAAGGGGATACCAGAGCATGCTTTTGGTAGACCGGGAGAAGCTGATTGTCAAAAGCAACGGCCAAGTACAGACGCTGTATTTTTACATGCTGGAGAGCGGCACCTACTTTAGCAAGGAGATGATTATGGCGATGATTCCCATGATTTATCTCTTCCTGATTCTGGGCCTGATTTTCTATTTTATTATGATTACAGCCCTGTTTTTCTTTGGGGTGCTCATTGTCAGCCTGGTAGGAATGCTTTTAAACATGATATTAAATGCGCAGCTGAGCTTTGGAGAAATCTTTATCATTGCCCTCTACGGAAGAACCATGCCTCTGTTTTTTAAAGGGCTCATACTGAGGTTTTTAAGCTGGACCATATTCCCCATTACCATTCCCTACTTCTGGGTCATCAACTTTGGCGTAACTCTGGTATACATGTTCCTGGCTATGAAGAGGATTGGGGCCGAGAGATCTCAACCCGTGCAGTACGTATACCAGCAGCCCTATTCCTCCGATCCCTATCAGCAGGGCGGCTATGGACAGAGCACCTACCAGCAGAATCCCTATGGACAGAATTCCTATGGTTCAAGCTACCAGAATCAAAACGGGTATCCTCAGCCTACAGGCAGCCAAAGTCAGGAAAACAGCCAGACGGAGGATGAAAAGCGCTGATCAGAGACTTTCGTATTTCCCCATAGAAAGTCCGGGATCCATCAAGCAAGAAGAATAAGGAAATCAGATCATTGAGCAAAAAAGAAAAGGTCGTTGTGGGAATGTCCGGCGGCGTGGATTCCTCCGTAGCCGCCTGGCTCTTAAAGGAGCAGGGCTACGAGGTCATCGGCGTCACCATGCAGATCTGGCAGGACGAGAACGAGGTGACCCTGGAAGAAAACGGGGGCTGCTGCGGCTTAAGCGCCGTAGAGGATGCCAGACGGGTAGCCGGACTTCTTGACATTCCCCACTATGTAATGAATTTTAAGGCAGACTTTAAACGCTTTGTAATGGATTACTTTATATCCGAGTATTTGGCCGGCCGGACGCCCAACCCCTGCATCGCCTGCAACCGCTATGTGAAATGGGAGGCCCTCTTAAAGAGAAGTCTGGACATAGGAGCCGCTTACATTGCCACAGGCCACTATGCCCGAATCAGCA